>CAYPYJ010000108.1:0-12472 GCA_964414945.1 uncultured Occallatibacter sp.
CGCTCACTCTCTATTTGCTATTGTGCGGGAAGTGAATGTAATTATCTGCAAACCCATGCGGGGGGCCAATCGCTCACTATTCGCTCGCAAGGGCTTCTGTGCTATCCCCGGTCCCCAAAAGCGAGGGACCGGGGGCACCCGTCGGCTAGGGCGGGAGATCACACATCTTGACTGGACTGTGAGCGTCAAAGCTGAAAATGCTTTAACCCTACTCAATGGAAAAGACCGCGTATACCGTGGCTTCTTCGCGAATCGTCTGTGGACGAATTTCGAGAGGAGTACTCTCGACAATAACTGACATCGATGCTGATGAGGTATTCAAGACACGATCCTGCGCAGGATGTGCAAAATAGATTTTGGTATTCGGCGTCTCATTACTGGCATAGACCAACGCGCCCAATTTCACGTTAAGTCCATCAGCCATTTTGGCAGCAACCTCACGCGCCTTTATCAAAGCGTTCCCGGCGGCTTTGGTCTGCAATACCTTTCTCCCGGAATAGCGCCACTCTATTGCACCGCTCTGGTTTGCACCTGCCGCTATCGAAACGCGAATAGCTTCCGCTGCAAATTGAGGAGTTACATTAACATTCCACGATTGCCGGAATACAAACTGCCTTTTCGCTCGCTGCTCTTCTGTTTCTTTCTCGGCGTAGTCCGAAAAACGCTGTAAACCCTGACTAGAACTTTCAATCGCCTTGTCTTCAACTCCAGCCTTGTGCAATGCCACCAAAATAGCGTGTGATAACTTGCCGCTGTCTGCTGTAACGCTCTGCGCATCAGACCCGAATATCTCGAAACCGATGGTGATAGCGGCGATGTCAGCCGTTGCCGAAGCCTCATCCGTCGTGCTAATTGCGATGGTCTTATTTTCACGATTGATCTGAATGGTTTGCGCCGATGCCAAACCAGCCGCTGCAATGCCCATCGCCAAACAAACCAGTGTCTGCTTCAAACGCATCATAGTGTCTCCTGAACTCGCAGCGGAAGAATAGCACATTGGCCGAGTAGTGGGATTCACCGCTACGCCAACGTCCAATCCTCAGTCTTGAGCCCATCGACATAGGAAAAGGCCACGTCGTGCGTCACCAACGTCAATCCCAGCGACAACGCATGCGCGGCAATCATCAGGTCTTCTGTAGACAGCGGGCGTCCTTTGCGCTGTTGTTCTTCGCGTTGAGTGGCGTACACCGCGGCAGCGCGGGAGTCCCAAGCCAATGAAGGCACACGCTCCAGAAAATCGCGCACGCTTACACTTGTGCGCGCATCTCCCGGTCGTCTAGCAATCCAGTAAAGGAGTTCTGCCTCTGTTACAGCGGAGATAGCCAGGTTCACAACCGGGATGAGCAGCAGATGCTTCCGGACGGCAACGGAAGTGCCTCGAACAAAATAGCTGACTACGTTGGTATCAAGCAGATATATGGGCGGCATTTAGTAGAACTCTCGTTCAACAGGGGTCGAAAGTTGACGATCAAATTCAAGGTCAGCGGCGCCGAGTAAGTCCCACACCACGAACAGTTCGGTCCAAGACATATCCTGACGTGCCGCGACGCTGGGAGAGAGCAGGACCTCACCCGTCACCGGATCGCGCCGGATCGCAACTTCCGTCCCCTCGAAACGAAACTCCTTGGGTAGGCGTACAGCCTGACTGCGACCGTTCATGAAAAGTTTTGCGGTTTGCGTCATTTTTGCGCCCTCCGGATATAGTATATACCATGATCTATACTCGAACACCCCGAGTTATTTTGCTCCTCCATGCCGCTCACCGAAGGTACGCAGCTTGGCCAATGTAGCCGCTGCTTCACCGGAGCCAATGGCTTCCGCGCCCAGCAGGACACCCTGCTTCAGGTCGTCCGTAAGGCCCGCTGCAACCAGCGCAGCCGCCGCATTGAGCAGCACAATCTCACGCCGCGCACCGGGAATGCCGGTCAGCACATCGTAGAGCAGCGCCGCATTGGTCTTCACATCGCCGCCGGCAAACTCCTCCAGCTTGCGGCGTTCAAGCCCGGCCATCTCCGGCGTTATGCGCGCGGCCTTTATCGTAGGCTTGCCGCCTTCAGGCGACTCTTCAATCCGCGCCACAATCGATTCGCCAGTCGTCGTCAGCTCGTCAATTCCGTCGGTCCCATGCACCACAAAGGCGCGCTTCGCTCCCAACTCCACCAGCGCACGACCCACCAGAAGAACTCGACTGGGAGCCAGCACGCCAATCACCTGCGCTCGCGCTCCGGCTGGATTGGTCAGCGGGCCGCAGAGATTGAAAATTGTCCGGAAGCCCAGCGCCTTGCGGAGCGGACCCAGAGCCTTCATCGCCGGATGATAGTGCGGCGCAAAGAGAAACATGAATCCCGTCTCGCGCAGGCACTCCACGGCCAGCTCCGGGGTGAGCTCAATCGGCACGCCCAGCGCCTCCAGCACGTCCGCCGCTCCACACAGCGAGGTGACGGCCCGGTTGCCATGCTTGGCCACCTTGGCACCCGCAGCCGCAGCCACCAGAGCCGCGCCGCTGGATATATTGAAGGTCAAGGGGCCACCGCCGCCAGTGCCCACCACGTCCACCAGTTCGTCACGCTCGGCATCAGTCATCGGCAACGGCGTGACACGCTCACGCATTACCTGCACAAAGCCGGCCAACTCCGGCGCTTGTTCGCCGCGCGTCGCCATCACGGTCAAAAGCGCAGCCGTCTCCACGTCAGGCACAGTACCCGACAATATCTCCGTAAGCGCACCGGCTGCCTGCTCCCGCGTCATCGCCGCGCCGTCTTCGGCCAGCGCCTTCAAAAGCTCTTTCACTGTTGCCATATCCACATCATAACGGTCAATCGCCAAAGGCCGCTGGCCCAACCGCAGGTGGTTTGCTCCGCAATCGCCGCGCAGGATAGTATTTGCTTACGCTGGCACGGCGCTCGCACCCTCGGAGGCCGAATCCTCTGCGCAGCGGTCGGGCGGTCTCGCAACCCATGAAAATTCACGAGTACCAAGCGAAAGAAATCCTGGCAAAGTATGGCGTTGCCGTGCCGCGCGGCGAAGTGGCCAACACCCTCGAAGAAGCTTCGACGATTGCCCGCAAGCTCTTTGCCGAGGGCGCCTCGGGCGTGGTGGTCAAGGCGCAGATTCATGCCGGAGGCCGTGGCAAAGGCGGTGGCGTGAAGGTGGCCCGCACCCGCGAGGAGGCGGAGCAGTACGCACAGCAGATTCTGGGCATGACGCTGGTGACGCACCAGACTGGCCCGCTGGGACAAAAGGTTCAGCGACTACTGATTGAAGAAACGGCCAGCATCGACCGCGAACTCTATCTCGGCATTGTTCTGGACCGCGTCACCGGCAAGCTGGTCTTTATGGCTTCGCAGGCGGGCGGCATGGAGATCGAAGTTGTCGCAGCCAAAACGCCGGAAGCTATCTTTAAAGAAACCATCGATCCGGCCATCGGATTGGGTCAATGGCAGGCGCGCAAGCTGGCCTTCGCGCTGGGCCTCAAGCCCGCGCAAATCAACGCCGCTGTCGCCTTTTTTCAGAGCTTGTATAAAGCTTTTATTGAGAGTGACGCCTCGCTGGTGGAGATCAACCCCTTTATCACCACCACCGACGGCAAGCTTTTTGCCCTCGACGCGAAGATCACCTTCGACGACAATGCCCTCTTCCGCCATCCGGAAATTAAGACTCTGCGCGACACCGCCGAGGAGGACCCGCTTGAAGTTGAAGCCAGCAAGTACGCACTCAACTACATCAAGCTCAATGGCTCTATTGCCTGCATGGTCAACGGCGCTGGCCTGGCGATGGCGACGATGGACATTATTCAGTACGCTGGAGGCAGTCCCGCCAACTTTCTTGATGTGGGCGGCTCCGCAACGCAAGACCAGATCGAGCACGCCTTTGAGATTCTGCTCTCCGACGCGAGCGTCAAGGCAATCTTTATCAACATCTTCGGCGGCATTCTGCGCGTGGACCGGCTGGCTACGGGCGTAGTGGCCGCCGCACGCAATTTGAAAATCACCGTGCCCATCGTGCTGCGCCTGGAAGGCACTAATGTTGAGGAAGGCCGCAGGATTCTCAAGGAATCCGGCCTGAATTTCCAGGTGGGCGAAACTATGAAAGAAGCGGCCGAACTAGTTGTGGCTGCCACCTGCGGTGGGGCCAACTGCCTTCGGCAAGAAATTCAAGGGTTTTGAGGTTCAATAAGCCCGCCCTTCTCCGAAGTTTTTTGGGACAGCATAAAATGACCCGCATCCTGCTCTACCTGCTCGACTTCTATCGCCGCTGGCTCTCGCCGGCGATTCATTCGATGAAGCCCGGCGGATGCCGCTACCTGCCCACCTGTTCGGAATACGCCTCCGTCGCCATTGCGGTGCACGGGCCTTGGCGCGGTGTTTTACTGGCTTCTTGGAGGCTCCTGCGCTGCAATCCCTTCGCCCGCGGCGGGCTGGACCCGGTTCCGCCCAAACTCCCTCGGCCATGATTTCACGCCTTATTCTCCGCGAACCGTTACCATAGAAAGAGTGGCGCCACGAAGGCGCAACGAATAGGACGTATACCTTGGCAGAAATTCGTAATCCCAATCTTCAAGGGCAGGGCGGAGATGGCGGCGGCAGCGGCGGTGATTCGCGCGGCCTGATGGCTATCACCCTTCTGTTCCTCGTCATACTGCTCGGCTACCAGTTCTTCATCAAGCCCAAGCAACCGGTCACGCCCACCCCAGCCGTACCGACCCAAACCCAGAATCAGACCCAGCCTGCACCTCAGGCCGCCACGCAGGCCCAGCCGCAGATGGCCGCTGGGGCTGCACAGCCTACCGCTGCTGCCGTTCCCACCGTTGCCGCTTCCTTGGTGACGACCACGACGGTTGAGAACAAAAACCTTAAAATCGTCTTTACCAATCAAGGCGCTCAGGTGGAGCACTGGATTCTTCAGGGCAAGCAATACAAAGACCATCCCGATCCCGGCGGCCAACAGCTCGATCTTGTCAACCCCAAGACCACCGCCTTCGGTCTTCCGCTCTCGCTCTACACCTATGAGCCTGAGCTGACCAAGCAGTTGAATTCGGCGCTCTATCAGGTCACCGTTTCCGGCGCTACCTCGACCACGGGCCTCGTTCAGGCTCCTTGCGCAGTGACATTCCACTATGCGGCGAACGGTCTGGATGTGGTCAAGACCTTCCGCTTCGACGAAAGCTATGTGGTCACCGCAGAGGTTGATGTCAAGCGCAATGGCAGCCCCGTGCGGGCGCTTCTGGCGTGGCCCGGCGGCTTGGGCGACCAGACCGACGCCATGCAATTCTCCAACGGCGTGTTTATCTGGTCCCTGAACGGCAAAGACGACTCGGCCGCTGCCAAGAAGGTCGGCGGAAACGCCACCTTCAACCAGCCATTTGACTTCGCGACCGTCTCCGACCTCTACTTTGCCGCCGCATTTCTGCCCGACAATCCGGCTAAAGCAACTTTAGTCACTCTGCACAACGCCATAGACCTGACCGGCAGCCCGAGCGACCAAGGCAAGGAGAAACCGGTCGATGTGATCGGTTTGGCCGTGGGAGACACCAGCGGATCAACCCGCCTGCGATTCTTCGCCGGTCCCAAAGAGACCGACCTGCTCAAGACCATCCATGTCACCGGCGCGAACGGAAAGCCGGCTGAACAGACGCTCGAACCAATCATCCAGTACGGCAGTTGGCTGCAATTTATCGCCAAGCCTCTCTACGTGGCCCTGCACTTCATCAAGAATATGTTCGGCCCGAGCGACACCAACTGGGGATGGGCCATCATTATAGTCACCACCATCTTCACCCTAATAATGATGCCTTTCCGCTTTATGGCGCTGAAATCGTCGCTGAAGATGATGCGCGTGCAGCCCAAAGTCGACGCCATCAAAGCCCGCTACAAGCACCTCAAGGCCACCGACCCCAAACGCGCCGACATGAACTCCGAGATGATGGAGCTCTATAAGGTCGAGGGCGTCAATATGTATGGCAGTTGCCTGCCCATGCTGCCGCAGATTCCCCTCTTCTTTGCCTACTTTCGCCTGCTCCAAAACACAGTCGAATTGCGACAGGCCCACTGGTTCTGGCTCAAAGACCTCTCCCAGCCCGACCCTCTATACATTTTCCCCATTCTCATCATCATCACCATGTTTGCAACCCAGATGATCACCCCCTCGCCGGGGATGGACCCTGCTCAGCGCAAGATGATGGCCTTCATGATGCCGGTTATGATGGGCTTTTTCCTGCTGCATTATGCCTCCGGTCTGGCTCTTTACTGGGGCACAAGCAACATCATTAACCTGGCCCTGCAGCTTGGCATCAATCAATCGCACATTGGCAAAGAGATGCAGGCCATCGCTGAAAAACGCGCCTTCAAGAAGACTGGCGTCAGCCCCATCACCATCAAGGGCAAGCGATAGAATCAATCGCAAACACAATGGGCGAACAGCTGATATCAGCCGTTCGCCCATTGTGTTTGCGTTGCGTGTTGCTAAAGACTACCACCACTCCATCAGGCGGCCCGATGTGAGCTTCACACTGCTCGCCGGCTTTTCCGTACGAATCAGCAACAGCGGAATATGCACCAGCTTCACAAGCTTCTCGGCAATCGATCCGAAGACCATTGGATGCCAGCCGGTGGTACCGTGAGTGGAAACCACGATCAGGTCGATCTTCTTGCTCTCTATTACATCGAGAATGCTGCCAGCGATGTCGGTATCGACTTCGATGCTTGAGGTAGCCTTGATTCCTTTGGATGTCAGGTCAGCTACGGATACGGCAAAATGCGCCGTCGCCAGCTTCTTCTCAGACTCAAGGCTGGGGCCCTCAGAAAGAACACTTACAAGAAAAATCTCTGCATGAAAGTGCTGTGCAAGTTCGGTTGCCTTCTCAAGGGCAAGGTGGGATGAAGGACTGAAGTCGACAGGCACCAGTATTCTAGCGGGAATGGTGCTGTATGCATATGCTTGGGGCATTGTGATCTCCTGGCCATGCCATTTGGGTGGCTGGCTTCTTGTAATAGACATTCATCATAGCAATCCCTTGGTTGCAGAAAGCGTAACGAATGGTACGCGGCAGTGTATCGTGTCGCATTCTGAACTCAGCACCAAAATGGAACACAACTGCCCGATTCTCACTCAAAGAGAGACAGAATCAACAGGCCATCCGCATCTCAATCACATCAAGCCGGAGTCAGTGCGCGGATACTCTGCTTCCGCGTGGTGAGTCGCTCCACCAGTCCCGTGCGCACCTCGTAGCCACGGCCCGGAGTCTGCGAAATGGCGATTTCGCCCGCCGATGAAACAGTAACCTCTGGCTCGATAATGTCTTCCGCCCAGTAGCGCGCCGATGCGGAAACATCGCCCGGCAGCGTAAAGTTTTCCAGCGTTGAGAGCGCGATGTTGTGCGCACGACCTACGCCTGACTCCAGCATTCCCCCGCACCATACCGCGATGCCGCGCTCCTGAGCAGCATTGTGCACAGCGATGGCCTCACTGAAGCCGCCCACGCGTCCCAGTTTGATGTTGATGATTCGGCATGACTCCATCTCAATCGCCGCCAGTGCGTCGCGACGGTTGCGGATCGATTCGTCCAGACAGATTGGCGTTTGCAGTCTTTTTTGCAGCATCGAGTGATAGTAAAAATCATCGTGCCACAGCGGCTGTTCAATCATCAAAAGATCGAAGGCGTCAAAGGCGGTCAGGTGGTCCGCGTCCCGCAGCCTGTAGGCTGAGTTGGCGTCGCAGCTCAGCATGATCGCAGGCCAGCGACTGCGCACCTTTTCAAAGACCTCCACATCCCAGCCTGGCTTGCACTTCAACTTGATGCGCTGATAACCGGCGGCCAGCTCTTTTTCAATAATCTCCATCAGCTCCGAAATCGAGGGCTGAATTCCCAGCGATACGCCGCAAGGAATTTTTGTGCGCACTCCGCCAATTAGTTGCGAAAGCGATATTTCTTTGCACTGCGCCTCCAAATCCCAGACCGCATTTTCGAGAGCGGCCTTGGCCATACGGTTGCCGCGCACTTTGGCGAAGATGCGCGGGCACTCGCCCCCATGCGCAGGCGACTCAGCCGCCAGCATCGGACCCAGTTCATACACGATCACGGCCCACGCGCTGTCGGTCCACTCCGCGGAAAAGTACGGATGCTCGCCCGCCGAGCACTCGCCCCAGCCGGTCAACCCTTCGGAGTGAATCTCAGCCAGCAGAATTCTCCGCTCGCGTGTGACGCCAAAGCTGGTCTCAAAGGGACGCACCAAAGGCAGGTGGATTTCGCGAAGAACAATTTCATCAATTTTCATAGGCTATCTACATTCCTTGAAATTTGCGGTTCTCTCAAATCCCGGCCAACGGGCCCAGTTCAAAGACTCCATTTCCTTCTGCATCCCGACTGAAGCCGACGACAGCGAGCCCGCGGGCAAACGCATTTAGAAACTTGGCGCGGTTCTCCAACTGAACAGCCAGCGCCCGCTCCCGGCCAGCCTCTGAAGCCTTCCACTCATAAATCGAAGCTGGCACCAGAATCCGCTCTTCGATGTTGAGTTCTGCGGTTCTGCTACCTTCCGCAGCAGCCATCACTCTGGGCGAATCAAGCTGCCACTCCGCCACCAGCCGATCTGTCGGAAGTCCGCCTTGCAATCGAGATGAGGATACACCATAAAAATTGACCTCGTAGCGGCGGGAAATCGCGCCGAGCTTGTGAATGTTCAGAAAAGCATTCTTGATCTCGAGCGGATCGAATGTCCACTCCATCCGCCGGATGCCGCGACTGAGCGCCTCACTGCGCTGCGCGAGCTTCAGCCTCGCGCCCACTCCGCGATTGCGATAGCTCTCGCGCACCGCCAGCATGTGAGAGTGAAGATAGGGCTGTGACACGCCATCCATCGTCTTCGCACCCGGCCACGACAGAACAAAGCCGATGAGCGAGTCTGGCCCACCGTCGATATCTGTGTCGAAAGCACCAATGACCTGACCGCCGATTTTCTGCGCCAGTAAAAAAGCCTTGCGCGGAAAAATCTCACTAGCGTCCATTTCCCAGGTTTCGATCTGCAGTTGGACGCAGGCCTCCAGCTCATCAAAGCCCGAGCAGGCGCGAAGGTCAATCATGGCCCGCCTCCAGATCGGCGAGTTTCCGCTTTGCCCCCGCCCATAATTCCTCTAACTCATCTGGCGCGAGCTCTTCCAGCGGTCGCTTCGAGGCCAACTCCATTTCGCGAAAACGCTGCCGGAAGCGGCGATTGCAGCCGCGCAGAGCCATCTCCGCATCTACCCCCAGGTGCCGCCCCAGATTGACCACGGTAAACAGCAAATCGCCCAACTCAGCCTCAACGGCAGGCTTGCGCGCCGGATCGCCGGAAGCCGCCTCGGCCTCCAGCTCCGCTGTTTCCTCAGCCAGCTTGGGCAGCAAGTCGCGCCACTCTGGCCAATCAAAGCCCGCTTTGCGCGCCTTGGCCCCCAGTTTGGCTGCCTCAGCCAAAGCGGGCATCGCCCGCTGCACGGAATCCAACCTCGATGCTTGGAGCTTTTGCGCCGAAGGCGCGTCTTCTGCATGTGTCGCCTTCTCTGCCGCTTTGATCTCATCCCAGTTGCGCAGCACTGCGGCAGATGAGCCATCCACATCGGCATTGACGTCGGCTCGGTTGCCCGCAGCCCGCGCGGCCTCATCGCCAAAGACGTGAGGATGGCGGCGAATCAGTTTGTTGTTCAGATGGTCGAGCACATCGGCTATGGTAAAGTGCCCTTCGTTGGCCGCCATCTCTGCATAGAAGAGCACCTGAAGCAGCAGGTCGCCCAACTCCTCGGCCAAGTGGGGAAAGTCGCGCCTCTCAATGGCGTCGAAGACTTCATAAGTCTCTTCCAGCGTGTACTTGCGAATCGTGTCGAAGGATTGCTCGCGGTCCCACGGGCAGCCGTCGGGAGCCCTGAGCCGCGCCATGATCCTTACCGACTCGGCAAACAGCTCCGCCGCACGCGCCTGATCTGAGTTGATCGGCGCGGAAGCCTGTGGGTTCGTGGGTTCAAACGAAGAGTCCATGCACCTCAGTCTATCGTGCGACGGATGTACCTCAAATCTCCCGTACCCTATCCATGCGCCTTTTTCCTGGCGCATGGGTGGGAAACCACGGATCTCAACTCGTCCCATGCCTTCGCGGCGATATACTCAACCTCGACTATGATTCGCATTCTGGGAACGATCTTTGCCGGTCTGCTCGGCCTCGCCTTCGGCAGCTTTCTGAACGTGTGCCTGAGCCGCTGGCCCGCTGGCGAGAGCATTGTGTTGCCCCGCTCCCACTGCCGCCAGTGCGGCCGCACCCTTGCCTGGTGGGAGAACATTCCGCTGGTTAGTTGGCTGGCATTGCGTGGCCGCTGCCGCACCTGTCGGGCGTGGATTGGGTGGCGCTATCCGTTGGTGGAATTTTCTGTTGGGGTGCTGTGGGCGCTTGTCGGTTGGCGTCTTTTTGAGCCGTTTCAGTACGCAGATATTCCTACTCAATTCGCTATTGGCCAGCAATCCATAGGTTTATTACCCGCGACCGCAGCGATGATTTTTCTCTGGATTTTGGTCGGAATTGCCGTCCTTGATGCTGAGCATTTGTGGATTGCTGATGCTGTCACGTTTCCAGGAATCGCGTTGGGCCTTGCGTTTCCGGTTCTGTTTGTATCCTTCTTGCGAACTCCTCTGCGATTGCAATCGGCATTCTGGATTCAGTTTGGAGAGCGTGTGGGGGCCATCCTAGCCGCCGCCGGACTCATCCTGCTCATCCGCTGGGTCTACTGGCTCATCCGTCGCCGCGAAGGCATTGGTCTGGGCGACGCCAAGCTGATGGCTCTACTCGCTGCGTGGCTCGGCTTGCCCGGCGCTCTGCTTGCTTTTGGTCTGGGAGTTGTTCTGGGATCGCTGGCCGCTATCGTTCTGCTGGTTGTTCCTTCCGCGCGTCGAGGCTCGGAAAGCTGGGCTTTGAGCAAACTGCCGCTGGGGACATTTCTCTGCATCGGCGGCATCGTCAGCAGCCTGTGGGGTCAGCCGATCCTCGCAGCTTATTACCGCTGGGCCGGTTTTTGATCGCTAATTTGTCTTCATCGTCGGTGGTGCTGCGGGCGGGGCGTTTTTGCCGTTGGCAATCTCCGGCTCCTTCAGCGCTTTCGCGGCCTCTTTGCCGTGGCGGCTGTCGGGATCGTACTCGGCAACCTTCTCATAATTTGCGCGGGCGTCGGCCAAGTTTCCCAGGTGCCGGTTGGCTTCTGCCAAACCCCAGAAGACATCGGGGTTTTCCGGGTCCAGCACCAGCGCGGACTCGAAGCGCGAAAAAGCTCCCTTCCAGTTTTTCCGTTCCAAATAGTAGTTGCCTATCTGGATGTTTTTGGCTGTAACCTCTTCGCGGGTTAGCTGCTTGACGGGTTTCTTATTCTTTTTGTTTTGATCGTCCTCCGGCTGGGGTAGAAGACTTTCCAGACCCCTAAGGCTGGAGCTGAATCCCTCCTCTGAATCACTGACGGCGGCAGCTGGTTCCGGGTCGTCGGGACTACGGACAGGGTCCAGATCTTGGCCCGGTAGCGGAGTGCGATAGCCTTCCGGGCCACTCTCGCTGCCCTCGGGCAGTGGAGGAGCAACCTTGGACGGCATCACCGGAACCGTAGTGATGTCCTCGGGAAAGGGATTGGCGCTGGATTGCGAAGGCGCACCTGGAGCCGGTTTCTGGGCATCGGCTGGAGGCTTTTTCTGCCCGTTTGCCGCCGCATCGCCCGTTGCTGGCGCCTGCGCAAGCAGTGAAGGAAGAACCACCAGACTACCAGCCAGAACCAACGCAACTGAAAGAATCCGCTTCATATCTCTATCCCACAATCTGACCACTGTTCACTGACCACTGTCCACTGTTACGATGCGAATCATACATCTTCTGAAGAAAGCATCGCACATTCGCATGGGACTCATCATCCGCTCTTCCGCCATCCACGCAGCCGGTTGCTACACCACCACGGCGATTCGCAAGGGCGCGCACGTTGCCGAGTACACCGGCCACAAGCTGACCAAGGCCGAAGCCGACACCGCCTACGAGGCCTCGCCAATTACCTATCTCTTTGGACTCGGCGACGGCTCGGTGGTGATCGACGGCCACTGCATGGCCATGTTCATCAATCACAGTTGCGACGCCAACTGCGAGACCAGCGAAGAAGATGACCACATCTGGATCAAGGCTATTCGCAATATCGCCGCTGGTGAGGAGATTACGTACGACTATTGCCTTTACGACGGCGGCGAGGATGAGGCCATTTGCAACTGCGGTGCGAAAAAATGCCGCGGCACCATGTATTCAAAAGAAGAGGTCAAGCAGCGCAAAGCCACCGCCAAAAAAGCTCTGAAAAAAGCCACTACGAAGAAGAGTGCCGAGAGCATTTGAATTCGTGCGGGCTGGCATGGCTAGATTGACCGGCGCGGGGGATGCCCCTTATGATGGACATGTTGGTTTTGGTGGCTGGCACCCTGCCGCACCCTACCGAT
>CAYPYJ010000109.1:0-12408 GCA_964414945.1 uncultured Occallatibacter sp.
GCACGGCGTTCGATTGCCGATCCTGCGCTGTTGGCGCGCACGCTCGACGACCCCGAGGCTGGGCCGCTGATGATCGCCACGCAATTGAGCATCCTTGATCGGATGGCGCAGAGAATGCCTGGAACAGAGAATGACATCCGGCAATCCAGGATGCCTTTCAACTATGCGCTTGAGCGAATAACAGCGCCGGCTCTCGTGGTGCATGGGACGGCGGACGAGGCAGCGCCCTTCGCGCAGGCTGAGTCCCTGGCCCGCAGAGTGCCATTGGTAGACACACTGTTCATTGAAGGCGGCCAACACGTGAGTCTCTTCACGCATCTTCACGAGATTCGGTCGGCGGTAGGGCCGTTTCTCAACCTTCATATTCCTGCGGCTGTTCGATTTTCAGGTGCGGCCAATCCACGAGATGTGGGCAATCCCGAATCCGGGCAGCCACCTTGCCCATCTCAAGCAGAGATGCGCGCGGTGTGAGGGTCGGGCTTCCCTATCCTTCACTTGCAACAAAGCTGCTGGCAGTTCTGGGCGTATGCCGATCTGCCGGCAGCCGTGTTTATCCTCGTGTCCATCCATCACGATCGGGGTGCCTCAAAGAAACCTCTCAACGCCGTCACGATTCGAGATGGACACTACCCGTGCGGAACTGCTTGCTCAAATCAAATGCGACTACTTTAGTCACAATGGAACAGCGCTGCCAAAGTTTTGTTGATTTGTGCAGAAAGCTCTTCGAGTTTCAATGGGTTGTGATACCACTTGTTGTGTTGATTCCCAAGAAGAGTGCAAGCTCCCGAAACGAGCAAAAAGAAAGCCATATCCCCATCAAAATGATCGGAAGGCGCCTGCGGGCCCATGGCTTCGCGGATTTGGTTGATCTCCTGAGCTCTCCCTACAGATAACGCATCCAGAATCTCGTCTGAAAATGTGGGCAAGCGCTGCAACATCTGGATGGTAGCCGGGCGCTTTGCGAGTAGCTGCACGTATGCCTGTACGCAGCGAATCAGGCGTTCCCGCGGCTTCAATTGCAGCCAATCTTCACCACACAATTCCAGTACGTTTTCGGCACTTGGCATAAACTCTTCACTACCGGCAAAGGCAATTATGAGCCCGTCTAGTCCTCCGAAATACCTGTAAACAAGAGACTTATTTACAGAGGCGCGGAGCGCGATCGCTTCGACTGTCAGGCGCCCACTCTCCAGCAACTCCGCCTGGAGCGCTTTCAGGAGGGCCTGCATTGTTCCCGCTTTCTGACTTGCCTTCTTGGTCATACAGATATAGTATCAGTAACGGTACCGTTACTTTTGGAAATGGAACCTGAATCATCAATCTCGACAAGATCCCTGAATTCGGATTCTTGGGCTTGTTTGAGGTTGGCCCTCCAAGTCCTTGTTGACGGTGCTTGGATGATGCTTGCTCAATGGTCCGCATTTGGTCCGCCGGCGGGCAGTTTGCATAACGTTTAAGGAGAATGCAATGGCAAAGATGAAGAACAAAATACTGGTCATGGGAGCATCCGGGTTTGTGGGGGGCTGGGTGTTCAAGATGCTGCAGAAAGAAGGCTACGATGCAGTTGGCGCGTCCAGAACTCCTCGAGGAGACAGATGGCGCTTGCTCGATCTTCTTGATCCAAAGACATTTTCGAGTGCCTTGCAGGATATTGCGACAGTCATGCTGATTTCCGCCCCAGGTGATGAAGCGGCACACCTTCATGCCAAGTCCTTCATTGAGTCCCTGACTTCTGCAGACATTGAGCGTGTCGTGGTGCTATCAGCGCTTGGAGCCGGCCGACGCCCCGAGCTGTCGAACCGCAAGGTCGAATTGCTTGTCGAAGAAACTGGTCTTAGCTGGACGCATGTACGGCCGAATTTCTTTTTGCAGATGCTCAGCCGTCCTCCGCTGTGTACAGAAATTGCGAAAGAGAACACACTGAGCCTTCCCCTTGGAAATACACGCATTGCGTACGTAGATGCCAAAGATGTAGCTGCAGTCCTATTTAGAGCGCTGACGTATCCAACGCTCGCTGGACAGGCGCTGGAAGTTAGCGGACCGGAGGCTTTAACGCATGAGGAAATCGTAGCTCGCATTTCACTTAAAATCGGCCGGACGATACGCTATGTAGATCTTTCTGAGCTAGAAGCGCATGCTCTTTTGCAACGCCGCGGATATCCAGAAGCGCACATCGCCAGGATATTGCGCTTTTATGCTCTTTGTCGGCATGGACAATGTGCGCAGCCAGATCACGAGATTGCCGAACTATTGGGAAGACCACTGCTTACACTCAACGATGAAATCGAGAAAGGCTACCGGGCGTGGCTACCAAATTGATTTCACAGCTTCAATTGAAGCGCTACAGTGTGCCTCTGCCGGAGCCTCGGCGAAGGATCGAAATGCAACGATTCGCGCCGCCATTGCCGAGCGTACAAGACAACGATCTCGTGCATGCACATTGGCCTTTCTAGTACTACAAACAATTGCTACAGAGGCGAGCAATCCATCGAGAAACAGAGTTTCGTAGACTCCCTGCCACAAGAATTGAGTTGCGTGTAAGTGGTCATTTGTGTTACAATTAATAACGGAGATTCATGTAGGTGCAGTCTCGATGTTCACTGTTTGGCACACTCGCATTGACGATGAAAAGGAGAGGCATGAGCGGAAAGATGTTTGCTTCAACTATGGATGGGGTGCAACTGCCGGTAATCGATTTGACACTGCCAGAGTTTGGATTTTCGGTTAGTGAAGAAAATCTAGAGAAGCTGAAGACCGCATACCTGAAGCAGGTTATGCAGAAACAGCCGATGACACCAGAAATGACGGCGGCGTTAGCGACTTCGACTCTAGGGGGAGCATTGCAACGCTCTGCGGGAGGATATTTGCCGGGACTGGCTACATACCAAATAAAGTTAGGACCAGAAAACTGGGGGCATCCTATTGATCGAGCGATTGCATCCTCCTATCCGGCTGTGCTGGCGCGTCGTCGACTTGTCGATATGGTTGAATTGCTTGCCACAGGAGTTGAACCTCAATTGAAGAACACTCCCCGCATGAAGTTGCTTCTGGTTAGTGTGGCCAGCGGAACTGCAATCGAAAGTTGGAATGTCCTGCTTGAACTTAAGCGGCGACACCCAGAGCTATTGCAAGGCCGGAGTATCGTTATTGCGGCTCTTGACATCGATTGCGATGGCCCTGAATTTGGGAGGCGCGCCGTTGACGCACTGAAAAGCGAGGGAGGACCACTGTCAGAGCTCGAAGTCACACATTGCATATTTTCCTATGATTGGGCGGAAGCCAGGCAGCTCCAAAGAATTCTGGAAGAGCTAGGTGCAACAGAATGTGTGACAGCAATTTCCTCTGAGGGTGGACTCTTTGAGTACGGCACCAATGGAGAAATCGCCATGAATCTTCGCGTTATCGCCCAATCTGTTGGCCCCGAAGCGCTTATTGTCGGATCGGTAACACGCACAACTGAAGAAGGTAGACTGCCTGCATCTGGTCTATTCACAACCTATCCCCGATCGCTGTCAGAATTCGCGGCCATCGCAAATCAGGCAGGTTGGAAGATTGGCGAGAACCGCGCTCGACCCTTCAGTTACCATCTGAAGCTCACGCGAAGCTAAGGAGAAGAGACTTCTATGTGCCTAGATATTTATGTGCGCATAGAAGATGTGCTGAGGAGCGATGCAGTTGAGCTTCTATTGGAAAATTTGTGGGGTGAAATGAAGTGGGGCTAGTAAGGGGGTTGCACTACTATACCATTTATGTAAGCGTTCGGAGTTCCCCTCTGGCATACCCCCGAGCATTCGACCGACTATTCAGTCATGGTTCAGTCAGAGGGTGGGGGAGAGGCGCGTCGCGCACGGAGATGGCGATCGGTAGCTGAGAAGCGGCGGATCGCGGAGTTGACGTTCGAGCCTGGCGCGAGTGTGGCGCTGGTGGCGCGGGCTCATGGAGTGAACGCCAACCAAGTGTTCAAGTGGCGGCGTGAGTTGAAGAGGGGCGAACTGGCCGAGCCCGATGCGGCAACGACCGCACTTCTTCCTGTTACGTTGTCTGCTCCGTGCGAGACGGCCAACGTGACGCGGGATGCTGGTGCGAAGGTACAACCGAAGCCAAGCGGAGCGATTCACATCGAGTTTCCAGGCCGGGTCATGATCAGCGTGGAGTGCGGCGCTGATCCGGTGCTACTGCATTCGATCCTTGAGAGCCTGCGCAAGTGATTGAACTCCGTACCGGAACAAGGATATGGGTCGCCGCCGGCGTGACCGATATGCGGCGTGGTTTCGACGGCCTGAGTGCGCAAGTGCAGACGGTGCTCAAGGAGCAGCCATTCTCCGGACACGTCTTCGTTTTTCGTGGACGGCGTGGCGACATCGTCAAGCTGTTGTGGTTCGACGGCGACGGGCTTTGTCTGTTTGCCAAGCGTCTGGAGCGAGGCCGATTCATCTGGCCGCAGGCGACCGAAGGAACCGTTTGTCTGACTCGTGCGCAGTTGTCGATGCTTCTTGAAGGCATCGATTGGCGTCGTCCGCAGAGGACCTGGGCGCCGCAGATCGCAGTGTGAGTTATATGCGTGATTCTCCTGTATCCATGCGGCTTTTGTTGATGCATTCCGATCTGTCTTATGGCATACTGCGGTCATGGTTCCTGCTTCCTTGCCCGACCTCGATGGGCTCGATCTTGAAGCGATGAAGGCGCTGGTAATCGCCACGCACAGCGAGTCGGTTCAGCAGTACAAGGAACTCACATCAAGCACGCACGAGATCGAACATCTGAAGCTGGTCATCGAAAAGTACAGGCGGATGATCTTCGGTAGGAAGAGCGAGAAGCTCACTGGACAACTTGAGCAGCTTGAGTTCCGCCTCGAAGAACTGGAGACCGCGCGAGCCGCAGAGGAAGCTGGACAGGCTGTAGCCGAAGCAGCGCAACCTCCAGCGCCCCCTGCAGATTCGAAGCGTCGTTCCCGCCCACAACGCAAGCCTTTGCCGGAAGATCTTCCGCGAGAAGTGGTCACCCATCTTCCCCCACACAACTGCTGTCCCGATTGCGGCGGTGCGCTGCGCAAGTTCGGCGAAGACGTTTCAGAACAACTGGAGCGCATCCCGGCCACTTATAAAGTGATTCGTCACGTGCGGCCCAAGTTCGCGTGCGCCGCTTGCGAGCGTGTTGTCGAGGCGCCTGCTCCTGCGCGGCCGATCGAGCACGGCCTACCTGGACCGGGGCTGCTCGCTCATGTGCTGGTTTCCAAGTACGGTGACCACCTTCCGCTCTACCGCCAGTCTCAGATCTATGCCCGCGAAGGCGTCGATCTGGACCGCTCAACACTGGCCGGCTGGGTTGGCGCAGCCAGTGAGTTACTAACTCCTCTGATCGATGAGATCAGGAAGCATGTTCTGGCAGCTTCCAAGATCCATGCCGACGACACGCCGGTTCCGGTGCTTGCTCCCGGTAACGGCAAGACCAAGACTGGCAGGCTTTGGACTTATGTGCGCGATGATCGGCCGGCAGGCTATTCAACAGCTCCAGCCGTGTGGTTCGCATATTCAGAAGATCGCAAGGGTGAACATCCGCGACGGCATCTGAAGAACTTCAAGGGCGCCTTGCAGGCTGACGCGTATTCGGGTTTTCATCATCTCTACGGCGACGGCGTCATCTACGAAGTGGCGTGTTGGGCGCACGCACGGCGCAAGTTCCATGACATCCATGTGATCCATGCTTCGCCGACAACAACCGGAGCCCTCGCCCGCATCGGAGCCCTTTACGGAATCGAAGAAGAGATACGCGGCAAGCCCGCGGAGCTTCGCCGCTCGGTACGCCAGGCTCGCGCCAAGCCGCTGCTCGATGATCTTTGCCACTGGATGGAGAAGTCGCTTCGTTCGCTCTCCACCAAGAGCGAGACTGCGGGCGCGATCCGGTATGCGCTTTCGCACTGGCGTGCACTGACGCGCTACATGGACGACGGCCTGCTGGAAATCGATAACAGCGCCGCCGAGCGTTCATTGCGGGCCGTTGCGATTGGACGGAAGAATTACCTCTTCATGGGAGCTGATTCCGGTGGCCAACGAGCTGCATCGCTCTACAGCCTCATCGGGACAGCCAAGCTGAATGGACTCGATCCGGCGTTCTATCTGCGCACGATTTTGGCGACGATCGCCGATCATCCGATCAACCGCATCCAGGAACTGCTGCCCTGGAACGTCGCCGCCTCACTTCCAGTCGACTCTTCCCAGGCCGCTTAGACACACTCAACAAGTGTCCACTTAAAAATATGTGGACACTTCTGGCCTAGACACTGCCACCTGGTCAAGAGGGGAACTCCGAACGCTTACCCATTTATTCTAAATGAATTAAATGGCACGACTTGATTCAACCAGCGACCTCTTCCGTGTCAAGCTCCATATTACCCGTACTATCAACGACTTAACCGTACACGGAATGCCGCCTAAGCACCTGTATTCACGTGTAAGACGTATGAGTTTTGGGTAAATCCTTGGGTAGATTTCGAATACGATATTGCTCCTCGACCTGTGGATTACTTTCGCCTATTATTCGCCTATACTCGGTGAATGGCATTCGGATTCCCAACCGTCGAGCGGAGACTTTTCGTGGTCACGTGCAAGCGGTGCCGCCGCGATGTGGCCGCTGGCCGGGATGACTTTCCATTTCAATCCATCACAGTGGAGTGCCCCCTGTGCGGCGAACTTCGCCGGTACCTACCCTCCGAGGTCTTCCTCGGTCGGCCTGACCAACTCGTCACCCGCCAGCAGCGGACAGGAGGCCGCTGATGTTCGACCCTGAGGTCGGTATGCCTCCGCAAGACAGAACCCACCGCGTGTACGTGTCCTTCCAAGACCGGCATGGCTGGCAGTGCCAGTTTCTTGAGGCCGACCTGAAGACTCCCCTACCCAAGCGACTGCACTTCACATCTTCTGACAAGGTGGTCGAAATGGTAGAGCGCGGCGGCGGCATCACCGACCAAGAGAGCCGTCTCATGCTGGAGCAGGGAATCTCTATGGGGAGGGGCGGGGTATTTCTGAGGCTCACCGACGAGCAGTACGCCGCGTTGAGGAAACGATGAGTTTGCGTTGAAGATACGAAGGAAGGGAATGGAAGCTTCAAGGCTCTTGTATGACCGGAAAGAAGCTGCGAGACAATTGAGCATCAGCGTCCGTAGTCTTGATTACATCATTGCCGCGAAGGAACTCGACACTCGTCGTATAGGGCGCAAGGTGCTCATCACCCATGCAAGTTTGGTGAGGTATGCTTCAGGAAACCACTACACAGTTATCAGGGAACCAAACGGAAGCCGGGTTAGACGCGATGTACGACGAACAACACTACAAGCCGGATGAGTTGGCAAAACTATGGGGTTTGGACGGCAGTACGATTCGCAGACTGTTCCGAGACGTGCCCGGTGTCCTCGTTATCGACAGGCCAGAAAGAATGCACAAGCGCAGGTTTTCCACGATGCGGATTCCGGAGTCAGTTGCAAAACGGGTCTATGAAAAACTATCTAAAGGGAAGCGGTATTAGACCATCCGGACGCATCACCCCACTGATGTCTTCCTCGGTCGGCCTGACCAACTTGTCACCCACCAGCAACAGGCCGGAGGCCAGTAGCTTGTTGGCTCCTCGTAGGCGGCCACAAAAATATATTTTCCAGCTTGTCGCTAAAAATCGTTCAGAACGACACTATATATAGGAAGCATTTTGTTGACGTCGGTGGCATCTGGAATCGCCATTAACCCCCACCGAAGGAATGAGGCATTATGTGTGGACGATACGGCAGACGGGCAGACAAGCAACGCATCGCCGAGTGGATGCAGACGCACAACACTGACGTATTCGATGACACGTACCTAGCACCGTCCTACAACGTCGCTCCGCAGTCGTTTCAGCCGGTCGTGAGGCTTGATTCGGAGACGGGTGAACGTGAGTTGGCCGTCATGCGATGGGGGCTCGTGCCTTTTTGGGCGAAGGATGCGAAGATGGCGTTCAACACCATCAACGCCAAGGCGGAGACCATCACTACCAGCCCTGCATACAGAGAAGCAATGAAACGTCGGCGTTGCCTTGTACCCGCAGAATGGTTTTACGAATGGCGGAGGGTTGATGCAAATACGAAGCAACCGTACGCCATCGCCATGAAGGGCGCTGAACTCTTCGCGTTCGCTGGCTTATGGGACTCGTGGAAGGACAAGGAAACTGGCAAGGCGCTTGAAACCTATACCGTCATCACGACTGACCCCAATGAACTGGTGGAGCCGATACACAATCGAATGCCTGTCATACTCTACCGGCAGGATTACGACAGATGGCTGACGCCGGGTGACCCGGCTCAACTTCCGGTGGACTTGCTCAGACCTTATCCGGCTGAGGAGATGAAGGCGTGGCCGGTGAGCAGCGACGTGGGCAACGTGCGAAACAACCGGCCTGAGTTGATAGAGACCATTTGAATGTTCCCTTAACTGTCTACCCATCCCTGCCAGAGCGCTCCAGTTTTGCACCGCTACTTTTCCGGCGCAAGACACAATCTCGCCGTAGAATCATTGCATCGACCCGCATCCATCATTCCAGTTCGGGAAGAGTCAGGCGCAGACCCCGTATCCTGAGTCCGCCGACCTCAAATGAAACCCAGTCCCGCAACTGAACGGAGATGACTTTCGATGGCGAATCACGCGCATGAGGCGTTTATGCAATCTCACTCAACAGGCCCGATTGCAGCACCTACTTTGCGGGCTTGCCTCTGCCCCCCAATCTCGGAAGTTGCCATTGCTGCTGGTCTCTTGAATGATGCAGTGGCCGCTCATTTGGCTGGAAGGACTGGCGAAGCGGAAGACCTGCTGAAACAAGCCAATATCGCTGCCATCAAGAAGGAATGGGCAGACTTGCTTATCGGAAAGTTCTCTGAATACAACACGCCATGGTTCAGATTGAGTTCATCTTTCAGGGGCGCTGTCACGCGAGAGAAGGAACGGATGCCTTCGTCTGAATTGAAGCGGACGCTGCATATTCGTTATGGCTATCACTGTTGCTTTTGCGGTACTCCCATTATTCGGAGGCAGGTAAGAAAGAGACTCGTGTCGCTATACCCCAAGGCTGTTCCGTGGGGTGCGGGCGACGCAGCTAAGCACGCCGCAGTTTTTGTAATGGAAGCACAGTATGACCATGTCGTTCCCCATTCCAGAGGGGGAGAGAATAGCCTTGAAAACATTGTGCTGACATGCCTTCCCTGCAATTATGGCCGCAGCAGTTTCACGCTAGAGGAGATGGGATTATTTGACCCTAGAAAGCGCAAGCGCGTTGAATGCGTCTTTTCGGGTTGGGATGGGCTGGAGCGACTTCTCCAGTGATTTGTACTCCGGCTCACAGAGGGGTTGAACCTGGCGCGGGAACGGCAGGTCAACGTAGGGGTGGATAATTGGTCGGCAATTGGAGAGTCGGGTAGCCTAGGAGATTTACAATTAGGTGCTCCGCAAGGTACCTGAGAAACTGACCGAAGGGTGAAGCCGAGAGTGCGGTCTCTTCGGCAGACGGTCAAGCAACGAAATTCCAAGGGAGATGGCAATTATGCTAACGAAATTTACCGTGGATGCAGGAGCATCAGGACCGAGAGCAGAAAAACAAGCGCGTCAGGATGTATTCGCGCAGTTCCTTCGGTATCTAAACAGCTATGACAGCACGGCTGAGGAACGGGCGCGACAGTCAATTCGGGATTTCCTCGATAGGAACGCCGCCGTCACTGCTGCGTGGATAGCGTGTACAAATCGGGTCCGGGATGAGTGGTATCCAGAGTTTGAGCCCTTGTACGATTGTTTAATTGCGCAGGGTTTCGCTCCGGGTGATGCGCACGCAGAAGCCGGGAAATTCTTGGGACTACTGGTGTGGAACGAGATGATGTCGCATGACGACCTCTGGCATTTTACGGAATATCCTAAAGCTGATTTCGATTACGAGGTCGCGCACTACTTCTCAGTGGATGCTCACATCCGTGCCAAGGCAAAGGACTCGCAAGCCGCGACAGCCCGTGCCCATGGTGACGAAGCAAGAGCGCTCAAGCTGGAAGCTGAAGCAAAGGCTTTACGTGAAATAAAGAAGTGGTAAATGCTCTGCTGCAATCGTTGCCGTATAGCATTATTGGGAAAACCCCAGAGAGTCTCGAATTCTATGCCAACAAGCATCCCGATGGCATTCGTCCGGAACCTGTTATATACCGCCTAATGCAGGAGAACGAACATCATGAAACGCTTCGACGGACTCCCCGATTCCGGAATCTGGCTACTGGCAGACTCCAATCCCGTAGTCTGGCAAAATGACCTCGATGTGCCGCTGGATAGGCGATTCCCTACGCGGCATAACATCTGGACGCCAATTGAAAAAGTGATTCAATCTCATCTGTTCCGCGAGTGTAAGAGTCGGCTAGACGAGAAGTATTACATCGGCAACGCGGTCGAAGACCCTTGTGTCAAGCTGCAAAAGGATTTGCTTGACGACGAGATAGCTATTTTTCGCGGCCTCCTGAACCAGCACCAGCCGCTTCTTGTGCTGTGCTTTGGCCAGTTCGCTTTCGAGTTTGCGCGTCGGGCTCGGCAAGAAGAGGAAGAACACCCTTTCGACTATTGGAATATTGAGAGGTTGGCTGAAGCGTTCGGCAACAGAATATCTGCGATTCGGGAGGACGCTGTAAACGTGCTGCCGCTTCTCCATGCCAGCGTCGCACGAGGGCGGTTTCTGCTTTGTCACGAGAAGTTTTCAGGCGGCAATAAAGACTATTTTCAATATGTGGGAGAAAAACTCGCAAGGGTGCTGGTCAAACACCGCACCGACCCGAGGCTTGATTGTTTCTGGATGTGACCGCCGCTGAAAACATGAAGACCCCGAGATTGATAGCCTCGGGGTCTCAATGCGTATAGATGAGAGCGGGTTACTTAGCGGCGGACTCGGCCAGAGCGGCCTTAGCCGCCTTTTTCTTTGCCCGTCTAACCTTTGCCCAACGCTTTTGCTGGGCAGCGGCGATCTTGGCTCGACCCTCTTCGCTCATTCCGCCCCTTGCAGCCTTTCTTGTTTGAACCTTCTTTACCTTGGCTGTCTTCGCTGCGGTTGCTTTCGCCTTCGGTGCCATAGCCTCGGCTTTCAGAACCAAGGTTTGTGCCTTCTGCAAAGCTTTGATGCCGCGCTCTATTTCAGCCATTAGTTGTTTCGTGCTCATTCAAAATCCTCCCTTATAAGTTTACATGGTGATATGGTCATCGGTGATGCTGCCCATCGCTGAGCCGGAGAGTTCGTCGCTGCTTAGGGCGGGACTGCTTGCGGTCGGTGGAAGACAAAACAGGTTGAGTCGCAGATGTGTCGGCGGCAACGACGCTTCCAGCGCACATTACTTTAGTCGTGTTCCGAATAGTAATTGATTGTTGACGGGGTGTGAATCAAGCAGTAGAGTCATTGCTTACGGGAGGGGGACAATCATAAAGATGCAGCGATACTCTTCGAGCAATACCGTAAACGAGGTACTTGAAGCCTAAGGCTTCGCGCCCCAACTCCCACGGTTACCCCAACGCTGAGGATTTGAACGCTGGGTAGTGACCGCATTCTTTCACGTGGTATTGCATCCATCGACCCGATGTGTAGTCTGGAGTTCTTCAAATGGAGCGATCACAGTATCGCCCAAGAAGCCCATTAATGGGTATCGCCATCTAGTGGTCGCGGCTTGGAAGCATGAGTGAAAATGTTTGGGCACTTGCAGAAATGCGATGGCCGTAGTCCAACAATCAACCCATCACGATGGCCGAGGCATATGTCTCGGCCACCGTTGTTTTAGAGGGCATGAATTGGCTGTGCGACCACTTCCTATTGAACCCTGCTCAAATTGCCGGGGCTGGCTACTCTTCTTCTGGCGTTTGTAGGCCCCCTCACCGGCGACCAAAACAATAGCTTGGGGCTAGTCGCTAGAAACCGTTCAGAACACCACCATTGATATGAAAGTTTCAGTTGGCGGCGGTGGCGTTCCGAATCGCCAGTATCCGATTGGCTCGGGAGCGGCAGATCAATGTGAGGGTGGTGCTCACCGCCAAGCCCGTTGTTGGATCGGTTGACCTCACCTACGGGATTTTCAAACGGGTGTTTTGGAAGGTGCCAACAAGGATTGAGCGGGAACTATTTCCGTTGATGCCGCTACAACTGCATGGCATTACGGCAGGTTCATCAGGTTTAATCAGCTCGTTGTCTTGCATCGCGCAATTTCGTCAACCCTCCAAGTAGGCGTTGCTCAATTGTCGTCAGTGCACGCTCACTGAAACCAAGCAGCATCGGAACTCCCACGAGTAACAACATATCAACGCCGTTGCAAATGGATGTAGTACAGGCAGAAACCGCACCAGTAAACGTCTGGTCATGAAGCGACACCGGGATAAAACCCCACCC
>CAYPYJ010000110.1:0-12306 GCA_964414945.1 uncultured Occallatibacter sp.
GCATGATCAGGAACTCTTCGCCGTCGATCTTGATCTCGGTGCCCGAGTACTTGCCAAACAAAATCTTGTCGCCCGCTTTCACGTCCAGCGGGAATACCTTGCCTTCGTCGTTCGACTTGCCCTTGCCGACGGAGATGACTTCGCCTTCCTGAGGCTTTTCCTTGGCGCTATCGGGGATGATGATGCCCCCACGGATGGTTTCGCCCTCTTCCAAACGGCGGACGAGGATGCGGTCATGAAGCGGTGTAAACGATGTTGCTGCTGCCATTTTTTTGCTTCTCCTTCACACGCGGACAGGGGTGAACCCCATCGCTGAATTGGTCTACTGCTGATAAAAACGATTTGGAATCTGGGTATTGCCGCTCAGACCTCCCAAGCTGCAACCCCGGCGAGCACTTTCGCCAGCAGAGCGCTGGCACTCTCACACTCCAATTGCTAACGATATGACTCTCTCTCTCTTATGTCAAGGGCATTCGTAATAATATGAGTGCAAATCACTCATATTTAACATAATTTTCTAATAGCTATATAAATATAAGATAATAAACTATTTAAATCTGCAACTCCCTCTCAGAGCGTTCACTATGACTTGAGGTCGGGGTTTGACAGGTCAGGTCTGAAGCGCTAGCAGCCAAACAGAAAGGCCACTCTGCGAAGAGTGGCCTTTCTGTTCACTGTCGAATTGCCTTTGCGGCGAAGCCACGTTCAGCCTCAGCGCAGGTAGCTATGCCGGTGAAGGTGAACTCTCTGGAAAGCCTGATCCGCTGCGATTTTCCGGCTTCGGCGCAGACTGCACATCCGGCCCGCCCACGTCCGAAGGCGTAGCCAGATTCGAGCGCATCGGAGGCAGTTCCTTGCCGTCGATCAGCATCTTCACCTCTTCGGCATCGATGGTTTCGCGTTCCAGCAATGCGGCGGAAATGCGGTGCATTGCGTCGGCATGAGACTCCACAAGGCCGTGCGCCGACTGGTAGGCTTCGTCGATCAACCGGCGAACCTCCAGGTCAATTTGCCGCGCCGTCTCTTCGCTGAAGTCCCGGTGCTGAGCAATCTCGCGGCCCAAAAAGATCTGCTCTTCCTTTTTGCCGAAGGTCAGCGGTCCCAGCCTGCTCATGCCGTACTCGCAGACCATGCGCCGCGCCAAGTCGGTTGCAGTTTCAATATCGCTGCCCGCGCCGGTTGACATCTGGTTGAGAAAAATCTCTTCCGCCACCCGTCCGCCGTATGCAATGGCCAGATTGGCTTCCAGATATTCTTTGGTATAGTTGTGCCGGTCGCCGGGCAAAAAGATCGTTACACCCAGCGCCATGCCGCGCGGAATGATGGTGACCTTGTGAATCGGGTCGGAGTGCTTGCGCATCAGCGACACCAGTGCGTGCCCAGCCTCGTGATAGGCGGTTACACGCTTCTCTTCTTCGGTCAACAGCATGGACTTCCGCTCGGCGCCCATCAGCACCTTATCCTTGGCCAGTTCAAAGTCGTACATCACAACCTGCTTACGATTCATGCGCGCCGCACTCAGTGCCGCTTCGTTGACCATGTTGGCCAAATCGGCGCCGCTGAAGCCCGGTGTACCGCGTGCCAGTACATTCAAATTGGTATCGTCAGAGACTGGAACCTTCTTCACATGCACGGCAAGAATCTCTTCGCGGCCGCGCACATCAGGCAATCCCACCACCACGCGCCGGTCAAAGCGTCCGGGCCTGAGCAATGCCGGGTCCAGCACATCGGGACGGTTGGTGGCAGCCACCAGAATCACGCCGTCATTGGATTCAAAGCCGTCCATCTCGACCAGCAGTTGATTAAGCGTCTGCTCACGCTCATCGTGTCCGCCGCCTAAGCCAGCGCCGCGATGGCGGCCCACGGCGTCAATCTCGTCGATGAAAATAATGCACGGCGCATTCTTTTTGCCCTGCTCAAAGAGGTCGCGCACGCGGCTTGCGCCAACGCCCACAAACATCTCAACAAAGTCCGAGCCGGAGATCGAAAAGAACGGCACATTCGCCTCGCCGGCCACAGCCCGCGCCAGCAGTGTTTTGCCGGTTCCCGGAGGCCCCACCAGCAGCACGCCCTTGGGAATGCGGCCGCCCAGCTTCTGAAACTTTGCCGGCTCTCGCAGGTACTCGATAATCTCCTTCAGCTCTTCCTTGGCCTCATCCACTCCAGCCACGTCTTTGAAGGTAATCTTCTTTTGCTGCATACTCAGCAGGCGCGCACGGCTCTTGCCAAACGACATCGCCTTGTTGCCGCCCGACTGCATCTGTCGCATAAAAAAGAAAAATAAAAATCCAATCAGAATGATCGGACCAATGTTGATCAGCAACTGAAAGGGAAGATTGCTCTGCTGTTCCTTTTTGGAAAAGTGAGCGTCCGAGGCCAGAAACGCCGCTTCCAAAGGATCGAAGTGGTCGCCGACGTGGGTGTGGAACTGCACCTTCGGCTTGTCCTTCATGTGGCCATGCAGTTCGCCACCCTGGACCTCGGCATCCAGCACCTGATTCTGCTTGACCCTGTTGAACAGGTCGGAGTAGGTAACCTCGTCGTCCTTGGTCAGGTTTGCGGTCTTAGACACCCACGTAAATATCATCAAGCAACAGATAAGGATAAAGACCCAAATCATGACGGATTTAGCGGTCGAATTCACCAGGATTCCTCTCTTTCAGCGCAGGAGTCGCCACGCAGCACGTCTCCAGCACAGCCAGCACATCCGTTAGACGCTGGCACGTTCTTCAAAGTCACAGAAAGAACACCAAACCTCATTTTGCAGACACAATTCCTCTGCCGCCCAGATGAGCAGTATATCGATTGTACTCTCCAGACAATATGATTTACAGCAATCAACGGGCCAAAGCCTGATTGCAACAGCCCCAGAATTCTGTCCTAGCTCAAAGGGAAAGCCAAACACTAATTACTGGACGGGTCGTCAATCGCCACAATCCGCATTCCCGCCATCGGCTCCACGTCAACGCCCTGCATCCAGACGATTTGCCCATCGACTTCCAGAACGGGCCAAAGTTCGCGACCCGAGCCGGTAACCCGCAGCCGCTCCAGCACTTCCTTCACTTTGCGTGGCCCGGAGGAGTGGCGCAGTTGAACCCGATCGCCTGCCATCCAATTGCGAAGCTTTGCTGTCTGCCCAACTACCCCCGAGGCATCGATCTCAACCCGCAGCCGCACCCCAAAGCCCGTCACTTCGCCCGGAATCGTCGTCGAATACTCGGCAGCCGCATTCGCCTCCGTCGTACCAACCGGCAAAACCACTAGCCGCAGCTCCCGATGCGTCCGCTCCGCGCGCAATCCCTGCGCCAACTCTCTTCGCTGGCCTGCCTTGCCAAAAAGCGCCAGAGAGCGCAGAGCCTCGGTCGCCAGATAATCAATCGCAGCGCCCAGTTCTTCCGCGGCAAATCGCAACAGCCGCCGTTGCAGCGCCGGAGCAAGCTGGCCCAGCCGCGCAACTTCTAGCGCCAAGCCCTCATCGGCGGCGCGCCCTCCGCCACGCACCGGCCTGCCTTGCAACAGAATCTGCGGAGCAACTCGAGCAACTTCGGCCTGCCACCACGCCTCCTCGTCGCGAGCCAACTCGGCCATTTGCGCCATGTGCTCGCGCAGTTGCGGATTCCAGCTCTCCAAAAGCGGCAGCAGCTCGTGTCGTATACGGTTGCGGGTGAATGTCAGATGCCGATTGCTGGAGTCTTCGCGCCAGCTCTGACCCAGCGCCTTCAGATAGGCCTCGATCTCGTTGCGCGTCGTCGCCAGCAGCGGACGCAAAATCCGGCCCTCCGCAAACTTCACCACCGGATGAATGCCGCTCAAACCCTCAGTCCATGCACCACGCAGAAACTTCGCCAGCACCGTCTCGGCCTGGTCGTCGCGCGTGTGCGCCGTAGCCACGGCCTCCACCTCGCCTGAGGCCATCAATTGTCGAAACCATCCGTAGCGCAGCCGCCGTGCAGTCTCTTCCACGGTTTCGCCAGCCTTGACCGCCTCGGCAGCCACATCCACTCGCGCCTCATGAAAGGGCAGCCCCAGTTCCGCCGCTAGTCCGCGCGCAAACTCCAGATCTCCGTCCGCCTCCGCGCCACGCAACCCGTGATGAAGATGGGCAACGTGCAGCGCCAGACCCAGTTCACTGCTCCGCTCATGCAGCGTCCGCGTCAGCGCCACTGAGTCAGCCCCGCCTGAGAGCCCAACGGCCAGACGCATCCCCGGCTTCAGCAGCGAAATATCGAGAGACAGCGTCGGCGGCAGCTTGGTGCGCATCCCAAAATGATAATGGTGCGCCCCGCCCTCGCGTCGATGATGGGGAAACTATATAGATTCTCCGCCACCTTTTCACACGAACTGCTCCTTGCACAGTGCTATACTCCACCCGGTATGCATGTATTTGTGATTCTTCCTGCCGCTGGCCTTGGTACCCGAATGGCTGGGCCACAACCCAAGCAGTTTCTCGCGCTCGATGGCGTCCCCATCCTGATCCATTCCTTGCGCGCCTTTGCATCCGTGGCGCGGGTCACGTCGATCTATGTGGCCGTACGCCAGCCGGAGATGGAACGCGTTCAGGCCCAAATCGCCGAGTATGGCTTCGACGATAAAGTTCGCGTCGTTGAAGGCGGCGATAACCGGCAGGAGTCTGTCTCCAATGCACTGGCCGCTCTCGCCGCCGGGCCGGACGACATTGTTCTGGTTCACGACGCCGTCCGCCCGCTGATCGACTCGGCAACCATTGACCGCACCATCGACGCAGTCATCCAGCACGGAGCAGCCATCGTCGGCATGCCCGCCGTCGACACCATCAAGCAAGTCGAGCGCACCGCCCACGGAGCACTGATAACCTCCACCATTCCCCGCGAATTCGTTGTATTGGCGCAGACCCCGCAGGGCTTCCGCTTTGGCCTCTTGCAAAGCGCATTTGCCGAGGCTCACGCCGACGGCTTCATCGGCACAGACGAGGCATCCGTCGTCGAGCGCGCCGGCCACCCGGTCGCCGTCGTCCACGGCTCCCCGGTGAATTTGAAGATTACCCAGCCAGGCGATCTGGAGTTGGCCGAGTTCTATCTCCGCCAGCGCGCCCGTTGAGGGCACTTGGATGAAATTGTGATCGCAGTCGATTTACTCTAATGAATAGGCACGGAGGCCATGGAAACACGCATCGGATTTGGCTATGATTCGCACGTCTTCAAGCTCGGCGTGCCACTGCACATCGGCGGGCTCAAGCTCGAACACCCCGAGGGCCTGGCCGGTCACTCCGACGGCGACGTGCTGCTCCACGCCGTCACCGACGCCTTGCTCGGCTCCATCGCCGCCGGTGATATCGGCTGCTTCTTTCCGCCCGGCGATCCGCGATGGAAAGATGCTGACTCAGCCATCTTCCTCAGCCTCGCGCAAGAAGAACTTCAGCACGCCGGCTATCGCATCGTGAACATCGACACCACGCTGATTCTCGCCCAACCCAAGATCGGCCCCGTCGCCGGTGAAATGCGCGCCCGCGTCGCCGATATGCTCGGCCTCGGCATCGACCAGGTCAGCATCAAAGCCAAAACACCAGAGGGGTTGAACCTCGACAACGTCGCCCAGTGCCACGCCGTCGCACTCGTCGAGCGCGTCATTGAGCCGGAAGAGTTGAAAAGCATGAGCGCCGTCATCGAAAGCCAGCGCCAGCTTGAAGACGTCGTCGAAGACCTTCTCAGCTCCGTCCACGGCATCCCCAAAAAACGCGGCGGCCTCATTTACGATACCGAAGACATCACGTAAATCTGGGAGCTACGAAATAGAGAACAGTTTCCGTTCACCAGCCACCCCAAAATCAGGGAATTCTTCGCCCCCAAAGAATTCCCTTGCGGTTTTCGCGTCGCGGCCTTACCTTTTCCCCGAGTCACAAATTCACCCTGGAGCGTTCTGAATGCATTCTCTCGCGTTGTTTCTCTTGCAAAGCCAACCCGATCCTGAGCAAATCCAAAAGATCATGCTGGCTGTCGTGCCGTTCCTCTTCATCTTCTTCTTCATTTGCATGGCAGTCGTCATCGTGCCTTTCTGGTTTATCTGCAAAAAGGCCGGCTTCTCGCCTTGGCTTTCAATGCTCAACATCATTCCGCTTGGCGGGTTGATCCTGTGGTATGTCCTTGCCTTCGCCGAGTGGAAGGTTGTCCCAGCCCCACAGCAGGCATGGCAGCCGCCTTACCCGCCCATGCCGCCTCAGGCCTGAGATTACATAAGAAATGGGTACCCACCCTCGCCGCGCATTTTGTCTTTGCGGCTAGGGTGGGATATCACTGAACCCATCCATCGCGTGCCGGAGGCTGTTGGCCCCACCGCAGGTGGTTGGTAACATAAAAGTACGATGCCTGACTCCGCTCCCTCTTCCGCCAAGACTCCCCGCGTTCGTTTTGCCCCTTCGCCCACCGGCTTTCTCCACGTTGGCAGCGCGCGCACCTTTATCTTCAATTGGCTCTATGCCCGCCACAATCACGGAACCATGGTGCTGCGGCTGGACGACACCGATGTCGAGCGCAACACCGATGCCAGCGTCCAGTCCATCTTTGAAGGCCTGCGCTGGCTGGGCCTCGATTGGGACGAAGAGTACAAGCAATCCGAACGCCTTGCCCTCCACCGCCAGCAGGCCGAGGCCATCTTCGCCAAGGGCCTTGCCTATCGCGACTTCACCCCCGCCCACGCCGGCGACGACAATCAGTCCAGCGCCCAGGGTGCATGGCTCTTCAACCCCGGTATGCGCGAGCTCTCCAAAGAAGAATCCGACCGCCGCGCTGCATCTGGAGAATCGTTTGCCCTCCGCTATCGCGTTCCCCGCGACCAAAATCGTACTCTGAGCTTCACTGACAACGTCTACGGTGAGCAATCCAAGCTCGCCGATGAAGTTGAGGACTTCGCCCTTCTGCGTTCAGACGGTTTCCCCACTTACCACCTTGCCTCGTGCGCAGACGACGCCGACCTCCGCATTACGCACATTATCCGCGGCCAGGATCACCTCACCAACACCTTCAAGCATTTGCTCATCTTCGAGGCCCTCGGCGTTGAAGCGCCCCAGTTTGCGCATCTGCCTCTGCTTGTTGCCCCCGATGGCGCCAAGCTTTCGAAACGGAAACATGGACCCGTCGTCAGCGTCACCACATATCGTGACGCCGGCTTCCTGCCCCAGGCTTTCATCAATTTTTTGTGTTTGCTGGGCTGGTCACCCAAGAACGATCGCGAGTTCATGCCGCTCGACGAAATCCGCGAAGTTTTCACTCTCGAAAACGTCAACCGCTCCAACGCTGTAATTAACTTCACCGAAGAAAACCCATTCGACCCGAAATCTGTATGGCTCAACGCCGAACATCTTCGCGCTCTGCCGGTCGATGAACTCAGCCGCCAACTCGCGCCCTTCTTCGCGCAAGCCGGCTTTGAGGCAACGCCCGAGAAAATCCTCGCCGTCACTCCGCTCATTCGAGAGCGCATCCAGCTTCTCCGCGAAGCCGTCTCGGCAGCCGACTTTTTCTTCATGAAAGAACTCGCTTCCTACGACCCAGCCGAGCTGATCCCATCCAAGGGCGGTGATGCCGCCATGGCCCTCCGAGTTCTCCAGCACGCCCAGGAAGTCCTCGCCACAACAGCCTTCGACCACGACTCGCTCGACCAGGCTCTTCGCACTGCCGCCGCATCGCTCGGCCTCAAAGCAGGTCCAATGTTTCAACCGATTCGCGTCGCGGTCTGCGGACGTAAAAATGCGCCGCCGCTCTTTGAAACCCTGGTCGTCCTCGGCCGTGAGACTTGCCTCGCCCGCATCCGCCAGGCCGAAACCAACCTCAAATCGCTCGCCAAAGCACAGAACTAGCAGGTTAGCGGTCATCTGCTCGAAGCTGGGGAGCGGGCTGTAAAGCCGGACTTTTGGCACCTGAGACCCAATTCGGATGTGGAATAATCGGGTTCTGAGCCATGCCTCGACGTCGGTGAAATTAAACAGATGGCTCGCACAATAAAATCAAAGATGAGTACTTCCACTGATCTGAGCTAACCCAAGGGGGAGTGCAAATGGCAGGTCAGAAAGATCGGGTTGCCAAGAATTCATGGATGGTGTCGGATATCTTGGTATCCGCAGCTGTAAAGGCTGTTGAAGAAGACATTCCGTTGTCCTGGAGTAGATCCTTTCGATACTTCGGAAGTACCTGGAGCGACTATATGCTGGCTTCGGCTTGGGTGTCCCGCCAACGAAAGAGAAGAAGCCCCATAAGAGCCGGGAATCAAGCTTCCAGTTCCATCCAATCAAGCTATCTGGGAACAAGCAAGAATAACCCAACGTCCAAGGCCGCTAAAGCACTTTTCGAAGCCGATACCGCAAAGGAAGCTAAAAAAGCTGAAGAAGATCGACTTCAAATGGACGCCATCGCAGCCGATTCGATCGTTTGTGTTGCCACTAAATCTGTTGAGGAAAGAGCAGCCAATTGGATAAAGGAAACTGCACTAGAATTTCTATGGCTGATCATGATAATTCCATTGGGAATTCTACTTGGATTTAATTATGGAGGAGGAATCATAGCTGGGATCATTGAGCCGATACTACTTGTTCTCGGAATTCTCATTCTTGTTTTTCGTTTTATTCATGGGATGGCGACTGCGTTAAAGTCAGGTAAACCCATCCGAAAGGATTGGTACAAATGATCCGGGCAATGACCGGGCAGTTGATTGCCCCCTTGACGTAGGATCGATTGGATACAAGCATAAAGCCGTTCACCTAAGGACGATCAAATGACTGAGAAAGATTTTAGAACATTGGCAATTGGCTCAAAGACGGGCGACAAGACAATAGAAGCCTGTCCTAAGTGTGGAAACAACGGTTATTGGAATGGCGAACCTCTCGTAAGCGATTTTATTCACTCGTATGGTCAACAGCCAAGTAAGGACGCTTACACGGGTATATCTAGTTTTACACTTGGATGGCTGTTCTGTTCTCCTCCATTCCCTCAGCCAGAAAAGAAGTGAGTACCATAAATCCGCTTGTGGCCCACATCTAGTTTGGAGATGTGGGTTGACATTCGGTACAACCTCAATCGTTCCCCGCGCGGCTCATAATGAGCACAACCCGCCCGTGAAATAATAATACCAGCCATGACCAACTCGAATCCGGAAAGCCCAGCCGCTCCAACCCAAGACGCCACCACTCCCGCCTCCAGCTTTCTCCGCGACATCATCGCCGAGGACGTTTGCACCAAAAAGTACGGCGACGCCATCGTCCAGACCCGCTTTCCACCCGAGCCCAACGGCTATCTCCACATCGGCCACGCCAAAGCCATCTGCATCGACTTCGGCCTCGCCGACGAGTTCGGCGGCAAAACCAACTTGCGCTTCGACGACACCAATCCCGAAAAAGAAGAGCAGGAGTACGTCGATTCCATCATGAAAGACGTGCGCTGGCTAGGCTTTGAGTGGGATCGTCTCTGCTATGCCTCCGACTACTTCGGTCAGCTCTACGAGTGGGCTCTCCAGCTCATCAAGGCCGGCAAGGCCTACGTCGACGACCTCTCCGCAGACGAGATCCGCCAGCACCGCGGCACCCTCACCGAACCCGGCAAAGATTCGCCCTATCGCAATCGGACCATCGAAGAAAACCTCGACCTCTTCACCCGTATGAAGGCCGGCGAATTCCCCGACGGCAGCCGCGTCCTCCGAGCCAAGATCGATATGGCGTCGCCAAATCTCAACATGCGCGACCCGGTCATGTACCGCATCCTCCACGCCTCGCATCAGCGCACCGGCGACACGTGGTGCATCTATCCGATGTACGACTACGCCCACGGCCAGTCCGATTCGCTTGAGCGCGTCACTCACTCCATGTGCACGCTGGAGTTCACGGACCACCAGCCCATCTACCGCTGGTATATCGAGCAGCTCGGCATCTTCCCTACGCAGCAAATTGAGTTCGACCGCCTCAATATCACCTACACGATGCTCAGCAAGCGCAAGCTTCTCCAGCTTGTGAAGGAAAATCGCGTCAGCGGCTGGGACGATCCCCGCATGCCCACACTCTGCGGCATCCGCCGCCGCGGCTTCACTCCGGAGGCCATTCGCGCCTTTGTCACCGCAGCCGGTGTTTCGCGCACCAACGGCAGCACTGACATTGAAATGCTCGAGCACTTTCAGCGCGACGACCTCAACCGCCGCGCCAGCCGCGCCATGGCCGTGCTGCACCCGCTCAAGCTCGTCATCGACAACTATCCGGAAGGCAAGGTCGAGTTCGTTGATGTCGCCAACAACCCCGAAGACCCCTCCGCTGGCACGCGTCAGGTGCCCTTCGCTCGCGAGGTCTACATCGAGCAAGACGACTTCCGCGAAGTTCCTCCGCCCAAGTACTATCGCCTCTCGCCGGGTAAAGAGGTTCGTCTGCGCAACGCATACTTCGTCACCGCCCACAGCGTAGTGAAAGACGCGGCGGGCAACATCACAGAAGTCCACTGCACGTACGATCCAGCCAGCCGTGGCGGCAACTCGCCCGACGGCCGCAAGGTCAAGTCCACCATGCACTGGGTCTCAGCCACACACGCTATCTCCGCTGAAATCCGTCTCTACGGCAACCTCTTCGCCAAGGCCGATCCTTACGATCTGGAAGAAGGTCAGGACGTCCTCGACAATCTCAACCCCAACTCCCTTGAGGTACTCACCACCGCCAAGCTGGAGCCCTCTCTAGCCAGCGCCAAAGTTGAGGACCGCTACCAATTCGAGCGCGTAGGCTACTTCTGCCTCGATCCCGACTCTACTTCAAGCAACTTAGTTTTCAACCGCACGCTAGCGCTCAAAGACGCCTGGGCCAAGATCGAAAAGAAGGCAGGAGCCTAGCTACCTCCGGTGGGGCAGACGCTGAGGAGCGTTTTCCCTTGCCCCCCGAAGCCTATCCGTATTGACTAACTCAAGGAGGTCTCTTGAAGCCAATAGGAATCCTGAAACCGGCTTTCTTCATCGCAGCTATTACTTTGCTTGCGCTCGCAGCCACTGCACAAGAGCCCAAGCCCCACTTCGTAGGTTCGGAGAGTTGCAAGAAATGCCATGAAAAGCAGTACGACGGGTGGAAACAGACCCGGATGGCTAACGTCGTGCAAAATCCCAAGGAACACCCCGAGGCCGTGCTTGGCGACTTTGCTCACGACGACCCCGTCCGCACCTTTGGCCTTGACCAGGTGGCCTTCGTTTACGGCAGCCGATGGAAGCAGCGCTACTTCACCAAGCGCGGCGACGACTACTATCCGCTGCCTGCCCAGTGGGATGTGAAGAAAGCCAAATGGCTCCCTTATCACGTCGAGTTGGGCACAGATTGGTGGGTTCCATTCTACGGTCCAACCAATTTCGATCGCCCGACCGGGCCTACCTGCGACGGTTGCCACTCGGTCAACTACGACATTGAAACCAAGCACGTGACGGAGTGGAATGTGGGCTGCGAAAAATGCCATGGACCCGGCAGCATCCACGTCGAACACCCCACGCGCAAGAACATCATCAATTCTGAAACTCTCGACTACGTCAGCGCCAACGACACCTGCATGCAGTGCCACAGTCAGGGCCGTCCGCTCACCGATCCCATCGCTGGCAAGCATTATGATTGGCCGGTTGGCTATCTGCCTGGTGAGCGTTTGGCCGACTACTGGAAGCTTGAAGAGATGAAGCCCGGCGCGGCCAATTTTTATCAATTTGCCGACATGACTGCGCACAAAAACCGGATGCAGGGCAACGATTTTGTGCAAAGCAATATGTATCATCGCGGCATTCGCTGCTTTGATTGCCACGAAGTTCACAGCAATCAGAACACGGCGAATCTCATGATGCCCGGCAACGATCTTTGCCTTTTCTGCCACGGAAAACAGAACCCTGCCGGCCTGCAAGGAACGGTCAGCGAACATACGCATCATGCAGAGGGCAGCACAGGCAGCCAGTGCGCGGCTTGCCACTTACCCAAGATTGAACAGACCATTAAAGACAACTACGTCAGCGCGCACACCTTCCGCTTCATCACGCCAGCGGAGACAGACCAGTTGGGAATTCCCAACCCCTGCACCTCTTGCCATAAAGACAAATCGACGCAGTGGGCGGCAGAGCAGTTGAAGGCGTGGAAGACAACTTCTCCTTGGCGCGTAGCCCCGTAAGGCCCACGCAGAGTCTCTGGTTGGTCGTGCGCACTGTGAATCTGTGTAGTCCTAGATGCCGACAAAAAGAAGGAAAATGTTGCCCCGTACGTCTACAAACGGAGGCGTCGAGTCTGATGTTGCGAAAGTGTCCGATTGCAGGCGGATGAAAAATCGCGGAATGTCCGAAAGTATCATGAATAAA
>CAYPYJ010000111.1:0-11696 GCA_964414945.1 uncultured Occallatibacter sp.
TGTCCACGGTGACGGCGATACGCGGGTTGTAGTTGTTGCGGAATTGAGCAAGGACAGATTTCGGGTCTTCGGGGGACTGATAGGTGATCTTCTTGCAGAAGTCGTTGCCCTGGTCGAACTCCTCACGGACGATCTGGATGATGTCGTCAGCGTGGCTGTCAGTCTTGGCGAAGATGAGTGTCTTGGGCACCTCGTCGCGTCCAGGGAATATCTCCGGCAGCTTGTCACGGAAGGTACGGACGATGGTGCGAATCTGGTCGGGAATGACGACAGCACGGTCAAGCTGTGTGGCGGCGAATTGTTCGTCATCGTCCTGTCGTTCCCAGCGTTTCTTGCGGGTCAGCCGCTCCCGCTTCTCGACTTGCTGCTCGGCCCGGATTGTGGTGCCCTGCTGGGTGACTTCCGTATCGATGCGGTAGACCTCGTTGCCCACATTCACGCCGTCGGCAACGGCCCGCTCATGGCTGTATTCGCTGACGATGTTCTTTTTGAAAAAGCCATAGGTGCGCGCGTCTGGCGTGGCGGTGAGGCCGATGAGGAATGCGTCGAAGTATTCGATGACCTGCCGCCAGATGTTGTAAATCGAGCGGTGGCATTCGTCGATGATGATGAAGTCGAAATACTCCGGCGGGTACTTCGCGTTGTAGACCACGGGCAGCGGCTGCTTGGGGCGAACGAGGCGCTCTGCCGGGTTCTCATCCTCCGCGCTCTCGTCGAGCGGTTCATCCTTGAGGATGGAGTACATGCGCTGAATGGTGCTGATGCAGACCTGGCTGCTGCCCGCGATATAGGAGTTCTTCAGTAGCTGGACATTGTAAAGCTCAGTGAACTTGCGGTTTTCGTCGTTGGGAAGGTAAGACATGAACTCTTGCTCGGCCTGCTGGCCGAGGTTGCGCGTGTCCACCAGAAAGAGGATGCGCTTGGCGTCCGTGTACTTGAGCAGGCGATAGACGGAGGAGATGGCCGTAAAGGTCTTGCCGGAGCCGGTGGCCATCTGCATGAGCGCGCGCGGACGATCAGCCTTGAAGGAGTTTTCCAGGTTTTTGATCGCTGTGATCTGGCAGGCGCGAAAGCCTGCCGGGTCGAGCGGCGGGATATTCTGCAACCGGGCACGAAGCGATTGGGGTTTGGAAAGCCATTCCGCTATTGTCTCTGGGCGGTGGAAGGTGAACACTTCGCGCGAGCGGGGATGCGGATCGCGTCCGTCCGTAAAGCGGGTGATGACGCCCGTGCTCTGGTAGACGAAGGGCAACGGCTCCCGGTTATTGACCCACTTCAGGTTCGCGGCGGCATAGCCTTCGGCCTGCTCTTCAACAACCGTGATCCTGTGGCCCCAGTCTTCCGGCTTCGCCTCGATAACGCCCACGGCGCGGCGATCCACGAAAAGCACATAATCGGCGGGACCGATGTCGGTGGGGTATTCGCGCACCGCGATCCCCTGCGCGGCATTGAAGTCGATCTTGCTTTTGTCCTGAACACGCCAACCTGCCTCGACCAGCTTCGCGTCAATCTGGTCGCGGGCAATCTGTTCCGGGTTCTGGTTGATGGACGATTGAGGCATGTTTTCGATCAATTCGTGGGCGAAGTACCGAGCGTGGCCGGGCGTTTGCTCCGTGCTCCATGCAAGACATAGAAAAACAATGAGTTGTGCCCCCAACCCTGCTCATGGGACAAAAAGGAGGCATAATTAAAACCTTCAGAATCAGAGAAACCACGTCGCTCATCATGATAAATGACGGCAGCAACTCAAGCGGTAGTTGAGGGAGGAAAACGGCCCCAAGGAACATGGGGAGATATTATTCGCTGCTTCCAGGGAGTAATCTGCGCTGTTCCAGTTCCCTGCGAGAGCGCTCCAATTCATCCGCAATGGTCTTTTCGTCAGGCAAAACGGTCTGGTACTCGGCAGCAAGAATCTTGTTGGGCAGGTTGTCGAGGGCATAATGCGCCTCTGCTGCGCCCTTCTCGGCGCAAATGATCAGGCCGACTGGCGGGTTTTCGCTGGGCTTGGTCCAGTGTTCACGGGCGTAGTTGAGGTACATGTGCATCTGGCCGGCGTCGGCGTAGCTGAACTTGCCAATCTTCAGGTCGGCCAGGAGAAGGCAGCGAAGGCGACGGTGGAAGAAAACGAGATCGACGCGGAACCAGTTGTCGTCGAGGCGAAGCCGCCGCTGCCGGCCAACGAAGGCAAAATCGTCGCCCAATTCCAGCAGAAAATCGGTGAGATGCCGGATGAGCGCCTCCTCCAGATCTGACTCAGAGTATTCGTCCTTGAGGTCCAGAAATTCGAGAACAAACGGGTCTTTGATAGCCTCTTCGGGCGTAATCGCGTCGGTTGATTCGGGTGTTTGCGCCTTCTCCAGCATGGCGGCTTTGTTCTTGGAAAGGGCGATGCGCTCGTAGAACTGGCTGCCGATCTGGCGGTCGAGTTGGCGGACGGACCAGCCTGCGCGTAGAGCCTCAGCTTCGTAGAAGTTCCTGGCTTCTGAATTCTTGACCGATAGCAGCCGGACATACGCGGACCAAGGCAAGGCGAAACGGGCGGCCAAGGCAGCGGTTGAGGTCGGGTGTTTCTCTATGTCATTGATAGAAATGCAAGTTGCAGATTCTCCAGACAGTGTCTGGAGAATCTGCGCTTCAGGCCAGGCAAGGTAAAATGCCCTCATTTGCCATAGATTCGTCCGTTTGAAACCACGGCCAAACTGCCCTGTGAGATCGGTGGCCAGTTGTTCAATGAGCTGTTCGCCGTATCCGGCCCGCTGCTCTCCGCCCTGTTCCAGCACCACGATGCGCCGCCCGATCTCCCAGTAGGTCGCCGTCATGATCGAATTGACATTGCGGGCGGCGGCGGATCGGGCTGCCTTGAGCAGCTCGACGATTCCAGTGCGGATATGTTCGTAGTTCTCGGACATGGTGGTCAGATTGGTCATCGAAATCCTCCGTACTTCGAGCCGCGTAGTGAACGCGGGTTGTGGAGGCCGGTGACGCCTCCATTCTATCGGACCTGTACATCAGATACTCATCCCATGCCGATTCCCTGAACGGCTGCGGGGCTCTGTGCGACTTTGAGCGCGGAAGTCTTGGATATGTCGGTGCTGAGTTGCGGGGCGAGTTGGGCGAGGTTGTTGGTGAAGATTTGCGCATCCTGCGAGGCGCGGGAGACGGAGACATAGGCAAAGCGGGTATTGATGAGTTCGGGATGGACATTGGTGTCCATGTTGACCAGAACGCGTTCCGAAGTGAGTCCCTGCGAACTGTGCGAGGTGACGGCGTAGCCGTGATCGAAGTGCCGCATCTCGGCTGGATCGAATGTGACTTCCTTGTCCTTGCCGCCGTCCAAGCGGACGGTCATTTCGCCGTGCTCGCCGATCTTCTGCACAGTTCCAAGGTCGCGGTTGGCGACGCCAAGTTCACGATTCGGCGCGGTGAATTGCAAGCGGTCGCCCACAGCAAATTCGCGCTCGATCTCGCGGTAAGCGGAGATACCGTGCAGCCGGGCCGGATCGTATGTGATTTGCTGACCGTCCGGTTTCTCGATGGTCAGTAGATTCGATTTTGTATCGGTCGAAATTACTCGCGCATAGCTGCGCTGCTCGATGCCGAGAGTCTTGCTGCCACGCTGGTAGTGGAGCACGTCGCCAACTTCATAGCGTGCGGCCCAGGCCCGGTCAGCGCCGGTCATGTCTGAGCGCGACGCAAGCACGCGCATTGCGTGGTTCTCAGATTCGACGATGCCGCGTTGCTGCAACTCCGAGCGAACCGCCTGATTGATCGCGCAGCGCGAAGCATTGTCAGGGGAAACGATGATGGTGTTGACAGGATTGTCGGCATAGTTGCGGGCAATCGAAGCGATGCGCTTCTCGGGGTCGGCAATCTCCGTAACCCGGCCCTGCTGTTCGAGAAGCGCGACGCCTTCGGCCACTTCGCCACGCGATAGATGCTCGACGGCGCGCAGCAACTCGGGGTCTTTCTGGCGGACAATCTGATCAAGTCGCGCCGTGCTCATTCCGGCATCGACCAACTGCTCAAAGGGCTTTCCCGCTTCAACTCCCTGATGCTGGCGCGTGTCGCCAATGAAGAGAACTCGGTCGCCAGGATCGAGTTTGGCGAGGAAACCGCGCACCTGTTTGGTGCTGGCGAGGCTCGACTCGTCAACCATATATAGGTGGCGTTCCGGTGTCGGCTGCTTATGCCGGGCAAGGAAGCCTTGCAGCGTCTCAGCATTGATGCCGGCATCGCGGAGCTGATGCGCGGCGCGGGAGGTCGGGGCAAAGCCCTCGACAATCATCCCGCGCTGCTCTGCGGCCTCGCGCACAGTTTTCAATGCTGTTGTTTTCCCCACGCCAGCGCTTCCCTGCAATCCCTGTATCCTGTCGCGCGAGGTCAAAATCTCTTCCGCCGCCAACCGTTGTGACGAATTGAGAATCGGGTATTGGGCGGTATGCGCCACGGCCTGCTGAACAGGCATGATCTGTTCGGCACGGCCCTGCCCATGGCGCATTTGCCGCAGGATTTCCTTTTCGGCCTGGATGGTTTCCGCCGTAGTGAACTGCCGCGCTGAACCGTGTTTCGTCGCGGCTACAAATTGAAATTCGCCGGAGGCCAAGCGTTGTTCAACACTCGCGCGTACCTGGGCGTAAGTCGTTTCACCCATACCGCGCCGCAAGGCATCGCGGAAGAGGGCGCGCTCATCGGTGACGGCTTCGCGCTCGAAGCTGCGCTCGCGTGCGAAAGTCACGGCCTCCTGCGCGGCCTTCTGCGCTCTTTCAGGGGTATGCTCGACGGATTTGTTCTGGCTGCGTTGTCGCGCCTCGGCCACAACCTGATTCGGCTGATTTCCGAACTCGGCGGCCAGCTTGCGATGCGCCGAGAGGACTTCGGCGGGTGACTGAATCTGCTTCTTGTCGCGAGTAGCATGGGCGGCGATTTCCGCCGCCTCGTAGCCGGAGAGACCATTCTGCTGCATGTGCGCGAGGATCTGATTCTGGCGCTGGCTCGATGCGTCAAGATACTCCTGCGAATATCCTTTGATCTCCGGCGCGCCGCTCCTGCCCGGCGCAATCTCGTAGCCCAATTCACGCAACCGGAAAGTCAGCTCCGACTGGTAGACGGCAGTGGCGAACTGCTGTGACTCGAAGAAACCGCGCTCCTGAAGCGCCCGCGTCGTTCCATCCGCTCGTTCGGTGACATTGAAGATGACGGCGTGGGTATGAAGCTGCGGCGCGGCATAGCCATCAACGGGCCGCGATGTGTCGTGCTCGAATTTTGCGACGATGAATTGGCCGGTGGACTCGGCGGGCTTAGTGCCGCCGAGTCGCGCCTGCGTATACCGTTCCAACTCGCCGAGAGCAGTCGTGACCGCCATGCTGTGAGCCTCGCGGACCCGGCTGTCGCCGCCAACAAGAGCGGTCAGTGATACCGACTTCGGCGCACTGAAGGTCGCATCCCAACCGGCCCGATGCTCGACGGATTTGATTGTCTTGCCATTGGCATCCTGGTACTCAAAGGACTGCCGATGCTGAACAAGTTGCTCGCCGGTCTGAGGGTGCTGGCCGTCAGAGAGCCGGTGAAATTCATCGGCGCTGACCGTACCTGCGAGTCCGTACTTTTCCGCAAGCAAACCTTGCCACTCGCCCTGCACAGTTTGCCCTTGGCTCCAATAACTCTGGTCCGGCGAAGTGAATTCCTGCTTGTGGTAGTTTTCGAGTTTGCCTGCGGAAAGGGCTTTTGAGATTTTGAGCATGTTCAATCTCCTAATGAGAATCCGCTCTGGATTGCCTCGGCGCTTTCGTCGATGGACTCAGGCTCAGCCTGCTTCTTCGCCAGCGTCTTCGGATCGAAGCCGAGTTCATCGTCGTCGAGCGGACGCGGCACAAAAGATGGTTGCGTTGCCGGGATGTCGTGATACGCGAATGAGAAGCAGGCGACGTAATTGCCGAGCTTCAGGAATGCGTGCCGGTCGGGCAAGCCGGAGATTTCCGAGTCCATCACCAGTGGTTCGACCTGGCGCTCAAGTGTGAAGTTCTTCCCTGTGCGGCTGCCGTCGAAATGGGTCTGCCGCATCCGCTCAATCTCTACTTTGCCGATGGCGCTCGATACCCACTCGGCGGCCTTTGGCTCGGTAGTTTTCAAAAAGATTTTCGTTGCCGGCTGCGAGAGCATGACCTCGGCCATATGGCCGTAGATGTACTCAAGCTGTGCCTTTCCTTGAAAGCCCAGCACAATCGGATTCTTCGATTTGCGATTCTCAGTGATGGCCGTGTGGAGCTGCGGCAGACGTTGCAGACTGGCCAACTCGTCCAGCACAAACCAGACCGGGTGCTGGCCTTCCTTCGGTTCATTGAGTAGACGCAAAACCAGCAGATCAATCCACAGGCTGTGCAGCGGGCGCAATGCCTCGCGCTCGCTGGGTTTCGAGGTAAGAAAGATCCAGCCCTTCCGGTTCTCAGACCAATCGGTGGCGCTCCAGTGGTTCCGTGTTTTGTCTTTGCGCGGCAGCATTCGCAGACTGTCCGCGATCAGTCCGAGCGAGGCCAGGACGCCATTGCGCTGCTGCTGCGCGCCCTTGGCGATCATGGTTGCCATCTCGGTATTTTGCACGCGGCGGTCGATCTCATCTGGGTTGGCCATCCACTCAACAAGCTCTTCGGGAGATGGGCCGAAGGTCAGCAAGTGAGCGAATATTTTCTGCGGCGTCTCGGTAAAGAACTCGCCTTTTTTGTCCGTGGTCGGTTGATAGAGCGAGGCTGCAATCGCCTTTGCTTCGGCGCGGCGGCGCAACTCCTCGGACGGCCCCCAGTAGGGGCATCGAGCATCAAGAGGATTGAGAATGATGTCGCCGTTTTTGCTGTCATAGAACCGCTGCACGAACTCGCAGGCTGGATCGTAGACGATAGCCGAATGACCCCGCTCTTTGATCTGCAAGAGAAGCTGCATGATGAGCCGGGTTTTGCCCGCGCCTGTATCGCCCATCAATTCGATATGCTGCCCTTCGGCAAGCCGGGGAATGCGCATGAGCTTCTTCGATTCGATGGTTCTGAAGCCAACTCCATCGCCCTTCACTGCGCGATTGAACCCTGTTGGCGTTACTCGCACCGGGCCTTTGAGCAGGCGTCCATACTTCATCTCTCGGAATCGATCAACGTCTTTGCGTGCGGCAAACGGGAGCACGCTCAAAAGCACAACAAGCCCGGCGATAAGTGGCCAGCGGAGGACTCCGGCTACGCTGTGCCCACCATAGACGAACTGCTGAAGGTAAGCATGAAGCGGGACATTCCGATAGACAGTTTTTGGACCGCGATAGAGGTAAACCATACCGGCGGCGCGGGCGCTCGTGGTCAATTGAAGCGGCAGGGGCCGTGCGAATTCTATCGTGGTCACGCCCGGTTCGACATCAGCGGAGGTAGCAGGATGCGCATGAAGATGGGCATCCGAAGCGTCGAGAAGCTGGTATTGACCGGTGGGTTTCAATCCAGTTAGTGCGCCCGACTGAATGTACGGCCAGAGGTCGTAGCGTTCGAGCGGCGACATGAACACACCTATGTAGATGCGCAAAAATACAGCGGTCAGAATCAGCACGAGCGTGATGGCCGCATAGCTATAGATGGGAGCCTGCGGCGGCGTAACAATTGTTTCCTTGCGTCCCCAATGCGTGGTATTCATAGCTGTTCCGTGCTCCTTTCCGTATAGCTGGCGAGAGTGTCTTCCGCCGCCTTGCGCTTGTTTACCTTCACGTAGCGAAGCATCTCCTTGAACTGCTCCGTAGTCATCTTGTCGCCACGCAGAAGCGGTTCAAGTGTGTTGATGAGCAGAAGCCGGAGTGCCGCAATTTCTCCCATAATGGCCAGGGACTGCAATCGACGGCTGCCTTCTGCAAGTTCTCCCTGCACCAGATCGCGCAACCACTCACCAACTGCTTTTCCTTCGGAGTCTGCGGCGGCATCCACGGCAGCAGCTTCAGTAGCGGTGAGCTTGGTGTTGAGTGAATGGTTACGGCACTCGCGGCCTTTCACCGCGCCTTTGCGGCGCTTCATTTCGGTGTCCAGTATTGGCATACGCAATGCGCTCCTTTCGTTGTAATCGCATGGAGCTTATAGGTTCCCGCGATTTCATAACCTGTTCCGTTTCTGCCGGAACCAATTAGCTCCCGCAGGAAGCTAAACAGTTCCCTATGAGGGATGGAGTATCGAAAATTCTTCCGGCGCGCAGCGCCGCAGTGGTCCGGGCAGGAAAGCGAAGGCAATTCACGCCTTTGCTCCCACAGCTACTGGTGCTTTCGATGCAGGCTTTGAAGGCGCTTCAGCGGCTTCGGAAGCAGGCGCGCGACGGATGCGCAGAGTCGGCGTAATCCGCTGCGCTTCAGGAGTGCGAAGGAATTCCTGAAAGTCGCGGTCTTTCGAGAAGACATAGGCGAGTGCCTGCTCGACAACATCGTCGGCGGAAGCGTGGATGAATGCGGCATACTGATCGACCTGCAATGCGGTTGTATCAGTGAGTCGAATGGATGCGCTGATGTGACGGGTTTGTGTGACTTCAAGCAGTGGCATATCGGTCTCCTTCGGGCTGTGGAATCAGGCCGTCTTTCGACGGGCAATCATGCGTTGTGCTGTGGCCGCAATCTCCCGCGCACGAGCGGAACAATGTGCGACGGGAATCTCGAAGCGGCGGCGGACTTCAAGCATGGTGATGATGTCTTCGATGGGAATGCCTTGGCCCAACCAAAGGCGGGCCGAGGAGACATCGACAGTGCGTTGGGCGTAGTAGAGCGGATCGGATTTATCGGAGCGACGCGAAGCGAGTTCCTGCGTCAGCTTCGTAGCGTCCATATCGTGTGCAAGCCGCGCGCAAACCCATGCCCAGTCCTCTTCGGAATGGGAGTGCATACCAACGGGCTTCTTCCGTGTGTTTCCGCAGAGCGGGCGCACGGAAGAGACCTCGATATTCTTAAGCCGGAAATCGGCTGGACCGTAGATCGCATCGGCTGGGTATTCGACCGCGACAGGATGCGCGGGAGAATACTTGCGGTTCAAGAAACCGGGGACGCGCAGCACCCGGTTCCGGTCGGTGCAAGCGGGATCGCCACCATAGGCTTGGGCGATCAACTTGAGCGTCTGTTCCTGACGCTCGAAGTCGAATCCGGCAACCCGCCAGAGCGCCTGGTATTTGCCGGGCGAAGTCGAAATGATCGCGGTCGGCGTGGGAACCAGATCGGACGCCCGCAGCGCAGCGAGCCTGGCGTCGCCGTCTTCATCAATATCTATATAGATGTGGCGGACGGATGCGATGCACTCCTTGGTCCGCTTTCGGCTGCCGGGGCGCAACGGATTGGCCGAGACATAAACGTTCGCGCCGTTGTCGTTCTCGTAGCCGAGCCATACCAGATAGCGCGGCGAGAGAAGCTGCTCAAGCGTAATGATCCGCTGCTGTGGTCGGGTTGTATTGTCCCGGCGTAACAGGAGTGCAACAGTTTCGCAGGGAGCGAAGGAACGGGTGAGGAAGTTGGCGGCAATTCGGTTCATAAGGTGACCTCTCAAGAACGCGATTCCACGGGCATTTCCAGTAGGAAAGCCCGGACGATGCCGGGCTTTCACCGTGAAGGGGAGCGGCCTACTCGGCCGCTTCGTCGAAAGGCAACTCCTCGTTGGCTTCCTGTTCTTCCGCAGCGGCCTTTTCCGCGCGGTCGAGCTTGAGGATGGAGTTGACGCGAATCGAGTCGGTGCGGACCGGTTTCTTTGCCTTCTTGGGCGTGTACTCGGAGTGGCGAATCTCGCCCTCGATCTGGATGTGCGCGCCCTTCTTGAGCGTGGCCGCGAACTCGCCAAGTTTGCCGAAGACGATAGAGCGATGCCACTCGGTATGCGAGATGTATTCGCCGGACTCTTTGTCCTTGTAAGAGGTCTTGGTTGCGAGCGAGAGGGTGGTGAACTTCTGGTTGTTTTTGCCGGTGCGAACTTCGGCGTCGCCGCCAAGGAAGCCGATGAGGATAGCTTTGTTCTGATACATGATCGTGTCTCCGTTTTTGAATTCCCGATCTGCTCGGGTCACACCTTGCGAAGCTATGCGAGTGGGCGCGACTCCCAAGTGCCGAAGCTCTGCATTTACGGAGGGTCCATCGCAGATGGAAACCGTAACCCGTAGGGATGCGCAGCAGAAGCAGAAGAGCGAGCCTGCCGCAGGGCGTCGCAAAGGCCCCGAAGCAGTGACCGAGCTAGTGAGGAATGGAACTGGGAGACACCCTTCAAGAACAACGCTGCTCCCGCTTCCTGGCGATGCCATTCCCCGGCAAACCAGATCAACCTTCTCGCCGTCAGACCTCGGGACAAAGAGCCGCATCTCGCACCGGGTATCGCACGTCTGCCATTCGGCGTGGTCACGCTCAAGAGCGCACAACAAGGGCGTAATTCCGTTTGCTTCACTGTGCCCAAGAAGGCTTTGCATTGCCGCTCCTCCGATTCGCATTCCATCCTGCAATCCGCGCTGCAATCTACGCCGCCACTGTGGAGGAAGCCCGGTAGATTTCCTCCGTCACGAAGCACTGGTCCGTGTGGCTGTATCCACTCACGGTGATCAGCTCGCGCACCCGGCGTCGGCCCGTGGAATCGCGTTCGCAGTAGAGAACAAAATCCACTGCTTTTCCGGTCTGTGACCGGATGAATTGCTGGTCGAGATTGGTTCGGGCGCTGAGAGCCATATCCGCCAGCCTGTCAAGCGCATCAAGAGCGGAGTCTGCGTGCAATGTTGAAAGCGTTCCGCCGTGGCCGGTGTTCATCGCCTGCAAGAGGTCGTAGCCGCACTCGTCGCGGATTTCGCCCATGATGATGCGGTCGGGACGGTGCCGCAAAGCAGCAGCTACAAGCTGACTTGGAGTGACGGCAACTTGACCGGGAATTGCCGCGACCGCCTCCCAGCGAACGGCATTGGGATGGGCAACCTTCAATTCGGCGGGCTGCTCGATCACAATCAACCGCTCTTGCATGGGAACGTGGTCGAGCAGAGCTTTCATCAGAGTTGTTTTCCCCGAGCCAGTTCCACCGGCGATAATGCCGTTCTTCCGTGCTCCAATCAGGCGCACAACCGTATCCCGAACGTTGTCGGGAAGACTGCCCGATGCGACGAGTTCATCCGAAGTAAACCAGCGGTTGAATTTGCGCACGGTAAAGGTCGGACCATTGATCGAAGAAGGCGAGCCGACAACGGCCACGCGCGAGCCATCCGGCAAGCGCGTATTGAGAATCGGATTCTGCGTCGTCAGATCCTGCCCGAGGATACGCGCGACGCGTTCAATGGCAGCCTGCAAGCGTTCGTTCGTGAACGGCTGCGTGAGCTTGATTTGCTCGACGACGCCATTGCGGTCTGCAAAGACTCCGCTCCTCCCATTGATCATCAGATCGGAGATCGACGGATCGAGCAGAAGCTCGCGCAACTCTTCGGGAAAGAACGGCAGAATCAGATCAAAGCTCATCGCGTAGCTCCTGCAACTGCGTGTGGACTGTGCACATCGACAGAGACACGGTTTTCGTGGAACTCGGTGATGGTCAATCCGAGCGGATTGATGAACTCGTATTGCGGATAGACGCGGGCCTGATCGCTGACCTGCTTCGGATTCAAGTAGTAGGTGATACTGAGCAGCCAATGCTCCGTGCGCGGCTCGTGCGAATTCTCTGCTGAGTAGAAGCGGTCAACAGCCATCAGTGCCGTTC
>CAYPYJ010000112.1:0-11556 GCA_964414945.1 uncultured Occallatibacter sp.
GTCAGCGAGAAGAATTTTTGCGATACATGCTTTGACTGGATCAGCAAAACCGCGGGCGATTCGCGACAGATTCAATTCAGTTTGAAGGTGATTTGCTAACAACAAACTCATATGCCGTTGCTTTGCCTCCAGATTCCGGCAATGCGGCTGTTCTTTTTCGAACGAACAATGAAGGGAATTCGCATGGCCTTACGAAACACGATATACTCCGCGTTGATGGCAGGCCTGGCACTTGTCTTGGGTAGTCATAGCTATGCGCAACAGTCGGCACGCCACGCGCTTGATCTTGCGGTAAACAAGCCTGAGTCGGTAGGCTTCTCTTCCGAGCGGTTGGAGCGTCTTCACGCGCTGATCCAGGGAGAGATCGACCAGAAACAGCTTGCTGGCGCGGTCACCATTCTCGCGCGCCACGGCAAAGTCGTGGAGTACAAAACCTACGGCCAGCGCGATGTCGCCACGAACACTCCTATCACCAAGGACACGATCTTTCGCGCCTACTCAATGAGCAAGCCTGTCACAGGCGTGGCGATGATGATTCTCTACGAACAGGGCAAGTGGCTTCCCTCTGACCCTATCTCGAAGTACATTCCCGAGTTCGCGCATCTCAAGGTTTTCAAGGGAGTCGACGCGGAAGGCAAGATGATTCTTGTCGATCCAGATCATGCGCCCACCATGCGTGAGCTGATGACGCACACTGCTGGTTTTACTTACGGCTCCATGGGCAACACCATGGTAGACCAGGCGTATCGCGACGCGAAGGTCATGCAGTCGCAAACGCTGCAAGAGATGATCGACAAACTGGCGAAGCTCCCGTTGCTCTACCAACCGGGCAAAGGTTGGACCTATAGCTGTTCGATGGACATCCAAGGCTACATCGTCGAGAAACTCTCGGGCCAGAAGCTGCCTGACTTTATGCACGACCATATCTTCGCGCCGTTGGAGATGAAAGATACTGACTTTTATGTTCCCGCAGAGAAGCGCAGCCGTTTTGCCACAAATTACAAGGGAACTATCGACGGCGGGATCACGCCTACGTCGGCCAGCGGTGGTGCACCCACCGATTATGTTACGGAGCCGACGATGCCTTCGGGCGGCGGTGGTCTGGTGACTACGATTGAAGATTACTACCGCTTCGCTTCAATGCTGGCCAATGGTGGCGAGTTGAACGGTGCGCGTATTCTTGCACCCGCGACAGTCAAGCTGATGAGCTCGAATCATCTGCCCGCTTCGCTGCTCACAGGAGAATTCGGCATCGGCCTGTCGATGATGCGACCGGGCTTTGGCTACGGTTACGACTGCGCCGTGATTTTCGATCCGACAGAGGCGAACCTCTCCGACGGCAAAGGCACATTCTTCTGGGATGGCGCAGCAGGCACCTGGTTCTGGGTTGATCCCGCAAACGACATCGTATTTGTGAGCATGATCCAGCGCATGAGCAGCCCTGACAATCACAGCTTTGAGTATAAGGGCCACGCAGCTGTCTATCAGGCCTTGGTCGACCCGTCAAAGTGAATTATGTATTCGAAAGCGCTCACACTCTCCGCTGAGTTAGAGCGGAGAGTGTGGGGCAACGCAATTTCTGACGCGCCTGATTATTTCAATAAATCCATCGCCATCGCAGTCATGGCCATCACTCCGGCAGGAATTGCCTTTTCGTAAATAGGTGCAAACAGCACGGAGTGCAGACCTGGCAGCGGCACGCCGGATTTGCGACTCTCGGCCAGCTTGTCCGCATCGGCAGCGCCCACACGGAACATCACCGCGGGAATTTTTCCATCAAGAGAGAACAGGCCCACATCCTCCGAACCCATCACCGATTCTGCTGTCTCTACGCGCTCCGCACCCAATGCGGTCACGGCAACAGCGCGTAATCTCTCGGCAAGAGCGGCGTCGTTATACGTAGCGGGCGTACTCTCGCCCACGGTCACTGTCGGCATGCGGTCGGCGGGAATGCCATACGCCTCCGCCAAGCCGTTCGCAGTCCGGCGCACGGCAGCAATAATTTGGTCGCGCACCGCGGAGGAATATGTCCGCAGCGTTAGCCCCATCGTTACCTCATCGGGAATAATATTGTTCTTCGTGCCGCCGTGAATGGTGCCCACCGTGAGCACGGCGGGCTGCTGCGGATCGATCTGCCTGCTGACAATGGTCTGCGCCACCAGTACAAACTCAGCGGCAAGCACAATGGGGTCCTTGCCAGCCTGCGGAGCCGAGCCGTGTCCGCCGATACCGCGGATCGTCACGCTGATAGATGTCGCACTCGCTAACAGCGGTCCGCCCTTCAACGCAACAGTGCCCGCCGCATGAGCCGGATCGTCATGCTCCGAGAGTACGAAATCAGGCCGTCCAAACCGCTCATAAAGATGGTCTGCCAGCAATGCCGAAGCGCCTTGCACCACCTCCTCGGCAGGCTGGCCTATCAGCACCAGCGTTCCGTGCCATTGACTCTTGCGTGCAACCATCTCTTGCGCCATGCCCAGCAGCACAGTCATGTGCAAGTCGTGACCGCAGGCGTGCATCACGCTCACCTGCAGGCCTTGCGCATTTGTCGTCTTCACAGTGCTGGCGTAATCCAGACCGGTTTTCTCGTCCACCGGCAGGGCGTCCATATCCGTGCGAATCAAGAGGCGCGGGCCTGCACCATTCTCCAGCATAGCAACCACGCCAAAGGCCTGCGAGCCGTCTTCGTATTTGCCCACGTGCTCGGTGACGGTATAGCCCAGCTTGCGCAACTCGGCTGCCAGAAAAGCAGAGGTCTGTTCTTCGTGGCGTGAGAGTTCCGGGGTGCGGTGCAGATGCTTGTAGGTCTCGGTCAGGCTGGGCAACTGACGCTCGACCGATGCTGCCAGATCTGTCTGGCTCGCGACACCTTGTGCGGCCAGCGGTATTGCAACTGCGGCCACGACGGTCGCAATAAAAGCACTCTGAAACATGAAAAACCTCCAGGTTGAGACGGCAACACGCCTGTATGCGCCAGCCTATCACAGCGATCTCTCTGGATAATTGCCGGGCGACGCTCTGTAATCTTGGTGGAACTGGTTTCGGTTGCTTTTTACCTGCAAACCACATTGCAGCCGGGCACGCGCTCTCAAGTAAACTGATGCATGGGAGTACCGATGGCGAGTTTGTGGGCGCGGACACGGACGACGTTGGAGATGATCAAGTGGGAGCACTCGATCTTTGCGCTGCCGTTTGCGCTGACGGCGGTGCTGCTGGCGGCGAATGGGTTGCCGAAAGGTGCGACGCTGGCGTGGATTCTGGTGGCGATGGTCGCCGCACGGTCGTCGGCAATGGCGTTCAATCGCTGGGCGGATTCCGAGATTGATGCGGCCAATCCTCGAACCAAAGATCGCGCGATTCCCTCTGGATTGCTGACACGCGAATTTGTGTTGGGCTTTGCATTGCTGACGGCGGCGGTGTTTGTGGCAGCGTCGGCGGAGTTGAACCGGCTTACACTGTACCTTTCGCCGCTTGTGCTATTGGTGCTGTGGGGCTATAGCTATCTGAAGCGCGTAACTCGGTGGTCGCATCTGGGACTGGGACTGGCGCTGGGGCTCGCGCCCACGGCGGCGTGGATTGCGGTGCGCGGCGGGCTGGACGCACGAATCTTGGTGTTGACCGGAGCAGTGACGCTGTGGGCGGGAGGGTTTGATGTGCTGTATGCCTGCCAGGATTTTGAGCATGACAGCGCGGCGGGGCTCAATTCCCTGCCCCAGTCAATGGGAATCCCGGCGGCCTTCAGAGTGGCGCAGGCTATGCACTTTTTGATGCTGGCGCTGCTGATTTGGTTTGGGCGGCTCTTTCATTTTCATGCGTTCGGCGAGTTGGGCATCGTGGCTGTGGCTTTGCTGCTGGCTTATGAGCATTCGCTGGTTTCGCCCCGCGATTTGCGTAGGTTGAATGCTGCGTTCTTTACCATGAATGGTGTGATTGCGATGGTGTTTTTTGGGTTTGTGGCGGCGGATTTGTGGATGAGGTAAATACTGTAGTAGGGCAGGACAACAGATCATTGGGGAACGGAGAAGACATGAAGATCGCTATACAGGGCGAGTTCGGCTCTTTCAGCCACGAGGCAACGGCGAAACTGATTCCGGAGGCAGAGATCGTTCCCGTTCCGCTATCTGCGGATGTTTTTGCGACGGTGGTGAACGGCGGCGTGGATGCCGCACTGATTCCCATTGAGAATAGTTTGGCCGGCTCGGTGCTGGAGCACTTCGACCTGTTGTTGACGCACGATGTGCGCGTGGAGCGAGAGACGCTGCTGCGCATCCGGCACAATTTGATTGCGATTCCTGGCGTGAAGATCGAGGAGATTGAGCGCGTGTATTCGCATCCGGTGGCGCTGGCGCAGTGCCGGAAGTATCTGGCGGCTCACACCGGCATGGAGGCCTGCGCATTTTATGACACGGCAGGCAGCGTAAAGCAGTTGATGGAGTCGAAAGATCGGCACATGGCGGGCATTGGCAGCGAGGCTGCGGCACGCTACTATGGCGCGGAGATTCTGGAAGCCGACATTGAAGACAACCCGGAGAACTATACACGCTTTTTTCTGGTGCGGAGAGCTGAGGAGGCGGTGACTGATGCGGAGTCAAACAAGATTAGCCTGGCGTTTTCTGTAGAGCACAGGCCGGGATCGCTGGTTTCCGCACTGGCCGAGATGGCGTTTATGGGCTTCAATTTGACCAAGATCGAATCGCGTCCTGTGCATGGCAAGCCGTGGGAGTACATCTTCTATGTGGATTGCAAGATTCAATCCGCAGCGGATGGATCGCGGGCTATCGAGGGGCTGAAACGGCATTGCTCGATGGTGAAAGAGCTTGGGCGTTACCGCGAGGCAGGAACGATTTAGTCGCACAAAAAGACGAACGGCCGGGAGCGCAAACCATGCCCAGGATTGCGCCCCGACCGTTCGAGGAGGCCACACTGCTTCTGTCTTTTTGATTACTAGATCCACTGTCGCATAGACGAAGATAATTATCTGCAAAAGCGGCGAAGATAAATTTCTCCATTCAGTACGCAGGGGACAACCTCCAGTAAAAGGTCACCCACCCCCACCCCTATTCTGTAAGCAAATTATTTGTTTTCATGAGTTTACGGGCGAGGTTTCGCTGCAAAATCGTGAAAACAAAGAAGTTCCCCGCAGAATCGCCCAGGATAAGGAGTTACGCGATGATTCGCCCTCTGCTGGCGTCTTCTGGCTGCCAGGCGACGCCGGGACGACTGGAGAAAAACTTCTGAGAATGATTGTGCGCCTTACAGGGGAAATAATGTGCAAGGGAACCAGTATCAGAGATCAGAAAAAACCGGCTGGCTAAGGTCAATGATTCCCACCCTTCGCACAAAAAACGTGTGAAGGATGGGCCACCCAAATTTTAAGGGTGCGACACCTGCCGATATGCGATTTAAACAGGAATTCATTGGTGGTGTCAGAATTGGTTCCTCTCGTTCAAATCAATAGCGACAAGCATTATTCTCACTATGTGGATACTGTTTCACGTCTCAACGCTCTCGTAGGGAAGAAAGGAACCCTCAAGATTGCCAATAATGGCCATGCAGGGTTTACATTCTTATCGGTCGATCCTGCACCTAACCTCCCAGTAGATGCGGACACCGAGGCCTTTAACTATGCAATCACCGTAAGCTCCTTTCGAGTCCGCCTCAATGGCGGCGTTTTAATTGATGATATGAACGAAATAAACATATCGGGGGGAGACATTATCTGTTCATGCGGAGATATCGTTGGTGAGTGACCGTGTTCCGACTATTAGAAGAGTCAGACGTTGGATACCCAATATCTCTCGTTTGAGGCCTTAGGACCTCGGCCATACGCTCTTAGGCGGGGTCGTAGTTGAGGTTGGGGCCGAGCCAGCGCTCAACCTCCGCGACAATCATTCCCTTGCGTTCGGCGTAGTCTGCGACTTGGTCGCGGTCGATCTTTCCTAGCGAGAAATAGCGCGACTCGGGGTGAGCGAAGTAGAGGCCGCTGACGCTGGAGCCGGGCCACATGGCGAAGGACTCGGTAATTTGCATTCCGGTAGTTGCCTCAACGTTGAGTAATCGCCAGAGCGTTGCTTTCTCGGTGTGATCGGGGCAGGCGGGGTAGCCGGGAGCCGGACGGATGCCACGATATTTTTCGTGGATGATTTCGTCGACGCTCAGGGACTCGGCGCGGCCATAACCCCATTCGTCGCGCACACGCTTATGGAGGCACTCGGCAAAGGCTTCGGCGAGGCGATCCGCGAGTGCCTCAGCCATGATCGCGTTGTAGTCGTCATTGTCAGCGCGGAAACTATCGCACAACTCTTTGAGGCCGATGCCAGCAGTGACAGCAAATGCGCCGATGTGGTCGGGCAGGCTGGATTCTTTGGGCGCGATGAAGTCCGAGAGCGAACGGCAGGGTTCGTTCCCTTCCCGATTTGCCTGCTGGCGAAGAAAGTGAAAGCGGTCGAGTACATTTGTGCGGGTCTCGTCAGTGTACAGATCGACATCATCGGCCACCGAATTAGCCGCGAAGAAACCGTAGACGCCGCGCGCTGTAATCTGATTCTTCTCGATGATGGTGTCAAGTAGCGCATTGGCTTCTGTGTAGAGTTGGTGCGCCTGTGTGCCTTGTTTCTCATCGTCGAGAATGCGAGGGTAAACGCCTTTGAGCCCCCAAGTGTGGAAGAAGGGCGACCAGTCGATGAACTCGCGCAGTGTAGCCAGTGGGAAGTTGTCTAGCACGCGCACGCCGGTGAACTCAGGAACCGGAAGGTCTTCGATGCGCCACTGGATGGGAGTGCGGATGGCGCGAGCGGCTTCAAGCAAGAGGAGCTTGGGACGCGGCGCAGCGTGGGCTTTGCGGAGGGCTTCGTAGGCGGCGCAATGCTCGGCTACAAAGGCGGCCTTGCCATCCACACTAAGAAGGCTGGTGGTGACGGGCACGGCGCGGCTGGCGTCGAGGACGTGAACCACAGGCTCGCTATAGTGCGGAGCGATTTTGACGGCGGTATGGGCGCGGCTGGTGGTGGCTCCGCCGATGAGTAGCGGCAGCTTGAAGCCCTGACGCTCCATCTCGCGGGCGACGTGGACCATCTCGTCGAGCGAAGGCGTGATGAGGCCGCTGAGGCCGATCAGGTCAGCCTTTTCCGCCTTGGCGCGTTCAAGAATTTTTTCGCAGGAGACCATCACGCCGAGGTCGATGACCTCGTAGTTGTTGCAGGCGAGGACGACGCCGACGATGTTCTTGCCAATGTCGTGCACGTCGCCTTTGACGGTGGCGAGGACAATTTTTCCCTGCGCCTTGACCTCCTGGCCAGCCGCAACCATCGCTGCTTTTTCGGCTTCCATGAATGGAGTGAGATGCGCCACGGCCTTCTTCATGACGCGGGCCGATTTTACGACTTGCGGCAGAAACATTTTGCCTGCGCCGAAGAGATCGCCTACGACGCTCATGCCGGCCATCAGCGGGCCTTCAATCACCAGCAGAGGACGGCCCAGCTTCACGCGAGCTTCTTCCGTATCGATTTCAATATATGCATCGATGCCTTTGACCAGTGCGTGCGAGAGGCGCTCCTCGACAGTACCGCTGCGCCATTCTTCGGCCTTCTTTTCTGTGACGGCCTCGCCACCCGCGCTCTTCAGCTTTTCGCCAAAATCGACCAGTCGCTCGGTGGCGTCGGGACGGCGATTGAGCAGTACGTCTTCGACCAGCACCTTCAGTTCCGGTTCGATCTCCTCGTAGACTTCGAGCATTCCCGCGTTGACGATGCCCATGTCCATGCCTGCGGCGATGCCGTGATAGAGGAACGCAGAGTGCATGGCCTCGCGGACTTTGTTGTTGCCGCGGAAGCTGAACGAGACATTGGAAACGCCGCCGGAAACCTTGGCGTGAGGCAGGTTTTCTTTGATCCAGCGTGTGGCGCGAATGAAGTCCAGAGCGTAGTTGTTGTGCTCTTCCATGCCCGTTGCGACGGTGAGGACGTTGGGGTCAAAGATGATGTCTTCTGGAGGAAAGCCGACCTCGTTGACAAGAATGTTGTAGGCGCGTTCGCAGATGCGAATGCGGTCTTCAAAGGTAGCGGCCTGGCCTTGTTCGTCGAAGGCCATAACCACAGCGGCAGCGCCGTACTTGAGCACCGATGCGGCGTTCTTGCGGAATTTTTCCTCGCCTTCTTTCAACGAAATGGAGTTGACGATCCCCTTGCCCTGAATGCATTTGAGGCCTGCTTCAATGACTTCCCACTTGGAAGAATCCACCATGAACGGAACTTTGGCGATCTCCGGCTCGCTGGCCAGCAGATGCAAGAAGCGCGTCATCGCCTGTACGCCGTCAATCATGCCCTCGTCCATGCAGATGTCGATGACGTTTGCGCCGTTGTCGACCTGCTGACGGGCGACGCTGACGGCTTCTTCGTATTTTCCTTCCTTGATGAGCTTGGCGAATTTCGGCGAACCAGCTACGTTGGTGCGTTCGCCAATCATGATGTAAACGCCGGGCTGCTGAGTGAATGGCTGTGAGCCTGAGAGGCGGAGAGGCTTTGTCTCAGGGGCTAAAGCCCTTGAATCTTTTCGGTGCTTTTGCGGCACGACTGAAGTCGTGCCCTGAAGCAATGCAGACTTCATTTCGAGTTGTTGCGCAGGAGGCACGGGCCAGAGCTTCCGCGGCGGCTTGGCTTCGAGGGCGCGGGCGATGGCCGCAATGTGATCGGGGGTATTGCCGCAACAACCGCCGGCGATGTTGATGAGACCTCCATTTGCAAAGCTGGCAAGATGGCGAGCCATGTCTTCTGGTCCCAGGTCAAAGCCTGTTGCCGAGAGTGGATTGGGCAGACCGGCATTGGGATAGCAGGAGATGGCCGCGTTGGATTTTTCTGCCAGTTCGGCAAGAAACGGATACATCAGATCAGGGCCGAGTGAGCAGTTGAGCCCCACCGACAACGGTTTGACATGTGCAACGGCATTCCAAAATGCCTCGATGGTTTGCGCGGAGATCATCGTCTCTCCGCCGCGGCCCACGGCAGCAGAAATCATGACAGGCAGTTCCTTACCATCCTGATCGAAGACCTCGCGGAGGGCTACCAATGCAGCCTTCGCATTGAGCGAGTCGAAGATGGTTTCGACCAACAGCAGGTCGGAACCACCGGCAATGAGAGCGCGAATCTGCTGGGCGTAGGCGGATTTCACCTGATCGAAGGTGACGACACGGAAGCCTGCATCGTCGGCGTCGGGCGAATTGGAGAGAGACACCGTGAGAGGGCCGATGGCTCCCGCAACGAAACGCTGGCGGCCGGTCGCGTTGGACACTCGATCTGCCCATTCACGGCATTGCCGCGCTGAGGTTTCGTTGATCTCCCAGGCGAGCGAGTTGAGGAAGGAATCGTCGATGATCTTTTGGTAGAAGGCGGGGTCTTTGCGGCCACCGTGCTCGCGTGGATCGTCAACAAAAAATTCGCTCTGGGTGATGCTGGTGGCACCAAAGGTATTGGTCTCGATGATGTCTGCACCAGCATCAAGAAAGCGGCGATGGATATCGCAGATCATGGTGGGCTGCGTGAGGCTGAAGAGGTCGCCGTTGTTGAGCAGGTCTTTGGTTGAATTTTTGAATCGCTCGACGCGAATGTCCGCTTCCTTCATCCCATAAGTGCGGATGGTGGTGCCCATCGCTCCATCAATGATGGCGATGCGGCTTTCGAGAATCTTCTGCAGGGGATGCTGGCGAGCTGTGGTCATTTCTCTCCGACGTTCTTCAGCATGGCAATATGGCCAATAGATACGATTATAGATTGGTGAATTTGCTGATTGCCGGGGTTGCGTCAACAAGGACAAAGGAGTAACTCAAACAGCCTTACAATCCTCTGGCTTGTAGACTTCGAAGCCGTTTCTGCCATGCTCTTTCACACAATACATCGCGGAGTCTACATGGTCCAGCAGAGTCTCCATATTTACACCAGCTTCGGGATACGTGCAGACTCCTACGCTGACGGTGACGGAGACGGGGAGTTCGGAAGGGCCGATGTGAAAGGGCACGGAGACGGCAGCCACAACTTTGGCTGCAATCGACTGGGCTTCTTCCCGCGTATGCAGGTCGGGCAGAAGGATGAGGAACTCGTCTCCACCAAAGCGCGCTACTGTATCCGTCAACCGTACGGAATGGCTGATGCGCTTGGCCAGTTCGCACAGCAATTTATCTCCGGCCTGGTGCCCATAGGTGTCATTGACCTCTTTGAACCGATCCACATCCACCATCAGCAGCCCCAGTCTCTCCTGAAATCTCTCCGCACGTTGCAGGGCCATTGTCAGGCGATCATTGAGAAGAATTCGATTGGGCAGGTTGGTTAATGCATCATGCTCTGACAAATGACGCAGCCACTCTTCGCTGCTGCGAAGGGCTTGCGTCTGCTGCCGCACCCGCCGGCGTAGAACAACGATCCATGCGAAGGCGGCAAAGGTCATCGAGATAACAGCTACTAATATCTCCAGTGCACGCGTCTGGGTCCACCAGCTTGGGGCTCGAAGCACTTGAACGTCTGTAAGGGAGCGCAAAAGGATTCTGACTGTACCTGTTTCTATGCCACCTGCTCCCTGATTTGTAGATTCCGGGTCAATCTGGACACTGCAGATTCCGGTGAGACGCAAGATGCTTCCCTCTCTCCATGGGAGGGTGCCAGTATCGATCAAGTTTCTGGGTAAAACCGCAGGAAAAAGAAAGTTCCCCGAATGCAGCATCAGAGTGAGGTCGCCGGCGGTGTGGTCCTGGCCAATTAGTTCGCCCTCGATCTGGACCAGTTCACTGTCGTAGTCACCCTTGAAGGCCTCGGATGCCAAGATGAGTTTGGATGCTGGTAGCAAGTCGCCGCCCAATGCCGGACGATAAGTTGCATCCCCTAACGTCGCCTTGAATTCACCGATGACGGGGAAACCGATGACATCAACCGAATCGCCAACTTTCACCGGTGTGGCCTGCACTGTCTGCAGACACAAGCCGTCTCTTCCCTGCTGGATGCATAGCATACGGCCAGGCCATTGCAGCGTCACCCGTCCTTGCACTCGGACGCGACGGACAAGCTCAAGCCCCGGAGTGTAACGCAGAAGCTGGGAGATTGAACGCAGGGGCACAGCAAAGGGATTGGGAGGCGCTGCTTGAACGACGGAGAGTTCTTGAAGAGTCGGAAACATTACGTGAACGCCAACCATTTGGTATTTCCGGTCGAAAACCGGACCGCAGTTGCCGTGAATCCGGATCATGGAATCGACGAATTTATCGTAGTTAACCCCTGCTTCCCGGGGTGTAGTGGCGCTGATTGGTCCCCCGGAAGTCACAACATCGAGCGTCGCATCCCCAGCGGTAAGATGCACCGAGTGAACGACTCCCTCGATCTCCACCCATTGACCATCTAATGAACCTGATTGCAGTTGCGTCATTGAAGCCTTGATGGCTTGTTCGGGGACATGGGACTGGCCGACAACTTGTACATGTGCGTTACGAATGACCGGTGCATAGTCTCCATTTCCGCTCTCGCCGACAATATCCACCACTGTGCCGGCCTTCAGGTGAAGTACCGGCTCTTTTGGCAG
>CAYPYJ010000113.1:0-11220 GCA_964414945.1 uncultured Occallatibacter sp.
TTCAGTTTTTACTTGAGTAGCTTGTTTGCCATTTTGCTGCGTAGTAATTAGCCTGCTAAGCCCAACCGGCCAGTGCCAAAGAGCAAGAGGCTGCTGGGTTCAGGGGTGGCGGTGGGGGTTGCGCTAATATCGAACCCGAAGGTGGAAGATCCTGATACGCCGAAGTTATTTCCGGAATCGGTGCCTGAAAAGCTAAACGTTCCCGGAGTTGCGGAATATCCGGTCAGCGTCAGAATACCGGTGCCCGAGAAAAGCAAGAACTGACTGTTATCCAGCACAACATTAATCGGGCCGGTGATGGTGAATGTGGCCGTACTTGCACCCACGGTAAAGATGAGCACGTCGGGGGCGCTGAACAAGTAGTTGGCATCATCGATTGTCGCGGGATTCATAACCGGGGAAACGCCCAGGATCGTGCCGAATGCGCCGGTGGCGTCTCTGGCAATTGCGCCGGTGTTGGAAAACGTGATGCCGGTTGCACTCCATTGATCATTACCGCCGCCAACGCCCAGTGAACCGGTGATTTGGTCAGCCAGTGCGGCCGGTGTAACTGCAAGGACCATTGCCAATGCGAGAAAACCAAACGTCAACTTTTTCATATGTTCCTCATAAAAATTGCGCGGAGAGGTTGTCATGATCACGCCCTCTGCCAAGTCTGGCGAAAGAGCAGGCTTTATAGCTCCGATGTTTTTGCTCTGCGATTTTTGCAGAACACGCACTGCCATCGTGAAAATCGGGAAGTTGTTCTGATGAACGGATACATATGCCAGTAAGCAGAGAAGTTTCGTGCAGTTCTCCGTCTCCTGGCGATGTATTAACCATGACGGCTCGGCTGCCTATCGATCTGAGCAATACTGAACGTTGAAGACATAAAAGGTTGAAATTATTTAATCTTTTACAGGAGTTAGATCCGATGAGCGGCTTTCTGGTGATTTAAATCACATTAAAGGCGCAATCGATGACTCGTTACGTTGAAGCCATGTGCTTTGCGATTTTGGATAAAGTTGAGGAGATTCTCACTCAGGCGATCTTCGGGCGAGGTGGGTGAACTTTGCGAGCAACCGCAGGAGCGTCTGGCGGGACTCCGTGCCCGGATGAAAACAGACCGGCAGAAGCCCACGCAGACTGCTTCATGGACTTCTGCAGATTGGAGTCTCAAATTGCCTAAATCGCGGAATCCCCGCGCTCGTCGTTGCGGATGCGGATGGCGTCTTCGACCTTGCTGATGAAGATTTTTCCGTCGCCGATATGGCCCGTGCGGGCGGCGCTGAGAATAGCCTGGACGACCTTGTCCTTCAAATCGTCGGTCACAACCATTTCCAACACGACCTTGGGGAGAAGATCGACCGTGTATTCGCGGCCGCGATAGAACTCTGTGTGGCCTTTTTGGCGCCCGTGGCCGCGGGCTTCCAGAATGGTGATTCCCTCGATCCCAGCTTCGATCAGGGCTTCCTTGACGGTGTCCAGTTTGGCAGGTTGAATGATGGCTTCAATCTTGAGCATCTGCGGATTCCTCGAATTACGTTGCTTGGAGATCGTTTGGGTTCGCGGTATCCCAGGTCTCAAAATCGAGACCTGGGGCACCCGACGCTTATAGATAACAAATCTAACACTTACGAGTTGAACTCGTAGCCTTCCTCGCCGTGCTGAGAAAGATCGAGTCCGGCGGCTTCTTCGGTGGCGGAAACGCGCAGTCCCATCGTCTTATCGACAAGGAAGAGAAGCGCCACAGTTCCCGCAATAGCCAGCCCCCAGCCGATGCCCATGCCAGCCAACTGGTTGACAACTTGATGCCAGTTGCCGTCGATGGCTCCGGCAGGGAGCAGGTTGCCAGATTCGTTCTTGCCGAAGACTGCGTTGATGCTGCTGGCGGCAAAGAGGCCGGTCAAGAGCGCGCCCATCGTTCCTCCCACGCCGTGAACGCCAAAGGCATCCAGCGAATCGTCGTAGCCGAAGAACTTTTTGACGCGGAAGACCATGAAACAGCAGACCACACCGGCAATGCCGCCAATAGCCAGAGCCGACATCGGTTGAACAAAGCCTGAGGCTTGCGTGATGGTGGCCAACCCGGCTACCGCGCCGGAGATGGCGCCCAGTGCGGTGGGCTTGCCGTTCTGCAACCACTCGGTAATGACCCATGTGATGGCGGCGGCGGCGGCGGCAAATTGTGTGTTGACAAAGGCGCTGGTGGCGAGCGGGCCTGCGCCCAGCGCGCTGCCTGCGTTAAAGCCGAACCAGCCCACCCACAGCATTCCTGCGCCAATAAAGCTGAGTACCATCGAGTGCGGCGTCATATTGTCATGCGGGTAGCCGGCGCGTTTGCCAAGATACAACGCGCAAACCAATGCCGAGACGCCGCTCGTGATGTGGACAACCGTGCCACCGGCAAAGTCGAAGACCGGCCAGTGGGCTGCCGTGTTGGCGTAGTTCAAAATGCCGCCCACGCCCCAGATCATGTGCGCCATGGGGCAGTAAACCACCAGCGACCAGAGAGTGAGAAAGACCGCCATGGAACTGAACTTGACCCGCTCGGCAAAGGCTCCGGTAATCAGCGCCGGGGTAATGATGGCGAACATCAACTGATAGACCATGAAACTCTGTTCGGGAATGGTGCCGCCGTAGTTAGGATTGGGTGCGAGCGAAACGCCACGCAGAAAGCAGTGCTCCAGGCCGCCAATGAAGCCGTTGCCCGCGCCGAAGGCCAACGAATAACCCACCACCGCCCACAGAACGGTGATCAATCCCATCATCGCGAAGCTCTGCATCATTGTGCCCAGAATATTCTTGCGGCGGACCAGACCTCCATAGAAGAGCGTCAGGCCGGGGGCAGTCATCATCAGCACTAGGGCAGCCGAAATCAGCACCCAGGCATTGTCGCCGGAGGTCTGAGCGTCGTGAATGGCCTGGGTGAGGGCAGCGACCTGAGCCTGTGTGGCGGGGGGCGAAGGTCCCAGGTTGGGGGCTACGGAGAGAGCGTGGGCTGAAACTCCCAAACCAGCAAGAAGGATGAGCAGGGCGATTGCGCGACGAAACATAGGATGCCACTCCAGAAAGAAAATGACGACTGAGAACAACGGACACGGCAAACGCTGCCTCCGCTGGAGGGTGAAAGCAACTCAACCTTTGTATGGTTCTCTCGGTCGAGAGTAGAGGTTCTCGTATAAGGATTCCATGAAGATTTCTAATATATGGGTCAAATAGCCGTCAAAACGGGAAAATCTCCATGGAATCCTTATTCTATCTGCGCTAATAAATACTGCCGCTACCCCGTCTGGAAAGCAGGATCACTCTGTCGCATCAAATACTTCCCGCGCCGCACCCTGGGTAGCCGTTATCAACCTTGCCCGTTCCATCCAATTCAGGGGTATATTAGTCGTATGGCGGCAACAGTGGAGCGAGATCGGCATCTGTTCGGAGCGCTGGAGAGCAGCGCCCAGAACCGCATCAAGCTGCAAGAGGTCAACTACGGCTATGAGCAGCCGGAAGGGGTCTTGCTCACCTCTATGGACTACGCGGTGAACTGGATTCGCAAGAACTCCATTTGGCCAATGACCTTTGGCCTGGCCTGCTGCGCCATCGAAATGATGTCCACCGGAGCTTCCCGCTTCGATATTGCCCGCTTTGGCGCAGAGGTCTTTCGGCCTTCGCCGCGCCAGTCGGATCTGATGGTCGTAGCCGGTCGGGTTTCGCAGAAAATGGCGCCGGTCCTGCGTCGCCTCTACGACCAGATGCCGGAACCTAAGTGGGTCATTTCAATGGGTGCCTGCGCCACCTCCGGCGGGGTATTCAATAACTATGCTGTGGTGCAGGGCGTCAACCAGGTGGTTCCCGTGGACGTTTATGTTCCCGGATGCCCTCCGCGACCTGAGCAGCTTATCTACGCGATTACTCTACTGCAAGAGAAGATCCAGCGTGAGCCGCGCAGCCTTCGGAAAACCCTCAATCTTGGGTAATCGGGGGCATGAGACGGTCTTGCGAGGTTAGATTACTATGGTAATCCTGAGCGTCCGGGAATATTGACTGCGAAGGAGCCCGGCCTGTAATATGCTGAAAATAATATCCTCATCCACAAACACACCTATGGTAGGTTAAATTATGCCGGTGACAATGTTGAGCGTTCCTTTATGGATGAGGGACTGGCTGGGTGTTGGCTAGTATTCGCGCTCGCTGGCGAAAATTTGTCCATTTGCTATTCAGAAATGATAGCGGAGGTAAGACGTATGTTCTCTGGTATTTCTGTACAGCGTTTATTTGCCTTGGTGCTTGCGGTCTCAATTCCCCTCTCCGTTACTGCACAGGGTTCAACTCACCAGGCTGCAAGGTCTCTGGCAAACGATGTCCCCACAAAGTGGGATATCTTCGCCGGTTATAGCTATCTGAGCCCGCATGACACAGTCACGACGCATGAGCCTTCCGGAATTTACATAGACAGTTATGTTCCTGTCCGTGGCGAAGCAATTGGCAGCATCGCGCGATACTTCAATAAGAATTTTGGAGTGGAGATTCTCGGTGACATTCACTTGCAAAACGACTACCCCTACCCCGGCAAGTTTGTGCCGAGAGGATCTTTCAGCGGCGGTTCGGGCGGCTTGATCTACCGGTTTCGGAACTCCAGTACAACTCCATTCGTCCACGTTTTATTCGGCGGAGAAATCGTGGATGGCCCCCACTATCAGACCGACCACTGGGGACCGGTGTATACCGCAGGCGGTGGCTTTGATTGCGCGACGCCGTGGTTCCATAACCATATGTCGATTCGGATGGTACAGGCGGATTACCAGTATATCCATGAAAGCTGGGGGCCTGGTTATCAGGCAGGCTATGCCAGCGTTAATGCGCTGCGTTTGAGCGCGGGCGCTGTCTTCCATGGCGGTGTCGTTGTGCCTTCGGCGGAAATGAGCCTGCGGTGCTCTGCCCAGCGGCAATCAGTTTTCCCTGGCGAGCCGGTTACATTGACCACCAAGATCGAGAATGTAACTCCGGGGCTTCATGCTGTTTACAACTGGTCCGGTACTGGCCTGACGGTCACAGGTAGCGGCGACACTGCGACAGTGTCCACTGCTTCGCTGGCGCCTGGCAACTATACAGTGAAGGTCGAAGCGTCGGAAGACCGCTCTCGCAGGTCCTGCCTGCGCGTGATCCCACCTCAGACAGCCAATTGCATGGTCGGCTTTACAGTAAAGAAATTCGAACCGCCAACGATTGATTGTACAGCCGCCCCGGGCTCCATCAAGCCGGGAGAGGCTGCAACCGTCACGGCAACTGCGGTGAGCCCGCAGGGCCGTCCGTTGACCTACAGCTACTCGGCCACTGCCGGCACTGTCAGCGGCACTGGTTCGACGGCAGTCTTCAATTCAGCCGGAGCGCCCACCGGTTCTGTGTCCATCCCCTGCGTGGTGACGGACGACTATAACCAGACTGCAACCTCCGCGGCTACCGTAACCATCCTGCAGCCGTATGTGCCTCCGGTTTCGCACACCAAGGTTCTCTGCTCGATTGCGTTCGACAAGGACAAGAAGCGCCCCACGCGCGTGAATAACGAAGCCAAGGCCTGCCTCGACGAAGTCGCACTCGACTTGCAAAAGCAGTCAGATTCTACCATTGTTCTGGTGGGCACCGAGGATGCAAAGGAAAAGGCGAAGGCTGCCAAAGATCAAAAAGCGGCGCTCAAAAACAAGCACCTGAAAGTCGCGGACAATGCTGCCGAGCGTGCCGTCAACACCAAGGATTATCTGGTCAAGGAGAAGGGCATTGACGCTTCTCGCATCGTCGTGGCTACCGGCCCTGCCGATGAACAGAATGTAGAAGACTATCTGGTTCCGGCCGGCGCAAACTTTAACGCCGACGTACCTAGAACCACTCCTGTAAATGAAGCGGCGGTGAAGCCGGTGCCACGCAAGCCTCTTGCCGCCAAACCCGTGGCGCACAAGAAGCCCGTTGCCTCGGTCAAGAAAGCCGTGAAACCCGCGCAATAGCTTGCCGCAGCGGTAAAACCAATTGTCCGACCTCGACTTGTGCAATGGTAGGGTCGCACAAATGCTAGACTAAAATTCTCGCGCCATCAGTGGAGGTTGACCGGTTCGCTGGTCAACCTCTTCTGTTTTAGGCTCGATTTCTCGCGGAACCTTTATGGAAGGTATTTCAAAATGAGTTGCTTACGTCTCTTTCCGTCCGGCATGAAGATGTCGATCAGAGATTAGGCTGCGGACAAATATGCTACCATGACTCCGTAATGAATATTGTCCCATTGTTGCTATCGGGACTTCTGGTTCGTGCTTAGTCTTGCAGATGAAGTACGTAAACAAGCCATTTCACATGTTGTGTCAAGAAGTAGAGGAGGGTACATGGATTCGCGAAATTTGAAGTCTGTTTGTTTGGTGCTGGCGTCGGCATGTTTGGTTTTTATCCCAATGGGATGCAAAAAAGCTCCGCCGATCACACTCACGGCCACGGCCACCCCGCCAGCGGTCTTTCCCGGAGAGGCGGTTTCGGCTACTGCTACGGCTGGTTCAGTGGATCCAAACAAGAAGACCAAGGTGATCTACACCTGGTCGGGAGATGGCGTGACCGGCAATGGCCCGTCCGCCACAGTAGCCACAGCGGCGCTTGCGCCGGGCAGCTATACGGTGAAGGCTGAAGTAAAGGAAGGCAAGCCGGGCAAAGAAGGCCTCAAGCCTGGTCAGACGGCAGATGCCTCGGCGAGCTACACGGTGAAGCAGTTTGAGCCGCCTACGGTCAGCTGTTCCGCAAACCCTACAATCATCAAGCCGGGCGAGTCCAGCACGATCACCGCCACCGGCGTCAGCCCCCAGAATCGTTCGCTGACCTACACCTACACGGCTAATGCCGGCACAGTGAGCGGAATGGGCGCGACAGCGACCTTCAGTTCAATTGGCGCGCCAACTGGCACCGCCGGCATCACTTGTGTCACCACAGACGACAAGAATCAGTCGGCCACGGCATCGACTTCGGTGACGATCACCGCGCCACCGCCGCCTCCGATTCCTCATGTCCAGGCACTGGCAACCGTCAGCTTTGCCGGCGATGCCAAGCGTCCGGATCGTGTGAACAACGAAGCCAAGGCGGCTTTGGATGAAATCGCTCTCGTGCTGCAGAAACAGCCGGATGCCAAGCTCGTTGTAGTCGGCGAGGCTGATGCCAAGGAACAGGCCAAGACCGCCAAGGAGCAGAAGTTCGCTCTCAAGCACAAACACGCTAAGGTTGTGAATCAAGCAGCCGAGCGCGCCGTCGACGTCAAGGACTACCTGGTCACCGAGAAGGGCATAGACGCCTCTCGCATCAGTGTGGCAATCGGCACAACGGATGCAAAGCAGGCGGAAAACTACCTGGTTCCCGCTGGCGCCACCTTCACCGCCGACGTGACTGGAACCACTCCCGTAGATGAGAGCGTCATCAAAGCGCAGCCGCGTAAGCCGCTGCCTGCCAAGCATGCTCACAAAAAAGCCAAGATGTAACTTCGGCCAATCCGCCAGAGCAGGTTGAATTGCCTGCTCTGGCGGCAATATTATTCGTTCATCTTCCCTCAATCCAGAGATTGCAACGGCGCCTGCCAGTCAACATGCATCTTTTGAGAATATTTGTGCCGGATGAAGATTGTATTCTGTATAAATATCATGCGATTTTTTCCTAAATCTTTTCCACGTCCAGGAGTATTGGCGCAAATCCCGCTCCTGACGTTGTTCTTATTTGCCGTTCCCGGCATGAAAGCGCAAGCGCGTTGGAGCGCGGTTGGTCCAGCGGGTGGCGATGCGCGCGCCTTTGCGGCCGTTCCCGGCCAGCCTCTTCATCTGTATATGGGCGCCACCAATAGCTGGCTCTACGAGTCGTTAGACGGCGGCGGCTCCTGGCACCGGCTCTCCAGGCTGGACTCCACCGACGACCTGATTCTCGACCACATCGTTGTGGACCCGGTGAATCCCGCAACTGTGTATGTGGCGGCGTGGACGCTGAACCATCCCGGCGGAGGGTTGTGGATGAGCCGCGACGCAGGCCGGAGCTGGAGCGCGCTCGAAGGGTTGCGCGGCCAGTCGATTCGCGCGTTTGCGCAGGCGCCTTCAAAGCCATCAACGCTTTTTGCGGGAACCCTTGAAGGAGTTTTCCGCAGCACGGACGCGGGGGCTTCATGGATGCGGATCAGTCCGCTGGGCAGCCAGGAAATTCATGAAATCGAGTCGCTGGCGATTGATCCTACGGACCCCGATGTGGTCTACGCTGGCACTTGGCATCTGCCCTGGAAGACCTCCGACGGCGGCAAGAGTTGGCAGAACATCAAAAAAGGAGTCATCGACGACTCCGATGTGTTTTCCATCATCATTGATCAGGCAAATCCGAAGATCGTCTATGCCAGTGCCTGCAGCGGCATCTACAAGAGTGAGAATGGGGCCGAGCTCTTCAAGAAAATCGAAGGCATTCCCGCCACCGCGCGCAGGACGCGTGTGCTCAAGCAGGATCCGACGAAAGCTGAGGTCGTCTACGCCGGAACCACCGAAGGACTCTACAAGACGGTGGACAGCGGCAAGCACTTCGAGCGCATAACGGGGCCTGAGGTGATCGTCAACGATGTATTCGTTGATTCCTGGAACTCGAATCATCTGCTGGTAGCCACCGATCGCGGCGGCGTTCTCCAGAGCCAGGATGCGGGCGCAACTTTCACGGCGGCGAATGAGGGATTTTCCGGGCGCAAAGTCGAGGCGCTGCTCGTCGATCGTGCGCATTCCGCGCGCCTCTACGCCGGAGTGGTGAACGACAAAACTTTCGGCGGCGTCTTTGTTTCCTCTGATGCAGGCGTGGGTTGGAAGCAGATATCCGATGGCCTCGACGGACGCGATGTTTTTGCATTGGCGCAGGCTGCCGACGGAACCATCCTTGCCGGGACTAATCACGGCATCTTTGCGCTGAACTTCGACGAGACCGCCGCCAGTTGGAGCCCGCGCGGCACAATTCAGAACACGCTGATGAAGGTCTCCACTGAGACGCACATGGGCAAGCGCATCAACGTCGAAAAGCCAGTGAAAGAAAAAGAACGCGAGATAGACGAACGCGTCCGCGCACTGGATCTGGTTGGTGATGCGTGGCTGGCCGCCACCAACGGGGGCCTATACACTAGCAAGGACAAAGGAGTCAGTTGGCAGGGCGGCCCGGTGATGGGAGCAGGGAATTATCTTTCAATTGCCGCACATGGAACGCTGCTGGCCGCTGCCCGCCAAGATGGTGTAGTTCTTTCCAAAGACGCAGGCGAAAGCTGGATGCCCATCGGCATTCCGCAGATGCTCACGCGCATTCATTCCATCGTTTTCTCCACCGACGGGACGTTGTGGATTGGCGCGCGCGAGGGGGTGTACTTTTCTCACGACCTGGGCAAAACATGGCTGTGGGTCCACCGGCTACCGCTGGGCGACATCGACGATCTCTTCTATGACACCGGCTTAGGCAAGATTCTGGTCAGCTCCCGCTCTAGCGACCAGATATTCGCCATCGATCCCAAGTCGTTGGAGTGGAAGTATTCTCAGACTGGCTTTCAGATCAACCGGGTGCGTTCGGTGGCCGGAAAGCTTCTAATTGCTTCGCTTGATGACGGCGTGTTGGTTGAGCCGCAGCCATAAAGGAAGCTTCACAAGGAGAAGTTTTCTGTATCATTAGGTATGCAGACTGAGACAGCGGCTTTCCGCCAGCCAGCAGCCTTTCAGAGCTACGACCAACGCCTTGAGCCCATCGCTGCCAAGGTGCTCGGTGGTGAGCGGCTCGGCTTTGACGACGGTCTTGCGCTCTACGGCTCCTCCGATGTGCTGGCCGTGGGCTGGCTGGCCAACCATGTGCGCGAACGCATGCACGGCGATGTGACCTACTTCAACGTCAATCGCCACATCAACCCCACCAATGTCTGCGTGGCCAACTGCCGCCTCTGCGCCTTTGGACGCAAGAAGGGCGACGCTGCCGGTTACACCATGGCGTTGGAAGAGGCGTGGGAGACGGCGGCCTCTGGCTATTCGGAGGCGGTCACGGAGTTTCACATCGTCGGCGGACTGCACCCGGATCTGCCTCTGGAATACTTTCTCGATCTGGTCAGCGGATTGAAGCAGCGCTTTCCCAAAGTGCACATAAAGGCATTCACGATGGTCGAGGTGGCCTACCTCGCGCGCCGCGCCAAGCTCTCCATTGAAGAGACGCTCATTCGGATGCGCACGGCTGGCGTGGACTCGATGCCCGGAGGCGGCGCGGAGATATTTGCCTCGAGGGTGCGCTCCATCATCTGCGACCACAAAATCGATGGCGAAGAGTGGCTCCAGACAGCGCGGCTGGCGCACCGGTTGGGCTTCAAATCCAATGCGACAATGCTCTACGGGCACATTGAAAACGACGAAGACCGCGTCGATCACCTGCTTAAGCTGCGCGCCCTGCAAGACGAGACCGGCGGCTTCCAGACATTTATTCCACTGGCCTTTCATCCTGAAAACACAGCGCTCGATCACTTGCCGGTAACCACGGGCCTCACCGATATTCGCCAGGTAGCAGTCAGCCGCTTGCTCCTGGACAACTTCCTGCACATCAAGGCATACTGGCAGATGCTGACAGCAAAAATCGCGCAGATTTCTCTTCGTTTTGGAGCTGACGATCTGGACGGCACAGTCGTCGAAGAGAAGATTTATCACGACGCAGGAGCCACCACGCCCCAGGGCATGACCCGCAAAGAGCTTTGCCGGCTCATTACCGAGGCTGGCCGCATTCCAGTCGAGCGCGATACGCTATACAAGGCGGTGACACGCACCGGGGACAGCTTTACGGTTGCTGTTTAGAAGATTTTTGAAAGGAACAATCTCCATGGACGGATTTGGAAGCGCTGCACTGGTTGGACTCGGTTTCGGATTCCTGTGGGGAATCGGATGCTCATTCGCTATCATGTACTCCATTTACTTGAGCGCCTACCGCAAAGCGGTCAAAGATTCTCTCAAGCCAGAACCGCCGTTGCGGTATACAAAGGTGCTCGAAGAGGTTACGGCCAAGCGGGCAAAGGCCGCGGCAAAAGCTGCAAAAGCGGCTGTGGCGGGCGCCGCGGAAAATGTTGAGGCCCCTCGGCAATAAACTAATCTCCGCATAAGCGCTCCGGAGACGCAGGGTTAGTTATCACCGCGCTTCAGCGTTGGGATCGGGGACTCTGTGAGTTAGTTATGGAGTCCCATAGGGGCGGTGCTAGAACATTAT
>CAYPYJ010000114.1:0-11208 GCA_964414945.1 uncultured Occallatibacter sp.
GCCCCCTCGTTCAATGGTAGGACAGCCGCCTCTGGAGCGGCATATCGGGGTTCGAATCCCTGGGGGGCAGCCAATAGGTGTTTTTTTAGCGTTTCTTCCCGTTCCAGATCCCATATATAACCAGAATAGAATCAAAGAATCTGGACTTTTACAGTTCTTTGCCATTGCTGGTCGCCAGGGTTTTTGGCGCTATTTCTGGGTGCTCGCAACTCCTACTAGGTTGTATTTCGGATAAAGCTCCTCATCCCCAGTCTCCATGCGGAATTTCGCACATTTGCGATCTGGTGGTATTTCACTGCGGGGTTCGATTATGGGCCGGGAGTTGAACTCTCTTTAACCTCTCTTTTCGGCGATAGATTCGCTGACTGCCAAATAGCGTGGGACCGCGTCGGCCTGGAAATCGCCAAGCAGCTTGGACACATAGACGGACGCAAGCGCAAGCTAACAAGGCGAAGATGGAGTCGGCTCGGAAGTTGCTAACTAGCAGCACACGACCGCGGGACGTTGCGGAAACCTTGGGCGTTTCTATTCGACGTTGCATCTCTGTTGCCGCCGACGAGAACGACGCAGCGGCCTAATTGTCGATGTGATCTCTGCCCACCGGGAGAGGCGAAAGAGGGCAGGCGCCGATCTGGATACTGTTGGTGAAATCTAACTATTTTGTTCTGAATGACCTGGCATATGTATCTCAGTTCGTGTCTACTCTGACTCCATAATTTAAAAAATCGACTTATTCGTAACTATGCCAATTTCCTTAGGTTATCGGTTCATCATAGCGCCCCCCTTAGTACCGTTCTGTCCTCCCGGTCCGTACGAAGTTGTTCTGCCCGTTCGCATTAATGCGTTCAAACAATGATCAACGCGATTCGAAAAATAAGCGTGTGGGTATAGAAAATCCCGATTATGCCGATACCTCGTTTGAATGCAGATATGGCCTTATGCCTTCGTCAGCCCCAATGGAGTTAGTTGCTCTCTGAAGGCTCTTCTCAAGGCCCCATCCTGCGAATGCGAGGTAGCAGTGGATGACAAGTGACCTCACTAACGGACGTGCCGGAGGCAGCAAAGCAAAGCGAACGCGCATTGCCACGCCGCAAGCTGAACTGGACCGGGGACGCACCCAAATCGACGTCGAGCGCTCTGGAGATTGGATGCCCGCGGACGAGTTGCGCGGCGCGGCGCTGAGTGCTTTAGTGGCAGGCAACGACGTGACCGTGAATGTCGGTAGCGTCGATCATCTGGATGCGAGTGCGCTACAGATTTTGCTAGCGCTCGACGCGGAGCAAAAGAAGCGGGGACGGAATCTCGAAGTTGCAAATGCATCTCCGCATCTGCGGCAGTGGTTTGAATATGCCGGGGCGGCGGACCGTTTTTCGATGACTGACCGGAAGAGCGATGAATAGAGTGATCCAGAGCCAACCGAGTGGCGCCGTATCGAGCTTGCCTCCGAGCATGGCTAGTGGTGTGGCCGGACAAAGCATGGAAGTGGAAGCAGAACTCGCCCAGTACTTGCCGCACTTCAGCCGGATGAGCGAGCAACTGAAGCAGACATCGTCACAGATCGAGAATTCCGTTGTGGAGGTCTGCAACAGCTTCCAGGGAATTGCAGAGCGGGCAAAGAGCACCGTGGATCGCACGAAGAGCTTTCTGAGCAATGAAGGTGATGGGATTTCCAATACCGGGTCTTTCGAAGGCCTGATCGAAAATTGCAGCGGTACGCTGGTCAAAATCCTGAATGTGACGGAAGAAGCCGGCGAGATTTCGCGGCGGGCCGTTGAGCGTATCCGGCAGATGGATAAAGCCTCTCAATCCATCAGCGCCGCGATTCAGCAGTTGGAGCAAATCGCCGGAGGGAACAAAATTCTGGCCCTGAATGCACGCATCGAGGCAGCGCGCGCCGGCAGCTATGGCGTGGGATTTGCTGTGGTCGCAATGGAAGTGATTTCGCAGACCGAAAAATCGCAGAAAGTGAACGCGCAAGTGAGCGAACTGATTACTAACCTCAGAACGCTGGCGGGATCGACGTTGGACGATCTGCAACGAATGAACGACAACGACCATAAGCGTGTGGAGCAGTGCAGGCTGGAAGTAGATGAGTCGCTCCGAGACCTACAGTCCGCTCACGGCGAGATGAAGAAGATGCTGACGGGCATGACAGAGGAAGGCGCGCTGCTGGCGAACGACATTGGAGCGGCAGTGCGCGGTCTGCAATTTCAGGACCGGACCAGCCAGCGGATTGCCCATGTCGTCGAGGATTTGGACACATTGCGCACAAGGTTGAAGGTTCGCTTCGGTGAGGTTACAGCGGATGAAGCCGCTTCCAGTGAAGGGTTCAGTGATTACACGATGCACGAAGAGCGGGAAGTTGCCGGTCTTGCAGATACGGGATCGACACAGGGTGATGTGGAGTTGTTTTGAAGGTAAAGGGAAGACCGCAGTTTGAGATCTTCCAGAGGGTTAACGAATTGCGAAAAATACTGATTGTCGACGATTCGGTTTCCATGCGGCAGATGGTCGGCTTCACGCTGCGTCAAGGCGGCTATGAAGTGATTGAAGCCGAGCACGGACAGGACGCGCTGAACAAGCTGGTGGGCGCAACAGTCGATCTGATCCTGACTGATCTCAACATGCCTGTGATGGATGGCATCACCTTGATTCAGAATGTGCGTAAACAGCCGGCCATGAAGAGCAAGCCGATCTTGATGCTGACTACTGAGGGACTCGCGGCGAAGAAAGAACAAGGTAAGGCAGCTGGCGCGACCGGGTGGATCGTCAAGCCATTCGATCCCGATAAGCTGCTGCAAACCCTTGCCAAGGTGCTGCCATAACGCCATGAAAATCGATCTCAGCCAATTTCGCCAAACGTTTCTCCAGGAAAGCGCGGAGCATATCGCTTCAATGGAGACCGGTCTTCTCCAACTTCGAACGTCTCCTGATGACGTCGAATTGTTGAATAGCATTTTCCGCTCGGCGCACTCGATCAAGGGAGGAGCGGGCTCGTTTGGGATGAAGAATCTCGCCCATTTCACTCACGCGCTGGAGAATCTTCTGGACCGGATGCGGTCACTGGAGATGTGCGCCACAGTCGAAGTGATCGGCATCCTGCTTCAATCGGTGGACGTGCTGCGCGAGTTGCTTGACGCAGACCCGAATGCGAATCCGGAAGCAGCCATGCCCGCCCTTGCCGTGGAACTGGAGGCGCGCATCGCGGCACTTATGCCAAGCGAACAAGCCCTTGTGGAAGGCGCTCCCCAGCAATCGTCGCAGCAGGAGGCATCGGAACCCGCTGTGGATGAGCGCGAAATCAACCTGTATGTTGTGGAATTTATCCCCGACCACGAGATGTTTGCCAGCGGCACCAACCCGATTACGCTACTGCGAAATCTTTCCGCACTGGGAACCGTAAGTTGTTGCCATCTGAATTGCGATCAATTGCCTGCTTTGGCCGATCTGGATTCAGAGCAATGCTATCTGAGTTGGACGGTGGAGTTGGCCAGCGTTTGCGCGGAAGCAGATCTGCGCGAGGTCTTCGAGTTTGTCGAACATTTGGCGGAGATTCGCATTCGCTGCGTCGATGCCCCTCTTCAGCCGGTTTCAGAACCAGCTCAGAATTCAACGGCAGAACAGAAAGTTGTGGATTCGCCCGTATTGAGCGTCCAACCCCCATTTATGGAACGCCGCCAGTTGCCGGTTGGGGATCGCCGCCAATCTTCCGTAGTGGATCGGCGCCAGTCTTCAGCGAGGCCTTTGGCCGGAGGCGAGTCGAGTTCGATCCGCGTGGCCATCGACAAAGTCGACCGGCTGATTGATCTTGTGGGCGAATTGGTGATTGCGCATGTGATGACCGCGCAGATGGTCGACGACTTCGAACCCTCATGCTTGCCTAAACTGCGCGAAGCGGTGGCAGCGATGGAACGCAATACCCGCGAGTTGCATGAACGGGTTATGGGGATTCGCATGCTGCCGATCGGGACATTGTTCCAGCGATACACACGCACGGTCTACGACATTGCGCAAGCTACCGGCAAGCAGATCAAGCTGGAAACCGATGGAGAAGAGACAGAGATCGACAAAAGCATGCTGGAGTTGCTTGGCGACCCACTGACGCATCTGATCCGAAACTCCGCTGACCACGGCATTGAAGAATCTGCATTGCGGCAGGCGGCAGGCAAGCCGGAAGAAGGTCTTATCACGTTGAAGGCCTTCCACCGCTCGGGCAGAATCGTCATCGAGATATCCGACGATGGCAAAGGAATTGATCTGGAGTTCGTGCGAAACAAGGCCATCGAGCGCGGAATGATCGGCTCCGAAACGCAAATGAGCGATGAACAACTACGGATGCTGATCTTCGAACCCGGCTTCTCTACCAAGGAAGAAATCAGCGATCTTTCCGGCCGAGGCGTCGGCATGGACGTGGTCAAGCGCAACGTTCAGCAATTAAACGGAACGGTCAGCGTGGCGAGTGAAAAAGGACGCGGCACAACGGTGACTATCGAGCTGCCGCTGACACTAGCCATTCTGGAAGGATTGCTGGTACGAGTGGGCGACCGAACGCTGGTTCTGCCGCTACTTTCGGTTATCGAAACCGTGCCCTTGCGCGACGAACAAATTGTCCGTGTGGCCGAAAAGGGCGAAGTAGTTGTAATTCGCAATGAATCTGTTCCGCTGCTGCGCTTGTCCAGGTTCCTGAGTTTGGCGTTGGGAACAGACAGAGCATCCAGCGAAGAAAACAGCAGTCGCAGGCTCGCGGTGATTGTAGAAGTCGGCCACCGTAAGGTAGGGCTCGTGGTCGATGAACTGCTCGGTCAGCAGCAGGTTGTTGTCAAGAGCCTGGAACGAAATTTGCGCCGGATTGACGGCTTGATGGGCGCAACCATATTGGGCGACGGCTGTGTAGCGCCCATTGTCGATGTTACGGGCCTCGCAGTTATGAACCTGTTTTCACTTCAGGCTCCAGTCAATGATTCCCAGCAGGTTGCGCCTCCGGCCCAGTCTGTCAGGGCAGCATCTACCAAGGAAAGAACAAGAGGAGGAACAGCAAATGAACTGGTTTAAGAATCTCAATGCAACACCCCGGCTGATGAGCAGTTTCGGAGTCCTGCTGGTGCTGACGTTGGGCATCAGTTATCTAGCCATCAGCAACCTGAGCAAGGCCAACGATCGCGTACAGGCGCTTTACCAGCAGGATATGAAGGGTGTCATCGCAGTCCAGAATATTGCGACCAGCAAACTTGACGTCGCTCGACTGGTCCGGGACGCCATCCTGAAAATTGACGATCCCGCTGCCGTGGCCACAGACCTCGACTCCGTCAAGTCGGCCTACGCGAGTATGCGCTCCAATCTTCAAGAAGCGGAACTGTGCTTCTACACCAAGCAAGGCAAGGCGATGCTTGCGGATATCAAGGAGGCCCAGCCTAAGTATGAACTGGCTGTCAGCTCAGTCATTGTGGCCATTGAAGCCAAAGACGCGGCCCGTGCAAAAGCCAATCTGCTAGGGATCGCCGCGATAGCCGCACAGATGACCACCGATATAGACAGCGCGCTCAAAACTAAAGAATCCGCATCGGAAGAAAAATTCCAGGCGAACAACCAGGCCTATCAGACTGGGCGCACCCTGATGATTAGCGCGACCGCGATTTCGCTGGTGTTGGGTGTGATTCTGAGTATCGTCATCGCCCGCGGCTTCTCAGTGCCTCTGGGACAGGCCGTGGCGGTGCTGGAGAGAGTGGCCGACGGCGATCTTACCGTTGCGCTTGACGTGACCACCAAAGATGAGGTGGGACGGATGGCTGGCGCTCTTAATCGAGCGATCGAAAAGCTGAACAGTACCTTGCAGGGCGTGGCCGAGAGTGCCGCCAGTGCAAGTTCTTCGTCGCAGGAACTGGCAGCGGCTTCTGAGGCTATTGCTTCCGGCGCGCAAGAGCAGGCGGCCAGCCTTGAAGAGACTTCAGCGAGCCTGGAAGAGATTACAGCGGCTGTTCGGCAGAGCGCTGACAACGCCAACCAAGCCAGTCAACTGGCGTCCGGCTCAAAGGATACCGCGGAGCAGGGCCAAGAGGTTGTCTCCAAGGCAATCACAGCGATGGCGGAGATCAACGCCGCCTCTGCCAAGATTTCCGACATCATTTCGACCATTGATGAAATCGCCTTCCAAACCAATCTGCTGGCGGTGAACGCAGCGGTGGAAGCTGCGCGCGCTGGCGATGAGGGACGCGGCTTTGCCGTGGTCGCCTCCGAAGTGCGGAGTTTGGCGCAGAGGAGCGCCGTTGCGGCCAAGGAAATCAAGGTTCTGATTCAGGACTCTCTGCGCAAGGTGGAGGCCGGATCAGGGCTGGTGAACCGTTCAGGCGAGACGCTGCTGGGCATCGTCGGGTCGGTCAAGCGGGTAACCGACATCGTCGGCGAGATTGCTGCGGCAAGTGGCGAACAGAGCACCGGCATTGAGCAGGTGAATACGGCAATGACTCAGATGGATCAGGTGACTCAGTCGAATTCCGCTCAGACCGAAGAACTTTCGGCGACTGCACAGGCACTCTCTGAGCAGGCCGCGCATCTGATGGATTTGGTCAGCACCTTCACCCTCACTCAGGGCGGCAGGAATCAACGGGACAGGCAAAGCTTTCAATCGCACGAAGTGAGCTCCGCGCATTCGGTAGGAGCAAGCCTGGTGCAGTCCGCGAAGGCGGTCCTCACGCACCCTGCGTCACAGCAGAGCCAATCGGCGCAACGTCCAGGCAAAGCCGCTCGCGGCTCGTCCTCGGCAAAGTCTGAGTCACGTTCTCGCGGCGGCAAGGCAGTTAGCAGCCAACCGCCGGTTTTAGCGGCGGCTCCTAGCGGATCAAGCGGAAACGATGCCAGTTTTGAGGAGTTCTGAGACGGCCGTCAGGTGACTTGAAGAGAAATTCTCATGAGGTCATGATTGAGTTTCTGCGACCGCACAATGAACTCGGAAAGGAATAGCAATGAAAGCATTGGTTGAAAGACAAGCTCAGGAATCACAGCAGTTTCTGACTTTTCTGCTGGACGACCAGGAGTACGGGCTGGAAATCTTCAAGATTCGCGAGATTCGCGGATATGCGCCGATTACTCCGATTCCAAACGTACCGCAGCATGTGCGCGGCGTTATGAATCTGCGTGGAACTGTTCTGCCGGTCGTCGACCTGCGCATGAAGTTCCACTTGCCGGAAGTGGAATACAACAAGTTCACCGTCATCGTGATTGCCACGGTTGGCGAAAAAACCGTTGGGTTACTGGTGGATGCCGTCTCCGATGTGTTGATGGTTGCGAACGACGCGATGCGCGAAGCACCCGACTTTGGATCGGCCGTCGATACGCGATTCATCAACGGTGTCTTCGAGTCGAGGGAACACCTTACCGTCGCGTTGAACCTTGAGGAACTGCTTTCAGAGTGCGAGTTGGCTCTGCCGCAATCCATCGCGGCATAGCACTTCTCGCGCAAGTAGTGAGTGGTTAAAAGGAGAACCGATTGTGCCGGCACCCGCATTAGACAACTCGGTCTTCCCCATGGGGATGCGTGAATTCAAACTGTTTCGCTCTCTGGTTCACGAGCGCACGGGGATCTGGTTGCGTGACGGCAAGCAGATCATGCTGGCTTCACGTCTGTCGCGCCGGCTGCGTCACCACGGCATGGGGAACTTTGCTGATTATTACTCGTTCGTTCAGAACGTCCAGGACAATGGCGAGGAAATCGGTGAATTGATCAACTGTGTAACTACGAACAAAACCTCCTTTTTCCGCGAGCGTCATCATTTCGATTTTCTGACAAACAAGGTTGTGCCTGAAGTGCAGTCCGCGGCTCAACGCGGCGGCGACAAAACCATCCGTGTCTGGAGTGCAGCTTCTTCCACCGGCGAAGAAGCCTACTCCACAGCGATTACCTTGCTTGAGGCGCTGCACCCGTATGGCAGCGCCAAGAGCTCAGTTCCTCTGCGTACTGGAACCGCGCGAGCCGGCCATGCCGGATGTACGTTCTCGCCTGGCTCATGGAGGATTGAAGTCATCGCGTCTGACATTGACACCAAGGTGCTGGCTACCGCCCAGCGGGCAATCTATAACTCGGATTCACTGGAAAGCGTTGCACAACCCTTGCAAAAGAAATACTTTCTCCGCGGCAAGGACGAAATGCTGGGACAGGTAAAAGTAAAGCCTGACGTTACCCGGCTTGTGCAATTCAAACGCATCAATTTGATGGACGCCCGATGGCCACTCGAAGGGCTTTTTGATGTCATCTTCTTTCGCAATGCTCTCATCTACTTTAATCACGACACGCAGGATCTTTTTTTGCGCAAAATGGTGCGCCATCTCAAGCCGCGCGGCTATCTCTTCCTCGGCAATTCCGAACATATCCCCTGGTTGCATGAGATTCTGGAACCTCTGAATCAAACCATGTATCGATTGCGGGACGTAGAACGATGAACACACTCATGAACTCACGTCCGCGCCCTGCGAAACACTGCGGTGCTGTCTTCAATCTACGGGTCAAAAACGATCCGTCTGAATGGACGGCTCCACAGGCACCGGTTTCGGGAAGGATTCATACCCACAAGAACCGCATATGCCTCTACATCGGTGAAGTAGCAGTGAGCCAGTCACCTGTTGTCATGGACACGTTACTGGGTTCCTGCGTTGCCGTGTGCATGTACGATCCGGTACTGCGCGCTGGGGGCATGAATCATATACTCTTGCCAAAGTGCCAAGTGGGAGACAGGAGTCCGCGCTGTGGAATCCACGCAATGGAGCTGCTCATCAATGAATTGATGAAAGTTGGTGGAGAGAAAAGAAGATTCGTTGCCAAGGCGTTTGGCGGAGCTAACGTGTTGCAAGGGGTAAAGATGCTACCCATTGGAGAAGGAAATGCAGCGTTCGTGCGCGAGTTCCTGGCCACGGAGAGGATACCTCTCATCGCTGAGCGGCTGGGAGGAAATCACGCGGTCCATTTATACTTTCGAACAGATACGGGCAAAGCCACCGTGCAAACTGTCGATGGTACGAGCCTGCCAAAAATCATCAAGGCAGAAAGTCGCTATTGCAAGCCGTCTTCTGCCGATAAGTCAATTGGCGGCGAAATAACAATATTTTGAAGCTCTTTTTGTGAAATGGGATCGATATGCAAGCGAGTTGGTCCAAGGCACAATCTTTCCGGCTGATGTGAGGCAGCCCGCTGATGGCGACTCGATCCAAGGTGCTCATAGTAGACGACTCGGCGCTGATGCGCCAACTGCTCACGCAGATCCTTAGTTCCGACCCAGAGCTTGAGGTAATTGGAACAGCGGGCGATCCATATGTCGCCAGAGAAAAAATCAAGGCGCTGAATCCGGATGTGCTGACACTAGACATCGAGATGCCTCGGATGGATGGGCTGACCTTTCTGGAGAAGCTGATGCGGGGCCATCCAATGCCGGTGATCATGATTTCTTCCTTGACCAACAAGGGCGCGGATACGACGCTCCGTGCTCTGAGCCTGGGAGCGATCGACTATGTTTCGAAGCCCAAGGTGGATGTTTCCAACGGCACTATCGAACAGGCCGATGAGATTATCGCTAAAGTGAAAGCAGCCGCCAAAGCCAAGGTGCGCCATGCCAGCACCACAACGGCGGCACCCGTAGCATTGACCGGAAAAACCTACCATTTTTCTGCGACACATAAGGTTGTAGCTATCGGCGCTTCAACTGGTGGAACCGAGGCTCTCAAAGAGCTATTGTCGCCGTTGCCTGCCGACTTTCCCGGGATAGTGATTGTGCAGCATATGCCGGAGACTTTTACACATCAATTCGCAGAACGTCTCGACTCACTCTGCAAGATACGAGTGAAAGAGGCGCAGGACGGCGACCACATTCTGCCTGGACATGCCTTGCTGGCGCCTGGTGGACATCATATGGCCGTAGTTCGCAGGGGTATGGAATATGGCGTCCACGTCTACAGAGGCGAGCGGGTGAATCTCCATATGCCGTCTGTGGATGTTCTGTTTTCCTCCTGCGCTCACAATATGGGAAAGAACGCTCTCGGCGTATTGCTGACAGGGATGGGTGCGGACGGAGCGAAGGGCATGCTGGAGATGAAGCAGGCCGCTTCTTTCAATATCGCGCAGGATGAATCCACATGCGTTGTCTTCGGAATGCCGCGAGAGGCGATACTCCTTAATGCCGTGGATCAAGTACTGCCGCTGGGCCAGATTCCGCACGCGCTGCTGCAGAAACTAGCGAGCGGTTAGCCCGTCAACAAATCCAACGCATTTGAGTTATTAATTCCTACTCGCAACTTATGACCCACATGGGCAGGAATGTACCCGGCACAGATACGGACTTCCAGATTCTGCACTCGCGTTGATGCTACCCATTCACGAGTAGCATCAATGTTTGATGTGAGGACAAGCAAAGGTCTGCGCCTTTTTCCCGGCGCGGAGCAGTTGAAAGCAGTCAGCCCCACCGCAGGTGGGGGCTAGCCGTTCAACTGCTCTTGGAGCTTGTTCAGTGTGCGATGCAGGTCTTTGTCGGCGCGGCGCAACTCGTCGATCTTGGCGATGGAATGCATCACCGTGGTGTGGTGCTTATTACCGAACTGGCGGCCGATCTCCGGCAAACTAGCCTCGGTCATCTGCTTGGCAAGGTACATGGCAATCTGCCGTGGCACCACCACGTTGCGCGAGTTGTTCTTCTGCTTCAGATCGACGACCCTCATGCCAAAGTTTTCGCTGACGGCGCGCTGAATCGCCTCGATGGTGATTTTGCGTACCTGCATATCGATGAACTGCTTAAGGCACTGCTGGGTTGAGGCCAGCGTGATCTCCATGTGATTCATCTGGCACCAGGCGATAAGGCGTGTCATCGCGCCTTCCAGTTCGCGGACATTGGTGCGCACATTCGACGCCACAAATAGCGCCACGTCGATAGGCAGCACAACCTGCTCTGACTCGGCTTTTTTCTGGAGGATGGCGACTTTGGTCTCGAGATCAGGTGGCTGAATGTCGGCAATCAAGCCCCACTCAAAGCGTGAGCGCAACCGGTCTTCAATCTCCGCCAGTTCCTTCGGCGGACGGTCCGATGCGATAACAATCTGCTTCATGCTCTCGTGCAATGCATTGAAGGTATGGAAGAACTCCTCTTGCGTGCGCTCCTTCTGCGCGATGAACTGAATGTCGTCGATCAGCAGCACATCCACCGTGCGGAAGCGGTCGCGGAAGCTGGTCATGCG
>CAYPYJ010000115.1:0-11207 GCA_964414945.1 uncultured Occallatibacter sp.
GTCCGCCTTCTAAGAAGAAGACTGTAACCAGGCTGCCTTGAGGTGAATCGGAGTAAGCGGCGAACCAGCCGAAGCGGGTTCCCTTGTCTGAGCAGGTCCCGGTTTTGCCGAAGACGGGCAGTTCATGGAAGTTGGCGCGCAGGCGGCGGGCTGTTCCGTACTCGACCGCGCCAGCCATGCCGTCCTCCATGTCGGGAACGAAACGGGCTATGTCGAGCGTGCGCTTGACCTTGGGCTCAAGAGCAGCAACTTCCTCGATACTGTTGGGGTGCTGGAGGTAGTAAAGGGTTCCACCGTTGGCGATGGCGGCGACATACGCGCCGAGCTGTAGCGGAGTCATGGAGACGCCCTGGCCGAAGCTGCACATGCGTCCTACTCCACCTTGCGAGGCGGGCAATTCCTGATCGGGATAGACGCCTAGCTGTTCGCCATCAATGTTGTAACCGGCCAGCTCGCCGAGGCCGAACTGATTGGCGTAGTGATGAACGCGGTCGAAACCCAGTTCGCGGCCCAGTTCTTCAAAGTAGAGATTGTTGCTCTTGGCCAGCGCGGTGGTCATATCCATGCGGAAGCCGGAGAGTTGAACCTTGGTGTCACGGGTGACCAAGCCTTCGGAAAGGGCTGCCATGGCTACGGTTAGCTTGATGGTGGAGCAGGGTTCGGCTCCGGGCGAAAGGGCCAGCTTCTGATTGACCATGGCCAGAATGCGGCCATTGGATGGGTCGATGACAACGGCAGTACCGTTCATGCCTCCCAGGGCGTCGATGGCGGCCTGACGGACGACGGGGTCTTCACCAGCCGTCACATCCTCAGCAAAAATGTCACCCCTGGCAAAGGAGCTGGCGGTAAAACGCTCGTGAGAAACGTGATGGCGGCGAGAGGTAAGCGACGCGCGGCGCATGCTGGCGCGGGCATTGCCCCTTGCGGTCAGATGAGCCTGTTTTTGCGTGTGAGTTGTTCTGGATGCCTGATGATTAGTGTTCGCAGTTTTACGCGCAGCATGTGACGCCGTGTGCTGACTGGCGCGATGAGGCTCAGAGAGATGGGATACGGTGGGCTTGGCGTGGTGCTGTGTTCGTGGCACATTGAGCGCCGAGGCAACCCCGGCGCCAACGCCGAAACCAATGAGAACCAATACAAAAGCCCTAACACGGGAAAATTTCATTCAGCTAGTTACCTCTCTCCCAAAGGAGTGTGCCTTGCTTCCCCTTTTCAGGGACCGTGCTTCTTTCTTATCGGCCAAACAACAGATTGTGATTAATCTGTTGATGACCATACACAACAATAACCGAAATAGCACCAGAAAGGTTGGAGATTCTCAATTACCTGATGCCTCCTAGTTACGGTGGCGCACTCGAATTGATTACCTCTTAGAACCCTAAACGGCGCAGAAAGGTAGGTTTGTCGAGATCAGGTTGCGCCTCATCGCTGACTTCTGGATACTGTGGCTGTGCGGGATGAGAAGGATATTGAGCCGATATTGCCGGGCCATTTTCTTCGCTGGCATAGCCTGAAACATATTCTCTGGAAAGCGGCGTATAGGCTGGCTCCTCCAATAACTCCGCGAACTTGGGCCTTGCAGGCACGGCTACCGGTTCCATCTCCTCTGGCGCAGGAGCAACTGCCGCGACGAAAGGCGGCGCCGAAACTTCGACGACGGGTGTGGAAGGTTCCAAGGTAGAACTAGGGACCGGCTCAAAGAATTCCATGGCATCTTCTTCGTCCTGCTCGGGCTCTATGTCCTGAGAGAGGAATCGCAGCGGAGTGGGCGGTGGTTCTGGAACGGGTGGAGGTTCGGGAACGGCCTCGTGGATCCAGTTCTCGGGAGCAATCAACGGAACCGATACTACTGGCGTCGTTTCCATCGGGACAGAAACTACCTGCGCCTCTTCAGGGTCTAACATGCGCTTGCGCCGCTCTGGCATCTGGTCGCGGAAACCTGTGGCGATCACGGTGATTTTGACTTCTTCTCCCATTTTTTCGTCCAACACTGCGCCGAAGATGATGTTGGCGTCCTCGTGGGCGGCGGACTGGATGAGGGATGATGCCTCGTTCACCTCGGAGAGCTTGAGCGAACTGGAGCCGGTGATGTTAATGAGAATGCCGCGAGCGCCGTCGATGGCGCCAGCTTCTAGCAAGGGCGAGGCCATGGCTGCCTGCGCGGCTTCCCGGGCGCGATTGTCGCCCGAGCGCACGGCTGTACCCATCACGGCATAGCCCATGCCGGCCATGGTGGTTTTGACGTCGGCAAAGTCGCGATTAATGATGCCGGGGATGGTGATGATGTCGCTGATACCCTGTACACCCTGACGAAGCACGTCGTCGGCGATGCGGAAGCTCTCAAAGAAGCCGGCGTCCTTGGCTACGGCGAGAAGCTTCTCGTTGGGGATCACGATCATCGTATCAACGCTCTCCAACAGTTCGCTCAGGCCGCGCTCGGCCTGCTGTTGGCGACGCTTGCCTTCGAAGCCAAAAGGACAGGTGACGACGGCAACGGTCAGAATACCCATCTCGCTTGCCAGCGACGCAATGACTGGCGCGGCGCCGGTGCCCGTGCCACCACCCAGGCCAGCGGTGACGAAGACCATGTCCGCACCTTCAAGGGCTTCAATAATTTTTTCGGAATCTTCCAGAGCGGCGCGCCGTCCCACGTCGGGATTGGCACCAGCTCCTAAGCCGGAGGTGAGCCGAACGCCGAGTTGCAGCTTGACTGGCGCATGAGACGCCTTGAGCGCCTGCACATCGGTATTGGCGGCGATAAATTCCACGCCCTCCATGTGGGCCTGAATCATACGATTGACAGCATTGCCGCCACCGCCACCGACGCCGATTACTTTAATGAGCGCTCCCCGCGGGTTCTCTTCGTGATACTGAATGCGCATTTCCGCGGCTTCATTTTTCTGGTCTTCCATAATGGTTCCGGTCTCCTGATTCATGCTTGAAGCAACTATAACTAAAAGTTGCCAGCAAAAGCGGCGCGCAACTTCGAGCGCAATGTGCTGTTCTCTGGCGCGTGGTTGACTCGTGTTTGGTGGGCATAAAGGATCATGCCGATGGCCGCGGAAAAGCCGGGATGAACCAGCTCACCGGGCATATGCGAGAGGCGAACGGGAAGTCCGGTGCGCGCCGGAACCCGTAATTGACTCTCGGCAATATCAAGCATACCGGGCAGCATGGCTCCGCCGCCAGTGAGTACGCAACCGGCGCCCAAGGCGTCCATTACGCCGCCCTGGCGCAAGCTCTCTCTAACAAATTGAAGCAGTTCGCAGCCCCGTGGTTCAAGTATCTCGGCCATTTTGCGCAGGCTTAGCATTTGCGGCTCAGGATTGTTAATCTCAATCTCCGCAAGCTGCGGCACGTCCGTCACTCGGGCGTGTCCGTATTGGCGTTTCAGCTCCTCAGCCATCGCTACGGGCATTTGCAAACCGATTGCCAAGTCATTGGTAAAGTGCTGCCCACCAATTGGAACGGAGGCCGTATGCACTACCGCACCCTCGAAATACACCACCAAATCGCTGGAGTGGCAGCCGATGTCGAGCAGGCATACGCCCAACTCGCGCTCGTCGGCGGAGAGTGTTGCCTCAGCGGAGGCAATCGATTCCAGCACCACCTCAGTCACCTCAAGCCCGGCCCGGTTGGCGCAGGTCACGGTGCTTTGCAGAGCGCTGCCGGAGCAGGTAGCTATGTGCAAATCAACTTCCAGTTTTTTGCCGATCATGCCTACCGGATCAAATATTCCGGGCTGGTTGTCGAGGATGAATTGCTTGCGGAGCAGGTGCAAAATCTTGCGATCAGCGGGACGCTCGATGGCGCGCGCCCGTTCGACGGCGCTATGCACGTCTTCGTTGTCAATCTCGCGCATGCGGCCGCCCAACTCGACTCCGCCGTTGGTGTTGAGCCCGCGAATGTGCGGCCCGCCGACACCCACGATGCACTCGCCTATGTTGACGCGCGCCATGAACTCTGCTTGTTTGATGGCCGCTTCCACTGACTTGACCGTCAAGGCAAGATCAGAGATCAGACCTTTGCGCATCCCCGCCGACTCGACAACTCCGTGTCCGCGATAGCGCAATGCACCATCATTCAACTCCGCCGCGAGCATGCAGGTCCACGCGCTACCGATGTCCAGTGCCACTATCAGGTTGTCTTGGTTTTGGCTCATTGCGCTCACTGGCCCATCCGAGCATTTGCGGCCGGGTGGGTGGCTGGGGCAGTCGTATGCCTATTTGCATTCAGCGCGGTGCGTTTGACCTCCGCGCGCTTCTTTTCCTTAGCCTTGGCGTTAATCGCTTTGGCCTTGGCAGCTTTGGCTTTTGCGGCCTTGTCCTTTGCAGCGGCAGTCTTCGTTTTGGCGGAAGCATTACCGACCGGCTTGGCTTTCTTCACCGCAGTCGAAGGCTTGCTCGAGGAAACCTTAGCCTTGGTAGCCGGTTTGTGGGCTGGTGGATTCGCCGCCGCATGAATTGCTGGAGCTGACTTCGCGGCAACCTTATCTGCCGTTTTTTCGGCGGGAGCGGAAGGCTTGTCGTCAGCACTTGCACCGGCTGCTGTTTGGTCGCCGACCGCTGCCTGTTCAGATTTTGCACCGGAAGCCCTTTGTAGTACCACCTGCTGCTCATAACGCAGGTCCACACCGGTAAGATCCGGATACTGATGACGCCATTCAGCAATGTGTGCTTTGTAGCGCAGGTAGCGCTCCATGAATTGATCCTGGCCGAAGTGCAGCAGCGTATTGGGATCGTCCTCAAGAATTACGCGAGCGTCTTCAGGATCGCTCAGATCGACCTCAGAAATTTGTCCGGAGGTATGCTGGCCATTCGCGTCCAGTTCACTAACCAGTCGTTGATAAACGGCCATGCGCTGTTTGCGGGCAGCCGCCGAGTCGTGGACGTCGATGCCTGAGACTGTAGGGAACGAGTAGTGGCGCTGCGCCATCATTGCAGCGGGCATGGTCAGCAAAACGCCTTTGGCGTCTACCAAACCAAACTGCTCGCCGTGTCGAGCAAATGCAACCGGCTTCCGCTCAACAATCGAAATGAGAATCTGGTCCGGTAGCAGGCGCATGACCGTGGCCCGCTCAACCCAGGGAATCTCTTCCAACTGCTTGCGCCGCTCGTTGAGCGGGACAAAAAAGACGTTGCGCCCGATGTCTTCGCCAAAGACCGGCAGCATTTCGGCACGGCTGACCTCAGTGAGACCGCTGGCCTGTATGTTGCCGGCTCCACTGATGCGGAATCGACTGTCGCTGCCCAGCCAGGTCTTGAGAATGTAAGCAGAAGCAGCAAGCCCACCCAGCAGAATCAGCGCGACAAGGGTCAAAAAGATGCGCTTCGCCTTCCCGGCCGGGCGCTTCCGAGAGATAGCAGGCCAATCCCTGTCAGCCGAGTCTTGTTTGGATTCGTCGATAGATCGCGCGCCAAAGCGTACTGCGCCGTTGCGGGTCACGTCGCCACCGTTTGCGCCGGGGTTTTTGAGCGGCCGCTCAGGCAATGCACGCTCCTCCAAAAAGGCACTCTGTCGCACCCGTCGCGGGCGAGGTTCCGCGGGGACTTCATCCTCCCACATCAGGGGACGAGATTTCAGACTGCTGCTTTGAGTCATCACGCCCGAGCAAGGTCGTGAGAATCGCCAGATTTAACTATAGTCCCAGGTCTGCCAGCTAATTTTCACAACCGGTGCGGGGGGAACCCGTAACGTTACTGGGTGTAGCGTTTTGATACAGTTTCGGGGATTAATGTGCTCAGAACACGGGGCTTGAACCGGTTACCGAGACTGAAGAGACTCTACGAAGGCGTGACGAAAAATAACGCGATTGCGACCCTCAGCTTTTGCAGCATAAAGTGCCTGGTCTGCGACGGCGAGCAGGGATTCCACACTTGCCAGTCCGTGGTCGGGGGAGAATATAGTGGCGCCCACGCTGCAATTGAGCTGGAACTCGGATTCTGTCGTTTTGACTTGAAGGTTGGAGATCGAACGATGGAGGCTGGTCAATCGATGCTCGATCGCCTCGCGGGGAATTTGGGTGAGGACGAGCAGGAACTCCTCACCGCCGTAGCGGCCGGCATGGTCATAGGTGCGGATAGCCGCTCCAACAGCGGAGGCAAACCATCGTAGCGCTTCATCGCCAGCCAGATGACCATATTGATCGTTGATGGGTTTGAAATGGTCAAGATCGATGATTGCCACAACTACCGTCTGGTTCTCCCGCCGCGCGCGCTCCATCTCCGCGGTCAAAATCTGCAAAATTGCTGTGCGGTTGAGCATTCCAGTGAGTCCATCGTGGGTGGCCTGGATATGCAACTGCTGGCGGCTGATCTCGAGTTCCAAAGTCCGTTCGGAGACAAGCTCTTCCAGGTGTCGGCTGTTCGCACGCAGATGGCGTCCATAAAGGTGAATAGAGGCGGCCAGCAGCAATAGGATGGTGAGCAGACACAGACCGTAAAACCAACTGCTGCGCCACCATGGGGGAAGAATCTGAACCTGTACTTTAACTGTTGCAGAAAAGGCGTTCAGCCCGGAATTACGCACCATGGCCATGAAGACGTATTTACCCGGCGGCAAGGCGGAGAAGACAGCCATGCCATTTCTGCTTTCGGTCCACTGCGGTTGCAGACCCTCCATTCGGTACTTGAAAATCAGTTCGCCGCGATTACGTAACGTGGGCGAGGAAATTTGGAAGCGCAGCGGCAGCGAAGACCATGGCAGCGTGATCTGCCGCGTCATCGGATAGTGATTGTCGCCGCGCTCAATGCCCGTAATGGAGACCGCCAGCGGCTCGGTGTCGAAGACCTTCTCAGGATGCTCGAGGTGGGCCAGACCGCCGCTGGTCTCTACCCAGATTGAGCCGTCCAAGCCGTTTGTTAAGGTTCCTTTGTTTACGTCGTTCCAGATCAGCCCGGTTTCCTGTGTCAGGTGACGCCATTCCCTGCCATTCCACACGGCCAAGCCCCAATCGCTCCCCATCCAAACCCACCCTCGCCGGTCCACAAGGATGGCCAGAGGCGAGAGTGTACTGAATTCGGGAGGAATCGGCAGCCTCCAAGCTTTGATTCGTGAGCCGCTCGGCGTCAGCCGCAAAATACCGGTTCGCTGGCCGGTCGCCCACATGACGCCGTCCGAGCCACACGACAGATAGCGCAGCGGTCCATGGAGGTTCGGGAGCTCATCAATCGGCGGTGCTACCCACTGGCCGCCCTGTTCACGCAACAGCTTGTTTGCGGCCAGAATCCACATCGCTCCGTCGGGTGCTAAGCAACTCGATTCAAGCTGCGTGGAATCTCCCAACAGTGCGTCTACGACAGGGACTCGATGCGGCAGAGCGTTTGACGGACTCGCTTCGCGTACGTAAAGTCCATCTTGCGTTGCGAAGAATATTCGTCCAGCTCTGTCCTGTACGGCGCCGATGATCAGTGCGGGCAGCTTTGAGGTCTGTTCCACGCGACCTGTTCTGGGATCGATGCGCAGCACGGCTCCGGAAAAGGTTCCGGCCCAAACGGTGCCATCTCGATTTACCCCTATGCCGCTGACTTGCCCGTAGGTCCACTTGTGACCGGAGATGAGCGAACCGGCTGAGCCGGTCTTCGGATTGACCCAGCCAGGTCCTTTCTCGGTTCCCGCCAGCACTCGATCTTCACTGAGCTGGAAGACGCTCAGGATGTTGGCACTCGGCAAACCATTCAAATCGGTCCAGGCTTCCCAGTCTCTCTGACCGACCCAGTGGTAGACTCCATGCCCGAAAGTGCCGAGCCACAGGTCACCAGCTGAATCAACAGTCATGCTTGTAGTGTGGCCGATATGTAACCCGATTGAAGGGTCGATCGACCTCCATCCGGTTCCCTCCCACCGGGCGATCCCTACCTCAGTGGAGACGATCGCTCTGCCGATCCGGTCGACGACGATGGATGTATGCTGGTAGACGTTGTTCGGATCGGGTCCAGGAAAACTGCGATCGACAAAGCGAGCTTCCGCGCGAGGTAGCAGGACCACCTGATGATGCTGGCCTGCCACCCAAAGTCCACCCTCGTGATCCAGAACGAAGGCATGCCAGATGCTCTCAGGAACACCTTTATCCGTACTCCAATGGGTAACCGCTTCAGGATGCCCTTGAGGCGAGGAGCATAGCATTTTGCCGCAGCCCATCCAGACGGTTTGGCCAGCAATCACGCTCACACTGGAAAGATTTTTTAATGCCGGAATTCCAGCAAGCGTGCGCTCGGAAAAAACCGGAAGGAAGGAGAGTATTTTCCCATCGGCATCGTGCTCCAGGCGATAAAGCTGGGTGTTATCCACTACCAGCAAGTGGCGGGCATCTTCGGCAGCCAAACGCTGCGCACCACGGATTTGGATGGGATTCTTGCCGACAGGAACGAACCGTTGGCCGTCCCAACGGTATAGATTTCCCTCTGTCCCCGCCCATATAGTACCGCCAGGATCGGTGTAAATATCTTCAATGTCCCGTTCGAAAAGACCCTGGTCTTTGCTGAACTGCTCAAAGCTGGAACCCAGAAAGCGGTAGACGCCATTCTCCGTGGCCAACCACAGGTAGCCGGAGTTGTCGGTAGTCAAGGCGTTGACAGCGAGGTTCTGGAGCCCTTCGCGCTGGCGATAGGCCTGAAAAACATACTGTTGCGCGCTTATGACGACCGAGAACACCAGCCAGCAAGCCGTGACCCGGATTGAAGCAAACCGCCCCATGCTCCCCCTTGCGCGAGACATAATCGGCAGCAGTCGCCCTCAGGCAGTCGCTCCTTATTGGTCTCATCGGCTGAAAGAGCCAAAAACTAAATACAATTTGAGACTTCTGATGTGGGAATTTTCTGCGACGGAAGAATGACCCACCTTAAACACCAGAATGAAGTGCATCACCTAACCAAAGCAGAATCAATGATATGTTGGGTGGATTGAGATGGTCACTCAGCTTACTCATCGTTAAGAATCGAGTAGCCCGTCCCATTTTCGCGTTTGCACACATGGTTCATCCGATCCACCCTGAGGCATGGAATGATCTTCAATCCGAATGAACCATAGCCTCAACAAGAGCCGCAACAGAGGTAATCGGTGGCAAACAAACGCGCCCGAGGCAAACTATGGCCCAGGCTTCTGTTTCAGTCGGCGGCGGAAGCTGAAGCAGGGTTTCGGACAGTGCTTCGGGGAGGCCGCCGGGGATCAGATGTTCTGAAGAGATGCGGATCACGGTCTTATGAACGGCAAAGCCTGCCAGAGCAACGGTTTCAAGACGTTCTGCCTCCGGACCAGAACCGACAACCACAACCTGCACCGGATCAAGCAGCAGCCGCTCCATAGCCAGCGCATACGAACCAGCGTATAGGCCAAAATGCTCAACGATTCCGGCAAAAGAGGCAAGGGTGTCCTCGGCGTACTCTCTGTATTCTTTGCGGCTGCTTAGGGCTTCCAGGCGGAGCAGGGCCGAAGCGGCGGTGGGATTGCCCGCGGGGGTGGGTGAGTCCTGGAGGGGCTTGCGGCGAGCAGCCAATGCGCCAAGGGGCGGAGCACCATCGGATGGAGCGGCAGAATCGAAGAATGCGCCGTCTGCCGGATCGTGGAAGCGGGCGATCATCGCATCGGCTAGCTTGACGGCAGCTTGGTAGTAGGGCATTTCGTTTGTCGCAATCCAAGCATCGATGCAGGCATGGAGGGTGAAGGCGTAGTCGTCAAGCGTTCCGGGAACCTTTTCAGGCTGCTGGGCGGCATCAGAGGGCTGATCGCCATAGGCGATGACGTGGCCAAGCAGTTGTTCTCCATCCCAAGCATCTTTGAGGAGGCGATTGAGGGTGAGCAACGCGAAGTCGCGTGCAGAATCGATTTTCAGAATCCGTGCAGCTTCCAGATAGGCGCTGACTGCCATCGCATTCCACGCGGTGTAAAGGGTGCGGTCGATGAATGGGGTAGGGCGCTGGGATCGAGCCGCAAGTAGTGTACGGCGGGCATGGTCGAGGAGCGAGCGAAGACCGTCAACGCTCTGGCTCGTCTCGGTCGCTAATTCCTTAATGCTGTGGTCGAGGTGCAGTACATTGCGGGCTGGATCGTGGTGCATATCGCCAAGTTCGCGGATACCCCAGTAGCGGATGGCGATCTCGATATCTTCAGTGGAATACTCCGCTGTCTGTAATGCTGCGCGAACCTCGCCGAGTGTCCAGGTAAAGTAGTCGCCGTCGTCGTCGAGATTGATATCGGCATCCTGCGAAGCATAAAAGCCGCCCAGTTCGCGGTCGGTCATGGTCGCATCCAGCCAGCCAACAATCTCGCTTGCGGTGTTCCGAAAATCTTCGCGTTTAAGGCTTTGGTAACCGTGCAGGTAGTTGCGGAGCAGTTCGGTGTTGTCGTACAGCATCTTCTCGAAGTGCGGAACGCGCCAGCGCTCATCGACACTGTAGCGGTGAAAGCCGCCAGCCAATTGGTCGTAGACGCCGCCTCGTGCCATTTTTTCTAGTGTGGTGCAGAAGGCTCGGCCTGCAAGTTCGTTGCCGCGATTCGTCGCCAGGTGCAGGAGGAGGTCGAGCGCTCCGGGATGAGGGAACTTGGGCTGCGAACCAAAGCCTCCGTTGTGGGGATCAAATTGGTTCAGAATTGAGCCGGCAATTTTATCGCTTAGAGCGAGAGACATGTCGCCGCCGCGACCGGAAAACGACTCATTGTGCTCAATGGCGGCCAATGCACTCGCAGCGGTTTCCAACGCCTCGTCACGGCGCTCGCGCCAGACCTGGGCCAGAGTCGTGAGCACGCGGCCAAAACCGGGCCGACCATAGCGGTCGTCGGGGGGAATGTAGGTACCGCCAAAATAAGGACGCCCATCGGGAGTTAGAAAGGCCGTCAGCGGCCAACCTCCCTGGCCGGTAATGGCCGAAACAGCGGACTGGTAGCGCGAATCAACATCGGGGCGCTCGTCGCGGTCTACCTTCACGGCGACAAAATGCTCGTTGATGATCGCGGCAATCTGCGGATTCTCGTAGGATTCCCGGTCCATTACGTGGCACCAATGGCACCAGACAGCGCCGATGTCGAGCAGGATGGGCTTATCCTCGGCTTGGGCGCACGTGAAGGCAGCCTGGCCCCAGGGGTGCCAACGGACTGGCTGATGGCGGGCGGAGCGCAGATAGGCACTTGCAGAATGCTCCAGCAGATTAGTGGAGGCTGAATCGGTGTCGGTGGGCGCGGGGAAAACGTCCTTGTCCATGAGGTGAGGATAC
>CAYPYJ010000116.1:0-10300 GCA_964414945.1 uncultured Occallatibacter sp.
ACTAGTCCTTGGTCCTTTATATTCGACTCATTACATCGAATCTCTGCCTCCTGCACTTCAATTCTGATCTTGCTCTAATCCCTTCTGTACCGTTTCCGGTCATCTACCTGCAACGTTTTCTCGTGCTAGAGGAGGCGTCCGATGGACAGTGGGTATTATGCGGCAATGACCGGGCTGGTGGCGCGCACTCAGGCATTGGACATCGCGTCCACGAATCTGGCCAATGCGCAGACCCCCGGCTACAGGGCCGAGCAGGAGTACTTCCGCTCAGTGCTGCTGGGGCCGGACGCCCAGGACTCGCAGTTGGGGCATACGGTGAACAACTATGGCCTGCTGGGCGGCGACCGACTGAATCTGGTTCAGGGACCGCTGGAGCAGACCGGCAATCCGTTGGATCTGGCGATTGAAGGCCAGGGCTTTTTTCAGGTGCAGACGCCCAATGGTCCGCGCTTCACGCGCGATGGCGGCTTTCATCGCACCCCGGCCGGACAGCTGGTGACAGAATCGGGAGATCCGGTGCTTTCGTCGATCGGGCAAGTGATTCCCATTCCTCCCGGCGAGGTCTCAGTGGGTGTGGATGGCTCGATTTCGGTGGCTGGCGGCTTGGTGGCCACGGTGGGTGTCTTTACTTTTCCCAAGGGCGATGAGCTGACTCCGGAAGGAACCAACCGCTATGTTGCGCCGAAGGGCGTCACACCCACGCTGTCACGGGATGCCGCTGTTCATCAGGGCGCTATCGAGAGCGCCAATCAGAGCACAGTCCAGGGTACGTTGAACCTGCTTCTGATCCAGCGTGAGGCGGAGATGATGCAGCGGGCGCTGACCGTCTTTCATACCGAGTTCAACAAGATCGCCACTGAGGATATTCCACGGGTGTGAGAAATGCAGGGACTAGGTAACAGGGAATAGGGAACAAGGAGCCATCATGATTCGAGCTTTATATACAGCGGCCAGCGGAATGACCGCGCAGCAATTGAACCTGGATACGATTGCCAACAACCTGGCCAACTCCTCGACGACGGGATTCCGTCAGTTGCGGCTAGAGTTTCAGGATATGGTCTACCAGAATTTGGTGACGCCGGGAGCGGCTCAGAGCCAGACTACGGTTTCGGCGGGCTTGCAGGTTGGCCTGGGAACGAAATCCGCGGCGACCGAGGTAATCATGACCCAGGGACCGCTGAACCTGACCTCGAATCCGCTGGATGTGGCTATTCAGGGCTCCGGCTTCTTTCAGGTGCAGCGGCCGGATGGAACCATCGATTACACACGCGCCGGCCAGTTTCATCTAAACAGCCAGGGAACGATTGTGACCACCGACGGCGACCCGATCATTCCCACCATTACCATTCCGCCCAACGCCACAGCGGTCACGATTACGCAGTACGGGATGGTGAACGCGTCGCTGCCGGGGCAGCAGAATCCCTCGCAACTGGGACAGATTCAGCTAGCTACCTTTCCCAACCCCGGAGGACTGGAGGCCAGGGGCTCGAACCTGCTTGCAGCCACTCTAAACTCTGGTGATGCGGTGCTGGGCAATCCCGGCGGAACTGAGGGATTGGGAACGCTGCAACAGAACTATCTTGAGAACTCGAATGTGGACATCGTGACCATGTTTGTGCAAATGGTGCTGGCACAGCGCGCCTATGAATCCAACTCCAAGGTCATTAAGGCCGCCGACGATATGTACTCGCAAGCTAATAATATGACGCACTAAAAGTAGGGATCAGGGGTCAGGAAATAGGGATGCAGGTTGCGAACATGAAAGCAGTAAAGGGTACGAGTTGCTGGTTGTGTATAGCGCTGGCTTGTGGAGTGGCGGCGATAGTAGGGGCACAGACGCAGACCGTGGGCCATGCGCAAGTGATGCTCTCGTCGGGTGGGTTGGTTCCTGAGACCTCGCAGAGCGGGACGCAAGGCGAGGTTTTACGAGAAATCGACGATGTGCACACTGGGGATCGCTGGCTATTGATACGCAATGAGCAGACTCCCGGCGGACCGGGGCGGCTGGTGCTGGTTTCGGCTGATCACAACGGAATTGCCAGCACAGCACGGCGCGGAGTGGGTCATACGGAGGAGGCGGTTGCGCCGCCCATTATTCGTTCCGGCGACAGGCTGATTATCGAGAAGCATACCGCGGTTGTCGATGCGGTCTTGGAGGCCAGGGCGGTCACTCCGGCTGCCGTGGGGGCAGCATTCGATGTGCGGCTGACATTAGGTGGCAAGGTTGTGCGGGCTGTGGCTCTGGGGCCGGGCCGCGCAGCCTTTCAGGAGACAGGAGCGAGGCCATGAGGCGAAGAGGTTGGACGGTTGCGCTGTTGCTAGCGGTAATGGCGGTTTTTGCGGTTGACTCGAGTTTTGCCACAGTCCCCAAGAAGAAGCCGACGCTGGGACTTGCGGGTAAGCCGACGCCGCCCGAAGAGGCATTGAAGTCCTACATTGAACGGGTGAGGGCACGGCAAGCGGCGGAGGTGCTGTCGACGGGCTCGATCTGGAGTTCGGAGGGCCGGTTGGTGCGGCTGGGTACTGACGCCAAAGCCTTTCGGCTGCACGACGTGGTTTCGGTGGTGGTGACTGAGAGTCTGGCGGCCTCGACCGACGGTGGAGTGAAGAACTCACGCGCATCGAACGCCACTTCCGGGATCACATCGATATTCGGCAAACTGAAGGCCTCAAATAGTCTGCAAAATCTGATTGGAATGAGTGCTGCCTCGGGGCTTACTGCGCAGGGGCAGAGCACGACCAATTCGAGTTTGACGACAACATTTGGGGCTGAGGTGGTGGACGTGCTGCCGAACGGAATGCTGGTGGTGCAGGCGACGCGCCAGTTGACGTTTTCGCAACAGACGCAGTTGATCAAGCTGCGCGGCCTGGTGCGCCCGGAGGATGTGAGCGCACAGAACCAGGTGCAGTCGACCGCCATGACCGATCTTGAACTGGATGTAACCGGCAAGGGCATTGTGAACGATTCCACCTACCGGCAGAACCCGCTGGTGCGCTTCTTGCAAAGGGTGCTGGTGTTTTAAGTGCAGGGACTAGGGGATAGGGACTAGGGACTAAGGATGCGCGAGGCTTGCAAAAGATCGGCGGAGGATGAGAGGGGCGGAAGCCTCTGGGGTAGGGGTGTGCTGGCTTTGGCGCTGCTGACGGGAATGGTGCTGCCTCTCACTTTTGCCCGCGCCGAATCAGCGGGTCAGTTGGCGCGGATCAAAGATGTCGCGACGATTGAGGGGATTCGAGACAACCAACTGGTGGGCTATGGCCTGGTGGTGGGTTTGCGCGGCACCGGCGACAGTTCACAGACCGTCTTTCCGGCGCAGACACTGATTTCGACGCTGGAGCGGATGGGGATTACCGTTCCTCAGACGGGCGCCAACAGCGCCAGCAATATGCAGGTAAAGAATATGGCCGCGGTCTTTGTAGTGGCCACTCTGCCGCCCTTCAGCCGCCCCGGCAACAAGCTGGATATTACAGTTTCGTCGGCTGGAGATGCGCGTTCGCTGGAGGGCGGGATTCTATTGATGACTCCACTCTACGGGCCGGATGGAAAGATTTATGCGCAGGCGCAGGGAGGGTTGGTGCTGGGCGGCTATATGGCAACGGGCGGAGGCAACACAAAACTCTCCAACCATCCGACGACGGCGAGGATTCCTGGCGGAGCACTGGTGGAGCGGCCCGTTCCCTTCGAATTGGTACAGATGAAGGTAGTGAGCGTGCTGTTGAACGACGCCGATTTTCACACCGCTGAACGCATGGCCGCATCAATTGACAAAGAACTCGGAGCCAAGCGCGCACACGTTGTTGATAGCCGAAGGGTGGAGATTGCCGCCCTGCCGGATGAGGAGATGGCGTCTTTATTGGACAGGGTAGAGGCCGTGGAAGTGAATGTATATCCGCGAGCGCGGGTGGTGGTGAACGAGCGCACGGGCACGGTTGTGATTGGAGGCACGGTGCGGTTGCAGCCGGTTTCGATTCTGCATGGTGGATTGAGTGTGAACGTGATCTCGCAGACACAGGTTTCGCAGCCCGGCCCGCTCTCCGGGGGGACAACGCAAGTGGTGCAGCAGACGACTGTGCAGGCCACGGATAAGCCGGTCAACCGCATTGACTTGAAAGAAGGGGCAACGGTCGAGGATTTGGTCCAGGAATTGCAACGTACAGGAGCAGGCGCGCGAGATGTGATCTCGATATTACAAGCAATGAAGGCAGCGGGCGCTTTGGAGGCTGATCTTGAAGTTCTCTAATATTGAGGTGCTGGAATGCTTACGGTAACACCGACACCGGTAACGACTCAGGGGGCCGCAGCTTCGAGTCCATCGGCCACGCCGCAGCCCAAACTGGTTCATGCGGCGCACGAGTTTGAGGCTCAGATGATGCAGGAGTTATTGAAGCCGATGACCCGCACGAATGGCCTGGACGGCGAGGATGATGACTCGGCCACCGGCTCCGGCGGGGCGCTTGGTCAGTTCGCCTCCGAGGCGTTGGGACGGGCGTTGAGCGAGCGCGGCGGCTTCGGAATTGCTAACAGTATCATTGGGCAGCTTTCTCATGCAGGTAACAAGTCGGTAACCGACCAAGTAACCGGAAAACTGCACACCAATACCGTAATGAAAACCTACGAATGACTAGAGTGATTAGTAGTCATGCCGATGAACCCGGCAAGGAGTACTGAATATGGATATTCGCAGCAGTCTCGATGGATTGAAATCGCTTTTGGGAACGCCAGCGGCAACTCCGGCTACGACGCATCAACCAAAGAGCAGTTCTGCGTCGAGCGGGAGCGCGCTGGGCAGCGATCTGGCGACATTCAGCAGCGCGGCGAACGAGGTTTCTCAGACGGCGGGTGATTCCGGAGTTCGCATGGACAAGGTTGCCAGCATTCAGGCAATGCTGGCGGCAGGAACCTATAACGTTTCAGCTGGAGCTATCGCTTCGAAGGTCGTTGATTCGATGCTGGGCAGCCAGGCGTAATCAATAAGCCGGTGCCGCCATACACGGGGCATTCGGCAGGGGAAGCGCTCCAGCAGGGGCGGAAGGGGCGAATGCGTTGCAATTGCCTGGAGAGCTCGGTGGACGTCCGATGCTGAAGGAGCTGGTCGAAGAGGCTTCTCGGGCGCTGGCGCTGCTGGATGCGGATCGATTGGAGGAACTGGCGCTCTCGTGCCAAGCTCTGAACCGCGAACTTACCCATGCGGATGCAGAAACGCGCGCGGCATTGACTCGTGAGGCCCATGAGGCCACCGGAAAAATGGCGGTATTGGGCAAGGTGCTGGAAGCGACGCGGGCCAACCTGAATGTGATGAACCGGCTGCAGGAGTTGCGCGGAGGACCGTTGGAGTACAGCGCGGGCCACTTCGAACCCGGTGAAGCGCAAGCGCCGAAATGGAAGAGATCGGAGAGCGGATATGGGAACAATTAGCTCCGCATTCAGCATCATGAAAGGTGCTCTGGAAGCCGATCAGCAAGCTCTGAATGTTGTGGCCAACAACGTGGCGAATGCCAGCACTCCGGGTTACACGCGAGAGGTGCCTGACTGGCAGGAGAACCAACCGCTCAATGTTGGAGGCATTTCGTACGGTCAAGGTGTGACAGAGACCGGCTCCACATCTGAGCGGAATCGAGTGCTGATGGCTCGGCTGGACCAGCAGCAGCAGTTGGCATCGTCTTCAAGTTCACGATTGACTGCGCTTGATACGATGCAGGCGCTGTTTATACCGGACTCTGGTTCGACCAGTTCGATGGCTGGAGATATTGGCAGCGATATTACCAATTTCTTTAATTCGTTTTCAAGCCTGGAAGCCAATCCTACCAATAACGCCAGTCGCCAGAGCGTACTTTCCACGGCGAAGATGCTGGCGGGGGATATCTCGAATGCGGCAGCAAGTTTGAACTCCCAGAGGACCGCGCTGGACCAGCAGGCAGCAGGAACGACCAGCCAGGTGAATGCGCTGACCGCCGCTATTGCCCAGCTCAATAAGCAGATACAGACCACCTCTCCTAACGCCGATGCGGGCACGCTCGAAGACCAGCGCCAGTATGATTTGAGCCAGCTATCGCAGTTGGTGGGGATCAATCAGATTACCACCGAGAACAATGGGCTTGCGATTACCACGACCTCAGGTGCGTTGCTGGTCTCCGATGGGACGAGTTTTCAGATGACTACCGGCCGGGTGAACGGGGTCACCGATTTTTACGTAAACAATGCGGATGTCACTGCTCAGTTGGCCACTGGCGGCGGTTCGCTGGGCGGCGATCTGATGGCGCGCGATCAGGACATACCTAGTGCGCTCAATTCACTTGATCAGCTGGCCTACAGCATTTCCACAGCGGTCAACACACAAAACAATGCTGGAACGGACCTGAATGGAAACACCGGCACCGCGGCTAATCCTCTGAATATTTTTTATCAACCGACGGTGGTGGCGGGCAGCGCGGCAGCAATGAGCATGGTGATGACCGATCCAAGCGAGATAGCCGCCGCAAAATTCGGACAAGGGACCGGGGACAACTCTAACGCTGCGGTAATCGCCAATTTGAATAACCAATCTTTCATCAGCGCTGCGGCGACAACCACATTCAGCGTGACCCAAAACCTTAATTCCGCTACGCCTATTGCCGGCACCGCAACTGGAAATTTGACGGTCTATGACTCGCTGGGTAACAGCCACAATGCAACGATCACCTACACGAATACAGCCGCCAACACCTGGGGATACAGTATCTCGATGCCGGAGACGCTCACGGCGGATACGACCGTTGCCGGCCAGGTGAGTTACACCTTCGGCTCGGGTGAGACGGTTAATCCCGGAACGAATCTGACTGTTACAGGTTTGGACGCGGGCGGCGTCCCGGCAACCACAGGACTGCCCGTGTTCACTGGCGCACCGGAGACGGTTGCCAACTATGTGACAGACCTGAATACCGCGTTGGCAGCGGCGGGAATTGTTGGTGTTACTGTCACGAACACTGGCAACGTATTGACGATCACCGGCGCCACTGCTACCGCCGGCAGTGTTGTCGCGGACCCAGTTGCGTCGGCTAACACGACGGGAACGCTGACTTTCAACGCGAGCGGTGTTCTGATTAGTCCAACCGCGAATATTAGCGCCATTAGCTTTTCCGGTCTCTCCGATGGAGCTGCAACACTGAACCTCAATTGGGATCTGTATGCCCTCAACGGTACGCCTTACGTGAGCCAGACAGCGTCGGCCAGCGCGCAGTCTGCGCAAAGTCAGAACGGAAATGCGAATGTAAACAATGGCCAAACACCTACCAATTTCTACTCGAATTTTGTCTCATCGCTGGGATCGACGGTCTCTTATGTGCAAACGGAGAATACGGCGCAGAATGCTTCGGTGACGCAGTTGAAAACACAAAACAATGCGCTCTCCAGCGTCAATTTGAATGACGAGGCTTCAGCGCTGACCACATTGGAGCGGAGTTATCAGGCGGCTTCCAAAGTCTTCTCGATGTTGGACACGCTCATGGCCGCGGCATTGAATCTGGGAGAGCAAACGACGGTGTCCTAGCGTACTTCGGGCATTAGGTGCACGGGCACGACGCGACGGAATCGTTGAAATCAGTGGAGGAATACGATGCGGGTGGATCCTTTTTATGTAACGAACCTGGTGAGCTCTCTGGATCAAACTCAGGTGAGCTTGCAACAGTTGACCGCCGAACTCTCCAGCGGCGTGAGTATCAACTCGCTGAGCCAGAATCCGGTGGGCGCGGGACAGAATGTGCTGCTGCTCAACCAGATTCAGCAGGATGATTCATTCACGCGTAGTTCCACCCTGGTGACGGGCCAGTTACAAGTTGCCGATTCATCACTGGGCAGCGTAGTGAGCGAGCTGAATACGGCGATCTCGCTGGCCACCAGCGCCAATAACGGCACCATGAACGCGAGCAATGTGAAGTCCATCGCCAATCAGATCGCTGGCATACTCAACGAGGTGACTTCATTGGCCAACACCAATTACCAAGGGCAATACATCTTTGCCGGCGGCCAGACTTCCAAGGTTCCATTCACTACCTCGACAACCTCATCGCCGGCCGTCACCACTTACAACGGCGACGCTGATGTGAATTATCTACAGACTCCAAACGGGCAAAAGATTCAGTTGAATGTGCCCGGCGACCAGATATTCCTGGGCTCGGGACCGAACAGTGTTTTTGGCGCTTTGAATGCCTTGATAGCCGATTACTCCACCGGCACGGTGAACACCAACCAGGCTGTGAGCGATACGCAAGCGTTGAGTACGGCTCTGAATTATGTTTCTCAGCAGCGCGTAACAATCGACAACTCGATTAATCAAGTGACCGCAGCCGCTGACGCCGTGACCAACGTGCAGACCCAATTGGCAACGGCCCAGACCAACCTGATGCAGGCCGATATACCGACGATTTCAACGCAACTCTCACTGGCCGAAACCCAGCAAACTGCGCTAATGTCCGTGATTGCGCAACTCAATACACCCTCGAACGACCTGTTCAGCAAGCTGTAAGCACCACCTGCGGGGACTGGCCGTCCAGGCACCTGCGGTGCGGCCAAACGCTCGCTGTTCGCTCATGCAGATGCAACAAACCGTCTGCGAGTCTGCTGTGGAGCCCATCCGTCTATACTCAATGTAATGAGACTTGCCATGCTTGCACCCGTTCGTTTTCTTTGGAATGCAACGCGCGGCCACCGGCTGGCTCCGTGGCGCAGCGAGTATATGCGCTGGCGGGTTGAGACGTATAGCGGCAAACGCGCTGAGACCCTGACAGCCATGGATGTGTTGGGATTTCTGTGGACTTCGCGGTGGGAGTTTCTCAGCTATCTGGGCTGGATTGGCCGCATGGATGCCGAGGTACATAAGCGGTCGTGACGATCAGTTTTCAGCCGGTAGCGGTAAGCTGTTAGCAGTATGAAATTCAGTTCGATTCATTTACATATTTTTGCAACTCTGGCGATGTGCTTGACAGCGGCAACCGCTGGCGCACAGCAACTGCCTCCAGCCGAGCCTCCGCTAGCGATGCCGAGCGCCCGTTCAGAAGCACCTACGCTGCGCGTGAGCGCCAATGAAGTGCTGGTTCCTACGCTGGTGGAAAAATCGGGTGGGGGCGTAGTCTACGGGCTCAAGACGCGGGATTTTGTGCTGGAAGACAATGGCGTGCCGCAGAAGATTCGCGTGCAGGAAGAGATGGATACGGCGCCGGTGGCGCTGGTGGTGGCCGTTGAGCAGGGCGGCGTGAGCGTGCTGGAGTTCGACAAGCTGGCCAAGCTGGGTCCGCTGTTGGACCTCTTTCTTTCCGACGGTCGAGGGCAGGCGGCGCTGGTGGGTTTTGACTCCAAGCCGCACCTGATTCGCGACTTCACGCACTCCAGCGAACAGGTGAACGAAGCTCTGAAGCATCTCGATCCGGGCAACGGTGGCGACGCGATTTTAGATACGGTCAGCTATGCGGTTGATCTGTTGCAGACCCAGCCGAAGGAGTACCGGCGCGTGCTCTTGCTGATCTCCGAAGAGCGCGACCACGGCAGTAAACACACCAAGCCCGCGCAACTGATAGAAAAGATCGGCGGCTCCGACGTGCTGGTGCTGAGCGTCTCATTCTCGCCGGCGAAGGCGGAACTGCTGCACGACATGAAGGACTCGGGCGACGACCGCACGATGAGCATGATCTCATCGCTGTTCATGGTGGTGCAGGCCTTCAAGAAAAACGTAAGCAAAGAAGTGGCCCACATGAGCGGCGGCGAATACAACACATTCACCGGAGAGAAGGGCTTCGAGAAGCGTGTCGTGGCATCGGCGCAGCGTGCGCGGAATCGCTATCTCATTACCTTCAGCCCGACTGATCCGACGCCGGGGCTGCACAGCATCAAGGTGCGGCTGGCGCAAGATTACGGCGCTCACGTTGTGGCTCGGGCGAATTACTGGCGGACTGCGGATCAGTAAAGGCAGTGGTCAGTGGTCAGTGGTCAGTTTTTCGGCTATTCATGCTTTTCATGAAGAAGGCCAATTTAGGTTCGTGCTTTCCCAGGTCCCAAAATCAGGACCTGGGGCACCCGGCCACCCCCACCCCTATTCTGTAAGCAAACTCCTTGTTTTCATGAGTTTGCGGGCAGAGATTCGCTGTAGAATCGTGGAAACAAAGAAGTTACCCGCAGAATCGTCCAGGATAAGGAGTTACGTGACGTTTCGGCCTCTTCTGGCGCTTTCGGCTGAAAGGTGGCGCGAAGAGGACGTGCTGGGATGACGATTGAAAGAAGACTTCTGAAATCATTGTGCAACAAAGTGGAGAAATAATCTGCAAGCACCTG
>CAYPYJ010000117.1:0-10068 GCA_964414945.1 uncultured Occallatibacter sp.
TCGACTACTCTGTGCTCCGCTCAAGATGACAGCTTTATAGTTGGCCAGGAGTGCTTTGCTGGGTGCCATATCCTTTTCGTGTAAGCAGCGATCTGGTCGTTCTGACAAATCGAGAATATCCTTTAGAATAAAATAAATGCGCTCTTATCTTCCTCTATTTCTTGCCTTGATTCTGACTCCGGCGTGTGCACAGACCCCTGCCCCGGTCCCGCTACCCGATATCAAGAACGCAGAAGCGCTAGGTGCAGACCTCTATAAGAATTCCGGATCAACCGGATTGGTCCTGGTCGTTGTGCGGAACAATCAGGTTTTCTTCCATGGATATGGCGAGACCGCGCCCAACTCAAACCAAACGCCCACAGCCGATTCTGTCGTTCGCATCTGCTCTCTGACCAAGATATTTACCACCGATCTACTCACCAAGCTCACGATAGACAACACCGTCCATCTGAACGATCCGTTGCAACTCTATGCCCCAGAGCATTTGATGGTTCCCACGCACGACAAACCGATCACCCTCCTCGATCTTGCCACTCATACCGCCGGACTCCCACGCGAACTCGGCAATGCTCCTCGAGGAACCGCACACTTCACTTTCCCCGATTACCCCACTCGGTGGCACTGGCTCGCAAATCAGCAACTACGCTCGACGCCGGGAACAGTAGCCGAGTACTCCAACATCGGCTACGATCTCCTCAGCGATGCTCTTCAAACAGCAGCGCACAAGCCCTACGCGACGCTTCTCTCCGAGCGCACAATCAAGCCTCTGCGGATGTACCAGACCACCTTTTATCCCGATGCCTCGCAGTGCGCCCGGTTGCTCGTCGGCAATCGCGACGAAGGACCCTGCACTGTGACAGAGAATACTGAAGGCAGTTCGGGGCTCTATTCCACCCCGAACGATATGGCGATCTGGCTCAAGTACCTTCTCGGCGCCAGAGTTCCTAGTGTCTCCGCTCAGATTGCTGCGGCACTAGAGAGCTATTTGCTGCCGACGCAACTTATCCGCGAAAAGGGCCTGGACCACGCCGGTCACCCCAGCGGTATCGGGCTCGGCTGGATGCATCTTCTCGCCCCCAATGATCCCTCGCACCTCATCGAAAAAACCGGAGGCGGTGCAGGCTTTCAGACTTATATTGCGATCCATCCCGCCAGCCACACGGCAATCTTCATTGCGGCAACCGATGGCCCTAGAAACCGGCAAGTTGAACACATCAACCTTTTCAAATCCGCGAACGACCTTCTCCTGAACCTCGCAGGCTTGCCACCCCTCCCGCAAGATGCGCCGAAGGCGCACACCAAAGCCGCACGCAAGCACCATCGTCGGTAGTCTACTCAACCAGAAACTGCGGAAATACCCCCGGCAGGTTATCCTAAAGAAGAGAGAAAATCGTCTGAATCAGAGGTGTTTTTACCCAATGCCCACTAAACGTCCCATCGTGTTGACCATCCTTGACGGATGGGGTTATCGCCCGGAAACCGCCAACAACGCCATTGCGCTTGCCAAAAAGCCCACCTATGACATACTGTTGCGCGAGTATCCCAACACGCTCATCCAGGCCTCGGAGCACTTCGTCGGCCTGCCGGACGGGCAGATGGGCAACAGTGAAGTCGGCCACCTGAATATTGGCGCTGGCCGCATCGTGCAGATGGACATTACCCGCATCGATTTGATGGTTCTCAATAATTCGCTTAAGGATAATCCGCGCATCATTGCTTCCTTTGAGCACGCCCGCGAAAAAGGCCGCGCCCTGCACCTGATCGGCCTGGTCTCGGACGGTGGCGTCCACTCGCACGAAGAGCATTTATATGCGTTGGTCCGTGCCGCGCGCGAGTTCGGGCTGACACGCGTCTTTATCCACGCCTTCCTCGATGGCCGCGACACGCCGCCGACATCTGGCATCGATTACGTTGCCAAGCTAGAGCAGAAGCTGCGCGAAATCGGCATTGGCAAAATCGCTTCCGTCAGTGGTCGCTACTACGCCATGGATCGCGACAAGCGCTGGGAGCGCCAACGCAAAGCTTTTGACGCCATGGTTATGGGCAAGGGCGAATGCACCACGGCCACCGACGCCGTTACGGCCATTCGCGACAGCTACAACACCGGCGTGCAAGATGAGTTTGTAATTCCGACCACCATCGTTGATGCGAATAAACAGCCGCTGGCCTTGATTCGCGACGAAGATGCGGTGCTCAACTTCAACTTCCGTGCCGACCGCGCCCGCCAGGTTACCCGCGTGCTGACCCGTGAGAGCGGCATCAACTCCGACGGTGGCCGCAATCTCGATTCATGGGAAGCGCTGGACCAAGCCATACCCCGCTCAGAGCTTCCGAAGAATTTGCACTACACCTGCATGACCCAGTACGACGAGAAGTTTCAGTTACCGATCATCAGTCCGCCGCAGTCGATGGAGCACCTGCTGGGCAACATGCTGGCCGACGCAAATCTGCGCAATCTGCGCACCGCCGAGACGGAAAAGTTCGCCCACGTTACATTCTTCTTCAATGGCGGCCGTGAAAAGCCCTTCGGCGGCGAAGAGCGAATCCTGACGCCTTCTCCCAAAGTCGCTACGTATGATTTGCAACCCGAGATGAGTTCAGTGAAGGTTGGCGACAGCATCGAAAAGGCCATCCTCGACGCCACCTTCGATGTTGTCATCTCCAACTTCGCCAACCCAGACATGGTTGGCCACACCGGCGTTTTACCCGCGGCCATCCGTGCCGTTGAAGCAGTAGACGTTCAGCTCACGCGCATCTACAAAGCTGTCCGCGAGCGCAATGCCATCTGGATCGTTACCGCCGATCACGGCAACTGCGAGACCATGGTCGATCCCATCACCGGCGAGCCGCACACTGCGCACACCACCAACCCGGTGCCGCTGATCTATGTAGCCGAAGAGGCCAGAAACTTCCGCCTGCGCCCCGATGGTTCGCTGCGCGACATATCACCAACGATCCTTCACCTGCTCAACCAGGGCCTGCCCAAAGAGATGAGTGGTTGCGATCTGCGCGTACCGTTGGCGAAGTAAATGCGCGATTAACTAACAAAGGCGAAGCCCATTGCGGCTTCGCCTTTGTCGTCTGCATATTAAGCTGCGTTATGCCAGCGCACGGTGCCGCACTGGTGCAGGCTGATCAACGGTAGCCAGATAGCGATCCACGGCGGCTGCGGCCTTGCGGCCTTCACTGATTGCCCAGACCACTAAAGACTGTCCGCGACGCATATCACCGGCGGCGAAAATGTTCTCGACCGAAGTCTGGTAATCGGCGTTGGCAGCCACGTTGCCGCGACCGTCCAAAGCTACACCAAGCTGCTCGATCATCCCTGAACGAACTGGTCCAAGAAAGCCCATCGCCAGCAAGACCAGATCAACATCGAGCGTGAACTCGGAGCCTGCAACTGGCGTGAACGTCGGCGGCGGACCCACGCGAACGGCGTGCAACTGTTTGAGGTTGCCCTCGGTGTCGCCGGTGAATTTCACGCTGTTGATACTCCAGTCGCGAATGCCGCCTTCTTCATGCGAGGTTTCGGTCCTGAGTTGAAGGGGCCACATCGGCCAGGGCGTCGATGCCGCACGCTTTTCCGGCGGTTTGGGCATGATCTCAAATTGATGCACGCTCAATGGACCTTGGCGAAGGCTGGTGCCCAGGCAATCCGCGCCTGTGTCGCCGCCGCCGATAATGATCACGCGTTTGCCAGTGGCAAGAATGTCGAGCGATGATTCGAGCTGGTCGCCCTCGCAGCGGCGATTCTGTTGAGGCAGAAACTCCATCGCGAAGTGAATGCCCTTAAGCTCGCGTCCAGGAATCTTCAAATCGCGTGGTTGCTCAGAGCCGCCCGCCAAAAGAATCGCATCATAGTGCTCGGTCAGCGCTTCAACGGGAACATTGACGCCTACGTGTGCATTGGTGATGAATGTGACGCCCTCGACGCGCATCTGCTCAATTCGACGGTCGATGACGTGCTTTTCAAGCTTAAAATTGGGAATGCCGTAGCGCAAGAGACCGCCAATACGGTCAGCCTTTTCGTAAACAGTCACCGAGTGCCCAGCGCGGCGCAACTGCTGCGCGGCAGCCAATCCCGCAGGCCCGCTGCCAACAACTGCTACACGCTTGCCTGTGTTCTGCTCCGGAGGTTCTGGATGAATCCAGCCCTCGTCCCATCCGCGTTCCACGATGCTGCGTTCCATCAGCTTGATCGATACAGCTGGCTCGCTGATGCCCAGCACGCAGGCAGCCTCACAAGGCGCGGGGCAGATGCGACCGGTAAATTCAGGAAAGTTATTGGTGGAGTGGAGACGGCGAATCGCGGCTTCCCAACGGCCGTTATAGGCCAAGTCGTTCCAGTCGGGAATCAAGTTGTTGACCGGACAGCCGGTGTGGCAAAACGGCACGCCACAATCCATGCAGCGCGCACCTTGCTCCTTCTGCTTCTCTTCGGGAAATGGTTCATAAATCTCGAACCAATCCTGAAGCCGCTCTTCGACTTTTCGGCGCGCCGGCTGCTCGCGTTCAATCTCCAAAAATCCTGTCACCTTACCCATGTTGCACCTCGGCAGCCGCCGCCACGAGCGACGAAGTTATTGGGGGAGTGTAAACCGTTTCGGTGCGCTCAATGCCCAGAACGCGCTTGTACTCGTGCGGGAATATCTTGATAAAACGCGGCTGCGCGTCCACCCAATTCGAGAGAAGCCATGCGGCCCGCGGGCTTCCGGTCAGGTCGCGATGCCGCTCAAGCAGGCTCAGAACATCTGCCACATCCGTATCAAGAACCAGAGGCTCCAAATCAACGCTGGTCTGGTTGCAGCGCCGCGCGGTAAAGTCGCCCCGCTCGTCGTAGACAAAGGCACGTCCGCCGCTCATGCCCGCGGCAAAGTTGCGTCCCGTCTTTCCAATCACGACGACCGTACCGTTGGTCATATATTCGCAGCCGTGATCGCCCACGCCCTCAACAACAGCAGACGCGCCGGAGTTGCGCACCGCAAAGCGTTCGCCAGCCTTGCCGTTCAAAAATACTTCGCCGGTGGTGGCGCCATAAAGCACCACGTTGCCCACCAGGATGCTTTCTTCCGGCAAGAAGCTGGAGTCCTTCGGCGGATAAGCGATGATGCGTCCGCCAGAAAGTCCTTTGCCCAGATAGTCATTGGAGTCGCCTTCCAACTCCAGCGTGACGCCACTGGGAACGAATGCGCCAAAGCTTTGTCCAGCCGAGCCTTTGAATTTGAAGTGGATCGTCTCGTCCGGCATTCCCGCCGATCCATAACGCATAGCAATTTGTCCGCCCAGCATTGCGCCCACCGTGCGATGCACATTGCGGATATGAAAATCTCCAGTCACCGGCGTCATCGATTCCAACGCTGGCTTGGCAGCCTCAATCAATTTGTGATCGAGCGCCGCTTCCAGGCCGTGGTCCTGGCACTGCATCCTGCGCCGAGCCACACGAGAGGGAAGCGTAGGCGCATACAAAATCGAAGAGAGATCGATGCCCTTGGCCTTCCAATGCGCGTCGGCGACGGCAGCGTCAATTTTGTCCACACGGCCCACCATCTCATTCACGGTGCGGAAGCCAAGCTTTGCCATATGCTGCCGAACCTGTTCGGCGATAAAGAAGAAGAAGTTGACCACGTGTTCAGGCTGGCCCTTGAAGCGCGCGCGCAAAATCGGATCCTGCGTCGCAATGCCCACTGAGCATGTGTTCAAGTGGCACTTCCTCATCATGATGCAGCCCATCGTAATCAGCGGCGCAGTGGCGAAGCCAAATTCTTCCGCGCCCAGCAAAGCCGCAATCACCACATCGCGGCCAGTCTGGAGCTTGCCATCGGTTTGCACCTTGATGCGCCCACGCAGATCATTCAGTAGCAGCACTTGTTGCGTCTCAGCCAAGCCCAGTTCCCAGGGCAGTCCCGCGTGCTTGATCGAACTGAGCGGCGATGCGCCAGTTCCGCCGTTGTCGCCACTGATCAGCACCACATCGGCGTGTGCCTTACTGACACCGGCGGCCACCGTGCCCACACCCACCTCGGAGACCAACTTCACTGCGATCCGCGCGTTCGGATTCACATTCTTCAGGTCGTAAATCAGTTGCGCCAAATCTTCAATCGAATAAATGTCATGGTGCGGCGGTGGCGAAATTAATCCCACGCCTGCAATTGAGTGGCGCGTCCTGGCGATAATCGCATCCACCTTATGCCCGGGCAGTTGTCCGCCCTCGCCCGGCTTTGCGCCCTGCGCCATCTTGATCTGAATTTCGTCCGCATTCACCAGATAATGAGTCGTCACGCCAAAGCGGCCGCTGGCCACTTGCTTCACTGCCGAGCGGCGTGAATCACCGTTGGCGTCGGGCTTAAAGCGCTCTTCGTCCTCGCCGCCTTCGCCGGTGTTAGACATTCCGCCAATCCGGTTCATGGCGATCGCCAGTGTCTCGTGCGCCTCTTTACTGATTGACCCGTAACTCATCGCGCCGGTCGTAAAGCGCTTCACAATCTCCTTGGCGGACTCTACTTCATCCAGCGGAATCTCCTTATCCGCGTACTTCAGTTTCATCAGCCCGCGCAGCGTGCACAGATGGCGATTCTGATCGTCCAGCAGATCGCTGTACTCCTGGAAGGTGGTCGCGTTATTCTCGCGCACCGCTTGCTGAAGTTTGCTGATCGTGGCCGGATTCTGCAAGTGATATTCGCCGTCCACGCGGAACTGATATTGTCCACCGACGACAAGTTCTGTCTCAGACTCGGTCAGCGGCTCATAGGCGAACCTGTGCTTCATCAGCGCCTCGCGCGCCAGCACCTCAATGCCAACGCCCTCAATTCGCGAAGCGGTGCCGGAGAAGTACGCGTCTACCAGATCTTGATTCAGTCCCACTGCTTCAAACACCTGCGCGCCGCGATAGCTTTGCAGCGTACTGATGCCCATCTTCGAAAAAGTCTTCAGGAGGCTCTTGTTGATGGCTTTGATAAAGTTCTTTTCCGCGTGGTTGCCGGTGACGCTATGCGGCAAAAGCCCAAGTCTTTTGAGGTCATGCAGTGTCTCAATCGCAAGATAAGGATTGATGGCGCTTGCGCCGTACCCAATCAACAGTGCGAAGTGCATCACCTCTCTCGGCTCGCCGCTTTCGATAATCAGCGCCACCTGTGTGCGCGTCTTGTCCTGCACCAAACGGTTATGAACGGCTGCCATCGCCAGCAAACTGGGAATCGGCGCATAGGTTGCATCCACGCCGCGGTCAGAAAGAATCAGCAGGGTGTAGCCGGATTCCACGGCGTGCGCGGCGCGCGCACTCAGTTCATCAAGCGCCTGCTTTAACGCCTTCTCGCCGTCGGCTGCGCGGAAGAGAGTAGGCAGCGTAGTCGCCAGCAAATCTCCAGACGAAACGCGGCGCAATTTTTCCAAATCGCGATTGGTCAAAATTGGATGCGGCAGTTTCAGCGTGTGGCAGTTATCCGGCGCCTCATCCAGAATGTTGCGCTCTGTACCAATGTAGCTGATCAGCGACATCACCATCTCTTCGCGAATCGGATCAATCGGCGGATTCGTAACCTGCGCAAAAAGCTGCTTGAAGTAGCTGAACAGTGACTGCGGACGGTCCGAAAGGCACGCCAGCGGCACATCCGTGCCCATCGAGCCAATCGGCTCCATGCCGGTTGCGCCCATCGGCCCCAGCAAAACCTTCAAATCTTCTTCGCTGTAGCCGTAAGCCCTCTGACGGCGAAGCAGCGTCTCCGGGTTCGACGCAATCACCCTCGAAGGCTCCGGCAGTTGATCAAGCGTCACCTGCTGTTCCTTGAGCCATTGAGCATAAGGTTGCCGGCCAGCCAACTGCTTCTTGATCTCGTTGTCTGAGATAATGCGCTGCTGTACGGTATCGACCAGAAACATACGACCGGGTTGCAGACGGCCTTTTTTGCGGATGTCCTTGGCAGGCACGTCCAGCACGCCAGCCTCAGAGGCCAGCACCACCAAATCGTCCTTGGTCACAATGTAGCGGCCGGGACGCAGCCCGTTGCGATCCAGCGTTGCGCCAATCACTTTGCCGTCCGTAAAACACAGCGCTGCAGGGCCATCCCACGGCTCCATTAGCGAGGCGTGATACTCGTAAAAAGCGCGCTTGTCCTCGTCCATGTCGGGATTGCCCGACCAAGCCTCCGGCACCAGCATGGCCATCACATGTGGCAGCGTGCGGCCTGACTGGAAGAGAAATTCCACCGCGTTATCCAGCGAAGCCGAGTCACTGCCGCCGGGCATAATCACCGGGTAGAGCGCGTCGATCTGGCTGCCGTGCAGCGGACTTTCCAGCACAGACTGGCGAGCATTCATCCAGCTCACGTTGCCCTTAATGGTATTGATTTCGCCGTTGTGCGCAAGATAGCGGTATGGGTGGGCTAGCTTCCAGCTCGGAAAAGTATTTGTAGAAAAGCGCTGATGAATCAAACACAATGCGCTCTTGACCAGCGGATTGGCCAGCTCGTAGTAAAACTTTTCAATCTGCGGCGCCAGCATCAGGCCCTTGTATACGATGGTGCGGCAGGAAAGCGAAGGAATATAAAAATCCTCCTTGCCCTCAATCTCCGAATCCACCATCTCATTTTCCGTCCGGCGGCGAATCCTGTAGAGCAGGCGCTCGAAGGCATCTTCATCAAGGTTCATGCTTTCTGGCTTACCCATGAACAACTGCTCAATGTAAGGCTGGGAGGCGCGCGCCTCGCGGCCCACGGCGATGCCGTTCACCGGCGTATCTCGCCAACCCAGAATCGTCAGCCCCTCTTCCTGCGCAATGCGTTCAATCACGCCCTCGCATTGCAGGCGGTTATGTTTGTCCACCGGCAAAAAGCACATGGCCACGCCATAACAGCCCGCCTCGGGCAGCGGAGGCATCCCCAGCACTCCGCACTCATGCGCAAAATATTCATGCGGAATCTGAATCAGAATCCCAGCGCCGTCGCCCGTCTCCGGATCGCATCCCGCCGCGCCGCGGTGTGTGAGGTTGATCAGAACCTCAAGACCCTTGCGGATAATGTCGTGGCTCTTCACGCCGCGAATATTGGCAACCAGCCCCATCCCGCAGGCATCGTGCTCATTGCGCGGGTGATAGAGCCCTTGTGGTTTTGGTGTGCGGGTACGACAATCCGATGTCTGCATGGCAACCTTCTCGCTTGAAAAATTTCCCTGCGAACTGCAATTTCTGGCCGCTGCGAAGCGCAATTCCGGTCAAAAGACACAATCGCCGCGCGATCCCAGGAGTGGAAAATCGCTATGTCCTTCATCAAATAGGCCTATCGGTGCAGGCCCGGCCACGTCTGGGACTGTGCTGAAGTATCCAGTATATCGAAAAATGAACGTACTTGCGAAAATCCTTGCGCCGCCTGCCACTCCAGCGTCCCATATTTTGCCGTCGGGAACAAGAGGAATTAGCAACAGGAGCCGAGAAAAATCTCATTGCCAGCGGCAAAAAGCGCCAGTCTCCCACCGGCGTCGCCGACCCGCAGGGTACGAAACTGTAGCGCCGGCCTCCAGGCCGGCTGTAGTGTGGACCTCCCGGTCCACGCTTACTTAATTGCTACAGCCGTGCCGTAAACGAATCAAGAATGAAGGGTACGGACCTTAGCCCACACAAAAAACCCGCAAAATGATGGCTTTATTAACACCTGCATAAGAAATTTCCGCACAGACGCGCCCAAGGCGCAGAGTTGGTTAACCCCGCGTTCAGCGTGGGGGAAAAGGAATCCACAAGCTCGCTACGAAGTCCCGGAGGGACGGTGCCAGAACATTATTTATACAGGGACCAATCGCCCCGAGGGAGTCACCTTGTCGTAATGCAATTCCTCTGCTACTTGGGATTTACATCGCCATATTCGAGATGAATCGAAACTCGGATCGGAACAACCTTACCGTTGACCTTGCCCGGCTTGTACTGGGATTTGAGTAGCGACGCAATAACGGGCTTTTCCAGTCCCGGCCTTTCGCAGCGTAGCACTACAGAATTAAATGCAATTCCTTTTGCGCTGATGGTGCACAAAATATCGCAAGCACTATTCCCTGCAAACGGGAATGCTGCATCACCGTAGCCCTCAT
>CAYPYJ010000118.1:0-9112 GCA_964414945.1 uncultured Occallatibacter sp.
GCCGGCGGGCCGGTGATTGGCACCTGGAACACCGTCTCGATCACTGAAGGCTTTGCCAAGCGCATTGAAGTCGGCTACACGCGCGAGGACCACGCGGCAGGCAACACGGCAGGCCTGAGTCCACTGTGGACCGATGGCCTGAACATCGTTCACGGCAAGGTAAACATCGTGCCGGAGAACGCCGGAAAGAACCCCTGGGTTCCGGCTTTGTCCGTCGGCGCCATTGCGCGCACCAACGACAGCAACGTCGGTGACGGAACCAACGGACAGAGCAAAACCAACGCAGACATCTATGTGGTCGGGACCAAAGTTATCACTCAGATCAGTAAGAAGGTTCCGGTACTGCTGAACGCCGGTGTGCGTGGCACTAACGCCTCGCTCTGGGGCTTGGGCGGAAACGCTCCCAACTTCTCAGCGCGGGCCTTCGGTGCGTTGGCATTCGTCTTCACCGGCCCCGGTAAGAGCACCGTCATTCTGGCCTCAGAGGTGGCGCAGCAGCCACAGACTATCAAGCTGACCAACACTTCCGGAGTCAGCGCTGGCGCCTTTGACATCCCAACTTCATTGGTTTACGCCGTGCGTGTAGTTCCTTCGCCCAAACGCAAGATCAACATCGACTTTGGCATCCTGCAGGCGGCAGGTAGCATCGCTCCCGGCGTAAACCTGAAGGCCCGAGCCCGCGCAGCTTTCGGCATTTCGTACGGGTTCTAAATACTGAGAATGGGGAGTAGGGGGCAGGGAATAGTCAACGGTGCATCGGCATCATCTGATTCAACGGCTACTGAAGATCGAGCAGCCAGAGACTAATAATCCCTGTCCCCCTACTCCCCTGATCCCGCTCTTTGAGCATTCCATTTCCCTTTCGCGTCAATTCGTTGTACGATTTTCTCGAATGGTCCGAAGGACTTTGGCCGCTCGCAGAGGAATTGGAATCTTATGAATCGCAAGAACTGGAACCTTCCCATCCGCCGCTCCAACCGCCCCATGCCGACTAACGGCTTCACCTTGATGGAATTGCTGATCGTTATGGCCATCATCCTGATTCTCATGCTCCTCGCCATTCCTACCATCGGCAGCTTGCGGAAGAACGGAAACCGGCTCTCGGCACTTGCCTCGATCCGCGCCATCCAAACGGCGGAGAATATGTATCAACAAAACTATCCAACCAATGGCTACGCTTGTTCATTGGCTGCACTGGGTGGCGAATCCAGCGCCGGAGCCCCGTCGGCAACAGCCTCTCAATTTTTGAAGGCGGACATTACCTCCGGCTTCAAGGACGGCTATATCTTCGCGATCACCAATTGCACCAAAGTGAACGTCAGCGGCACGGACCGCATCACCTCCTACACCGTTACAGCCGTGCCTCAAACGATCGGCAGGACCGGCGATAGCGGCTTCTGCGGCGACGATTCCAGCATCAAGTCCGACCCCACCGGTGGCACCAACTGCACCCAACTAGTCCAATGAGTCGAGACAAACTCTTGCGGCGTAGCGGCTCATTTCTGGCCGTTACGCCAGTGCCTTTATGCCTTGCAAGAAGTCCCCAAAACGTCGTCTGATCCTCCCAACCGTTGATACGCAATTCGGGTGTAATTCAATATGAGAAAATGTACGGTTTGTAGCGCAGTTTACCAGGACGAATGCTCCTACTGCCCCGCCGATGGCGCGGCTCTCATAGTCTCCCAGGATCAGCAGCCCAGCATTTCATTTCCCGCCAGCCAGAATCTTCCCCAGTCAGTCGCCAAACGGCGCATTCCCATCTTCGTTTGGGTTCTTGTGGGGTTTGGCGCTCTCTTTTTCCTGAGTCTCCCGCTCGTCCTGCTCATAGCGATTCCCACTATCGGTAGTGTGAAGAAGCACGCCAACGAAGCCTCAGCGATGCAGTCCATACGAGCCATTCAGACAGCGGAAATGACGTATTCAGTAAATTATCCAACTAGCGGCTACGTCTGCTCATTGGCCTCATTGGGCGGCGATTCCAGCGCCGGAGCTCCCTCGGCAACAGCCGCGCAGTTGTTGAAAGCAAACCTTACCTCCGGCTTCAAAGACGGGTATATCTTCGCGATTACCAATTGCAACAAGGTCAACGTTAGTGGCGCGGATCGCATCACTAGTTACACGGTCACCGCAGTTCCGCAAAGAGTAGGCAGGTCTGGCAACCGTGGCTTCTGCACCGATGAAAGTGGCGTGATAAAAGTCGATCCAGAAGGTGGATCAAACTGCACACAGGTCGTCCAATGAGCATAGGGTTTTTCTTGCGGCGTATTGGCGGTCCAGTTGTGGCCGTCGTTCTATTCTCAACCAGTCTCAGCGCTCAACAACGTTCGCCAGACGTGCATGATCTGGCGCAGCGCGTAGATCGCCATTACAACCAACTACATTCGCTCAAAGCTGGCTTTACTGAGAGTTATCAGGGTTTAGGAATGCGACGCACCGAGAGCGGTACGTTGCTGCTCGTGAAGCCCGGACGCATGAAGTGGGTTTATAGCCAGCCCGCCGGCAAGCTCTTTCTGCTCGACGGCAAGTTTGCGTGGTTCTACTCACGCGGCGATTCTCAGGTACAGCGCATCCCCGCCAAGCAACTGGATGATCTCCGCTCACCCTTGCGTTTTATGCTCGGCCACACAGAGTTGGAAAGGGAACTGGACCATCTTGTTCTTCATCCCGCTCCCAACGGCCAGTTTGCTCTATCCGGCCAGCCCAAAGGGCAAGAAAAACGCCTCAACCGGTTCACGCTGACCGTAACCGCTGACGGCCTGATTACCGGCATTGAAATCGAAGAGGCAGACGGCGCGCTGACCCGTTTCACCTTCACCGCCGAGCAAGCCAACGTGCCTATCCCAGCGGAGACATTCCACTTCACGCCCCCCGCGGGCGTGCCGGTGGTAGATGCGCTACCGCCGGTGTAAATCAGACAGTAGCCTGCAGGATTTGCATACAGTTGGCGCCTCGGATGACAAGCCAGAGCGCCATACCCACCTCAGCTACGAACATGATGGGAAACATCGGGTAGGTCCACTTCTCATAAGCCGGAAAGAGACTAAGTTGCACAAAGCAGATCAGAAGGCATACGCCATCTGCTAGAAGCAACACACCCCAGAAGCGTGGAATGAATCCCGACTTCCAGACCAGCCAGCCGAAAGGAAAAAGCCAAGCGCCGTAGAACAGCGTGGCCACTGTCATACCCGCACCGCCGATGCGGAGCAGCAGCATGGCCATCGCCTGCATTTGATCTACTGTGAATCCGCGCAACAGGTCGGTGCCGATCAAGCATTGTAGAGCGCCAAAGTGAAAGATCGTGGAAGCGCACTCCGCAGCGACACCGGCAAGGTTGAGCAGCACCAGCAGCAAAGCAAGATTCTTGCCCACTGGCTTCAATAATGCGTAATAAGACCAAGTGGCGCAGAGAAACAACAGCGTGCCAACAATTTCGCTCAGAAACGCAACGCGGAAAAAGAAAACAGACTGCTGAATATTCCGCGCCGTGACGGCCAAATCGCTCCACACCACCTGATGGTGCTGCATGGTTCCGGATGTTGCAGTAAAGACGATGTAGGCCAGATACACAGCACCGGCCCGCCGGGCTTGTTTGTCTAGTGCCGCAATCTGCATAGTTGTTGCAGTCTCTTCAACCCTTCTGTCTGCCATACACGTGCTCTTTCTCTTTACGGATCGACACTTCACTCGTACCGCAGCGCTTCAATCGGATCGAGATTCGCCGCACGAATGGCAGGAATCATCCCGCTGATCAAGCCGGTAACCGCCAGAATCACCGTGGCTACAATCACAGAAGTCGGCGAGATGATAAGTTGGATGTCCGCAGCCTCGGCGTTCTTAGCCAGAGCGCTATAAAAGGTAATTCGGCCCACCGAAAGAGAAACTAGATAAGCCAGCGCAATCCCTGCTCCGCCGCCTACAGAAGTGATGGCAAATGCTTCGGCGAGAAATTGTATAAGAATATGGTGCCTTTGGGCGCCCAGCGCTTTCTCTATGCCGATCTCCCGGGTCCGTTGTTGCACGGCCACCAGCATGATGTTCATTAGGCCGATGCCAGCGATGCCCAGCGTGAGCGCGCCCACAAGCGAGAGCAGCACTTGCAAGGCGATCGATAGAATCTGAAATTGGTGCAGCTGGGTCATCAGGTTGGCAACGTGGATGGCGCTGTGATCGCTGGGACGGACGTGGTGTGCCTCGCCCATCGTTTCGCGCAGCATCTTTTCGATCAACATATAGTCGCCGTGGTAGCCGAACCAGACTCCACCGAGGTATTTGGTATCCGCCAGATCGCTCATGGTGTTGAAGGGCACATAGACCGTACGGTTGATGTCGTCGTTGCCTTCCTGCATCTTGGGGTGCAAAACACCTACGATCGTAAACAAAACGCCGTTAAGCCGGATCGTCTCTCCCACCGCCCACCCGCCAGAATAGAGCTTGGTCTTGGCTTCGGAGGCGATGACGCAAACGTGGGCGCGCTGCTGATCTTCGGCACCGTTGAAGAAGCGTCCCTGATCCACGTCGAGCTTGATGATTTCCTTGTAATCGGGGCGGATGCCGGCAACAGTCCAAGTGTAACTGTGCAGATCATTCTGCACAGTCGTATCTTTGTACACAACGGGAGAGATGTGAGTGATTCCCGGAACAGCCGCAAGCACCCGATCAACGTCATCGAGCGTAAAGCGCACCTTCACCCCGGCCTTATCGCCGCCCGCCTGTTCGCTTGTCCGGCCTGGGAAAAAGCCAATAGTATTTGTGCCCCATTGGGCAAAGATCGTCTCGATTGCGTGGCTGAAGCCCGCGCCATAGGCCAGCAACAGCACAACCGTGGCAATGCCCCATGCCATGCCGATCATCGTGATGGCGGTCCGACGGCGGTTATAGAGCATGGCCTCCCAGGCCTGGCCGAGAATGTCTTTCAGCATAGTTATTTCCTTCCCGTTGCCATCTTTCAGCCGCCAGCCCTGCTGCGGATGCTTACTCTCTTCGCAGTGCCTCGATGGGGTCCAGTGCCGCGGCCTTGCTAGCCGGATACAGCCCTGCTGCAACCCCACTTAGCACCAGCGATCCCACTGCCAGCGCTGCCGACCATGGAACCAATCTGGGCGGGTCCCAGCCCGGCATCTTGCCCGTAAGAACCTGCTGCAAAAGCCACATAAAAACCGCAGACACACCGACGCCGATGCTGCCGCTTATGCCGGTCAACAGCAACCCCTCCCAGAAGAATTGCGACAGAATACTCCGCTTAGTGGCTCCCAGAGCCTTCAGCAGGCCGATCTCGCGAGTCCGCTCAGATACTGAAACCAGCATAATGTTGATAATGCCCACCGCGCCCAGGCCAAGCGTGACGATACCCACGCCGCCCAGAAAAATATCCATCGCGGTGAAGATCGCTCCAACCATCTTCTCTTCTTCAACAAAATCCCACTCATTGAAGGCATCTTTGAGCGACGGATCGAAGCCGTGGCGCTGAGCGATCACACGATGCACCGCCACCTTTGCCGGATCAGCATTTCCTTTGATCGTTGGCTGGTACTGGATCGAGGTCAATGCATCGCGTGGAATATTATTGCCCTTCATCGCGAATAGTTCCTGCATCGTGGTGATGGGCATGTAAACCTTCTGATTGTCGTAGTCGTTATTGCCGTGGCCAATCGGCTGCACGCTGCCGATAATCGTAAAGCTAATGTCATTGATGGTGATGCGTTCGCCCAAATAGGGACGGCCAGGAAAGAGCAGCGAGGCAGCCTTTGAGCCGAGAACCGCGACGCGGCGGTGTTCGGCCAGATCGGCGTCGCTCAGAAAACGGCCCAGATTCATCGGGATAAAGCGCACCACTGGGTAGTTGGGTTCGGTCCCCATGACGTGGCTGGAGGTATTGCTCCACTGGCTCACTTCGTAAAGATCGTTGCGGGTCAACTCGACGGTAACGGCACGCAACTCCGGCAACTGGCGCATGACTTCCTCATCGCTTAGCGTCAACTGGTAAGGGCGCATTCCGGTGTGCTGGTTAGCCAGAGCGGGAATGGTGCCGTTGAAGGCCATCACCAGATCGTTGCCCAGGTTAGACAACTGCTTGTGTTGTCCGCTACGGAATCCTTCACCAAGTCCAACGAGCACCAGCAACGAACCTACGCCCCAAGCAATCCCAAACATGGTCAGGAAGGTGCGCAGCTTGTTTGCCATAATGGCGCGGTAGACTTGGCCGAGAGTGTCGGAGAATGTCTGCATGGCAGTTGGACGCCGCAATAGGGCGATTGGAGAGTTATACGTCGCGGCGGGGGAATCAGTTCCCTAGAAACAACAGCCGCCGCAACGCATATCCTAAAAATCTAATCTAGTCAGCGGCTACCGGTAAACTTGTAGCGCCGACCTCCAGGTCGGCTGTCCTGTGGGTCTCCAGACCCTCAGGAGACCCCATCCTTAGCTTGCGGATAGGTTCCTCAGTTTCCGCTAGCTCCAACGGGTGACAATTGCAGCCTTTCGGTAAGAGTGAAGAGCATAACCGTACCCGGATTCAGCGTAGCCTGTGGATGGCTGATGAGCAGATGAGCTGTGACCACTCCGGCTCCAATCAGGCCGCCAGTCATGGCTCCCACCGGACCGCCAACAATAGCGCCCGTTGTCACGCCACCGCCCACCGCACCGCCGTACTCAATACTGTCTCGCTTCAGGCGAGAGGCAGGCAGAATCGTGCCTTCACTTCCGACTCTAGATTTGGCGCCGGGGGTTCCCGTAATGTAGGCGTGCAGTTGGAAGCGCGTTCCGTCGGCCAAAATCAGCGTCTCCGGCCGCAGGTTCATCGAGCCACGACCGCCCGGATGCCCGCTGGAAACCGCTGCAATCTGGCCGTCAATCTCAGCTCCTGCAGGAATCAGCACCTGCCCGCCTTGCAACACGTCCGAGGCAACCTTGCTGCGGAAGGCTTCGCCTCTCTCGCTGCTCGTAGTTGAAAGTTGGTCCAGCAACTCCACGCGAATCGTTGTGCCTTCTGGCAGTTCACCGGGACGCAGTGGTAGCGGGTGGACAATGTCGCCGTCTGGATCGGGGGCATAAGCGCGCCGGGTCAATGCCGGTTGCTGTGCCGGAGTATTCGGTTCGCTCGCGACAACTCCGCCATCCTGATCAGAATTGTTTCTGGCCGGTTCGGCTGAGGCGGCTTGAGGCTGCGTTTGCGCTTGAGATGGCTCTGGAGCGGGCGCGGCCAATCGGCCAGCCGGTGGCTTGGCTTGGGGAGTGCTACTGGTAACAATCGCGTCGTCTGCCGGGGGCGTCGAGGTCCCTTGGTAGGGGGACTGATTCGACTGACTTGCCTCCTGCGCTCCCAGAGCGGCAGTCGCCAGCAACAACAGGGCGCTCACAATTATCGGTCGATTCATCCAAGTCTCCTTTTTCACTGCAAATTGCAGAAATCCGTCTTTAGATTTAGACCCCATCGGAAGGGAAGAGTTGCACCTGGCACGCAACCCGAATCCATGCCCACTCACCCAAGAATAGGCTAGCGCAGACCACCCCCGTGGTCTGTCGAGAAAACAGACCGGTGCCATGGACGGCACGAATCAGCCAAGGCAACCCATTCCGGCATAATTCCCATGCTGGTAACAATTTGCAGCCAGTCGCAACCACCCTGACGTGCTCGGTAGACAGATTTGCTAGAATCGGTGCGAGACATTCGTCTTTTCTAAGACTTGGACGGAGAGGAATTGCCAGCGTGCCGGAGCTTCTGAACACAATTCAAAGCGCTGCCGGAGAAACTCTTGCCGTGGATCGCCGTCCTAAACTGAACGCCCGGCTACAGCATCGCATTGCGAGGACCGATATGACTGAAATTGTTGCGATACGCGCCCGCGAAGTACTTGACTCGCGCGGCAATCCCACAGTGGAAGCGGATGTAATCCTGGAAAGCGGCGCATTGGGCCGCGCCATCGTGCCCTCGGGCGCTTCTACCGGCGAGCATGAGGCCGTGGAACTGCGCGACGGCGACAAGAGTCACTACCTGGGCAAAGGCGTCTTGCAAGCCGTTGCCAACGTGGAATCCGTCATTGCGCCAGAGTTGGAAGGCATGGACGCCTCCAACCAGCGCCTGCTCGACCAGACAATGATTGCCTTGGACGGCACGTCGAACAAGTCCAAGCTGGGAGCTAACGCTATCCTCGCCGTCTCCATGGCATCCGCGCGCGCCGTGGCCCAGACCCTTGAGATTCCCCTCTACCGCTATCTCGGTGGCATCAACGCCTCGGTGCTGCCCACGCCTATGCTCAACGTGCTCAACGGCGGAGCCCACGCCGACAGCAACGTGGACTTCCAGGAGTTCATGATTATGCCGGTGGGTGCCGAGCGCTTCTCTGAGGCTCTACGCTGGGCTGCGGAAACATTCCACACCCTCAAGACTGTGCTCAAAAAGAAGGGCTACAACACCGCCGTCGGCGATGAGGGCGGATTTGCGCCTTCGCTCAAGTCCAACAGCGAGGCGGTCGAATTGATTCTCGAAGCGATTGAGCTGGCCGGCTACAAACCCGGCGAGCAGATTGCCATTGCACTTGATCCGGCATCGAGCGAGTTTTATGACAAGGAAAAAGGCAAGTACGTTTTCAAAAAGAGCGACAAGCGCGAGCTTTCCAGCGAGGAGATGGTGGCCTACTGGGATAACTGGTCGCGCCAGTACCCCATCGTTTCCATCGAAGACGGCTTGGCGGAGGACGACTGGGCAGGCTGGAAGCTGATGACCGACAAGATGGGCGGTCGCATTCAGTTGGTGGGCGACGATCTGTTCGTCACCAACGTCAAGCGTTTGCAGCGCGGCATCGAAGAAGGCGTAGCCAACTCCATCCTCATCAAGCTCAACCAGATCGGGACGATCACCGAGACGCTCGAAGCCATCGATCTGGGCCGCCGCTACGGCTACACCTCAGTCATCAGCCACCGCTCCGGCGAAAGCGAGGACACCTTCATCGCGGATCTCGCAGTCGCGACCGGCGTAGGCCAGATTAAAACCGGCTCGGTCAGCCGCACAGATCGCATCGCCAAATACAATCAGTTGCTTCGCATCGAAGAAGAACTCGGCGGTGGCGCAGTCTACCTCGGTCTGGAAAGTCTCAACTACAACGACTAACAGGAT
>CAYPYJ010000118.1:9122-10041 GCA_964414945.1 uncultured Occallatibacter sp.
CTAACAGTATCGTGTTATAACGAAACGGATGCCGCGCAAACCCTACGGGGCGGCATCCGTGAATTCTTCTCCTTTAGAGAGTGATTCCTCAGCAACTTTCTTGTTCATCAGTGAGGGTTAGAATGCTTTTTCTTAGCCGCTCAGCATGCACGATTTTGGCTTTTGTGATGTCCATCGTGTTTGTGCAATTTGATTTTGCACAATCCACGTCTCCAGCTTCAACTGCTCCGTCATCAGCAATCCGCGTTGTTCCGCCTGAGCCTCCAGTGTCGCGCCTTGTACTTGAGAACTATTTAAAGTCGGCTGGCACACTGGACGCAAACAAAGCTCTTGCTTCAGTGCAATTGGATGCAACGCGAAAAACACTCCCCGCATGGTTTCCACAAACTGTTTGGGATGAAGTCCTGCGTAAAGTTCTAGCAATAGATTTGGTCGAAGTCTATCTGCCCGTTTACCGGAAATACTTGAGTGCCGATACCGTAAGCGCCCTTACGCTTCTTTATCAAGGTCCCACCGGAGAGGAGATTGCGCGCATTTCTTCCCGTCGAATCACAACAGCTATCCGAAATGGCTCAAAGGGATATTCCGCGGATATGCAAGGAGCCGATACGATGGCGGCGAATGGCGAGGACGCCCTTGTTGCCAAACGAATAAAAGAGTTGACGCCGGAGCAGCAAGCCAGTTTTGTGAAGGCGGAGGACCTGCTGAAGCCTGTTCTACAACAGCTAGACAACGAGCAAAACGCAGCCTTCTCAAAAAAAGTAGATGGGGTCTGGCGGGCTACATTAGCCGTCCATAATGCCGAACTCGTAGCAGCGCAGAATGCTGCTTCGCATGCTCATCCATCGAAACAATGATTTTCAACTACGCACAATGCAGATTTCGACTCCTCTGTGCTCCGCTCAAGATGACAGCTTTA
>CAYPYJ010000119.1:0-9959 GCA_964414945.1 uncultured Occallatibacter sp.
CAGCAAATGTGCGCATCGGTTCGACGGCCAATACAGCGTCACCCACAGGCATAGTCTCCGGCTCAGGACTGGGCCCGTTCAACGCAAGCTTGTTCAGTATCTGAGCCACTGTCGGAATGAGACTAGGTGGCAGAGGATCAAAGGTCAACGCAGTTTGTACCCGTGCCTCGTGGTCGGCATCTATCTTGATATCTTCTACCTGACCACGTCCCAGTTGCGGATTTTCTGCCTCCAGCGTGTATTCGCCCGGCTCCAGCCCGATGAAGCGATACGTCCCGTTTTTAGCAGAGATAGTCCGTACCTCCACTCCAGTAGCCTGGTTGCGCATGACCACGGAAACGCCGTCTAAAGGTTTGGAATGCAAGTCGGTCAGTCTGCCAGCGAGCGAGCCGGTGTGTTCGTTATGGACGTTTCCGGATGGTTGTGCAAGTACCATCCTCCCCACACCGATGAGGAGCACAGCTATTGCTACCGTCTTCGTCCAACCGAGCCCTAACCGTGCCATCGAGAACCTTGCTCTCGGCAGACTCCGGGGGAAAACTACTCAAGGCTTCAACCTCGGCCTGCTCTTGCGGCGGGTCCGATTGAGGAAGAGTATTCCGACCTTTTCGGGCGGAACATCTCCATTAGGTGGTGTTAATTACCTCAAAAGTAACGTTGCAAGCGATTCTATGCCCTTCTCCGGTAAAATGGGAAGATAGCATTTCGGATATTGCTCCGTCAGTGGTTCTGACAGGCTAATCCTTATCCTAATTTCACTTCCCTGGTCGTCTATGTTTATCGATGAAGCAAAAATTCGCGTCCAAGCCGGCGACGGCGGCAACGGCTGCATGGCTTTCCGGAGAGAGAAGTTCGTTCCCCGTGGCGGTCCAAGCGGCGGCGACGGCGGGCATGGCGGCGACGTCGTCATGGTCAGTTCGCAACGTCACAACACTCTGATTCATTTCCGCTACAACCCTGAGCATAAAGGCCAGCGCGGCGAGCACGGTCTGGGTTCCAATTGTACTGGTCTTGATGGTAACTCCGTCACTCTACAGGTCCCAGTCGGCACAAGCCTTTACGATCTGGATACCGGCGAACTCATCCACGACTTTGAGGAGCCGGATGAGCAGGTCGTTATTGCCAAGGGTGGTCGCGGCGGTCGCGGCAACCAGCACTTTGCCACCAGCACCCACCAGGCCCCGCGAGAACACGAGATGGGCCGCCCCGGCGAAGAGCGCAATTATAGGCTTGTGTTGAAGTTGCTGGCCGATGTTGGGCTGGTCGGCTACCCCAATGCCGGCAAATCCACGCTCATCTCCCGAATCTCAGCCGCGCGTCCAAAAATTGCCGACTATCCTTTCACGACCCTCGAACCCAATCTTGGCGTGGTGACCGTCGGCGAGGAGCCGGAGTTGGAATCATTTGTCGTTGCTGATATGCCCGGATTGATCGAAGGCGCGCATTTGGGCCAGGGACTTGGCGTTCAGTTTCTTCGCCATATCGAACGCACCCGGCTGCTGCTTCATCTGGTCGATGTCTCCGACGCCTCAGGCCGCCCCGATCCCGTCGAAGATTTCAAGGTGATCAATAAAGAGTTAGCCAGTTTCAGCAACGCCGATGGTGAGCACCCCTTAGCCAATAAAGTGATGATCGTTGCCGCAACCAAAATTGACAGCGCGAATCCGGAGAAGCTCAAGAAGTTAGCGACTCATGTCAAGCGTCGCAAGTTGGAGTTTCACTCGATCTCCGCCGTCACCGGTCAAGGCATCGACGAACTAAAGTGGTCGCTGTCTCGGCAATTGAGGCTAGGTGAAGAGAAGAAATAGATCAGAACATTTTCGTAATCACGAATTAATTCTCAATGCCGGTGCAATGCCTCGACGGCAACTTCGATCACCGCGAACAGTACGCTGACAGCGGCGAGAAATCCCTTGGCCCGCTGCCAGTTCTGCTCGTGCCGTTCCATACGGCGCTCCAGATCAGCCAAGCGGCCGCCGTTACCGTCGCCCGTGAGATTGATCATCTGCGTCTTCAGCATACTCAAATCGCTCAACACCTGCGCTTCAAATTCATTCATCATCCGCATTTATCGGACTCCATTCGTCCATATTAAGCAAGTTGCTGCTCACGATTACAACGGCAGGTTGATAAGCAATGCCGTTGAGAATTCCGAGTAATTCGGCGGTGTCGAACCATCAAACATCCGAATATAAAACCGGTCGTTGGCAGTTATCCGTGCGATTGTCATAGTAGGCGAAGCCGATCTCATTACGAGACCCGGATCATTGCCCGCCATAAATTCAAAGTCCCGTAATCGGATTTCAAATCCTCCGCCAGTAGGCGGCGTTACGCCGGCATTGATCGTTACTGTACTTCTATTCAGAGCGGTTACAGTCAAGTTATTCAAATTGGCAAGCAAAGTCGGAGCTATAGGTGCCGGAAGCCAGGTATTAGTAGGCACCGTTGTGCTCGTCTTGATAGACAAATCTTCGGCCCAATCATTTGCGAAGGCTATGACATATTCCACCAGATCGGGACAGCTCGATCTATAACTAACCGTAACGGTGCGCACCACGACCTGCGCATTCAGATTCGTTGACGGCGCATTGAGTAGAAGTGCGTCGCCTGGCCACACGTCAGTTGCAAAGCTCAGCCTATTGCCCTTGTAAGTGCCTCTCCATAATGCGCTCACACTAGCCGCAGCCTGTTCTAGCGCCAACGCCGCATTGCGGCAGTCTGCGGAACTGCGCGCCGGCGGGCTGGTTACCGATCCGATCCATGCGGCCTCGCTAGGCATTCCAGCTTGTGCCAGAGCTTGTTGGTTGGCGGTACTTACTGCTCGACCCACAGCCTGGCCTATTGTCCTATAACTCACCGCGATCTGCTCACCAGCCACCGGCACAAATCCGTTGTAAAAAACCAGCTTGCCAGTGCGCTCCAGAAAACACTCGGCCGAATCGCCCGTCGTGCCAACCGTCCGAGTATATGGTCCGCCGCTTGGCGGGGTGCTGACGACCCAACCGGAACCGAGATTAGTCAAATTGAAAGCGCGCATGGTTCCAATAAGGTTGACGCTACTGGCAGCCACTACATTACATACTCCGGGTAAGCTGGCGATCACGCCATCATACAGCGTCACAGGCATACCGCCGACGCCGTTGACAAACTGCTGAATCTCCATGTGAATATTTCCTGGAGTTGTATTCCACTGTCCTCCGTATGTTACCGCTCCGCTGTCTCCAAATGAACGATAGACTGCTAGTTCCCGTTCGTGCTCAGCGCTGTGAACTCTGACACGCAACGAATATTGGTATGCCGGATTAATCACATAAGTCGTACCGACCGCGCTGCCATTCACAAGTGGCTGCAATGTAACAGCTCCGGTACCTGGCTGAGCAGATACTTGAAAGCCTGCAACACACGAAGCCTGGGTGTTTACTCCGTTAAAAAGTCCGGCTAAAATCCCTGTGCTGTTCAGCGCAAGACTGACGCCCACAGCTTCCAGCAGCAACGTTCCACCCATCTCCACAGGATCAAGCCAGGCCAGCAGTGTCTGCCCGTCGATTCCATTCCCGCCGTTCATCACCAAGCCGCCCGCGTCTAGCGATAGTGTGGTCGGTCCGCCTGTCAAGCCCCACACTTGTTGATTGATCAAGAGTCCGTTAAAGAGTTCCTTGATGATAGTCGACTTGGATGTCGGGGGAAAATACGGATCCTGCGCCAAATAATACTGCGTAGTAACTCCGTCTCCAAGAAAATACTCGGTAACATAGGCAACTGGCTCATGCTCGCCGCAAACGGTAACATCGTTTGCCAGGACGCGCTTGCCACTGGATGTGAAGGATAAAGTAGCTGGATTCAGGCTGCCGTCCGTCTCGCTCAGCGGATGCACTGTGCTTTGCATCGGGGAGAGTGTCAGCGCTCCATTGATAACACGATAAGCAGCACGCGCCATGTTTGATACTTCTCCGGCACTCTTGCTCCAGGTCGCGCCCAGCTCGGAAACAAAATTGCTTACTGAGTAAGCCAGCGTCAACCCTTCAGTTGAAAACCCAGTATTGCCCGTGCGGAACACCAGTGTTGTTAATAACATCCCCGCGCTTTGGCCTGTTGAGCCTGCACTGGGCGGCATCGAAACTTTATCCAGAAGAAGTTCATCGCTCAAGGCTTGAATTGCAATTCGGTAGCGCGGTCCTTCGATTGCGAGTCCTGCATATTCCGGCAGAGGAGTTACAGCAATATATCCTGTGAAGTAATAGGTTCCGTCGTCACCTATTACGGCCAGTGATTGGTTTCGCAGAGGTGGTGTCAAGCTGCCATCGTATGGCAGGCTCAGCCATAGACGGCATAGCGATGGCTCGTTCAACTTGCGCTCTATCGTCAGCGGCCGCACTGCATCGAGTGCGGCCGTGTAGTCTTTCCCGTTGATCGTAATCTTCATTGTGACTCTCTGCCATGCTGGCTTGCTGACTCGTTTAGTCGCTGACTTTCTAACTCGCTTATACCAATACTTTGGCCGCGGGTAAGAAGCTCCGGTAACAAACCACGCGTTCCCCATCCAATGGATCGGTCACGGGAAGCGCCAGAAATTGACCTTTGAGCAGCATTCGCGCCAAACCGTCCTTATTCTTTCCATCCAATGGCAATGCGGTTTCTTGCGCGCTAGCCATCGTTTGGATCCGCGGATAGTGATAGAAAATCCGTTCACCCTGGCTGCCTTGCACGACAAATAGCGCCGACCACTCCTGATAAAAACTGCCGCCCTCGCGATCCACAAACCCCACAACGGCCTGCAACTTGGAGTCGGCATCCGGAGCGCCGCCCGGCAATGGTTCGGCAAGTGTAAGTCCGGTCGATGTTACCTGCGACACCAATGCGACGTTAAAGGTCACACGACGGATATAATTCTCATCCGTAAGTGCTGTGCGCACATAAGCTCCAGAGATCGGCGAACCTACAAAGCCGGTTTGTCCCGTGTAATCCGCGTCCAGTGCAATGATCGAGCCTGCCGAAAAGTGTGCCGCATCTGCCGCGGTCAACGCTACGAATGTGGATGAAGATCCACTTTGCACAGTCACTGCGGCAGCCGCCTGTGCGCCGTCCGCTGCCGGAGTTGCACCACTTGTAGAGGCTAGTAGGTTCATGTGTTGTGATCCTGTTGCCAAAGCCATTGTGAGTTTTGTCCAACTAAGAAAATTGAGACTCACCTGCGCCTCAAGTGTTTCGCGCACCTGTTCCAGCGGACTGGCAGGAATTCCTGTCAGTACCGTCGCAGTCTTACTTGCGGGCCTGCGCGCAAACTCTTGAATCCAACCCAGGCTGATCCATGGAGCTGGCGGGGCGTCTAAGTTGAATGCGCCTTGCTCTGAAGGATCGAAAAGCACTGGCGTTTGCGTCACACGGTTCACTGGTGCAAAATATCCTCTGATCCGCCGCGCCACCGGTGCGGGAGTTGAAAACCAATTCATCGCCATTTACTCCCCCTGCTCCTGGTAGCTATATATCGTTAGATTGGCAGAACGGCTCAGTCGGTCGCGCTGAGTTACAACGGGACCAAACCCTGGCTCATCCCAAAAGACATTGGTAAGCATTTCCGACGGCGGCGTAACCATATAGTTAAGCTTGACAGTGTGGAAGGGCTGCATCATTGCTGTCAGTTCTTCATCCATTACACTCAAAGATCGGCCACGGTCCAACCCGCCAAAACTTTGCGTACCGCAGGTCTGATAGATAATTTCACATTGCTCGGCCGCCATCGTGGAACCTAAATCAAAATCGACACCCAAGCCCTGCCAACGCAACACAAACACATCACTGGGAAACTGAGTGAAGGGAGCCTCTGCTTCTTCCACCAAAATTCCCGGTCGCACTGTTCCGCGCAAAAGAATCGTGCGATCCGGATTGATCACCGATAGCCGCGCGCGTAGTGCCATATAAAATGAGTCTTTCGCATTTTGCATGAAGAACAGCTCCTTGAGTCCCTGCCTTGCCGATTACTTGAAACCGATAGCTGCCTAAAGAGCCTGCTGGCGCGATTGCCGCAACAGTAGCCGGTAAAGGTACACCTGACCGAAGGCTTCGTTTGCGGCGATAGACTCAATCTGGAAATCCTGCTCCCCAACGGTCACCGCCAGAGTCATCGCAAAGAGCGACTGCGCCGATGCGATATCCAGTGCATTTACCTGCTTCTCTACACCCGTCGCTGAAACCAGCAACTCCCACATTGAATCGCCATTTTCTTGCCAGTCCGGTCGCAGCTTGCGCATCACGACCGGGCTTATTACGACGTTCGCAAATGCTGTTGCCACCAGCCCCACTTCTGCCTGGTGAATGTCAATATTCGCGCTCGTCACCCGCAGCAAAGCCTTCGTTCCTGTTACGCTTCGCAGCAGAGCATCGGCCAGCATCCGTGGCGCACCTACTGGGTTGCGCGGCACTGTATCGCTCATCGCTCACCCCAGCCTGTTCGCTATGTAAGGACGCAGCCAGGCCTGCACCGTTTCGTCCACCAGCGAACTCGAGAAATATTGCATCTGCATCGTGTCAATCTTGGTCTTGCTTGCGTTCAACGCCGGTGTCGACTGCGCATTCCGCACAATCTGCGCGCACGCTGTTTTCACGTCGTCACTGATCGTCGCCAAGCCTGCCGTATAAGTTACCGCTACTTCGTTAAACGGAAGCCCCAACACACTCGACGGCAACGTCAGTTCCCCGGTATTTGGATCACAGTCAACCGAGTTAGGATCTATTGCCGTCCACTGTCCCGGCAAAGAAAACGCCATCGCAATCTCCAGCAGCGGATCGCGTGATAGCTCACCTCGTCGCGGCTTTGCATAACGTCCTTCGATGCTGACGATCGGCGTTGTAGCTAATCCCAGAGGCGATAGCGGAAGATAACTCAACAACACTGTCTGCGCCCCGCTGGTTATCCGTAGCCGTTCCGTGTATTGGATTACATTCAGGTCCGGCCTCCTGCAGTAGCTGTTGATCAATGCCGTAGCGGCCGTAATCCAGTCCGCTGTCGTTCCTACCGGCAGTCCATAATTTGGGTAATCCACTGGCTGCAGATATGCCATACCCCACCCTTCCATTTCATTTTTGGTTTGCTTCATGGCTAACTTGATGACAAAAGGGACGTCGCATCGCGAATCCCTTTTGTCATTGCGCTAAGCTGTCACACCGCTTCTTACCGGTCTACCAGTACCTGGTAGTGCGCATAATTCGCGCCTTTGACCACCAGGCCGCCAAACTTCACCGCGACATACTGGTGAGCCAGAGAGTTCGGCATTCCCAGTTGGAAGACGCGCGGTGTCGGATCGCCGAGCCAGTGATACTCGATCAGATCCTCGGTCACGATGTACGCAGGAAGAACAGCCGTGCCAGAACCCGGTGTGCCGGTGTAGCTCAGACTCCAGTCTGGAATCAGTGGCAGATCGCCGGCCTGCGTAGAAAGCATCTTCACGCGAAATCCGCCCGTGATGTTATCCGTGTTTAGCACCACGTTGAACTCGGTCTTCATTTCACGGTCAATCAGGTCCAGCAGAACCGGATTGGCGTAGATAGCTGTCGGCCGAACCTGATAGCCATTGTTGGCCACCATCTGTGCAACTGCTGACTTGATTCCGTCAACGATCGATGCACTGGTGCCAATGGTCGTTGTAAGACCGCCAGCCACAATCTGCTTGATCGCGCCCATGTACTGGGTCGTCGTCGGTGTGCTCAGACTGGTGTCGTTGCCGTTCCACAAGGCCACATCATGCGCAACCATCACGCCGCTGACCGTATCCACCAGGTCTTTGGCCTGCAGATAGGCAAACTGCTGTTGCTGGTTGCCTAGCTCAATGTCGAAGAGGTTGTAATTGATCTGCGACACGATCGCCTTCAACGGCACACTCCGCTCAACGCGTGTCGGGCTCACCACATCGGGCACAATGTTGCGCGGATCCATAAAGCCCGCTGTGCCCGGATTTGGGATCGCTGTCTCTTCAAAGAAACGCGATGGATGTCCGGTGGCTGGAACCTGCTTGATACGCTGCCCGAAGGGGCTGGAACGCCGGCAGATGTCGAAGATTTCGGTTTGATATAAAGGAACTTCAACAGCGCCCGGCGCCATAAAATCTGCTGCCGCGTGAATATCTGCAAAGGTTGCGTTCATAGGCTCTTTCCGCCCCCTCCATGGGGCCGTCATTACTTGGCTGATAGCTATTAGCCTTGGCTGCTAGCTTGTTTTCGTCTCGTTCAGCAGCAGCGTGTCCGGAGTGATCTTTGTTTCCGCACACTTCTCCCGCCACTTCCTGCCGACTTTTAGAGGCTGGAAGCAATTGCAAAGCGCATCAGGCGATAGAACCTGCACGCAGCAGTTGTGTCTTTACCGCGATGCGCTGCTCCAGGCTCAGTCCGGCCAATGCCGCGTCCAGAGTTCGAACATCCACCGGACCTTCTCCGATACCGTGCTTGGCCAGCATTTCGCCGGTTGTCGATGGCAGCGTTCGGCGCAACGGATTCAGCACACTCTGCGTTGCACCAGCCTTCAACTCAACCAACTCCTGTTCGGCCACTGCCAGCTTTTCGGAAAGCTCAGCCTCTCGTTTGCTCTGTTCGACGGTCGCCGAGATTCTCTCCACTTCGCCGGTCAATATGCTTTGCCGCTCCTCAAGCCAGCTCAGAGTTCGCTCCAACAGACTCGTCGCGGCTTCCAGCCGTTCCGCAATTTCTTTATCTTCGATTTCCATGCCATTCCTTTCTTCAGTTGACAGCTCACAGCCGCCAGGGACAGTTACCCGCTGTCAGCTATCAGTCCTCTGTTGTTGGTTGCTGATTGTCAGCAAGTTGTTTCTGCTGTCTGCTGTTAGCTGCGTGCTGTATTCAGCTAACTCGCCATGCGGAAGCTTGTGGCCCGATAGGCCGCCTTGTCCCGGAGCAATATTGCTGCTCCGGTAAAGGTCACACGGGTCAGCTTCCACACCTCGGCCCGCATATCTTCCACTCGCGCGTCGGCCAATTCATAGCTCATGCCCATCGACTCGGGCGAATGCGCTTGAATTGCCCCGGCAACTTCTGGAAAGTCCCGCGCGTAGAGATATCCCCGCACCACCAGCTGCTGTCCAACCAGATCCGCTTCGGTCAGCAAACCGATCTTGCGCCGTGCGTCGTGGCCGTCCCAGCCCGGCCGGTAGTCTACCGCCATGCCCAGCAGTGAAGGCAGCGCCTTTTCCGCTGCCTCGCGTGTCAGCATCACTCTGTGTCCCCGCGCCCCCGCTGGCGCCTTGTCACTGGCTGCATTCACCATCGTCAACACCCCTTCAAATGCCACCCGGTTTGGGTGCCCATCCACATGGGGAATCTTTACTGCCATCGCTTCCAGTCTCATGCGCTCTCCGTCCATCCGCTTCAGCAGCCCGGCTCCGGCTGCATTCAATTTGTTAGCTCTCCTGCCCCACTGCCGCTTCGCCCGTCAACTGAACTGCAACCCCATGCTTGTCCAAAGGTCCCAGTCCTCGCATTGCCCGCACTTCGTCCACCGTCAACACACCGGCCCTCAGCAGTTGCACCTGCACGGCCAGTTCTGTCTCCTCATCCCTCGCGTTCAGGTCGTTGAAGACAAATTCAAACTCCCGCCAGCCGATGCACTTGCCGAATAAGTCACGAGTGATATGTCCGGCCAATAGCATTGCCAAGGGAGAAATCGCTCCGCGGAAGGCTTCATCTGTCATTTCTGAGGCAGTCGATTTGTTGACGTCCGCCTCGAGCCCTAGCAACAGTGGCGGCAACCCAAAGGCATTTGCCACCATGCGGATTAGAAATTCCTGCCAGGCAAGACGCATATCCGCATCCGTGCCCTGGGCAAAGCGCAGAACTTCGGGCTTTTGTTCGGTCGAAATCAGCGGCACCCTTCCGGTTCCTTCGATCTCGTCCTGCCACCAGCGGATCAGCCGGTCGTGCTGCGACGGCGTCGCCTCGTTCAGCCACAGCGCATA
>CAYPYJ010000120.1:0-8903 GCA_964414945.1 uncultured Occallatibacter sp.
ATATCCCGCATACACGTACCGGAAGATGGTCAAGAGGGGCAGACCACACGCTTACCCCTTACGGATCAAAGCCGAGCTTCTTTCGCAGGCAAAATGCTCGCAGCCGGGGGGTGAAAAGAGATCCTCTTCTGTGTATATGCAGTTCCACCTTGATTGCGACGGCCTTATGCTAGACCATCAATGAAGGTGATGCCTGGCGGCAGAGAAACGATGTTGGGAGGAACAACGTTGTAATCGGTGAATGCGCGCGGGCTTTCAACTCCCTCTTTCTTCTGGACCTGAATGAGTTCAAAGAGTCGCTGTGCTTGGGCATTTCCGAGCATGGTCGCATGCTTGAAGATATAAAGACCTCGCACAGACATTGTGCCACGCGCGGCTGAGCGGTCCATTTCGAACAGATTGGCGAGTGCCTTCCACAAGAGCTTGAGATCGTCTTCGCTGAATCCGGTCCTAGCGCTAAATACTGGGTTGATATAGCCATGAGCAAGGTAAAGGCCGTAAGGGATCGTGTACTTGCGGCCCATTGTCCCTGTCCCAGACTTGATGTTTTTCTCACCTGTAAATGCCTGGCGTGAGATCGTGTGCTCGGTAGGGAGAATGCGATCGATGGAGCGAGCAAACGTGATCTGCACCGGGCCGCGTACTTGTCCGCAGTTGAACTCGGTTGTGGTCATGACCGCGCCAAAGGTGCGCACATCAAAAAAATTCTCGCACATCCACTGACGGGCCATTTCGATGTCTGTTGGCTTGGTATCCTTGCCCTTGGCTTCAATCTTGTGCCCATCTGTCAGCTCCTCGAACGGGAGTCTTTGGCGGCTTTCAAGTGTGTTGCCGCTCAGTACAAAGATTCCATTACCGCGTTCAGCAACTGCACCGGCTGTAGTAGAGTACGAAACGTAATCCCGAATCTTGCGCTTTAAGCAAACGTCTGATACGAGTCCATGAAACGTCTCGGGATCACAGCGAGGACTGTTGTCTGATTCCGGATCTCCGTTTGGGTTACCGTCCTGGCAGTCAAACAATAAAAAGAAGTCGTATCGATTCTTAATCGCGCTCATCAGTTCTTCTCCTGATCGGTGGGATTGTTCTGGGATTCGCTGGCTTGTTTACGATTCCGGGCCTGAGAAACAGACCAAGCCTTTTGGTGGTAAAAACCAAGAGCAAATAGCCCCTGCCCTTCAAGCCCGAGCTTGCCTGGATAGGCGCCGCCCTCTGTAGGTTGCAAGAGTTTGTGCAACTCCTGGAGCCGCCCGTCGATGACGTATGCGGCGGATGGGTTATCTCTACGGAGTTTGCGCAAATACTTCCTTCCAAGACTCTCAATCTTTGGGAACGCAACTGCAGGATAAGTCGATGCAAATGCGAAGCAGCGATCCAGAATCGACGAATTTAGGTCGCCCCCGCTCGATGAGCGTTGCAGGTTTTCAAACTCCGCCATCAGTCGCCCACAGATATAAGCAGGGATAGTGCAATGCAGGTCCAGTCCCTCACTCATTTGTTTTGTTCCTTCCTGTCTTAGAAACAAATCGTTAATACACATACGAATCAAGCCGATGGGCACGCGCAGTCGGGCCAGAGACATGGGGTCGGTCTTCATGTCTCCTACCTTTCCATTTATCTCACTTCCGCCTGGATGGCGCAGCCGCATGAGCGCCTTCGAGAGAACCGAGTAGCCTAGTAGCTGGCCCTCAATGCCCCGTCGCATCATTGCCAGTACGGTATGGTTATGGGGCTTGCCTTCCCGGTCCAAGGCATAAAGTAATTGCCAGAAATGCACTGGTTCGCGAACATCCCAAGGAAACTCGACGCGTAATTGTTCGTGCCAGTTCTTAAGGTTTTCTTTTACCTTGGTTAGCGCAAGATCTGCCCAGTGGTGCACACGCATCCGTCCGCCATTTCCTGAGACAGCAACCATATAAAACCGGTTTGCATCGGACTCAACCTGAGGATCAAAGCTGAAAAGTTTGTTCACTTTCTCAAGATCGGCGCGGTCCATCAATTCAAACGCGTCGAAATCAGCAGGTTTCTTGAGCCAGTATAGGAACCCAATTCCAGCTATGTCCTTGCGCCGCCCTTTGTCTTGCTTTAGCAAATCGTTGAGTGCAAGTACATAAGCTAGCGCGCGATCCGGCGAAATCGGGCTGTTCCAGTTCCGTTCCCAGCCATAAGAGCGAAAGGCCTCTTTATCGAAGGACATCAAGGCCACTCCCGAGGCTTGTCCACCAAGGTTCGACAGTCCTTTGATCTTTTCGTGGGTGGAGGCAATAGGGCCAATGTTTCCAGAGATCATACACTCGCCGTCGCAACCTTCCATGCGCCTAGTAAACTCAAGATGATATTGACCGCGCCAATACTGCCGGACGAGTGGGCGCTCTAGCAGCGGCCCGTCAACGGAAAGCGCAACAACCGTACCCGATTTTGCCTCTCGCAAGGTGTTTCGCGCTTTTATCAACTCTTCCTCATTTGAGTAGAAAGTGACGCAAGAAATCAGTGCGGCATCTAAAGTATCCGAAGCGGCTTTTCTAATAAGTGAGACAAAGGCTTCGTGGTGTTTTTCAGCTTTGGCTTTGTCGGCTTTTTTGTTAATCGTCCACGGACCAACGCCAAGAACGTAGGCAATGTCATCAGTTCCCAGCAAAGGATGCTCGCCGTTGTTGCGATTCACAGGCGAACGCGGAACACACATCTGCATGGGAATCTGCACCTGTCTTTCCCTGCGGTTCTCCGTCTTCATGCGCGGCGTCACATTCAGAAACGTTCCCTTTTGTGTTATCTCTAGCAACCACGGCACAGGCTTTAGCTCCCAGGCCGCGTCGTTCAACTCATCGGCTAGATAATGGTCTGCGTATTCGGCTAGCGCCTGTACGAGCATTCGAGCACCTCCTGGCGCCTGTCCCAGTCGGTTAAAACAGTCTCCGGCCGCGTTTCCATCACGCCATTTTCAAGGCGCGCCTCGAAGAATGCGGCGCGATTTCCCTCCGGAAGAAAAGCAATGTCATAGAGCATTCGGCCAATTTCTATCGAGTCAGGGATTGGCTGGTCGTCCTCATGCGGAGGACTAAATTCAGCGGCAAATTCGCGGCAGCCAAGATAAGGCCGCTGAAAGCATTGCCCCTTTTCAACGCGCCGTCGCAGCATTTCGACATACTTGATTGGGGTGTTGTCACCCGATTTATCAAAAACTTGCGGATACGCATCGATCCAATAGGCCACATCTCGCAGCAATGTAGTATTGCGTGGCGTTCCATCCGTCCCATTGCCCGCACCGGCCAAAAGCTGCCTGAATTTTGATGGTTCATCTATCCATTTCTTGATGGCCTTAAGCGAAATGCTCTGCTTACCTTCCTTCTCACCATAGTTGGACGTGATCGTCTCAATGCATGCTTTGTGCTGCAATTCATTGCGCAGGACGCCCATCATTCGGATCGGTTTAAGCACTGTAATACTGGTCACGATCCAGCGCATTTGCGGGCGCCAGCAGATGGCGTCGAGAATGTTGCGCGCGGCAGAAGGCGTCATCACTGGATAAGAGAATCGCTCAACCTTGGCTTCCGGTCGCGTAAAACACGCGAACTCGCCGGAAACCCGAACACGAACATCGGAAATGAACATTGATGCAGCGCTCCTCGATCCCTTAGGCAAATCATTGTGTGAGGATTTGAAAGGCTTTACACATAGACTCTAAGCCTCTTTGAAGACTCTGCGCAAGACTCAACCCTGAGCTCTGCTTGAACAAAATGATAGTCAAGGCAACCGTGGCAGGACTTCAACCCCTCCCAGGCATGCGCCATACGATCTCGTTCATCCCCCGCGCCACATCGGCAGGATCAAGCCGCGCCAAAAGCGATCGAGCGTGGTGTAGTCGGGAACAGAGTTCAGTTCGAGGGCGGATCGCAACTCGGAGTGTTCGCTCAAGCGGACTTCGGCTTCGCGAAAGGTCCAATCCTCATACCGCATCAAGCAAAGCACGGCCAGCAACTGCGGCTGTGCGAACTGCTGCTTGCTGAACTTCGTGCGTTGCGCAGGCAAGACCGTCCGACTAACGTCCAAAGCCAGACGGGCAAAACGTACCAATCCAACCTCTGCCATAGCGACAGCGAAGAGCCAGAGCAATTTCAGATTAACCCGTTTTTGGTTGGAGGCAATACCCACGTACCGAGGATGTCAACAGAGCCAAACACGCTCTAGGAATGAGCCTGGATTTGAGTTGAACGCACTATAAGCATACCGGAAATTCGAGGTGTTCCAAGAGTACGCTTATACACAAGTCGTAGCTTGATAAGGGAAGCGTCCGGCGGAACGGCGAACTCCAAGGCCGAATGCTTCACCTCAGTACTAGAGAGAGCGGGAGAATCCGCTATGACTGTGTTCGACTTCGTATCAATAATCTGCCACTGAATTCCTGTGGCCGGGGGAATATTGGAAGTGCTATAGGAGTATGCCATTGTGTAGTTGCCGGGTGTAAGGGCAACTACCTGTTCAGCGACAGTACAATCCTCTGGCTGGTTCCCAGAGAACTCAGTTTCCAAACCGGATGGTCCCGGCCAGGAATGAAGACCGGAATACTCTAAAAGGGACCAGTCAAAACTAACGGGCAGCGGCTCCTGCACGAAATTGGCGTTATTGGGCACTGTGGTGTCCGCGAAAGCCCAGTGCTGCCCGATCAGCAAATGCCACAGCATATTGGCCGCGATCGTATCATTGGCGGCAACCAGCTTGTTCACAGTTTGAAATAGCAGCGCGCGGTCCGTTTCAGGCGTACCCGAGCGGACAAGGTGTGATGCAACATTAGTGGCAGCATTTAGCTGATCCCTCGCGAGCAGAAACGTGAGGTACTGACGGATCGTTTCGGGCCTCTCGTTCAGAATTGCGCTTGATATCTTTTCAGGATCTGGCCACACGCTCCAACAAAGCTCAAAGAGCGGCACAATATCGTCGGCTGGCATTTCAGCAGCGCTTCGGGCCCAAGCCCAAAACGCCGGCATATTGCCACGCCGGAAATAGTAGTTGGTAAGGCTCCAACGAGGCAAATAGGTGTGATCCACCTCATAGGCGACCAGCAACAATTTCTCAGCCTTGTCGTAGTCACCTTTGGCTTCATATCGCAACCCTAACTCTATGTCCGCTTGGGCATTGTAGCGATTCAGGCGCAGCGCAGAGGCCAGCAATTCGCTGGCATGCCCATGATCGAACTGCGCGAGGCGGAAATAGTAATTCCAGCCGTCGGGCACCAAGCGAATCGCCGAGCGAACCGATTCCTCCGTGTCTTTCTGGAACAAGTAATCCGCTTGAGCGAACAACCACGAATACCAAATTCCGAGGCAACACGCGACCGCGATAGTGATTCGCAGTACGACCCCAACCGAGCGGCGAATAAGAAGCACCATGATTAACTCGAAGCATACCACCTCGATTGTTGCTGTCAAGACCGTCCCCGCCGCTGTCCGGCATTGCCGCGATACTACCCAAAAGTAGCTTTGGCTAGCTTTTCAGAATATTCTATAAAACATATCCGATTAAATCATAATATTTCTGTAAATACATGAATAATAATACTTTATAAGCATGAACTCCTATCTTTATCAAGTCACCGAAACACATTATTGGGAGGGCTCATGTCCGATACACGATTGCATAAGTCGTTAATAAATATGAAATTTTCTTGCATCTTATGGGTTTCTGAGGTATACTTAATATTTAGAGTAGGCGTGCGCCATCGGGGGTTGAGCATCCTGTATGTTGGCCTGATCGTGAGGTATGAAAGATGTTGAGGAAATTGGAAGTTGTCTTGGTTTTGATGTGTACCTTCTCCTACGCAGCGGCCGAGAAGATTTCAATTGGTACTGCCGGTGCTCGTGGAGATATGCAGGTGGATAGCCATATGGTCAAAGGCAACGCCACCCTCTTCGACGGTTCGGTAGTAGAAACAGGGTCGGCTACTGCGGACTTGCGCCTCGACAAAGGTGTTGAGATCACGATGGCCGTGGATTCTCGCGGCACCTTGCATCATGATCGCATTGTGCTTCAGCAGGGTGAAAGTGAATTAGCGGGTTCCAGTTCATTCCAAATCGAAGCGAATGGGCTGCGCGTGAGTCCAAACGCGCCAAATTCGCGTGGAGTAGTGTCTCTCAAGCCTGGAAACACTGTGGAAGTTGCCGCATTGAACGGTAGTTTTGGGGTTGTGAACGAACACGGAGTTTTGCTGGCAAGCGTCCGACCGGGCAGCAGAATGTCGTTTGTTGTACAATCGGGTGCTAATCCCACCTCGTTTACAGGTATAGGTACGGTTAGCTTCGAGGATGGACATTATTTTTTCACCAGTGAGTCAGATGCGAAGTATGAGCTAACCTGCAAGAACTACAAGAAATATGTGGGTACAAAAGTTCAGATTACAGGTACTGTACGTGAGCCTGCGTCGCCGACGGAAGGTAGTAAGCCTATGCTTTGTGCGGACACCGTTGATATTAATTGCGCTGCAGGTGGGCACAAGTGGATACTCGCTGGTGTGATTGTCGGCATCATCGGTGGTACTGGGACAGACATTTACTATTTTAACCACCATTCGAATCCAGCGAGTCGTCCCTAGACTCAAGTATGGGTTTCCCGGTTTTGATGTGAGTTCTTCCCCTGAAGTACCGCGAGATCCACCGGCCCTGCCGGTGGATCTAATTTTTTTGATTGCAGATATCAGGTCTAGATGGTGCACCGGATGAGCCAATGCATTTGGTGCTTTCGGCGCTGTCTGGCGTGAGCAGCCGGTACACAGATCACCGTTCGGATTCGGATCTTCAAGCTTGTCTGCGGGCTCCTCATAGCTCGATCAAAATTCTTTTCTGTTCACTATTTAAGAGAATCTGTCTCTTATTTGTGGCGTACAAATTGACCTTGCCCCCGCAAAACGTATCCCATAGCCAGCTGCTTTAATGGCGAAAGGGACACGAAAATGACGAAGGCAACACGTGGTCGCTACACGATTGAGTTCAAGCATGAGGCGGTTCGACTTGTTGAGTCGGGCCAGACGATGGCTGCGGTATCACGCCAGCCTGGGAGTGGTTGAGCAGACCTTATACAACTGGGTCAAGGCGCATCGGGCGGGAACGTTAAGGGGAGCTAGCGGTAAGCCGCAGGTGAGTGCCGAGCAGATGGAGATCAGCCGCTTGCGGGCGGAGTTGGCGCGTGTGACGATGGAGCGCGACATCTTGGGAAAAGCGACGGCGTTCTTCGCAAAGGGCCAGAAATGAAGTACGCCTTTATTCAACGTCACAAGCGGGTCTGGCCGATCCGGGTGCAATGCCGTGTTCTCTGGGTCAGTGTCTCCGGCTACCACCAACACTTGGTGCGGCGCAGGGAAATAGCCCAGCGGCGCCATCTCAGAGACGAGGCGCTGCTGGTGCACATCAGCGCAGCCTATGCGGAGAATCGCGGAGCCTACGGTTGGCCGCGTATACGGCGGCAACTGAGTTCGCAGGGCATTCGCGTAGGCAAACAACGCGTACAGCAGCTCATGCAGAAGCATGGCATTCATGCTCGTGGCAAGCGGAAGTTTCGCGTCACAACTACCGACAGCAATCATACCTTGCCGATTGCGCCGAACATTCTGAATCGCAACTTCACCGTGGCCGCGCCCAACCAGGCGTGGGTCGGCGATTTCACATACATTGCCACCAAAGAAGGCTGGTTGTTTCTAGCAGTGGTAATCGATCTGTTCAGCCGCAAGGTGGTGGGCTGGTCGATGCGGCCCGATATGCATCGCAACCTGGTGATCGATGCGCTGGAGATGGCATGGCTCGGACGCAATCCAGGCAAGAAGGCAGGACTGATCTTTCATAGTGATCGGGGTAGCCAGTACGCCAGCGAGGACTTCGCGAAGGTGCTTGAACACTTCTCAATCACGCCCTCGATGAGCCGCAAGGGCAACTGCTGGGACAACGCTTGCTCGGAGACGTTGTTCGGTTCACTGAAGGTGGAGCGATTGTATGGGCAGAGCTTTGAAACCATCGCGCGGCGAAGGATGAAACCATCGCCTGGATTCTCTGGTATAACCAAACTCGGATGCACTCGACGCTGAACTATGTCAGCCCGATGCAGTTCGAGCAAGACTGGACGGATGCAAGGATGAAGATCGCGGCATGAAAATTGACAGCGACAGAAGCAGGCCGTGGAAATGACGGTTTGTGGAAAGCCCGGAAAACGATAGTGCTGTTTTCCGCCCTTCTCACAGACCTTGGAAATCGATAAAACCGATTCCCACATTCCCACCGCCACGACTATGACGGGGATGAATTTAATCCTCAAAACCCGGCCGGCTAAGAGATACGCATTCTGAGGGCAAGGTCAAATGACAAACTTCCTTCCGAATGCCACGAACCCACTGCGATTTCATATGCAGATCGCCGTCAATCCGCCTGCACGGATCGCTTCGTCGTAAAAATCCCTCCCTGTGCCTTGGTTTTACTCTGCTCTTGACAATTGGGTAGGTCTACTGTTGAATCAAAATCGATCATGACTATTGCAAGTGCCATTGAATCTGAGATTTTTCGCGATCTCCCCCCGATTGAAGTGATCTTCGGCCGATCACCCCTGCTGGCCGTTGCCCGGGAGAAGCTGAAAAGAGTTGCCGAGACGACGGTTCCGGTACTCTTACAGGGCGAGAGCGGAACAGGCAAGGATATCTTCGCCAGATTTTTGCATAAATACTCAAATCGTCCGACAAATACTTTCGTCAAGGTAGCCTGCGCTGCCATTCCTACCCAGTTGATGGAACCCGAACTATTCGGCCATGAAAAAGGAACATTCACAGGAGCTTTTAAATTCAGACGCGGTCGTGTGGAAGCAGCACACATGGGAACCCTGTTTCTCGATGGAATTGACAACCTTGATATTTCTATGCAGGCCAAGTTTTT
>CAYPYJ010000120.1:8913-9933 GCA_964414945.1 uncultured Occallatibacter sp.
TCAAGGTGGCACTTTCATGCGTACTGGGGGACTAGAGTCGGTCAAAGTCGACACCCGACTGGTCTGCTCTGCCAGCGAAAGCTTGCTACAACAGACCGAAGCCGGAAGCTTTAGGTTGGACCTGCTTTTTCGCATCAACCCCATTACCATCCAATTACCTACATTGCGTGAACGGATAGTAGATTTACCCATACTGATTGACTATTTTCTTGACTTCTACTCAACAGCGTATCGCCGCAACCCTAAACCACTTTCTCGCGACATAACCAAATTGATGGAACGATACGACTGGCCCGGGAATATTAGGCAATTAGAAAACATGATCCGCAGCTACGCTCTATTCGGCAGCGAAGAATATCTTGTTGCAGAACTGGCACCGTATGGCACGGCTAGTTTGACCTATCCGATCTCAAAGGTAGATCTGACCATCCCCATCTCACTTTCCAAGATTACCAAGTCAGCCACGAACGAACTGGAGAAGCGTATTATTCTCAAAGTTCTTGTGGCGAATGCGTGGAGTCGTTGTAAAACTGCCAAATGGCTGAATATTAGCCAAAGATCATTGCAAATGAAGCTACTGGATTTGCTGGGTCCAGGGACGTCTGACCTACCGACCAAGACAAAGACTTCGGCTTCTTTGTCTTTCCCGCTTCGGCCCCGTGCAACCCAGAAGTAGACCAATCCGATGTGGACTGGGCACAATTCGAACTGATGGATATACGCCTTCTATCTAATTATACGAATGTGATACAAAACATTGGAGGTTGACCAGCGAACCGGTCAACCTCCAATGATGGCGCGAGAATTTCAATGTGGTATCTGTCCGGCCCCACCTTTGTACTTGTAGAAGGCCGGACGATTGTTTTTACCGCCGCAGCAAGCTATTGCACTGGCTTGACGGCTTTCTTGACGTAAGCGTCTTGTCTTCCCACCCTCGACATACACTGGCAACATTGAAACGATGGGTGAGCGGTGTGCGAAGCCCATCTTGTATTAGCTTGTAAAAGGTCTGATTCTTAT
>CAYPYJ010000121.1:0-9876 GCA_964414945.1 uncultured Occallatibacter sp.
TCCGGCTTCACTCCTGCGCGATCAGCAGCCTACTTCACCATCTGAACATCGCCAAATGAGTTGGTTACCGTACCGCTTTTCTCATAAAGGCTCGCTGCTGGCAGCACTATATCAGCCAACGCTGCCGTTTTTGAGAGAAATAAATCCGCAACAATGACGAAGATGTTCTTCATCGCTGTCTGATGGTGCAAGCCGAAGAGAGAGACGGGATCAGCTCCGACGACCAGCAATGCGCCCAGTGCACCCTTATTTGCGGCCACCATCATCTCCGCCAGCGTCTTGCCCGGCGTCGCGGGTAGCCCTGCGTACTCGGCTGCAAAATTCCCTGGCGAAGTCACCGGCACATAGCCCGGTAGAAACTCCGGCATCATCCCCATATCCGCAGCGCCGCGAGAGTTCACATAGCTGCCGAGATAAGCAAAGCGCACATTGCCGCGCTTCACTCCCCACGCCACTAGCTCTGTCACCTGCGCTCCGCTGTACTCGTCGCCGAAGATCACCAAGAGTGACTCCTCAGCCAACACAGCCTTACTGAACGCGGAATCATTCTTTTCTAAAGTTGCTGCAAGCCCAGCGTAGCCTTCGGTAGTTAACCTCCGCACAGCCTTGGCCTGCCGCTCCAGTTTGATCGCCTTCGTATTGGCAATATAGAGTCTGCCGCGATTCAGTCGAACATTCGTCCGCAGATTCCACGCCAGCAGCGGATGCTCTTCCGTCGGATTGCCGCCGATCAAGAGTATCGCCGGAGCCGTCGCCGCTTCGCGCAAGCTCGCAGCCTTGCCCTCATGTCCAGCGAGCGCCTGCGCAAAGGCGGCGTAATCCGCAGTCCGTTCGTGGTCGATGTTATTGGTTTGCAATACCGTCCGCACAAACTTCTGCAGCAAATAATTCTCTTCATTGGTTGTGCTGTTCGAACCAACAACGCCGATTGCCGCGCCTCCGCGATTATCGCGGACTTCCTTCAACCTGCCCGCCGCAAGTCGCAGCGCACTCTCCCAAGTAGCCTCAACCAACTTGCCTTCACTGTTGCGAACCAACGGCTTCGTCAGCCGCTCGGGACTCTCCACAAAATCAAATCCAAATCGTCCCTTGGCGCAGAGAAAATCGCAGTTGATGCCGCTCTTGTCGCGATTGTTGACGCGTACAATCTCCGAACCATCATTCGTCTGCCGCACGCCCAGCGTCACCTTGCAGCCATCCGCGCAGTGCGTGCAGACCGTCGAAACATGATTCATCTCCCACGGCCGCGTCTTGTATCTGTAACTGCCGCTGGTCAGCGCGCCCACCGGGCAAACATCGATGCACATTCCACATTGTTCGCAATCCAGATGGTCGCGTCCATTCGGCGTAATTGAAGAACTTACGCCACGCCCTTGCACACCCAACGCCCACACGTCCATGCCTTCGCCACAGACGCGGATGCAGCGGTAACAAAGAATGCAACGCGGTCTATCAAAGTACACCGCAGGCGACCATTGCTGTTCATCACGATGCTCTTTGGCCTCCGCGTACAGGCTTTCGCCAGCGCCGTACTTGAAGGTCATGTCCTGCAACTCGCACTCGCCGCCCTTGTCGCAGACCGGGCAGTCCAATGGATGATTGCCTAACAAAAGTTCAATAGTCGCCTTGCGCGCCTGCGCAATCTCCGGCGATTCAGTTGTAAATACCTGTCCTTCGGCGACCGCAGTAGTACAGGCCGTTTGCAGCTTAGGCACTTTCTCCTGGCGCACCACGCACATCCTGCAAGCCGCCTGAAGCGAGAGTCCAGGGTAATAACAAAACGCCGGCACGTCGATCCCCGCCTTACGGCAAGCATCAATCAGTAGCGTTCCCGCCGGAGCCGTCAGCGTCTTTCCATCGACAATGAATGTTACGTCTGCCATTCGTCTCCAGCGCCCCTACACCACTACCAAATCCAAGTGCTTCGCGAACCTGCAAGCCTTACCGTCCAAATGTTCTTCAAACTCCTTGCGAAACTTCTTGACGAATCCCAAAATCGGCATCGCCGCCGCATCGCCCAAAGGGCAAAATGTTCGCCCCATCATGTTCTCGGCAAGATACTGAATGTTGTCGATGTCCTTGGCTTCACCGAAACCCGCATGAAAACGCGTCAGCGATTTCTTCAGCCAATCCGTACCCTCGCGGCAGGGAATGCACCAGCCGCAGCTTTCGTGTTGATAGAAGCTGATCGTCCTCAGCGCAAACTCCACGATGCAGGTCTGATCGTCAATGACCACCACACCACCAGAGCCCAGCATCGATCCCGCCTTGCCCACCTGGTCAAAGTCCATGCCGATGTCGATCTCTTCTGGCAGCAAGACCGGAGTAGACGATCCGCCCGGAACCACAGCCTGCAGTCCTCGTCCGCCGCGCACGCCACCTGCAACGTCATAAATCATTTTTTTCAGGTTGTAGCCCATAGGTAGCTCGTACACACCGGGCCGCTCCACGTGTCCACTGATGCCAAACAATCGTGTGCCGCCATTGCGCACCGAGCCAACCTCGGCATACGCCGCGCCGCCCATCGCAATCACATGCGGAACAGTTGCTATCGTCTCGGCATTGTTGATCACCGTCGGTCCGCCATAGAGTCCAACAACGGCAGGGAAGGGAGGCTTGATGCGCGGCACGCCTCGCTTGCCTTCGACCGACTCCATCAGCGCCGACTCTTCGCCCACTTCATACGCGCCCGCGCCGGTCTGCGTAATAATCTGAAACTCGGTGTCGCTGCCAAAAATACTTTTGCCGAGAAAGCCTCGCTCATACGCATCTGCGACGGCCCTCTCCATAATCTCCAACAGATAGCGGTACTCACCTCTCAGATAGATGAAGCCCATCTTCGCGCCAATAGCTAGCCCGGCGATAATTGTCCCTTCAATCACTGCATGCGGATCGTGCAAAAAAATCAGATGATCCTTGCAGGTTCCCGGCTCGCTCTCGTCGCCATTCACCAGCACATACTTCGGTTTATCGCTCTGTTTGGGCACAAACGACCACTTCATCCCCGTCGGAAATCCAGCTCCACCGCGTCCGCGCAAATTGCTGGCCTTCATCTCATTGATGATCCAGTCAGAACCTTGCGCCAGGCATTTCTTCGCAGCTTCATAGCCGCCCAGTTCAATGTATTTATCAATCTTCGCCGCCCCCAGCCCAAAGCGTCGCGTCACAATCTTCACCTCGTCGGGATGTGAGACCAGTCTAGGCAAGATTCGCCCCCTTGTCACGATAACGCGACAATATCTCCGGCACCTGTTCCGGTGTCAGCTCGTCTAGGAAGTCATAGTTCACCTGTATTGCCGGAGCCCAGCAGCAAGCTCCGATGCACTCCACCTCTTCAAGCGAGAAAACTCCGTCCGCGGTAACGCCCTTGTGTCCGACGCCCAATTCCTCCTGAAAGCGCTCGTAAATCTCAAAGCCCCCGCGCAGCATACAACTGATGTTAGTGCAGACCTGCACGTTATATTTGCCCGCCGGCTTGAATCGCAACATCGAATAGTACGTCGCCACGTTGCGCACATCGAGTTCCGTAATTCCGATCCGTTCCGCCACTTCTCTTATCACAGCGTCTGACAGATATCCCACCTCATCCTGCGCATAGAGCAGCATCGGAACCAGTGCCGAGCGGCGCAGCGGATACCGCTCCACCAGCGCATCCAATCGCGCAGCCAGCTTGGGAGAAAACAAGCTCATGCTCTCAATACTCATTGCATCCTCTCCCTTATCCGCGCTTCATCGGCACGCTTCATCTCTACCTCTGCTGCCAACTCAATCAAAATGTCCTATGAGAACACCCGCGATTATATCTGTCGCAATCACTTCTGGAGGCGTCCCTTCTGCCGGTTTTCCATCTCCTATTACCGCAAGAATTTCTGAGCAGCCCTCATCTTTTTCACAAAGATATTCCTTTCGCGATATTTCGTAACCGTTGGGAGGGCCGCTGATCACAGCCGTAACTCGACAGCTTCCTCTTATCACTCCAAGTCCTACTCGGCACAACGAATCAGTTCCGTAGGTCAGAAAAACCTCCTCAGAAAATCCCGGCAGAACGTACTTGTCAAATGTGGCAGCTCTTCTTTTGTTGAGTTCAACATTGGCCTTGTCCATTTCCGCGTAGAGATGAGTCTTTAGCCTCTCAAAAAAACCACAAGGATCAGATCTCAGCTTCTTGTGTCTCTCGATCTCAAGTCTGTCGGCCTCCTGTTTCCCTTTTGCATGATCCGCCAGTTTCGAGTAATCAACCATGGCTCTCCCCCTTACCTGTCAATTTCCCCCAGCACAATGTCAATCGAACCCACAACCGCCACTACATCGGCCAGCATTCGTCCCTTGCACATCGTCTCCAGCGCCTGCAACGTCGCAAACGACGGATTGCGGAAGTGCACCCGATAAGGCTTGGCCGTGCCGTCGGAAACCACATAGTAGCCCATCTGCCCCCGCGGCGATTCAATTCCTTGATAGACCTCTCCCGCAGGCACTTCAAAGCCCTCGGTGACGATTTTGAAATGATGAATCAGCGCCTCCATCTGCGTCTTCATCTTCTCGCGATCCGGCAAAACAACCTTTGGCGCGTCGGCTTTGATCGGGCCTTCAGGCATTCCATCCAGCGCCTGTTGAATCATCCCCACGCTCTCCCGCATCTCGATCAGCCTGATCAAATACCTCGCCCAGCAATCGCCTTCAGAGGCTATCGGAACCTTGAATTGAAACTTCTCATAGCTGGAGTAAGGCATATCCCTGCGCAGGTCAAAATCCACCCCTGAGCCGCGCATATTCGGCCCTGTCACTCCAAGAGCAATTGCATCTGTTGCAGATAAGATGCCTACGCCCTGCAAGCGGTTGCGAAAGATTGGATTGCCGGTCAGCAGATTTTCATACTCGTCAATCTTTTCCGGGAAACTCCGGATGAATCCCTGCACGCGATCATAGAAATCCAGAGGCGGCTCCATCGCCAACCCGCCAATGCGGAAATAGCTGGTCATCATCCGCTGCCCCGCCAGCCCCTCAAAGATCCGCAAAATCTCCTCGCGCTCGCGAAAGGTGTAGAGAAATACAGTCAGCGCGCCAATGTCCATGGCATGCGTGCCTAGCCAGATCAAATGCGAATTCAGCCGCGTCAGCTCACTCAGCAGCACACGCATCCATTGCGCTTTCTCAGGGATTTCCAGCCCCAGCAACCGCTCAACTGCAAGGCAATAGCAAAGGTTGTTTGCCATCGGGCTCAGGTAATCCAGCCGGTCAGTCAGCGGAACCACTTGCTGATAAAACTTTGCCTCGCAGGTTTTCTCAATCCCGGTATGCAGATAGCCAATCTCAGGGTAGAGTCGCACCACAATCTCGCCGTCAATCTCCACCACCAGACGTAGAACCCCGTGCATCGACGGATGCTGCGGCCCCATATTCAGAACCATATGCTGATCATGCGCGCCAGTTGCCGCTGGAACTTCTAGAATGGGCTTGCCAATCGTGTCAATCATCAGCGATACCCCTCCACCGGATAGTCCTTGCGCAGCGGATGCCCCTGCCAGTCATCGGGCATCATAATGCGGCACAGGTTGGGATGTCCCTCAAAGCTGATGCCAAATAGATCGAAGACCTCGCGCTCATAAAAATTCGCCGCTGGCCACACGCTTGAAATGCTTTCCACCGCCGGAGTGTCGCCACCCACCATCACCCGCAGACGGATGCGCTCCTTATATAGATGCGAAAGAATGTGGTAGCTCAACTGGAAGCGCGGCGAGGAAGGGAACCAGTCCACCGCGGTCACGTCTTCGAAAGCGTTGTAGCCCGCCGACTGCACGGTTGCCGCCGCAGCGCGAATCTCCTCTGCCACAACAGTCAGCGTAAGCTCACCCCGGTCATATTTTGCATCCACCAAAGCCTCGGGCTTCCAGGCCAATACAGCCTTCACCGCCGGATGCTCCGGCAGCCCCTCCAGCACAGCTGCTTTGCCTGTCAACGTTTCGGCCATGTTAGAGGTCCGCCTTATCCTGGCTCCAGTTCAGGATGCCCTTGCGCACAATGTAGAAAAGTCCCACAGCCACAAAGCCCAGATAAACCACCATCTCCCAGAACCCGAAAAAACGCGAACCAGTAATCGCTGGCAGCTTGAGGTAAATCACCGCCCAGGGCATCATGAAAACTGCCTCTACGTCGAATAGAATAAATAGCATAGCAACCATATAGAAGCGCACGCTAAAGCGTTGTCTGGCATCGCCCACAGCCTCAATTCCGCACTCGTAGGCTGCCAGCTTGACCGCCGTATTCCGGTGCCGCCCCACAATCCACGAGGCCACCACCATGAACAGCCCAAGTCCAAACGCTGCCAGAATTTGCAGAAAAAGCGGGAGATATTGCCAGTGATAGGGGATCATCGCCGACCTGTCTGGGAAATTGCCCGGAAATTGCACCCGCTCGCTCCGGCCTATCAAGGCTTTGGCGCGACAGAATGCTGGTTTGAGCTTAGGTTTTCAGCCGCATTCCGTCAAGGCAAACAACATGATCCGTCTTACAATAGCCCGCGAGATTCCCGTGTTCCATTCTTGCAAGCCGTTTGACTCGGTTTTTCGGGCAGTCGATGAAAAGAGTGGCTGAAGAATGAGCTCCTCTCTGATGCAACTAGAAATTCATTGACCGACCCGGTATTCGTTCGTTTAAGATTATCTGCATGAAACCAAAGCTATTTTTACTGCTTTTATGTATTTTGCTGGTCCCAGCAATCCAGGCAATGGCCACGGTTTTGCCTGAATCCTGCGGAAAAGACGAGATCAAATTCGATGTCAAAGTCATGATGCCGACCGATGGGCAGCCCGCGCCTCCAATTGATCCGCCTCAAGCAGGCAAGGCGCAAATTGTCTTCATCGAAACCCTCAATTCTGAAGGTTGGCATTTATCAACTCCGACAACCCGTTTCGGCGTGGATGGAGAATGGGTAGGCGCCAACAAGGGCGATTCCCACTTTGCCATTTCCGTTACTCCAGGTGAACACAATGTATGCGTAAATTGGCAGTCTGACAGTAGCGATGAGCGTAACAAAGTCGGCATGGACACATTTACCGCTGAGGCCGGAAAGATCTATTACTACGAAGTCAAAGTCGTGCGGTTGGCGAATGAAGGCAAAAAGATGGATTTCTTTTTCACCCTTTCGAAGTTGAACGGGGTCGAGGGGAGGTACCGCGCCAAGGCTTCCGGACTCAGCGCTTCTAAATTACATAAAACCCTATCTTTTGGATACAGCACATCACACTAACAGGACATGCGATAAGACTGGGTTTTGTAAGGGTGCGGCCCCGGCTAATCCCTTTCAAGCTCATTGATTATGTTTATTTAGAAATACTATCTGCCCGTAAATAGATCAAGAGACTTTATTGGGTTCAGCAACTCATACCCAGCTTGGTACCATCCCTTGCAGATAATTTCACCATTCTATGAGAATCTCACTCTCAGTCGTTTCAGCCAGAGTCTCAGTCGTAAAGAAGGAATTCCGCCTCCCTGCGCTCGAATCCTTGATCTCCGTCAATATTCCATTTCTTAAGCTAAAGGTAGATTGAGGCGGGGATCGATTTACGTGTGATTTGCCTCACCCATCCCCAGATCGGGAATAATGCCTTACTTGTTCACTATTGGGAAGTACGGTACCTAAGTCATCTGAAAATTTCACAGAAAGCGCCGAAGAACAGTGTGAGGATACATCTATGTCAGCCGCCGCAACTAGCAGTTTCGCAGTCCCGGCCTCTATGTCGGTCGACCAAACTGCCGGTATGTTGCGTTCAAATCGCCTCCGCCACATCACTCCCCAGGCAGGCCACGCTTTGGAAATCCTCGGCCACGCCATTGAATATCTTACTGACGAGTATGTACATCAGGGGACCGCGTTTTCCGCAAAAGATGGGGAATTGCAGGCTGTTCAATTGCTCATGGCGCTCAACCGTCAGGTCTACTATGAGTGCCCGGAAGTGCCAACCTTCGGCGAGCGTTGCCGTGCGCTGTTGCCCTTTCATTCTGCATAGAATTCCCTCTGACCCCGGCACGATGATGTGATTTTCCTATTGAGTGCTCAGAAAACAAAACGAGAAAATCACCCCTAGAACTAATGTGACGTAGATCACTGTCTGCCTTATTTTCCAGCGAGTACCTTCCCATCATCATCGGCGAATCACTGGCGGCTTCCCCAGCAAGTTCACCACGGTCAGAAATTTTCGCCGGTCTACGCACGTTACGTGAGGTAGGCATGGGTCAGACGATTTTCCAGTCAATGCAGCAGAAGGGCTACAGCCGCAGAGATTTCCTCCAATTCTGCGCTGCAGCCGCAACAGTAGCCGGGTTCGGTCAATCCGGCGTCGCCCAGGTTGTCTCGGCCTTCGAGAAGAAAGAGAAACCGGCTGTCGTCTGGCTGCACTTTCAAGAGTGCACCTGTTGCAGCGAGTCGTTCATCCGCGCTTCACACCCCATTGTGCTCGATGTGCTGCTGGATGTCCTCTCGCTCAACTACACCGAGACGTTGATGGCCGCCTCCGGCTTTCAGGCTGAGAAATGCCTCTCCGACACCATCGAAAAGAACAAAGGCAAATACATTGTCCTTGTCGAAGGCGCTGTCCCCACCAAGGATGAAGGCGTCTATTGCATGATCGGCGGCAAGACGGCAGAATCGATCCTGCAAACCGTCGCCAAGGATGCGGCTGCCGTCGTCGCTTGGGGCAGTTGCGCCTCCAATGGCTGCGTCCAGGCCGCCAAGCCCAATCCCACCGGTGCCACTCCCATCCATAAGCTCGTCGACAAGCCAGTGATCAACGTCCCCGGCTGTCCGCCCATCGCCGACGTAATGATGGCCGTCGTCACTCACTTGCTGGTTCTCGGTCAGGTTCCCGCGCTTGACAGCCAAGGCCGGCCAAAAGAGTTTTACGGCCGCCGCGTCCACGACACCTGCTATCGCCGCCCCAACTACGATGCCGGCCTATTCGTAGAGTCGTGGGACGACGAAGGCGCACGCAAAGGATATTGCCTCTACAAAATGGGCTGCAAGGGTCCGGTCACCTACAACGCCTGCTCGGTGGTCAAGTGGAACGAGGGTACCAGTTATCCCATTCAGTCCGGCCACGGCTGCATCGGTTGCAGTGAGGAGGGCTTCTGGGACAACGGCCCCTTCTATCAGCACCTGCCATCTTTCCCCGGCTTCGGCATTGAGAGCACGGCCGACACGGTGGGCACGGTCGTCGGAGTCGCCACGCTGGCTGGAGTTGCCGCCCATGCCGTGGTGACCAACATTCGCAAGCATCAGGTCATCGCGGAAGTTCACGCTGAAGACCTAAAGGAGTCCTAGAAGCCTATGACACGCATCGTCGTCGATCCGGTTACTCGCATTGAAGGCCATCTACGCATCGAGGCAGTGGTAGAAAACGGCGTCATCACCGACGCATTCAGTGCTGGCACTATGGTGCGCGGCCTTGAAAAAATTCTTATCGGTCGCGATCCACGCGACGCCTGGGCCATCACCGAACGCGTCTGCGGCGTCTGCACTACGGTGCATGCGCTCACCAGCGTCCGCGCCGTTGAAAGCGCTCTCGGCATTACGGTTCCACCCACCGCCGAGCTCATCCGCAACATTATGATGACAACCCAGTACGTGCAAGATCACGTCATTCACTTCTATCACCTGCACGCGCTCGATTGGGTAGACATTGTCAACGCTCTCAAAGCCGATCCCAAAAAAGCCTCGGATTTGGCGCAGTCTTTTTCCAAGTGGGATAAGAACACTCCCGCGTATTTTTCCGAAGTGCAAGACAAAATCAAGGCCTTCGCCGCCAGCGGTCTGGGCATCTTCGCCAACGGATATTGGGGTCATCCCGCCTACAAACTGCCACCCGAAGTGAATCTGATCGC
>CAYPYJ010000122.1:0-9858 GCA_964414945.1 uncultured Occallatibacter sp.
CGGCGGCGAACATACGCGCCAGCCAGTAAAGCGCGGCGTCGGGATCGCTGTTGCGGACGCTTTTGTGCAGAGCTGAGATCAGGTTGTAATGCTCTTCGCCGGATTTGTCGTAGATGAGAACGCGCTGCTGGACGGCTTCAGAGGCAATGGCTTTGTCGATGTGACGAGCTTTGCGGGAGGACGCGGGGGCTAAAGCCCCGTCCATTTTTGGAACGGATTCGGCACGACTGAAGTCGTGCCCTGACACCTTTTCGTTCCGCATCGAAGCCGATTCCTGGGCTAGTTGCGCAGCGACTTCTAGTGTATTGTAGGCACTGCGGCAATCGCCGCTGGAGTAACTCGCAATCATTTCGAGGGCGTCGTTGTCGGCAGTCAAATTTTGCGCGCCGAGGCCTCGTTCTTTATCTTCCAGAGCACGGCGCAACAGGGCTGTGATCTGCTCCTCCATTAGTGGCTGGAGCACATAGACTCGGCAGCGGGAAAGCAGCGCCGAAATAATCTCGAAGGAAGGATTTTCGGTGGTCGCTCCAATCAGCCGTATCGATCCGCGCTCGACGTAGGGCAGAAAAGCGTCCTGCTGAGCTTTATTGAAACGGTGAATTTCATCGATGAAAAGGATGGTGCGGGAGTGCATCTCAGAGGCTTGAGCCGCCGCGACCATCACCTGCTTGATCTCCTTGATGCCGCTGAGAACGGCGGAGAACTCGATAAAGCTGGCGCGAGTGGTTTCGGCGATGATTTTGGCGAGGGTGGTTTTGCCGATTCCCGGTGGACCCCACAAAATCATGGAGCCGCTGTCATCGCGCTCAATCTGGACGCGAAGAGGCTTGCCAGGGCCAACCAGATGCTCCTGGCCGCTCAACTCATCGAGAGAGCGTGGGCGCATCCGCTCGGCAAGAGGCGCAGTGCGAAGCGGGCCACTAGGGCCTTCGGGTTGGTTGTCGAAGAGGCTCATTGCGAGTTTCCGATGAACAAATTCCATTGAGAGTTGAGGCTTCCCACCCATTCGCAAACCACCTGCGGTGGGGCCAACTGCCTTCGGCTGGCTGGTTGAAAGTCGAGGTTTCCCACCCATTCGCAAAAAGCGCGAATGGATGGGGCACCCAGCATTCTGCCTTGTGAGCTGTCGATGAGACTCATTGCGCACTCCTTCTTTGCCGTGAAGCTTCGTAGAGCAGCAAGCTGGTCGCGACAGCTGCGTTCAGGCTTTCAACGGGGCCAGGACAGGGAATGGTCAATGCTCCATCTGCTTGCGCGGCTATTGCTTCCGGAACACCGTTGCCTTCATTGCCAATCAGCAGCGCAACCGGCTCGGTCAGATCAATTCGGTCCGCCTCTTGTGCGCCGTGAACGGCTGTGGTCCAAATCTTGACGCGAGCCGCGTGCAGGCGGGCTACGCAATCTTCGACGGTGACCGTGAGCAGAGGAAGCCGGAAGAGGCTGCCCGCCGAGGCTCGAACGGCCTTGGGGTTCCATGCGCTGACAGTTCCGGGCAAGCTGAGAACGGCGTGAGCGTCAAAAGCCTCGGCAGAGCGCAGGATGGTTCCCAGGTTGCCGGGGTCTTGCAAAGCGGCCAAGACGACGATCAACGGGGATGTACTGGACTGAAAAACGTCGTCCCAAGTCCAGGAAGGGGGCTCAACCAGAGCGGCGACCGGCTGGGGTGATTCGGTGGAGAGTGCCGAATCCAGCAGCTCTTTCGGTACGAGCAGCAGGTCGGTTTCAGCGGGTAGTGCTAGTCCATCCAACAAGTGCTCGGAGCCCTGCGCAACAAAGACAGATTCAACCCGCAAACCCGCTCTGAGGGCCTCTTCAAGCAAATTTGGACCTTCGATTCCAGCCAAGCCTTGCGCGTCCCGGCCGGGGTGAGCCAGCGCACGGCGCAAATCTTTGAGGCGGGAATTCTGCTTACTCTGTACAATGCGGAAAGGCATAGTTACGAAATCCTGTTGTCGCTTAGCCGATTCTAAGCTGTTTTGCCGGGGGGCGGGCAGGGTAACATTGTGCCGGCTTCCGCTTTTATTGCAATCCATGAACCGAGGTAGGCTTCCTTGTCCGCGGAGATTTTGCGCGTCCATCCCGATGAACCTCAGCCCGACCGGATTGACTACATCGTCTCCTGTCTTCGCAAGGGCGATGTGGTTGCTCTGCCGACCGATACTTTCTACGGCCTTGCTGTCGACCCGGTAAATCTGCATGCGGTCGAACAAATCTATCAGATCAAGACACGCCAAAAGCACAAGCCGCTGTCTTTACTGATTTCCTCGCTGGCGCAGGCGTATGAGCTGGTCCGCGACACTGACTCCATGCTGGACAAGCTGGCGGAGCGTTTCTGGCCTGGACCACTCACCATCATTGTGAGGGCAGGCGTTAAACTGCCGCTGCGCTCTACGGCAAATACAGGCAACGTAGCCCTGCGCGTGCCCGACGCCGCCATTCCGCGTGCGGTGGTAAAAGGCCTGGGGCTACCCATTACCGCAACATCGGCCAACCTGCATGGAGCCTCAGAGTGTACAAATGCTGCCTGCGTCCGCGACCAGCTTGGCGATCGCATTCCACTGATCGTTGATGGCGGCCCCACCGGGAATGCGCGGCCCACTACCATCGTCGATCTCTCACTGGGCGATGGACGCTGGGAGGTTTTGCGCGAGGGCGCCATCCCGACGCATGAAATTGTGATGGTGTTGCAACGATGACAGTGGTCTCTGAGCCAAAGGTTCTCATGAAGCGTCAGACGAATCCAAAACGCCGTAATTGGGTACTTCGAGTAGTGCTAGTTCTGTTGCTATTGTGCCTACTCGGCACTCTAGGCTGGTGCCGCTGGGTCTATGTACAGATAGAACATTATGCCGTGAAGGACCAGGCGGCTCCCGCGGACGCCATCGGCGTCTTTGGCGCGGCGGAATACGACGGACGTCCCTCGCCGGTCTATCGCGCACGGCTGGATCATGCGCTTGCACTTTACAAGCGTGGCATTGCGCCGCTGTTGATCACCCTGGGAGGAAACGGCGGCGACCAGTACAACGAAGGAGCCGTGGGCCGCGAATACCTGGTGGGCAAAGGCATTTCCGAGAGCGTCATTATCGCCGAGACCGAAAGCCTTAACACCGAGGATTCAGCACGCCGTATCGGCGTCATCGCTCGCGCCAACGGATTGCAACGCCTTGTGATCGTCAGCGACGGAACGCATCTGTTTCGTATTCATGAAATCTGCGCCGCTAATGGTTTGGATGTGCTCACCTCGCCCCGGCCCCGTGTAACCATCGAAGGCGGATCAAAAGATTTTGCGCGAGTTACGCATGAGATTCTCAGTTATACAGCCTGGCGATTGCATTTGCATTGATTCCAACGAACAGGCAAGCAATACTCATTCAGGAGAAAGTGATGAAGACGCATGAAATCTCAAAGTGTGCAGTTGTTCTGGCATTACTATTGACATCCTGCATGGTGCTGCTGGCCCAGAAGCCGGATTGCGGCGAGATCAATGCCATGGCGAAGATGGCGCGTGCGATTTCATCAAAGGATTTGGCAGACAACAAGTTGAAAGCGGGAAATAGTTACCGTGCCCAGGTGATCTTCGCAATCAAGCAATTGGAACTATATCCGCAGCGGCATGACGCGGCAGTTCTGCTACTCGATCTCATTCCCAAAGACGATGAGCAGCATCATATTTTGATGACTCTGGGCGATCACTTGTGCGGCACGGAGTCTTACCACGAGATGAAATTATTTGATTCGCTCGGAGATCGCCTGCCGCGTGAAATGGCACGAGCCGTTCTTCTGGCGCCTGACATGATTCCAGAATATATCGCCTATTCCGTAACTTCAGTCAAAGACCCGCACAGCGACTATGCGATACAAATGCAGAAAGTCTGCCGGGCAAAGCACCCTGAGTTTCTCAAAGCGGTAGCAATGCTGCCACGGGAAAAGAAGGACCAGTTTCTGAAGTACGTTTTCGATCCCGATGCGTGTAATGCACTCACTCTTCCTGATGCCAGGTAGCCGTTCTAAACAGCATCGGATTAAGGCAGGAAAGCCAGCATTCCAAGCGCGAAGGCTGACGCGCTGGCTGTAGACAGGAAGTTCACAGCATCATTGTTCAGCCAGCCGCGCCGTTCCAGCGTTGCTCCCAACAGGCTGTCGAAGAACAATCCAAAGATGCCGCTTGCACAACCGACCATGAACATTGTCTGGCCGCCGCCGAGCGCCCAACTTCCGGCAGTTGCGACAATCGCAGCCGAGGCCACTCCTGCCAAGGTGCCAACTATGCTCACAGCGCCGTCGGTGCCCGGCTCGACCGGTTGCAGTGTCGTGATCATCCGCGGCTGGCCGCCAAGCACCTGCCCAACCTCCGAGGAGACCGTATCCGCTGCGGCCTCGGCCAGCGCCGCAACGCCCAGCGTCAAGAGAACCTGCGGCGTCTGGACTGTCGCACGAACCCAACCAACGTTGATGAGCCATGACTGCACGAGATCACTGGAGGCTAGGGCGGCAATACCCAGATTGGCTGCAACCTGAGCCGCTGTGCGTCCCTGCCGCTGCTCGGCAAGTCCCCGCAGCTCTTTGCTCTTGCGTCCCAGGCGCGTGGCGATAAAAGTCAAAACGACAACAGCCAGCACTGGCACAAGAGCTGTGTGCCACGGCGTATAAGAAAAAGCTCCGGCGGGAGTGAAGGTCGCTGTGGAAAAAATCAGAGAGGCGGTAATGACCGCGCCGGTAAAAGCCGCCCGCGGGGTGGCTGAGCCGAGTTCGACCACGGCCACGCCAAGCAGCAGACTCAGGCCCAGCGCCCAGAGAGCCACCGGCCACCAATTCTCCGCCCACCAGTGCGCCTGAAGCACCACGCCTGAGGCCGCAAGGGGCAGAACCAGCAGGAGCACCAGCTTCGATTGCCAAAAAAGTCTAATTTGCGCCACGCTTCATCGTAACCTGCAAACGCTCCGCGACGCGCATCCGCACACCATCCGTCTTACCGCTCCCGATACCCTTTCACGCCTCGTACGTCTAACCCCCGGTCTCCTGATTTACAATCGCAAGGTAGGCAGGAAAGAACTGAATGAGGCTTTTTCGCATGAATTTTGGTCAGACGCGTGTGCGGTTGGTTCAAGCGGGTGCGGTCCTTACGGCTGCGGCCCTGGTTGCAGGTTGCGGTAATAACTACCGTCCAACGATTACGCCTATCAACACCAATGGACCTGCCCCGCAGATTACGTCATACGCAGCGGTGGTTTCAGCCCCTTCGCCCACCACTGCCGGCCAGGCCACCATCATCGACTACTCCGGCGACTCCGTGATGGCCGAGGCGCCCTTGCTCGGCGTTGGCCCAACGGCTTTTACGATGGACGCTTCCGGCACCACGGGCTACACCATCAATTCCAACCACACCCTGACCACATTTCCCATTTCCACCTCTTTGCAGACGAAATCAGAGTCCTACACCACGCTGACCACTACGGCACAGATTGTAAATTTGTTTTCGCCGTCCTCCGGTCTGTGGGCGGCGGATCTATGCGCAACCGACCCCAACGCGGCTACCCTCTGCGCATTTAATAGTGGCTTCAGCGGCATTGATATATTTACTGGCAGCCCCGCTACCTATCTGAACTCCATTCCGCTGCCGCCGACACCGGTGATGATGCTAGGCTCTATAAGCACGCGCTATTTCGCCATCACCCAGGGCAACAGCCTGGGTGGCACAGTTGCAAGCGGCGTGACATGCAATATCTCTCCAACGACAGCTTCTGCGGGCGAGGCGGACGGAATCGAGCCCAGCTACACAATTTCGAGTCGTATCGCTGTCGGCAAGTGCCCGGTCTATGCCGTCGAGAGCAGCGATACAAGGCGGCTTTTCGTACTCAATCGCGGAAGCGACACCATCACGGTGATCAATTCTTTGAGTGACGCGCCGAACGACTGCGGTCCGACCGTCGAAACCCAGACCGGCCGTATATTCACCTGCCATCCCACCCTACCACTTTCGACGGCAGCTGTTACTGCTACAGGCATTACGCCACCCAATGGAACCACCGGTATGGGCTTAGTCGCAGGCCCTGTCTATGCCGAGTACAACTCGGCGCTGAGTTTGCTGGTTGTGGCTAACTACGACGGCAACTCCATCAGCATAATTGATGTCAGCCTGGATGAGTTTGGCCAAGACAGCCCGACTTTCGGCACTACCTACACGGTTCCGGTGGGCACCAATCCCGCCAGTGTCACTGTTTTGGCAGACGGCAGCCGTGCTTACGTGGCCAACCAAGCCGACCAAACGGTGACTATCGTAAACCTAAGCAGCCACTCGGCTCTAAAGGCACTGCAGGTCACCGGCTATCCTCGCACCGTGGTTTCAACCCAGAACTCGACCCAGGGCAAGGTCTATGTTGCTTCGCCGAACAGCCCATACTTGACGATCATCCGCACCGATCTGGACATTGTGGACACCGCTGTTCTGGTTTCGGGCAACATTGTGGACGTGCGCGTGAGTTCGCAGAACGGCTCAGGCGGTAACAATAATAATCAGACTCGGGTTCCAGGGTTCGGCCAGCCGTGCAATCTGCCTCCGTCGATCATGGCTTCCACCTACGGCGCGAACTACACGCTGGCCAATTGCCAAAAACAGCCGTAGATATCGAGCAGGAATTAATATACTTCAGACAGCCAAAGAAATGCATTTCGCAAGGAAATCATTCTTTGGCTGTTTTTGCGCGCGATTCGGCATTTGCGGCGGGGGTTTAGCTGACTATGCAACGATGGTAGAGATGGCTGTGAGCACAAAAATGCGCGTAGACCTGTTGCTGGTTGAACGAGGTCTCGTCCCCAGCCGGGAGAGGGCACGCGCTCTGATTCTGGCTGGCAGGGTTCTGGTGCGGGAACAAAAGATCGACAAGCCAGGTACGACCGTCCCCGAAGACGCTTCCGTCCGCCTGCTGGGCGAGGACCCGCTCTATGTGAGCCGAGGAGGAGTGAAACTGGCCGCGGCGCTCGCGCACTGGCCGATCAGCGTTCAGGGCCGCTCCTGCCTGGATGTGGGCGCCTCGACCGGAGGATTTACAGATTGCCTTTTGCAGCACGGAGCTGTTCTTGTTACCGCTGTCGATACAGGCTTTGGTCAGATTGCCATGAAACTGCGCAACGACTCGCGCGTTCGTCTGATGGAGCGCACCAATGCCCGCCTACTGGAAGCTGGATCATTGGCAGTGGGCGAGGGTAAAGCGGAAATCACTCTGCTGGTGATGGATGTCGCGTTCATCTCGGCCACGCTGCTGCTGGAGCCGGTACTGGCCGCTGCTCCCGAACTCAACGAAGCTGTCATTCTGGTCAAGCCGCAGTTCGAGGCAGGACGCGAGCACGTGGGCAAAGGTGGCATCGTCCGCGATCCCGAGGCGCATCAACTGGCTATCGACAAGGTCGCCACGTGCGTTCACTCGCTGGGTTGGGAGGTGGTTGAGACGATTCCCTCGCCCATCACCGGCATGGAGGGCAACCGAGAGTTTCTACTCTATGCGCGGCGGCCCGAAACCTCAGCTTCCCGATAAACAATGCCGGCGGAGATTGCGGCTACGTTCCTGTTCCAGCAAAGACCACAGCGATGGTGCGCAGGAATATCTGGATATCCAGCCACGCGCTCCAGTTTTCGATGTAGGTTACATCCAACGAAACATAGCTGTCGAAGGAAGGGTTTTGGCGAGCCTGCACTTGCCATAGACCGGTGATTCCAGGGGTTACGTCGAGGCGGCGCAGGTGGCTCAACTTGTACTCGTTCACTTCGCTACCAATGGGAGGCCGTGGACCGACTACGCTCATCTCGCCGCGCAGCACGTTGATGAACTGGGGAAACTCGTCCAAGGAATATTTGCGCAGAAAGCGGCCCACCTTTGTTATGCGGGGATCGTTGCTGATTTTGAACAGCACTCCCTTACGTTCGTTCATGTGCAACACACTGTCGCGCTGCCGTTCCGCATTGACAACCATGGTGCGAAACTTTATGCAGCGAAAAACCCGGCCTTTCTTGCCAATGCGCTCGGAATAATAGAAGACGGGGCCACGCGAATCCAGCTTGATGGCGATGGCGATGGCCAGCATCAGAGGCAAAAAGCTGATCAACACTATAGTGGAGAGAGTTAAATCGACCACACGCTTGAGCAGTAACGCCGCCTCAGGCACTTCGCTATGGTGCAGCGGAATAGTCGGGAACTGGCCTACATATTCGATAGAGCTATTCCACGTAAGGCCTTCGTACATATCGGGAACGATGCGCAGGTCCACGCCGTGCGCGCGCGCCTTTGCAAGGGCGTCCTGAACAACGCTGCGCTCACAGGGCGTGGTAAAGAATATCTCATCCACAAACTGCTTGCGGGCATTGTCGAAGAGCGTGTTGAGGGTGCCAACCACATCGTCGGAGGCTACGCTGAGGCGAGAATCAGAGGGTGCAAATTCAATGAAGCCCTTGAATGTGTATCCCAAATGCCGAAGACTGTCCAGGTGATGACGCAGAGCGTGGGCCATTGGCCCGGTGCCCACAATGAGTATGTTACGCGTGCCCAGGCCACGATCGAAGTTGCGGTAGAGCAGAAGGCGGGAGATCATCCTGCGCAAACCTAAAAGAGAGTGACCAGTCCCACCGTCACCAGCACAATGGAGCGGGAAATGTCCTCGGCACGAAACAGATATAGTGTTCCGGTCAGCAGCAGGCCAGATGTAAGACATGCCTGCACATTGAGGCGCTGCTCCTGGAGGATGTTATAGATATGGGTGGGTGAATACAGATTCAAATGCCGACTAACCACAATGAGAGAGAGTGCGTAAAAACATAAAAAAAACGGGATCACTCCGACGGAACGTCCATGTATGAGAGTACCGTGCCAGAATCCCCTTGCGCCCCCCATTAGGCTCAAATGCTCCCTGAGAAGGGTCGCAATTATCGCGGAGACGAAAATTGTAATCGCATCCACCGCCATCCAAAGCTTAGCCTTGCCAAGCACACCGCGAACAGCACTCCTCGTCGATCCCCCCTCCCATTTCTGTGAGGAAGATGCAGAGGCGGATATCCTTTGCCAGAAATAAGATGTTGCCATACTCGTACACAGACCTCAAACGATCAAAACGAGGGAAAACCTGCAACAACCCAAACACGAAGAAAAATTCTGCCCAGACCTCTTTGAAGCTTGTTCCCGGTCAAGGAGTGCAAAATTCTCACGAGATCACCGTAACCGAAAGCAAATCACGGCGGGTTGAACTTGCTTACCCGTAAGTCCCAATTTGCGTGGCTGGACGGTATTCCCAGCCAACCGCGAGATCCGCCTAGGCTAATTGGTCTGCGGGGAGAAGATTTGGCAGCAAATAGACCAACTCAACGGCACGAATTTAACCGAAGAGAACCCGGAGCGGAGGAAACTGAGATTAGAGGAATTTTACATCATTCATTCAGCTTCGGCGCTAACAAGATTTTTCTTCCCCCGAAAAACTGTCGCCCAGAGGCAAACCCAAGCCAACATGAACAGGATCACCCGGTGCGGCGAGTCACGGCAAGAGAAATCCTCAGGTCGGGGTTACGGTATGAAACGCTTCTTATTCCGAAGGTAACAAATAGGCGTCCAGGGTTAAAAACTGCTGAATATGCGGATCGGGCGAGGCCAGAAAGTCCTTGAGTGGGCCAAAAAAGAGAGCCTGGCCCTGGTGGAGAAACAGTACCGTATCGGCGAGGCGCTCGGCAAAGCGCATATCGTGGGTGACCACGATGCTGGTCTTGCCCAGTTGGCGCTGGAGGATCTCGATCAGGTCGCCGAGGCGGCGGGCGATGATGGGATCGACCATGGTGGTGGGCTCGTCGTAGAGGACTACCTCAGGGTCGCCGGACAAGGC
>CAYPYJ010000123.1:0-8790 GCA_964414945.1 uncultured Occallatibacter sp.
CACCCAAGACCCCAGCACCTGCGGCAAAGAAGCCCTAATCTCGGCAGCTCAGTGAACGCGGTTAGTGCGCGCCGAGGAAAGCACTGTCTTAGCTGTGAGCTAGCTTTGTGGTCACGATGGATTCGGCGGCGGCGAGAACCTCTTCCAGAGTGAGATTGGTCGAATCCAGCAGAACAGCGTCTGGCGCAGGCTTGAGCGGCGAGTCGGCGCGGTTGCGGTCGCGCTCGTCACGGGCACGCAGGTCGCGAATCACCTCTTCGGGCTGCTGGGCAGGCTTTGGACCGAGCTGATCAAACCGGCGCAGGCCCCGCACCTCGGGAGCTGCATCGAGAAATATTTTTATTTCGGCATGGGGAAAGACCACTGTGCCGATGTCGCGGCCTTCCATCACCACCCCTCCCTGCGCACCCAACTGCTGCTGCTGACTGACCAGCCATGCGCGAATCGCCGGAATCACGCTGACTCTTGAGGCGGCATCGGTAACAATTTGATTGCGAATCAGGCCGGTTACATCCTCGCCGTCGAGCAAGACTCGATTACCATCCGAGCCTGTTTCGAGACGAATGCTGGTTTCGGCAGTCAGGGTCGCCAGGGCGATGCCGTCATCCAATGGTAGGTTCAGACGCAGTGCTTTGAGAGCAAAGGCGCGGTACATGGCCCCGGTTTCCAGGTTCAATAGTCCAAATCGCTGGGCGAGATGGCGGGCGACAGTACTCTTTCCCGCTCCGGCAGGACCGTCAATTGCAACAACGATCTTGCCGGATGGAATGAGAGAACCGGAGGAAATTTCGTTCGTACTCATCCGCGCTTTTTCGTCGCCGGTTTGGGCCGTGCGGCAAAGCCGAAGCGTTTGCTGCTTCCAGACTTGGCGGCGGCAATCGCTGGTTTGCGGCTGCTGACGGGGCGAGCTGGCCGGGCCGCTGTCCGGGAGTCCTTGCGGGGGGCGCTGGCCTTCCGAGAAGTTGGACTGCTGGTCTTGCCTGAAGGCTTGGCGCCGTTCGAGCTGACTTTGCGCTGGCTCCAGGCCGGCGCAGCAGACTTGGCGGACCGTGTGTTGGAGGCGCTGCTGGTCGGCCGAGCTGCGGGTCTGCCATTGCCGTTGGAGCGGCTGCCGTTGGCTGGAGCAGCGGAACTATGCGCGCCATTACGTTTGCCATTGGAAGCAGCGGCCGGCTTGGGACTCCAGCGAGGGGTTGAAGCAGGCCGAGTGCCGTTGGCTGAGCGTGCACCGGATTGCCGGGAGTCAGCTGCGGCGCGCCGGACAGGATGGCTGCTAGAGGCTGATTGCGCCGGTTTGCGATCGCGAGAGTGAGCGGCTGGACGGCTGAAATGGGGTCGTACGGCTGCAGGTTTTCCGTTTGGAGCGGGCTTGCGGGGGGCTACTATACGGGGTGTGTGGACCTCGACTGCCTTGTGCGGCACTTCAGAGATTGGCGGCATAACAGGTGAATTTTGCTTGACTACAGGCGAAATCGGTTTCGCGACTACGGGCTCCGGAAGTTCTTCATCATGATCGTGGGCGTGCATGAAGTAAGCGGACGCAGGAGTGGATGAGCTGGCGTAGATAGTGGGGGCCACGGCAAATTCCGGCAGAGTCCCGGCAACGTAAAAATGGGGTGCATGACCCATTGAAAGGGTGTGAACCTGACGCGTGGCAACCAGGCCGCGCAGCACCTCGCGCACCTTGCTGCGGGCAGTGAGCGGAGCCAAAAAGAGCTCGACCTCTTCCATGCTGGCGGCGATCACTGCTTGCAGATAAATGGAGGCAAGCACCGAAATGGCCGTTACCTGGGAGGTGGATGCACCTTCAGCAATTGCTTTTTGGAAGCGCAGGCGGAGCAGTTGCCATTGGGCCACCTGTCCGGGAGCCGTGATGACGGGAATAATACGGAGCTGTTGCCAGAGCTCGGTGATGGCGCGCAAAACAGCGCCTTCAGTCACTTCACGACCCAGCGCATGGGTGAGCTTGGGAATGGTGGTATCGCCGGCCTCAAGCAGCTTATAGGCCTGGACGGCTAGTTGCGAAACCTGGCGTGAGCCGGTCAGTTGCGGGCTACGGCGCCAATCGCGGTCGCCACGCAGTGCATAGACGTACGGCAAAACCCAGCTTGCCACAACAAAGTCGGGAGCCTCACCGGGCAAACCCAGCAGGTTCAGGCGCACGGCTACGCCGTCTGTCTCCAGGCGTACCAGTAACTCTTCAGCCAACGCAATATGTTTTGGCTCAGGGGCGGCGTCGCGATTGCCGACGACTGCCTCAACAAAGGACGGCGCAACTGAAGAGGAAAACTGCCGCTTGGGCAGGAAGAGACACAATCCGGTCTCCTCGATCCACGTCCTGGCATCCTCAAACGTGAGTGCCCCATGTCCGTCCAGGCGCATCCTTTCGGCGCGCGATGCTTCCAATTGTTCCGATGTCAAAGAAAAACCTCACTTCCAGGCTGGCGCATGCGCCGGACTACCCCGTCCCCTAAGAGGAGGGCAGCCACCTTCCACATAATTTCAAATCCGATGGAAGGCCCGCTGGATCTCCTTCCAAGAATACAGCAAAGCTATTGGACGTCCATGGGGGCAACTGGTTGGGTGGCTCGTTTTTGCTAATTCCGAAAGTAACCATTCCATCCGACGCGAGTCAAGCGGGGTATTAACTTTGATGGCCGAATGGCAGGCGATGGAGGCGGCAATGCGCGTGCTAAGAGTTTTAAGATCATGATTATGCGTAGGATCGTCTGAGTCGGCAGTGGATTGCTCTATCACTTCAGCCAGCATCCTCTCCAAAGCCGCTCCTTCCAGGCCCACAGGCGCGGCTTTAACTGCAAGTGTTTGAGGTCCAAAGGGTTCTACTTCAAAGCCGTTATGCTCCAACTCTTCGGCGATGCCTGCGAAGAGAACCATCTGAGACGCCTTCAGTTCCACCAAAAGAGGCATTAGTAACCTTTGGCGTTGAACTTTCTCCACAAGTCGGTCCCTTAAAATTTTTTCAAAAAGAATTCGTTCGTGTGCCACATGCTGGTCGATTATCCACAGCCCGTTGTCGCCTGTGGCCAAAATGAACGATTCGCGCAGTTGTCCCATCGGACGCAGCGATCCCAACTGGTTGAGGTTGGCGGCGGCCTGTTCGGCTTCGACCTGAGCCGTCCCTGCGGCTGGATTTGTGCCGGGAGTATCACTGGGATTAGAAGAGCAATCCCCGGCCGTGGGGAGGCCAGCAGGTTGAAAAAGAGCTGCTGCCGCTTCGCCCCAGGCCTGCTGGTTCTGCCAACCGCCTGGATTGAGGTTCTGGGCGGTAAAGGGCAACTTGCCGGGGACGGGTGTGGCTAGGCGTGGCGAAAGTTCAAAGGCTTCGGTATCTGCCTTTGCGGTTTGGAAGGCCGCAGGTTCGGAGTCGGGCTGCGGCAGATCCGCACTGGGCGCGCCGGGAATCGGTGAGGTGGAAGGCGGCATCAGCGATGCGCTGGCCGTGGGGGCTGCCTCCAACGCGGCCAGAAAACCGGCGGAAGGCCGGGCTTTGATCAGCGCGGTGCAAAGGCTGTCTCGGACGAAGTCGTGGATCAAGCTCTGCTGGCGGAAGCGGACTTCGGTTTTGGCCGGATGAACATTCACGTCCACCTCTTCTGGCGGCATCTCTAGAAAGAGCAACACCACCGGAAAGCTGGTAGGTGGAATCACATTGCGATAGGCCTCAGTGATGGCGTGCAAAAGCAACCGGTCGCGAATGAGGCGCTTGTTGACGAAGATGTAGATCGAGTTGCGGTTGAGCTTCTGCAGTTCGGGCTTGGAGAAGAAGCCAGAGAGCCGCAGACTTCCAGGATCGCGTGCGGGTTCTTCAGGGTCTTTCTTCCATGGCGGTGGCTCGGGCAAGCCGACTCGGACGAGCGGGAGTTCGGTGGCCACGGGCAACAGAGCGGCCAATGTGTCTTTACCAAATATTTGGTAGATTCTTTCGGCTGTGCGGGTTACGGGCGGAGCGGAGAGAATTGTGTGGGTGGCCGAGAGCAGCTCGAAGTGCTTTTGCGGGTGGGCCAGCGCGTAGTGCGTGACCAGCGCCGTCACGTGCGCGAGTTCTGTGGACTCGGCTCGGAGAAATTTGCGGCGGGCCGGGGTGTTGAAGAAGAGGTCGGCGACAGCGAGCGTGGTGCCGCGCGGCAGGACAGCGTCGTCCACATGGAGGATTTTGCCTCCGGCAAGTTCGACGCGTGTTCCCGAACGTTCGCCGTCCGAGCAGGACTCCAGAGTGACGCGGGCGACGGAGGCGATGGACGGCAACGCCTCGCCGCGAAAACCCAGCGTCGCAATCGAGAGCAGGTCGTCGGCAGTGCGGAGCTTGGAGGTGGCGTGGCGCTCAAAGGCCAGCAGGGCGTCGTCGCGATTCATGCCGTGGCCGTCGTCGACTATGCGGATAAGCTTGCGTCCACCGGCCTCGACTTCAACGCGAATGCGCATTGCACCAGCGTCCAGCGCGTTCTCCAGAAGTTCTTTCACCACCGAGGCAGGACGGTCCACCACCTCGCCCGCGGCGATCTGGTTGGCAACCTGGTCTGGAAGTACACGGATGCGGCCCATAGCTTCTTAGGGTAACGCAGTCGACCACGGACGGCGGAATGAGATTCTTCATCCACACCCTTTGATCGCCCCGACGACGTTTACCTGTCATGGGGAACCCCGATGCCGTGATGAAACTTCATTACGGGTGGGTGCGCCAGACAGTTTGGTTTAGTCAAGAGCGGGGCACTTGCCTGCACAATAGAAAATCATCTGGTGTGTCTCTGATTCCCGATTCAGTAGCCTACTGCATTTAAGAGCTGGGAGACAGCGATATTCGATTTCGCCCTGCCTTCGGGCGTATACTCAGCTTTGTTCGGGTCGCATCCTGAGGTTGCGGAGCGGCACTGGAGGTCACGATGAGTGTTACCAACTTTCCTGGCAGAGCGGATTCCTCCGACTCCGGCGTTTCCCTACCAAAAGTCACCATGCCCGCACTGGCCGAGATGAAGCGCCAGGGTAAGCCCATCTGCGCGCTGACGGCCTACGACTACTCCTCCGCACGGCTGGCAGACGAGGCGGGCGTCGATCTGATTCTGGTGGGCGATTCGCTGGCGATGGTGGTTCTGGGACAAGAAAACACAATGGCCGTCACAGTGGACGAGATGCTGCACCACACACGCGCCGTGAGCCGGGCTGTGCGGCGCGGGCTGTTGGTGGCGGATATGCCTTTTGGCAGCTATCACGGAACGGTTGGCGAGGGAGTTGCCAACGCAATCCGCTTTATCAAAGAGGCGGGCGCGGAGGCGGTGAAGATTGAAGGGGCGCGCATCGATCTGGTACGAGCACTTTCGGATGCGGAGATTCCCGTGGTGGGTCACCTGGGGCTGACGCCGCAGAGCGTTCACCGCATGGGCGGATACCGTGTGCAGGCGCGCACCGCCGACGCAGTGCTGGCGTTGCGGGCAGATGCCCATGCGCTGGCAGAGGCAGGAGCTGGGTTGCTGGTGCTGGAAGGCGTTCCGCGCGAAGTGGCCGCGGCCATTACCGCAGAGCTTTCCATTCCAACCATAGGCATTGGCGCGGGGCCGGATTGCGACGGACAGATATTGGTCTTTCATGATTTGGTGGGGTTGACGTTTACGCCAGCGGCAAAATTTGTGCGCCGTTACGCGGATGCCGGTGCACTGATTCGCTCGGCGATTGAAGGCTATCGCGAAGACGTGGAGCATCGCGCCTTTCCCAGTGACGAGGAGAGCTACCACCTGCCGGCGGCGGCGCGCGCAGCCCTCGACGCACCTGAAAAGAAGACTGGAACGCTGAGGAAGGTTTGATGGAAGTTCTGCGCACGGTTGCCGAAGTTCGCCAGCGGTCGAGAGAACAACACAGCAAAGGCAAGACGGTTGGCTTGGTGCCAACGATGGGAGCGCTACACGCGGGGCACGCTTCGCTGATCTGCGCTGCCCGCGCTGCCTGTGAGTTTGTGGCCGTGAGCATCTTCGTCAACCCTACGCAGTTTGGGCCTAACGAGGATTACAGCCGCTACCCGAGAACTTTCGATGCCGATTGCAAGCTGGCCGGGGCGGAAGGCGCCGACGTGGTTTTTGCCCCTTCGGTGGAAGAGCTTTATCCGGCGGGCGCGGCGACGTTCGTCGAGGTGGAAGGTCTCAGTGAACGTCTGGATGGCAAGTCCCGGCCGGGGCACTTTCGCGGCGTGGCCACCGTCGTCGCCAAATTGATGATTGCCGCCGAAGCTGACCGGGCTTTCTTTGGCCAGAAAGATGCCGCACAAGTGGCCGTACTGCGCCGCATGGTGCAAGACCTGCGGCTGGCTACCGAGATTGTCGTCTGCCCGATTGTTCGCGAAATGGATGGACTGGCTCTTAGTTCGCGCAACATCTATCTCAGCGCCGCCGAACGCAAACAGGCACTCACGCTCAGCCGCGCAGTACACCAAATTGAGGCGAAGGTTGCCGCAGGCGAACGTCGCGCCAGTGCGCTGATTGAAGCCGCGCGGCAGTCCTTTGCTGCCGAGCCCGCCATCCGCGTGGATTACATCGAGCTGGTGAACTGGGCAACGCTGGAGCTGGTGGAAGCCGCCGCGTCGGGAACACTCTTCGCTGTCGCCGCATGGGTGGGCGAGACACGGCTGATCGATAACGCAATTCTGGGTTGAAGCGCCGGGTCTAATAATTCCATTGCATTGACGCTCTCTTTGGCTGCAATCTGGATGCAATGCCGGAACTACCCGACATAGCCGCTTACATCACCGCGCTCGAAGCACGCATTCTGGAGCAGCCGCTGGAGCGCGTTCGTCTGGAAAGCGTCTTTCTGCTCCGCACTGCAGAGCCGCCAATCTCAGCCGTCGAGGGCCGCAAGGTCCGTGCCATTCGCCGCATCGGCAAACGCATTGCCATTGGCGTCGAGGGCGATTTGTGGCTGGTGCTTCATCTGATGATCGCTGGCCGTTTGCATTGGAAGCCTCCGCAGAGCAAACTTACCGGCCGGAACGCTCTTGCCGCCTTTGATTTTCCCTCGGGCTCGCTCATACTCACCGAAGCTGGCAGCAAGCGCCTCGCTTCCTTGCATCTTCTCGTTGGCGACGAAGGCCTGCGCACCATTGACCCCGGCGGCATTGAAATTTTCGCGACAGACCTTGAAGGCTTTCGCGCCGCACTCACCGCAGAGAACCACACCCTCAAGCGCACTCTTACAAACCCGCACCTGATCAGCGGTGTTGGCAACTCATACTCCGACGAGATTCTGCACGCCGCACAGCTCTCGCCCCTCGCGCTTACTCGCAAGCTGAAGCCGGAGGAGTGGGAGCGGCTTTTCGAGGCCACGCGCTCCACGCTCACGCTCTGGATCGACCGACTGCAAGCCGAAGCACGGACTGCGTTTCCAGAAAAGGTGACCGCTTTTCGCCCAGAGATGGCGGTTCACGGCCGTTTCGGCCTACCATGCCCGCGCTGTGGTGAGAAAGTGCAGCGCATTCAGTACTCCAGCAACGAGTGCAACTACTGCGCCGGCTGCCAAACTGGCGGCAAACTCTTGGCCGACCGTGGTCTCTCCCGGCTTATGGGCTCTGACTGGCCGCGAACACTGGAGGGGTTGGAAGCCCTGAAACACCGCTAAAAGTCGCCGTACCCATCCACGAAAATTTTTCTTGACAGCGCCCTCTCGCTTGCCTCAAAGTGCAATTGCATGGCTCCTCTGGCCCATATTTTCTACTAACATTTTCACGGCATCATCGGTCCATCAAAATTAAAAGCCGCTCTCCGATGGAGGTCTGTTTATGCATCATTTGCACTTCAACCACTTGGCTGTGCTGGTTTCCGCCGTCTATCAGTGGATTCTGGGCGCGCTCTGGTACTCGCTGTTTTTCAACAAGCCGTGGATGAAGTTGACCGGCCACACCAAGGGAGAAAAGCCCAAGGGCGCAGTCGTCACCATGGGCTCCTCATTTATCGGCAGCTTGATTCTCTCGCTTATGCTGGCGCATGTGGTCATCTGGTCCGGCGCCAACGACGTCCACTACGGAGCCTTCGTCGGCTTCATCTGCTGGCTAGGTTTTATCGCCGTGCCATTTTTTGCCGAGACAATCTATGAGCAACGTCCCTTCAAGCTTTTCGCCATCAACACGGGCTATTGGCTGGTGGCACTGCTCGGCAGCGGCATCCTGCTGGCACTGTGGCATTGAAGTTCACTTGCTGATTGCAATTACAATCGACGCATGAGCAAATCAGTTATCGCAACCGACAAAGCTCCCGCCGCCATCGGCCCTTATTCGCAGGGTGTGCGCGTGGGAAATCTCATCTTCACCGCCGGGCAGGTGGGCGTCGATCCGGCAAATCAGCAAGTGGTCTCAGGCGGCATTACCGAACAGACCACCCGCGCTTTCGAGAACCTCAAAGCCATTCTTGAAACCGGAGGCTCCAGCCTTGCACAGGCCGTCAAGACTACTGTTTTTCTCAAAAACATGAATGATTTTGCAGCGATGAATGCGGTCTATGGCAGCTACTTTGCGCAGCTTCCCGGCCCGCTGCCGGCCCGCTCGACGGTCGAGGTGGCGCGCCTGCCCAAAGATGTGCTGGTAGAGATCGAAGTGATTGCCGAGGTGTGAGAGGAAACGGCAGATTCCTTCACCTAGCCACGCGCATCCAATCGGGAGAATGTCTCTGAGGTTTCCATGAGTGAATTGCCCGAGAAAGTTGTGCGGACTGAGGCTGAGTGGCGCACTCAGCTCACGCCGGATCAGTACAAAATTCTGCGCGAAAAGGCCACCGAGCGGCCCTTTACCGGCCTGCT
>CAYPYJ010000124.1:0-8779 GCA_964414945.1 uncultured Occallatibacter sp.
GGGATCGCGCAATGGTCGAGCGGATTCATGCCTCGTCTAAGCCATCGCGCCAGCCCTCTCGACGAGAACATGGCTTGGGATGCCCACGTATGCCCGTTTTCTTCCCCCGTCGAAATTAGAGGAATCTTGGCAGTGAAAACCCTCGGATGGAAGGACGAGGAGGAGTTGACATGCCGAAGAAACACGATTCGAAACGCGGATCATTCAGGCGCTCAAGCAGCGTAAGGTAGGAGACAAGAAGGCGGACATCTGCCGGAAGCTGGCATGAGCCAAGCCAGGTTCTACCTTCGGAAGAAGCAATACGCTTGCTTAGGGGTTCAGGAACTGCGCTCACGAATAGTTATTCATATGAAGAATACGAGGATTCATGCAACCGTTTGGCTGATTGTATCGTCAAATGTGGGACGTGCCACAGTTGAGTCAGTGCCACAACTATACGAGCGGCGTTCAAGCAGGGTTCGATTAGGTTTTGAAGTCCATGCATGCTTTTGGAAAATTTCGGAGATTTGGTCTATTCGGGAGCCTCGCGCTCCTGGGATTGGCATTTTGCGTCTTCGGATGGGGATTTGCCTACAAGCTGTCTCTATATGACCAACAGCAGACTCCTTCTCATCAGATTCCGAAGGCAAAGCTTCTGTCCAGAGACGAGCTATCCAGCACTTCGGAAAGCCCGCTGGTAGTCCGGACGGAAACATCCACCCGGATCATCTACACAATGCCTACAACCTTCTTCTTGATTCTGTTGCTGGTCTTCAGTCTAATAAATCCGCTAGCAACAATAAGAGTGACTAAACCGGCTAAAAAGCTATTGCACCTGCATCGAGCAGTCGTTAACACATACTTTGTTCGTCCTCCGCCGGTCCTCATCTAGTTATTTCGTAATCGCCAATTTTGACGCAGCCAGTCAAGTTATTGATCTGGTGCAACAGGCCATATTCTCCTCTGGAGAATGTGCACTACCTTCTTGAATCAAGCAAGCTCAACATCACATAAAGGTGCATTCGAGATATGCGAAAGCTAGCCTCCTTGATCATCGCCGCGGGAATCACGATTTCCGTTTTGGTTGGCATCGTTGCGTACATTGTCATAAATCAACACCCAAAAGCGCATGCGGCTGAAGTTCCATCAGCTAAGGTAGCCGTGGCTGCCAAGGGAGACATTGCGCATACCCTGAGTCTAGCCGGGCAATTCCAGCCTTACCAGGTGGTAGATGTTCACCCGAAGGTCACCGGCTTTATGGTGAAAATCAACGTGGATATCGGCGACAAGGTTCGCAAGGGGCAGACTCTGGCGGTATTGGAAGTTCCAGAATTGAATGCGCAGTTGAAGGGTACTGAATTCGAGGTGCAGCGCGCCAAGGACGACCTGCTGCGTTCAAAACATGAGATCAAGCGGGCAGAAGCAGTCCATTCTGCGCTGCTCGCTGATTACCAGCGGCTACTCGAAGCATCCAAGGTGCAACCAGGTCTGATTGCACAGCAGGAACTTGACGATGCCGAGAGCAAAGACTTGTCGTCTGAATCACAGGTGGATGCGGCCAAAGCTGCTGCCGCCGCCGCCGAGCAGCACATAGAAGTAGCCCACACAGACAACGACCGGGTGCAAGCACTCAAGAACTATACCAACGTGGAAGCTCCTCTGGATGGTGTGATTGTCTGGCGTTACGCCGACACGGGTGCGTTGATTCAAAGTGGCACAAATTCAAATGAGCAAGACATCCCGATCGTGAGACTTTCTCAGAGCGACCTATTACGTCTGCGGATGCCCATTCCGGAGAATGATGTGCAGTATGTCCATATCGGCGACCCAATGCAGGTTCGCGTTGATGCCATTGGACGGTCTTTCACCGGTAAAATAGTGCGTTTCACACGCGATGTGAACTTTGAAACACGAACAATGGAAACCGAGATCGATGTAGAGAATCAGGATCTTTCTATCTCTCCAGGTATGTATGCCAATACTCAGATGCAACTCGCGGTTGCAGCTACCGTGACCACTATCCCTGTTGAAGCGCTTGTGCTCAAGGGAAATCAGGAATCAGTTTATTTACTAGATGCGAGCAACCGCGTTCACATCCGCAATGTGCAAGTTGGGTTGCGTGGTTCTAAGCTTGCCGAAATCAAAAGCGGACTTCAACCTGGCGACAGAGTGATTCTCGGCGGTCAGGAGAACTACATAGAACGCGAAGAAGTTTCCCCGATTCTCACTCAGACGCCAGCTTCCGATGTCGTTCGTGAGTCGGGAGGAGTGATCGACATGAAAACGGAAGCAGATGAGAACAATGGAGGTGCAAAGTAATGCCAAAGTTTGCTCTCAGGTATCCGTTCTTCATCATCATGCTTTGTCTGATGGTCTCGCTTGTGGGTGTGGTTAACACTGCTAAAATGCCGGTCGATCTATTTCCCCGGATTGATATGCCGGTGGTGGTAGTTGCTACGTTCTACAATGGCATGCCGCCTGAGCAGATCGAAGCAGATATCACAAATACCTTTGAACGCTTCTTTACCCTGGGAGCCAATATCGACCACAGTGAATCTCGTTCTCTAACCGGCGTAAGCCTGATCAAGATTTACTTCAAACCTGGTACTGACCCAAACGCAGCGCTCAGCAACATCGCAAATCTTGCCATGGCTGATCTGCGACGCCTGCCGCCTGGAACACTGCCCCCTGTGGTTCTGGGCATGGATGCCTCAACGCAGCCAGTCTGCCTGGTGACATTGAAAGGACAAGGGCTGAATGAGACGAACCTTAAGGATTTGGCGCAATTCCAGGTTCGCAATCAAATAGCAAATGTTTCGGGCGCATCAGTTCCACAACCATACGGAGGAACCTACCGACAAATTCAGGTCTACGTGGACCCGGTCAAGATGGAAGCTCGCAACCTGAGCTTGAATGACGTGGTGCAGTCGGTCAACAGTTCAAACCTGATTCTCCCTGCAGGCGACGTGCGTATTGGATCGAAAGACTTCAATATCTACGCGAACAGTCAATTCCTTGACGCGAATGCTATGAACTCGATGCCGCTCAAATCAGTGGGAAACGCTTCCGTACTTGTCGCGGACATCGGTAAGGCAGTGGACTCGGGCGCACTCCAATACAACATCGTACGTATTGATGGACAGCGATCCGTCTACGTGCCGGTCTTCAAGCAGGGCGGCAATAGCAACACCATCACGATTGTGGATGGCATGAAGAATGCCATTAAACATCTGGTTGACATACCGGCATCGTTGAAGACAGCGGTGGTCTTCGACCAGTCTGTTTTCGTGAAGCTTGCAATCAGTAATGTGACCAGAGAAGCGGGCATTGGACTAGTGTTGACTGGGATCATGATTCTCATTTTTCTTGGCAGTCCACGCGCCACGATTGCTGTACTGCTATCTGTGCCACTCTCTATGTTGATTTGCTTGCTGGTTTCCGATTACACAGGCGGATCCATCAATACCATGCTACTTGGCGGTCTCGCGCTGGTATTCTCGCGTCTCATCGATAACGGCGTCATCGTGCTTGAAAATATATTCCGGCACATGGAGATGGGAGAATCGCCTGCCGTGGCAGCGGAGAAAGGCGGAACCGAAGTTTCGATGGCGGTGCTAGCAGCTACATTTACCACTGCAATCGTGTTTTTCCCAGTCACCTTTTTTAGCGGAGTCAGCAAGTTTATCTTCACACCGTTGGCGCTTGGCGTGGTGATTTCAATCTTTGCATCGTACTTCTTTGCCATGACTGTGGTGCCGCTCTTCTGCGCCAAATTCATTCGTTTGAAAGACGATGGTGAATTCGGCACGGAATCAAGATCAGCATTCTTTGCCCGGTTCGATAAAATCTTCAACGAAAAGTATGAGCGGATGCTGCACTGGTATGAACATCTTGCCAAACGAGCGATGCGACGGCCTGTCTTCACAACATCGATCATCCTGGGAAGTGTGGCGGTTGTTCTCATTGCAACCATCCCGTTTCTGGGGCGCGCATACTTTCCCCGCACTGATCCAGGTCAATTTGTCATCAATGTGCGGATGCCCAGCGGCACGCGACTGAAATCCAGCAATGACTACATTGCGAAAGTTGAGACCATTATTCGCGCGGTTGTAAAACCAGCCGACCTGGACATGATTGTTTCCAATATTGGCGTCTATCCCGACCTCTCTGCAATCTACACTACCAATGCTTCTATGGATACGGCCTTCGTGCAGGTTAGCCTGAAAGAAGGCCACAGCCTCGGCAGCTACGAATATATGCGGCGCGCGCGGGATAGGCTATCTCGCGAGATGCCAGACATTACCGCATACTATCAGGCTGGCGGTTTGGTCGATAGCGTGATCAACCAGGGGCTGCCCGCACCCATTGATATTCAGGTCAGTTCTATGGATATGCATGGTGCCTATGCACTGGCCAATACACTGTCTCAAAAAATCAAAACTATACCGAATGTCAGTGGTGTATACATTCCTCAGAATTTAGATTATCCAGGAATTGCGCTGAAGATCGACCGTGAAAAGGCCAGTCTGATCGGTCTCTCGGCAAAGGATGTCGTGCAGAATGTGATTACTGCCATGACCTCTGATGGGATGGTCGCGCCTAGCTATTGGATCGATCCGAAAACCGGAAACAATTACATGGTAACGGTTCAATATGCGAATAGCGTCTTGAATAATATGTCGATGGAGGACTTCAAGAGTATTCCGTTGCGCGGAGTTCAGCCCGTCGGCTACAGCCCCATGCAGCAGGCTCATGGTGCATCCAGCGATGCGCGTGCATTCTGGAGAGGCGATCACATAGCCGGTTATACGCCGCTCGGTTCTGTTGCGGATGTCAAGCTAATCAATACACCCACAGAAGTGGACCATTATCAGATTCGTCGCGTAATCGACGTCTACGTTTCCACCAAGACAGAGGCGCTGCAGGAAGTTGGACGCAATATTAACAAGCTTCTTGCAAATACAAAGACCGACAAAAACACCAAGATCAACCTCCGCGGTGCGGTAGTCAGCATGAATAGATCATTCGAGGAATTTGGTATCGGCCTCATTCTCGCTGTGCTGATGGTTTACCTGATCCTGATGACCCAGTTTACCTCATTTGTCGATCCATTCATCATTCTCATGGCTATTCCTCCAGGCCTGGCAGGGGTCGTCATAATCCTTCTGGTTACCGGTAGCACTCTGAACATCATGTCGTTGATGGGCGTGATCATGATGACCGGCATCGTGGTCTCGAACAGCATCTTGATTGTCGAATTTGCTGGCACTCTGCATAGACAGGGACTTCCGCTATTGGAGGCCGTGGTTCAAGCGTGCAAGATTCGCCTTCGTCCGATTCTGATGACCTCGCTGGCAACTTTGCTCGGCATGATTCCAATGGCGCTCGGAACGGAGGCCGGCAGTGAGCAATATGCACCTTTGGCGCGCGCTGTAATCGGCGGTTTGGCAGTTTCGGTGGTCGTAACCGTCTTTCTGGTTCCTGCAGTTTATCTGATCGTTCACGGGCGGCATGAAAAGAAGCCTGCGATAGCCGGGGAGGAATAAGAAGAATGAAATGGCCGAAGTGTCTAATGCATTTCTCCAACTTTTTGTTTGTGTTAGTAATTCTCCGTTCTGAATTGTTTTTCGGACAGACACCTAACGCGAAGTCCCCGTTGCCAAATGCACCACAAGTAGCGTTCATTGCTTTCGCGCAACAAGGAACAACACCGATGCGCGTGGATTTCGGCGATCTTCCTGCGGCGCAAACTGAGGTCACTGTTTCTGGCCAGCACCCGCGACTGACGCAGTTCGATGCGGAAAAGCTAGCGATCAAAAACAATCCACGAGTCAGTGTGGCTCGACTGCTTGCAGTGGCACAGCATCAGGTTGTCCGTGAAGCCAGATCTGCGGAGTTACCAACTGCGACGGCCAGCGTCACCGCTGAGGATGCCGAAAATGCAAGCCGCATCTCCGTGGGCTCACTCACCGCCTCACGCCTTTTTGAGCATGCGGGAGCGGGAGGGGGATTTACCCAACTGATTACCGACTTTGGAAAGACGAGCAATCTCGTGGCTTTATCGAAACTTCTAGAGAAGGCACAGAATGCAAATGCCCTTGCCTCAGTCGAAGATATTGTTCTTGCGGCCGACCAGGCATTTTTCAATGTGCTTCAGGCTAGGGCTCTGCTCAAAGTGGCGCAACAAAACGTCAATACCCGCCAGACCACGGAAACCCAAGTTAGTGAGTTGACGAAAAACAAGCTCAAATCGACTCTTGACTTGAGCTTTGCGAATGTCAATTTGTCACAAGCCAAGTTGTTGTTGCTTGATGCGCAAAACAATGTCGACATGACAATGGCTGCATTGGATGCGGTCTTAGGTCTTGATCATCAAGTAACGTATGACCTGGTCGATAGTGATGAAACCTTGCACGCGCCTCCGCCAGACGTAGATCAACTCTTGCAACTCGCGTTTCATCAACGACCGGACTTGCAGGCTTTGACTTATAGCCAGCAAGCAGCCGTCAAGTTCAACCATGCACAGCGCGATCAGATGCTGCCGAGTATCAGTGCTGGGGGAACTGTGGGAAGCGTCCCCATACGGCCAGCCGCGTATTACCTTGCGAATTGGTGGGGCGGCATTGGCATCAATATGAATATTCCGATCTTCAATGGTTTCCTTTACTCTGCACAGGCGAAGGAAGCATCTATACGCGCTCAGGCCGCATCGGAGCAAAGCCGCGATTTGCGGGATAGGATTGTCCGCGATGTTCGTACCGCTTGGCTTTCTTCCAATACTGCGTTTCAGCGCGTCGCGGTTTCAGACGAACTTCTTAGGGAAGCGAACCTCGCACTGTCACTCGCGCAAACACGCTATCGACTGGGTCTAAGCTCGATTGTGGAACTGAGTCAGGCAGAGTTTCAACAAACCGATGCCGCAGTCGGCAACACAGATGCACGGTACCAATATCGACTGTCGCTCGCAACGCTCAACTATCAAATAGGAGCAAATCCATGATTAAGAAACTTCAAACTGAAGGTCTTTCGCGCAGTCGCAGATGATTTGAATTATTGCAGGACTGCGAACGAGCCGCTTATTACGCATCCTGGCAACGAACTGATCGGTATCTCAGACCAGATCATTGCCAGGAATGCGCGGTAGACTGTGATGCTTTATCCTCGTTTCTCTAACCGCCACCGGGCCCATTGTGGCAGCTATAGCAACCGATTTCCGTACCCGCCGCGAAAGTATGTCCTGCGAGAGTCCGGGTAGTCTGGACTCGCGACAGAACCGTTCCGCGATAGTCGGTGCCATGGCAGGCCTGACAAGCAGTTGCGCCGCCTGAGTCTGCCACGTCCTGATGACGGCTGACCCACGATGTTCCGACGGGATGCAGCCCGTGAGGGCCGCCGGTTGTGGTGGTTGGAACAGTGGAGTGGCAGGCGGAGCACTCAACAAGCACGCCAGAGTGGCCCTGCATGGCAATGCTCTGTACGTTGTCATTCGAGATTGGTGTTGGGAACTCCGCGTGGGTCGAGCCGTGGCAGGACTCGCATTGCAATCCGCCGTGACCGCTCGACGTACGGAAGAGCGAATGACCGGCGTCTGGCGAGTTCGGATTGGTGGCGAAGGTGGTGTCGGTCGGAGTCCTCAGTGTGGTCCCGCTGGAGAAGGCCGACGTGTACGCAAGAGTTATATTACTTGTGCTTGCCAAGCCCGTGTGGCAAGACTGGCAGTTGGGCTCGTCAAACCAACCCGTGCGAGCGGGATTGGCGAGTGCGGTCAGGTTGCCGTGGCAGCTCTGGCACTCGATGGCGTGCGTGCCCGTGGAGGTCAGAAGCGTTCCCATTGCACCGCGCAGGCACTGCGTCTTCGGTCCGGGATGGCAACTGTAGCACCCGTCGCGTGTTTGCACCGCATCCATAATTACGCCCAGCGCAGGGTCGACCACGTGGGCATGAAATCCATGGATGGCAGTAGTGAACGGCTTGATTCCGGCAACCCCAGCCATGCCGGTGAAGGCGTTTGCGTGGCATTGATAGCAGAGAACTGGCCGGGTCGCTGTCGTGGCCTCCAGTCCGGCAGGGTTATAGCCCACCTGCGTTGCGGCCGACTGGAAGAGCGCGAGGCCCTTGAAGCGGTCGTCGTGCAAACGCAGGATGTTCAACTTCATGTCTTTGGCGGGATCGGAGTTGTTGACCCAACCGGCGGCCGGCATGGCTGCCGCGTTAGAACCCGAGGCATGGCAAGTTGCGCAGCCGACTTCATCCGAGATAGGAAGCACAATGTCGGTGCTCGCCAGAACCACGCCCGCGGAGCTCGTGGCTTTGAGACGCATCATCGGATAATAATTGACAGTCCCGTTATCCGCGTAGTTGGTCATGGGAACGCCAATCGCTTCCCAGGTGTTATCTGCCGTGCTGAAGTTCATTGGCCGCGGAGTATTCGATGTGCCTGGCATGAAGGAGCCAGCCAGACCCTCATCCGGAGCCGGATGGACGACCGGAAGTGTGAAGAAGTTCAACAGCGAAACATAGTCCCAGAAATTCGTCTTGCCGATCGACGTCGTGTTGAGTGCGCTTGTCAGCGGATCGGTGATTGCTTCATACGTGATCGTATAGCCTCCCGGCGTCGTCACCAGCGACCCTGACGTATCGATCAGATGAGCGTGGATGTCATTGAACGGCGGCAGAAATGCCGCGACGCTAAAGTCCTTGCCGTCGTCACAGTGCATTCCCAGGTCGTTCCAGCCAACCAGTTTGAAAGGACCTCCGGAGGCCGGGGAACTCACATTGAAGGTCACGATTACTGAGCGTG
>CAYPYJ010000125.1:0-8770 GCA_964414945.1 uncultured Occallatibacter sp.
GGACGGAATCGGATCTGCTGCGCCACACGACGCGCCTCTTCGTCTAGGCCGTGGCCCAGACCATGCACGATGCCCTGCACCACCACGCGCCCATTGGCTTCAAAGGTCACACGCAAAATCACATCGCCCTGCACCTTGAGCTGCCGTGCCTCGCTGGTGTACTGGGGCTGCGGCTTGGAGAGCACCTCCAAGTTGGTGGGAGGAGGTCCAGACACAGTTCTGGGAGCTTCTGCCACAACGGTGGGCGCAGTGGGAATGCCGGCCGATGCAACCTTGCCGACATTGCCCGTCGGGGCTGCTTTGCCGGCGCTCGGAACTCCGACAGAGGCTACCCTGCCTCCGGGCCTGCCGTTGTTGTTGCCGAATTTAACTCCATCGCCAATGCCGGTCGAGCCCGGTATGCCGTGCGGCGCAACAGCTGGACCGCGCGAGCCGCCATATGGGTTGCCGATGGCTGCCACCGTGGCTGGCCGCGTGGCATTCGGATTGGGTTTGAGCCCAAAAGTATCTCCGAAATGCACTGGGGCGGTTGAGGGCTTACGGCTGTTATCCTGCGCAGGCATGGCTGCCGAGGCCAGCGCCGTCTTGGGCTGCGGCGAAAGAACCACGGAAGGCTTAGTCTCCTTCATGATCGGCGTCGGCAACTTGACTTCGGCCACAAGCGGCTTCATCTCCGGCTTGGGCTCTGGCCGAGGCATCGTAATCTTGGGGGGCTCGAAATGCACCTCGGGTAGCGGCGGCCGCTCCTCAACCGGCGGCGGTGGTGGCAACTTCATTTTGGGCTTCGGTGGTTCCGGCTTGGCGGGCACAACCAACAGCGTCTCTTGATATCTGTGCTGATCAATCGCCTTCTTGGCCGTAGCTCCCAAATAAAACATCAGAGCCAGGATCAATCCGTTGATCACCGCACTGGTGAAAAACGATGCCGGACTGCGCTCCGGCTCCGGAAGCAAACCAAACGTCGCCCGTCCTGATTCAGTATTCAACGTCATGGTGTAAATCCTCGGTCGCGGCCGTTGAGCCTGCGCAGTCTTATATCGGTAGCGCGGAGATCGGCAGAGGCGGAAAACTGCGGCGCAAATCTTCGATCTCGCCTGAAACCCTGATATGACTCTACAAATATTTTGACAGATGGGCATGGAAGCGCAACTGCCTGCCCCCGTCGCATGACACATACAAGCCACATTCCGGTACGCTGTACACGGCTCAATTCAAATTGCCCATGCATTTCTTTGAAGGAAGAAATCTGAAATTCTCTATGCGAACGTATCGCGAGTGGAGCGGCTAAACAGGAACTGCAACCAGGCCTTGCCTTGCGAGGCTCCGCATCATGCAGAATGTATGCCGCCGCCCGGACCTTAAACATCCAAATACCTCAATCTAAGTCCAAGGCACAAAACAAAAGTGCAAATTTTCGCTTTGCAGCGAAGTACAGGCTGCTGGATGTCTGCAGAACGACCTTTACAAAAGCCATACTCTGCACCTATCAGAGCGCAAAATACCGGATCAAACGAGCCGTTTTTCCAACGTCCTCAAGAGGCAGTTCAAGACTACCTCGACTATGCCCGGTGTAATAGACTTAGGCTATACCAAAGTGCTCAGGAAGGGATAGCTTTTTTGTGAAGATATTGGTGACAGGCGGTGCGGGGTATATAGGTGGTACAGTGGCTGGATTATTGGCCCAGAACGGTCACGAGACTGTTATTTTTGACAATTTGAGCCATGGCCGTCGCGATCTATTGCCGTCTAACGTAGATTTTATTGAAGGAGATCTCGCGGATCGACCACTGCTTGAGAGCCTTTTCACCTCAGCCAAAGCACAGGGAAAGCCCTTTGATGGCGTTCTCCATTTTGCCGCCCTGATCGAGGCCGGTGAGTCGATGGTTCACCCCGAGCAATTCTTCCGAAACAACACGGCTTCTACGCTTTCTCTGCTTGAAGCAATCCTGACCCACGGTCCGCGCAGGTTGGTCTTCAGTTCAACCGCAGCCGTATACGGGGAGCCGGAAGTTATTCCAATTAAAGAAGATGCTTGCCTGTTGCCGACCAACGCCTACGGCGAGTCCAAGCTGCTGGTGGAGCAGATGCTCGACTGGTTCCACCGCATACACGGTCTGCGTTCAGCTGCGCTACGTTACTTCAACGTTGCCGGAGCGCTGGAAGGACCAAAGGGCATTACCTGCGGCGAGGCGCACGATCCAGAGTCACACCTGATTCCTCTGGTTCTGGATGTGGCGTTGGGACGCCGCAAATCGATCAAAATCTTCGGCGAAGACTACCCTACCCCAGACGGCACATGCATTCGCGATTACATCCATGTGTCCGATCTGGCTGATGCGCATTTGCTGGCGCTCAATGCTCTGGAAGGCGAGTCCGCACGCAATGCCCGACTGATCTTCAACCTCGGGAACGGTCAGGGATTCAGCGTCCGCGAAGTGATTGAATCGGCCCGCCGAGTGACCGGACATCCGATCCCCGCCGATGTATGCCCGCGCCGCCCCGGCGACCCAGCAGTGCTGGTCGCCAGCTCCGAAAAGGCGATCCGCGAACTCGGTTGGAAGCCAAAGTACACGCAACTGGACGAGATCGTCCGGACGGCTTGGATTTGGCATCAGAAGCGATACGTGAAGTAGAGTAGCTCGAGACAAGTGAAAGGGTTGCAGAACTTCAGAGCAGCATGCAAACGTCGCACAGCAAGCCTCTTTGTGCGAGGAGACATATGCGTTTTCTTTGTGGGTTGCTTCCTTGTTTATGCCTGAGTGCACTGCTTCAGGCTCAGAATTCGCCCTGCGCGAGCTGTACCACTGCTCAATCTAATCTTTCGCACAAGGGGCACAAGGTTTGTCTTTCGGATGAGGAGCTAGTTGCACAGATCGCCACCCCGAAACCCATTGGACGACCCGGACTGAATGAACCTCACATGAACAACCACGGAACCGTCGTGACCTGTCTGTGCTTCTCGCAGGCAGGTAAAGTTACAGATATTAGCATCCTTTCCGGCCCCGCGATTATGCGGCAATCGATTTTGGAATCAGTGAAGGATTGGATCTTTCATCCGAACAAGCAGGGTAGGCATTACCAAGGGGGCTGCGGAATCCTTCGAATTCACATCGACCTGAACAACTCTCAAATTAATGCAACGATCGAAAAATGAGTTGGATTCTTCTGCAAGTTGCACAAATCTGCAATCCGCCCCATTCAGGAACGCCAAGATTACGAACTCGATAAATAAACTCTACCGGGCGCGCTTGGAAGGCTCGTCGGAGTAGATTTGTCCGTCGCGAATATGCACTACGCGATGCGCGTATTCGGCGATGTCCGGCTCATGGGTCACCAGCACGATGGTATTTCCATTAGCGTGCAGGGTATCGAAAAGAGCCATGATTTCAAGGCCGGTTTTGGAGTCCAGGTTGCCGGTGGGTTCGTCGGCCAGGATGATGGAAGGATGGTTGACCAGTGCGCGGGCCACGGCTACGCGTTGCCGCTGGCCGCCGGAGAGCTCGTTGGGCTTGTGGTACATGCGCGACTCAAGGCCTACGTCTTTAAGCGATTCCTTGGCTCGCTCGATGCGCGCCGCTGCCGGAGTACCGTTATAAATCAGCGGCAACTCGACGTTGTGCAACGCTGTGGCTCGGGCCAGCAAGTTGAAAGTCTGGAAGACGAAGCCGATCTCCTTGTTGCGGATGCGCGCGAGCTGATCGTCGTCCAGTTCACTGACCAATTGGTTGTTTAGCCAGTACTTGCCTTTTGAAGGCGTATCCAGACAGCCGATCAGATTCATCAGCGTTGACTTGCCGGAGCCCGAGGGTCCCATGATTGCCACGTATTCATTGTGCTTGATGCGCAGCGAGACGCCGCTGAGCGCCTGTACTTGCTGCTCCGAGCCCATGTCGTAGGTGCGCCACAGATCCTCAACGACAATCACGTCGCCAGTTGGCCGAGCTACCTGTTGCAGATCGTCTTCCATCGCGGTGCTGAACTGAGCCATAGAATCTCTTCCTTGAAGTGAATTCCTTTGGCGGCTAATGCCGGCTGCGTTTCCTGATCTCACTACGTCGCGTCAGAAGCAGAGTACATTCTAGGCCGCGCGCACAGTCGCAATCTTACCTCTTACAATTGCTTTACGAGGTTGGTACGATGGGTTTCTCGGTATCCCGTTTGACCAGCGCATTGTTTTTGAGTGAGCGTAACGTTTTGTAGGGCCCGATGGCTACCTCATCCCCCTCTTTCAAGCCTGAAAGCACTTCGATATTAGTAGCTCCGGTGATGCCAGTCGTGACAGGAACGAACTTGGCCCTCAGCTTGCCGCCTTTATCCTTATCCACCACAAAGACGCCCTGTGCAGGCGTACTTTTCTGGGCGGTATTGGATGCGGCTTGCACATTGCCCTTGACTTTGTCATCGTCCGCGTTATGCATGGTGAGAGCCTGGATGGGCAACGAAAGCACAGTGGACTTTTGCGCCGTAGTGATCTTGGCAGTGGTGGAGAGCCCGGGGCGCAGATCGTTGGAGGGCGTATCCAAAGTGACAATGACTTTGAAGTCCTTTGCCTCCTCGGTGCCAGTGGTGGACTGCAAAGTTGCCACGCCAGTGGAACGTAAAAGCGCCTGATCGCCAGCCAGTGTTACGTGGCCCTTGAAGACCTTGCCTGGCAGGGCGTCAACGGTCACTTCGGCAGATTGACCAATCCGGATGTTCACAATGTCGGTCTCATCAACCTTGACCTCGGCGGTAATAACGCTCATGTCCGCCAGCGTCATGAAGGTGGAGCCTTGCGTGTTCTGAATGCCTTCAACAACCGTCTCGCCCTCGCGAACCGGCTCATTGGTCACGACGCCATCAAAGGGCGCCACTGCCATGGTCAGCGAAAGCTGATTCTGGTAAGAGCGCAGCATCGCTTCCTGGGTTTTCATATGTCCACGCGCTGATTCGGTTTGCGCCTTGGCCTGATTGAGACTTGCCTTGACCTGATCCAGCGTAGCGACATCGGTGTCGTAGGCGGCCTTTTTGGCGTCATAGTCTTGCTTGGCCATGACCCCAGCCTGATAGAGTCCTTTGGCACGCTCCCAGTCCAGGTGCTTCTGTTCGAGGTCGGCTTTGGCCTTCTCGACATTAGCTTCGGCAGTTTTTTCTGCAGCAACAGAGGCAGCAATGTCGGTCTTGGATGCAGCAATTGTCGCCGTCTGTCCGGAGACATTTGCCTCTTGCTGCACGTTTTCGATACTGGCTACCGTCTGGCCTTTCTTCACCGTATCGCCCTCCTTCACATAAAGGTGGGTGACGCGGCCCATGGCGGTGGCGCCCAGATTGGCGTATGTCTTTGGCTTGATCTGGCCTGTACCGCTAACTACTGTAGCGAGGTCCTGCCGTGCGATTTTGGAGGTTAGAACCTTGGTATAGCCTGACTGTTGTCTCCAAATGAAGACAACAACGAGTGTGATGACAACCACGGCGGCGAGAATCGACAAAAGTATCTTTTTCATGCGAGATGCGTGCTCCAAATCTCTCTGCTATCAGTTTACGTAAAAGCGGCCTTCACAGTTCCCAAGAGTCGTGCAATCAATCTCCAGCACTTGAACATCGTCCAGTCCCACGAGCCTCAATAGACTGCTTTCGAAGGTAAAACGCTGATTGCACTACCTTTGCGGAGGGAATGGTCACGACTTAGCTGCCACCAGTATAAAACAGTTGAGGCCAACACAATCAATACAAAACGAATACAAGTGCACCTATTTCTTGGACGCGATGGCGGCCCGACTGGTCTCAAAACATCATTTAGCACGATTTTTCGCCGTCTTACATTGACGTTTTCAGCTTTCTTTGGTCATGCTTCCGCGTCCATAGGGCAGCCAGATTCTGACGGAGTCTTGCCCATCCCTATCTGGACCCGTAGAATAAGGACTCGCAGGAGTTTTCAAGGCAAATGACGCTCAACCGCATTCATCTTCTCTTCTTCGCCATGGGTTTCGGCTTGATCCTTACCCCCAACTTCAGCCTCCAAGCCCAATCGACTGGCACAAAGGCGCAACCGGCCAACAGCCAAAATCAGGAAGTGGACCCACTCAAGCGTGATCGCTCTGACAAAGCGAAGATAGCGGCGCAGAGAGCCGTCCGACAGGAGTTGAAGGGCGCATACAAGACCTGGCTGGAACAGGATGTGACTTATATCATCTCCGACGAAGAGCGCAAGTCCTTCCGGACCCTCAGCAACGACGAAGAGCGCGACGCATTCATTGAGAATTTCTGGTTGCGGCGCAACCCCGATGCGGATTCGCCGGATAATGAGTTCCGCGAGGAGCATTACCGGCGCATCGCATACGCCAATGAGCACTTTGCCGCCGGAAAACCCGGATGGAAGACCGACCGCGGGCACATCTACATCAATTTCGGCAAGCCCGACTCGATCGATTCCCATCCCTCAGGCGGCAGCTACGAGCGCCCCATGGATGAAGGCGGCGGTTCAACCTCCACCTTCCCATTCGAGGTGTGGAATTATCGCTATATCGAGGGCATCGGTGAAAACGTCGATCTCGAGTTTGTGGATACCTGCCAGTGCGGCGACTATCACTTCACCATTGACCGCGGCGAGAAGGACGCGCTGTTGCACGTTCCCAACGCCGGCTTGACTCAGGCGGAACAGACGGGCCAGGCCAAGAAGGGAGACCGCTTCAACGGGCTGGAAAGCCTGGGCAACGGCAAAGCTGGATCAAGTCAGCAGTCCAAGCAGTTCGACCGCATCGAGCTGATGGCCAAGGTCTTTGCGCCGCCGCCGGTCAAGTTCAAAGACCTGGAAGCCTTCATGACCGAGCATAAGCTGCTCTCCGGTCCGGTCTTTCCCTTCGATGTCCGCACCGATTTCGTCAAAGTGACGGAAGGCACGGACATGGTTCCGATTACGATTCAGATGAAGAACCGGGACATCACCTTCATCACCAAGGACGGCGTGTCTAAAGGCGTGGTGAATATTCTTGGCAAAGTCACCACCATCACCGGCAAGAGGGTACAGACCTTCGAAGATACGGTCCAGGTTCAGCAGCCCTCCGAGTTGCTGGAAAAGAGCCTCGACCGGCAGTCGGTCTACTGGAAGGCTCTTCCCCTGCTGCCTGGTCTCTATCGCCTGGATATTGCAGTCAAGGACGTGAACAACAAGGACCACTTGGGCTACTACGGAAAAAGTCTTGAAGTACCCACATACCACGATGAAAAGCTGGGTACCTCTTCCCTGATTCTGGCCGATCAGATGAACAAGGTCGATTCGCACTCCATCGGCAATGGCAATTTCATCATCGGCAATACATTTATTCGGCCGCGCGTCAGCAGCCCCAAACCGGGCAACCCGAATCCGCCGGTCAGCTTCAAGCGCAATCAGGAACTCAACTTTTGGATGCAGGTCTACAACCTGGGCATCGACGAGTCCACCAAAAGCAACCGGGCCACAGTAATCTACCAGATACTGAAAACCAGCGCCGCAACAGCCAGTACACCGGCCGCTGACACCGTAGTTTTTGAAAAGCAACTGGAATCTAAAGACCTGGGCGCTCACAGCGACCAGATGACGGTTGAAAAATCTCTGCCAGTCGCAGGGTTGGAACCAGGCAAGTACAAGGTTACGATCAAAATCAATGATGGGATCTCAAAACAGGAGATTGCGCAATCGGCGACTTTTGTTGTGGAATAGTTGGTATCTCTCACGGCAGGCAAACCGAACGCCAGATTCGGGAGACCGCGAGAGTTTCATTTGCACCCAGATTGCCAGTGATGCTGCTAGGTCACTCAGAAGAGCGATGATCCGCAGAATCCAGTTCGTTGTTTTTGCAACAGTGCTGATTGCCTTGAGCAGCGGTGCGGCGGGCGGAGCTGTTCCCGGTTCGTTGACGGGCTCCGTTTCGGGATTGGTGAGCGACTCAGCAGGCGTTCCGCAGATTGGCGCCGAAGTCCAATTGCTGCGACCCGATCTGACGGTCGTAGCCAGCGTTTATACCAACGCAAAAGGACGCTACCTCATCTCCTCTGTTGTTCCTGGTCGCTATGCGGTCAAGGCTATGGGGGCCTGGTTTCTTCCCTCGCTACGCGAAAACCTCCGCATTCGTACTGGTACAGTCGTTAATCTCACCCTGAACACTCTGTACGAGGCTATGCAATGGCTTCCGGCGGAGCCACGTACAAGCAACGCCCAGCAGGACGATTGGGCCTGGACATTGCGCTCGGCCGCCAACCGTCCGTTGCTGCGCTGGCTTGAGAACGGTCCTTTGGTCGTGGCTTCTGATAATACGGGCGGGCATCCCCGGCTGAAGGCCCGCCTGGTGGCTACAGGACAAGAGGGCACTTTCAGCGAGAGCGGTGAGCGCATATCAGCCCAGATTGAAGAGACGCCTTCAGACAGTCGCGAACTACTGGCTCGGGTTGATTTTGCCCCAAATACCAATGCTGGCCTAGAAGCCATGCTCGGTTTTCGCCAAGACCTGGGTATGGCTGGCTCCGTACAGTCGGTGGCTGCCGTCGCTGTCCATCCGGAGGTCGAAACAGCTGGCTCCGACGGGCTGGATGAGGCCGCAATCCGCAGTTGGGAGACAATACACCTGGGAGACGAAATTGAGATCGAGGCGGGCGCTAACGGTGTGCTGGCCTGGCTCTACGGATCATCTCCTGATACCGTGGCCACCCTGCTGCCTTTTGCCTCCGTGGGAGGGCGAAAGGGCAACTCCACGATTCGCTATAGCATGACAACTTTCCTGCCCGCTGCTCTCGATTCAGAAAAGACCGATGTCCG
>CAYPYJ010000126.1:0-8485 GCA_964414945.1 uncultured Occallatibacter sp.
CAACCGAACGGGGCCGCAGGGCGGCTCCGCTGATAGGAACGAGAGACCATGATTACGCAGACCAAAAGAAACGAAATTCGCCAGCGCATTCACGACCGCATCCGCCGCAAGCTTTCCGGCACTGCGGCTCGGCCGCGGCTGAACGTCTACCGTTCACTGAACCACATCTACGCGCAGGTGATCGATGATCAGGCTGGGCAGACGCTGGTTTCGGCATCCACGATCAAGATGAAGACCGGCGGCAATGTGGCAGCGGCCAAAGAGATTGGCAAGGCAGTGGCCGAAAAGGCTGTCGCTCAGGGCATCAAGAAAGTGGTCTTCGACCGCGGCGGCTACCTCTATCACGGACGTATCAAGGCCTTGGCCGATGCTGCCCGCGAAGCAGGCTTGGAGTTCTAGGCACCTGCGGTGCGACCAAAATTTTGGTCGAGAGTTTGGGCAGATAGACAAGGTTTCCGAGGGCGAGTGAAGTAGGACACGCCCGGAAGGACAGACGAGAGAGCAATGACGACCTTTAAGAAAAAACTCGATGCCAACCAATACAACCTGAAGGATCAGGTGGTCTCCATCAATCGCGTGACCAAGGTGGTCAAGGGCGGCAAGAATATGTCGTTTGCCGCGCTGGTGGTGGTGGGCGACCCCGCCGCAGGCGTGGTGGGCCACGGTTCAGGCAAGGCCAAAGAAGTTCCCCAGGCAATTCGCAAGGGGATCGAGGCGGCCAAGAAGAATCTGGTCCGGGTCAACCTGACTGATACTTCGATTCCGCATCTGGTTCTGGGCCGCTTTGGCGCAGGTCAGGTGCTGCTGAAGCCAGCCCCTGAAGGCACAGGCGTAATCGCCGGTGGCGCGGTGCGTGCGGTGATGACCTCGGCCGGTGTGCAGAATGTACTCACCAAGAGCCTGGGTTCGCCGAATCCCCACAACGTCGTCAAGGCAACTTTTGACGCTTTGATTCAGTTGCGCGACAAGGCCGAAGTGGCCGCCATGCGCGGCAAATCCGTTGAGGAGCTCTAGCCATGACTGAGACCAAAATGATTCGCATTGAATATTACCGCTCCAAGAACTCCACGCCGTTCAAACACCGGCTGGTGGTCAAAGGGCTGGGCTTTACGCGCCTCAATCAGATTGTCGAGCGCGTTGACAATGAGTCCATTCGTGGCATGGTCAAGGCCATTCCGCATCTGGTTCGGATTCTGGAAAACTAGCCGATAGCGGTCAGCTATCAGCTACAACGACGCGAGTCGGCGGGCTTTTACCCTCCGGCGCTACAGCGAGGAAATCATGGCTGCAAGAAATCTTTCGAATTTACGCGCTCCCAGAAAAGCTAATACAGGGAGCAAGCGTGTCGGTCGCGGTATGGGATCCGGCATGGGCAAGACCTCAACTCGCGGCCACAAAGGCCAGGGACAGCGCACCGGCACCAGCATGATGCGCGGCTTTGAGGGCGGCCAGATGCCGTTGCATCGCCGTTTGCCCAAGCGCGGCTTTACCAACATCTTCCGCACTGAGTACACCGTCGTCAACTTGGACCGGCTTGTCGAGCAACTCGAAGGCCACAAGCTCACTGAGATCACGGTAGACGATTACAAGAAACTCGGTCTCTCCTCCAGCAAAAAGGCGCTCATCAAGATTCTCGGCTCCGGCGAGCTGGCTCTGGCGCTCACCATTCACGCCCACAAGTTTTCCAAGTCGGCGGTCGTAAAGATTGAAAAGGCTGGCGGCAAGGCGATTGTCCTGGGCGGCGACACGGTAAAGCCCAAGGGAAAATTGGTTGCCAAGGCTTCCAGGTAAAACCTGGGATGCCATGGTTTTGAAATCCCGCCCTAGCCGCAAAACCAAGGCGCGACGAGGGTGGGGCACCCATCAGGCGACAGGCAAGGCCCGGCGCGGATAAGATGGTCAGTGACAAAGATTCAAGCGGCGGCAAACGCCCTGAAGCGGATAACCAATCATGCTTGAGAAGTTTCTTAATATCTTCCGGATTCCCGATCTGCGCAAGCGGGTGCTCTTCATGTTGGGCATCCTCGCCATCTACCGTCTGGGTGCGTGGATTCCCACGCCGGGTATCAATACCAAATTGCTGGAGCAGATGTTTGACCAGCAGGGCGGCTCATCTCTTGGCCTGATGAACCTGTTCGGCGGCGGCAACCTGCGCCGCATGACGGTTTTTGCCTTGGGCATCATGCCGTATATCACGGCCTCGATCATCTTTCAGCTACTCACCGTGGTCTATGAGCCGCTGGCGCGCATTCAAAAAGAAGGCGAGCTAGGCCGGCGCAAGATCACTCAGTGGACCCGTTACATGACGGTGCTGCTGGGCGCGGTGCAGTCGCTGGGCATCGCCTTCATGCTCACGCGGGGTGGCATGGTGCTGCATCCTGGCGTCTCGTTCATCCTGATGACAATGCTGACGCTGACCACTGGCACCGCATTCATCATGTGGCTGGGTGAACAGATTACCGATCGCGGCATCGGCAACGGCATGAGCCTGCTGATTTTCACCGGCATCATCGCCGGTCTGCCGCGCGGCGTGTTGGACTTGTTTGATAAAGTCAAGAACGGCCAGTGGGGACCATTTACACCTGTCGCGGTGCTGCTGCTGATGGCGGGCATGATCGCGGTGGTGGCCTTCATCGTCTTCGTCGAGCGTAGCGAGCGGCGCATTCCCATCCAGAGCGCGCGGCGCATCGTCGGCCGACGCATGATGGGCGGCCAATCCAGCCACTTGCCTCTCAAGGTCAACTCCGGCGGCGTCATGCCAGTGATCTTTGCCGCCTCCATCCTTTCGGCTCCGATGATGCTGGCGCAGACCGAGTTTGTGCAGACCAGCAAGCTCTTGCAGCCCATCGTGCAGGCTCTTCAGCCCGGCTATCCATGGTATGAAGCGCTCTATATTCTGGCTATCATCTTCTTCGCCTATTTCTATGTGTCGATTATCATGAAGCCGGACGACATTGCGGACAACTTCCGCAAGTCGGGATCATTCATTCCGGGCATTCGCCCCGGCAAGCGTACCTCGGACTTCATTAACGACATTCTCACCCGCATCACGCTGGTCGGTGCACTGTATCTGATTATCATTTCGTTAGTGCCTACCTTCCTGATCTCGGGCATTCGTTTTGACAAGATATGGCTGATCGGCAGTTTCTTTGAGAGAATGCCGGCCTGGATGACGCACGGTTTAGGGGTTAACTTCTACTTTGGCGGCACGTCGCTTCTGATCGTAGTGGGTGTGGCCATGGATACCATTAATCAGATCGAATCGCAGCTGATCATGCGGCATTATGATGGCTTCTCCCCGCGCTCCGGTCGCATTCGCGGAAGGAAAACCTGGTAATGTCATCGTTTGATTCCATAGTAAACAAGGGTCGGGAAGCGGGTCGCAAGACCCTTCCCGGCCCGATTCTTTTGTTGGGTGCGCCCGGGGTGGGCAAGGGAACCCAGGCCAAGGAACTGGTGAAAATCTGGGGGATTCCGCAGATCTCCACCGGCGACCTGTTGCGCGGCAACGTGGCTCAGGGCACCGAGCTGGGCAAAACGGCCAAAGAGATCATGGGACGCGGAGAACTGGTCCCCGACTCGCTAGTCAATGAGATGGTCGCGGTGCGTCTTCAGCAGTCCGACACGGCGAACGGATACATCCTGGACGGCTTTCCCCGCACCCTGGTGCAGGCAGGCTGGCTGGATGGCCGGTTGGCTGCCCAAGCCGCTGGTCTTCCTGTGGTTGCCGTCAGTATACAAGTGGACTATAATCAACTCTTGCGCCGTATCACCGGGCGCAGGAATTGCCCTGTCTGCCAGAGCATTTATAACCTCTATGGAAAGCCCCCGCAAAAGGAGGGCTTTTGTGACATAGACGGTGCCCAGTTGGTGCAGCGAGCCGACGACACGGAACCGGTTTTTCAAGAGCGTATGCGCGCTTATGAGGCTTTGACCGCGCCGGTTGTCGAGCACTACCGGGCCTTGGGACGTTTTGCTGAAGTTGATGGAGACCGGCCGATTGCGGAAATCGCAGCCGGCATTGTTGCGGCAGTTGAAGGATTGAGAAGCTAGTTGACAGCTTCCAGCCGTCAGACATCAGCGCGATTTGGCTGGATGCTGAAAGCTGATCGCTGAGAACTGAAAGCTGGGTTAGTGGCTGTAGTACTGAAGTCGTCCAGAGAGATCGAGAAGATGCGCCGCGCGGGCCAAGTAGTTCGCGAGGTGCTGGAGTTGGTGCGGGGACTGGTCAAGCCCGGCGTCAGCACTCTGGATTTGGAAAAGGCGGCTGAAGCGCGCACCATCGAGTTAGGCGCCAAACCGGCTTTCAAGGGTTATCACGGCTACCCCTGTGTGCTATGCACTTCGGTCAACGGCGAAGTGGTGCACGGCATTCCGTCGGCCAAGAGGGTGCTCAAAGAAGGCGAGATTGTATCGGTCGATTTTGGGGCATTCGTAGACGGCTACTGCGGCGACGCTGCCATCACCATCGCGGTGGGCAAAATCGACCCAGAGGCCGCGCGGCTGATGCAGGCGACCGAGGCATCGCTTAATGCGGCGATTGCCGTGGTCAAGCCGGGGGCGACCTTGGGCGATGTAGGCTTTGCGGTGCAGAAAGTAGTTGAAGCCGCGGGCTTTTCAGTGGTACGGGATTTTGTGGGCCATGGCATCGGCGTCCACATGCACGAAGATCCGCAGGTGCCGAACTATGGCGTTGCCGGCAAGGGCATGAAGTTAAAAGCGGGCATGGTAATCGCCATTGAGCCGATGGTTAACGCTGGCAAGCACGATGTAGTGGTTCTGGAAGATGGCTGGACGGCAGTCACAGCGGATGGAAGCATGAGCGCTCATTTTGAGCACACGGTGGCGGTGACCGCTACCGGAGCGAAAATTTTAACCGAGTAGCACTCGGTCCAACAGGCCGGAGGGCGTTCAAAGCGCGCTGGCGGAAGCGGGATGCAATTTGTCGAAGGAAGACATGATTGAGGTAATGGCAGTGGTGACTGACACACTGCCGAATGCCATGTTCAAGGTCAAGCTCGAGAACAATCACGAGGCTCTGACCCATGTCTCGGGAAGAATGCGCAAGAACTTCATCCGCATTCTGCCCGGTGACCGCGTGGCCGTGGAGTTGAGTCCATACGACCTGAATCGCGGACGGATCGTTTACCGCTACAAATGAATTTTTAATAGCCGCGTCTGGTTTTTGAGCGCGGCGCAGGGCAGCAGCAAAGAAGGAAGGGCAACAGCAAATGAAAGTCCGTGCATCGGTCAAAAAGATTTGCGTGAAGTGCAAGGTCATCACTCGCCACGGTGTGGTGCGTGTGATCTGCGAGAACGCAAAACACAAGCAGCGCCAGGGCTAGTTGAGCCTGGTAATTGCGGAACGCTCCACGCAGCAAGAGGCTAGTTAGCCTAAATCAAGGCTTGCGATGAACCTCAGGAGCCAACCGTTTAACCCGTGCGAACCGGCTGAGGCCGGGGGCACACAACCGCAAGCAGCAAAGGAATCCGAATGGCACGTATTGCAGGCGTCGATCTGCCCCGCAACAAGCAGGCAAGAATCGCGCTCACATACATCTTTGGCATCGGCGATCCCCGCGCCGCCAAGATTCTGGAGAAGGCGAATGTTGATCCCTTCAAGAAAATCCAGGATCTGGGCGAGGACGAGGTCAACCGCATCCGCCAGGTGATCGAAGACGAAGGTAACGTCGAGGGCGACCTGCGCAAGGACGTCCAGATGCATATCAAGCGTTTGATCGACATCCAGAGCTATCGCGGCACGCGTCACCGGCGTGGTTTGCCGGTTCGCGGTCAGCGTACCCACACCAACGCCCGTACCCGCAAGGGCCCGCGCAAGGGCACAGTTGCCGGCAAAAAGAAAGCGACGGGTAAAACCTAATGGCGAAACCAGAGCAGAAAGCCGGCGCCAGCAAGACTGGCAAGGCAGGCAAGAACAAGAAGTTCAAAAAGCGCGAACGCAAAAATGTTCCGTTTGGCATTGCGTACGTGCAGGCAACATTCAACAACACAATCGTCACCATCACCGATCAGGTGGGCAACACACTGAGCTGGAAGAGTTCCGGTTCACTGGGTTTCCGCGGCTCGCGCAAGGGCACGCCCTTCGCGGCGCAGCAGGCGGCCACGAACGCAGCCAGCATGGCTCGCGATCACGGTCTGCGCGCTGTTGATGTGCGTGTCTCCGGTCCAGGTTCGGGTCGCGAGTCGGCCATCCGCGCCTTGGCTGCCGCCGGCATCGAGGTGCGTACCATCCGCGACGTGACGCCAGTGCCGCACAACGGCTGCCGTCCGCCCAAGCGGCGCAGAGTATAAGCGCAGTGAACAGTGGTCAGTGAACAGCCTGCGGGCATTTACTGATCAGTGTTTGCTGTCCACTGCAACCAGGGCCGGGATGAAATCTTCACCGCAAGATGTAAACCGGCCGTCATCCGAAGTCAGGAGCAGAAATGGCACGTTATACCGGAGCAGTATGCCGCCTTTGCCGTCGCGAGGCGACCAAACTTTTTTTGAAGGGCGCGAAATGCGCCTCTGACCGTTGCCCGCTGGAGAAGCGCAACTTTCCTCCCGGCATGCACGGCAAGGATCGCAAGGCCAAGATCGTGGGCTACGGCCTGCAATTGCACGAGAAACAGAAGGCCAAGCGTATGTATTTCACGCTGGAGAGCCAGTTCCGTGCTTACTACGAGAAGGCCAACAAAGCCTCAGGCGTCACCGGCGAGCTGCTGATTCAGCAACTCGAACGCCGCCTGGACAACGTTGCTTTCCGTCTCGGCTTTGCCATCAGCCGCCGTCAGGCGCGCCAGGCGGTTCGCCACGGGCACGTCGAAGTCAATGGTCGCAAGGTCAACATTCCTTCTTATCAGGTGAACGCGGGCGATGAGATCAAGATCCGCGACGTCGCCAAGAAGCTGATCATCATCGAGCAGGGCGCGCAGTACGCTGCCCAAAACCCGGTGCCAGCTTGGCTGGCAGCTGATTTTACCAACCTTTCGGGCCGTGTGCTCCATCTGCCCAGGCGTGTGGACGTGAATCTGCCCATCAACGAGCAGCTCATCGTCGAACTGTACAGCAAGTAAAGGGACGTATGGACCAGGGAATAGGGAATAGAAAACACGCTTGTACCAGCGCCGTAATCTAATCCCTAGTTCCTAGTCCCTAGTCCCTCATTCCAACCGAAGGAGAACTTGCGCGGCCGCCGCAAAATGCATCGCGACGCCAGCCCGCGCGGGAAAAGAGAGAAAGATATGCTTTGGAGAGGATTTCAAAAGCCGAAGCGTTTGGCAGTCGATGCCGAGACGCTCACCAATACTTACGGCAAGTTCAGCGCCCAGCCCTTTGAGCGCGGATTTGGCACCACAATAGGCAATGCACTGCGCCGCACGCTGCTCAGCTCCATCGAGGGCGCCGCAGTTACCGCCATCCGCATCGAAGGCGTGCTCCACGAGTTTCAGTCCATCTCAGGCGTCGTTGAAGACGCAACCGACATTATCCTGAACCTGAAGCAGGTTCCCTTCAAACTCGCCGGCGAAGGCCCCAAGGCGCTGTATTTGCGCGCTGATCAGCCGGGTGTCGTCACCTCTGGAATGATTGAGGCCGACGGCGACGTCGAAATCCTCGACAAGAACATCTATATCGCCACCCTTTCCGAAGGCGGCAAGCTGGACATGGAGATGCGCCTCAAGAGAGGCCGCGGCTATATCTCCGCCGACAAGAACTTTGACGCCGACCTCGGCATTGGCTTTATCCCGGTGGACTCGGTCCACTCGCCCGTGCGTCGCGTCAATTATTTGGTTGAAGCTGCTCGTCTAGGCCAGATCACCGACTTTGACAAGCTCACCCTGGAAGTGTGGACCAACGGGGCCGTGCTACCCGCCGACGCCGTCGGACTGGCCGCCAAGTTGCTCAAAGACCACATGAACATCTTCATCAACTTCGAAGAAGAGATCGAGGCCGAAGGGCGTGGCGACGAAAGCCGCTCCATGCTCCGCAACGATCATCTCAACCGCTCAGTCGAAGAGCTTGAGCTGTCGGTCCGCAGCTATAACTGCCTCAAGAACGCCAACATTCAATCCATCGGCGAACTGGTGCAGAAGACCGAAGCCGAGATGCTCAAGACCAAGAATTTCGGACGCAAGAGCCTCAACGAGATCAAGGAAATTCTCGCCCAGATGGGCCTCTCGCTGGGCATGAAGATCGATGAGCAAGGCAACGCCGTTCCCGGACCCACCAGCATCTCACCCGCCGCTGCCCTGGCCGCCAACTATAGCCACTACGACGACGAGGACGAGCCGCTGGATTCCGTGGACCTGCAACTGCCCACCGAAACCGAGAACTTCTAGTCCGCTTCGGCAGTAAACAAGTTTGGGTGCCCCATCCTTGGCGTGTCTTTGCTTTTTGCGCCAAGGGTGGGATAGCACAAAAGAAAATTTCCGAAAGAGAGTTTCACCATGCGCCATCGCAATGCAGGAAACAAGCTCGGACGCAA
>CAYPYJ010000127.1:0-1417 GCA_964414945.1 uncultured Occallatibacter sp.
GTTGATCGTCTGCGCGCTGAAGTTCAGGTATGCGGGCGAAAGGGTCAGCGGAGAAGTTCCCGTGCCGGTAATGTTGATTACCTGCGGGCTTGTGACTGCATCGTCGTAGACCTGGAGTTGGCCTTCGCGAACACCGCCAATGCTGGGATTGAAGCTGATGGTTACGAAACAGGATGCACCGATGGCCAGCGTGTAAGGAGGCGCGGCTCCGCAGTTCGTCGATGTCTGGACAAAGTCGCCGCTTAACTGGAGATTGCTGATAACCAGAACTTTGGTGGTGCTGGCGTTGGTGATAGTAACCGTCTGATAAGCGCTGGTGGTGCCCACAGGCGACGTGTATGTAAGCAACCCTGGCAATACCGTCACTGGTGCAGCACCTGCTCCTGTCAGTGGAATGATGATCGGATCGCCAATTTTCAGCAGGGCCGATCTGGTTCCCGGTCCACTCGGCGTAAAGGTCACATTCATCTTGCAGGAGGATCCTGCAGGCTGCGGTACAGGCGCGAGTTGGCAGGTCGTTGAGGAGATCGCGAAGTCGCTCGCGTTGGGGCCGGTGATGGTGGCTCCAGTGATCAACTCATCGACACTCTGCGGATTCGTCAGTGTGATCGACTGGGAGGTGCTGGTGGTCCCAATCGCTTGCGAAGTGAAGGCCAGCGAAGTGGGCGATGGCACCAGCTTCGCGGTCGCAGTGCCACCGACAGTAAATGTCTGGGAAACAGGAGTTGCGTCGTCGTTGACGCTGATCGTTCCACTAGGCGATCCCACAGAGAGTGGCATGAAACTGACCGCGACTACGCAACTGGAACCGGCTAGGACAGGCGTTCCGGGCACACATGTTGTGGCAGCGCCGTTCAACGAGAAGCCGGCTGGAAAGCCTGTGATCGAAGTGATATGCAGCGGGACACTCAGATTGTTGGTCAGCGTCACACTTTTGACTACTGTGTTTGTAATTGCTACGGAGCCAAAATCCAGGCTCGTCGGGTTCAGCTTCACAGTTCCTACCGGCAACCCCGTGCCGGAAAGCGATACCACCTGTGGACTGTTGCTTACAGTATCGGTAATCGTAACCTGCCCGCCAGTGGTGGTTCCAACAGCTGTTGGCTGGAAGAAGAGAACGATCGTGCAACTGGCGCCCGGCGCTACTTGAACTCCGACCGCGCACGTCCCCGAGCCTACAGTAAAAGGTCCAGTGGGGATGATGGATGAAAAAGTCAGGTTAACGGACTGGTTGTTCGTCACTGTAACGGTCTTCGGAGTGCTGGTCGAGCCGACTGCCACGTTGCCAAAGTTCAGGCTAGATGGCGAAATCGATAGCGGTGCAATTCCGTTACCGCTCAGCGTCACAGTCTGACTTCCTGTACTGGTCGTGATGGCCACATTGCCTGAATACGAGGTCAGCGCGGTTGGAGTGAAT
>CAYPYJ010000127.1:1517-8330 GCA_964414945.1 uncultured Occallatibacter sp.
CTACGCTCGTGTTCACCACCACATTGCCGTAGCTCTCCGTCGCAGGAGAAATCGCGATCTGTGGCGTGCCCGTGCCGCTCAGTGGTATCGTTTGATTGCCTGCACTGGTCGTGATGGCCACATTGCCTGAATACGAGGTCAGCGCGGTTGGAGTGAATGTGACACCGATGACGCAATAAGAGCTTGGAGCCAGAGTGGCTGTGCAGGTTGTTGATGGATCGATTGTGAAACCGCTACCGGAGAGCGACCAGGAGGTCGTCAACGCGGTCGTCTGATAATTTGTGATGCCGATATGACGGCCTACGCTCGTGTTCACCACCACATTGCCGTAGCTCTCCGTCGCAGGAGAAATCGCAATCTGCGCAACCGCAAAAGTTGTAGAAAACAGGCAAAACAACGCTGTCAGCGACAACAGAACTGCGTTGGTGAATTTCGACACGAGATTCCAACTACGATCAGACATACCACGACCCTCCATCATCTTTCTCATGGTTCTTGGCTCACTTGTTCATTTCCCATCTAGTCTGCGCAAAACGGTGGAAGAATGGCTCAAATTCTGTTTTGCGTTCTTGGCGAACTCATGCGTCGATGCATTCTGCATAGAATGCCTACTGAACCAATGTTTAAGCCTCAAGGCTCGGAATCAGGTCAATGTGGGCAACTCGGGGAACTTCCAGGCACACACCCGCGCGGATGAATATGGGTATTAAACCCGATACAACAGTGATCAAACAGACGCGGGGAAGTCTGCCGGATTGACTGATATGAGCAGTTGAGGACGAATTCTAAGCAGACTGAGGTTCAGTTGGCAAGTGAATTTTACGAATTTTTTAAATAATTTATTGCGCGCAAGAACTTGGATGATCGAGGGTGTTTGAGCCTTGCTGAAGGCAACCCAAGCGATTTAACCAGCTAGCTCCATTCGATCAAGTCGTTGATACAAATAAAATAATTCTGTTTTTCGGTCCGAAGCAGTTTCGATCTCTATCTCTTCCACTCAAGAAAATGGCACTCAGAATGAACTCATATTGAAGGCCACTTACTAATCCTCAAGCGAAAATCTGGCGAGCGGACACCCCAGATTTCGATTTTGAAATCTGGGGTGTCGCCAATAATCAGATCAGATTTGTCCGCTCGGTGATGGCCAATTCCTTGACAATTTTGCCTACGTCCTGGGAGTGGTCGCGGTGCGCGATGAGCAATGCGTCTTCGGTATCGACGATGACCAGATTCTCGACTCCGACCAGGGCCACAAACTTGTGCGGACTATAAATGTAGTTGTTGACCGCATCGAGAGCCATGTGGCCTGTGGTCTCAGCGACGTTGCCCTCGGCGTCGCCACGCAGGCGGGTTTCGAGCTGATACTCGTAGAGCGAGGCCCAGGATCCAAGATCGTTCCAACTGAACTCTGCTGGAATGCAATAGAGGTGCGAGAGATGTTCGCCCTTGGCGGAGCGCGGCTCCAGCACGGCATAGTCCACGCTAATGTTCTCGCACTTGGGATAAGCGGTGCGGAAAACCTCATCGAAGTGAGGCGTGCCGTACGCGGCAGCAATGGCTTCCAGCAGTGGAGCGGTCTCTGGCAGGTGCTCGCGGACAGCGTTGGCAAGTGTCCGCGCTGACCAGAGAAACATTCCAGAGTTCCAATAATAGTTGCCCGCAGCGACGAATTCTTCAGCGCGATTCTGGTTGGGTTTCTCGATGAAGCGGCGAACGTGAAGCGCGGCGTCATCCTTGGTGAGGTCGCCAGTCTCGATGTAGCCGTAGCCGGTTTCGGCGCGGGTGGGCTCAATTCCGAGCACCACGATGTGATCACCTGCAGCAGCTACGGCAATGCCCTTTTGCAGAGCCTTGAGGAAGCGCGGTTCATCGGCTATGACGTGGTCCGATGGAAAAATGCCCAGCACGGCGTCGGGATTCTGCCGCTCAATGAGGAAGGCAGCCAGTCCGCAAGCAGGGGCTGTATTGCGGGCCACCGGCTCTTGCACGACCTGTCCGGTGGGTATGCCCTTCAATTGGCCAGCAATTTCGTGGGCCAGATACTCATTGGTGATGACCCAGGTATTGTCCAGCCCAGCCAGCGGCTTCAGCCGCTCGACGGTTTGCTGGATCATGGAGCGCTCACCGTCCAAAGCAAGGACCTGCTTGGCGTGAGCGCGACGAGAACGAGGCCAGAAACGAGTACCGCTGCCTCCGGCAAGTATCACAGGGCGAAAATCCAGAGTCTTCGACATTGAAAACACATCGTACCGGAGAAGGTATACGTTTGCCCATAGGGGAATGTAGCTTTTTTCGGGAAGGCGTCCCACTTAATGATAAATAGAGTAATTTGAGCATTTTCCACAAAAATCATCTCTCTAAGTCTAATGACTCCTGTGATTTTTGCTCGCCGTCTCATCAAAAATCTCAGCTTTGACTGGGCTTTCTTTTATTCGCTTTTGGTGCCTTTGTACGGTTCTTGCAAGTAGTTCTGGGCCTCGTTGATCGCGCCTTGGAAGTTATCGTTGGTCCTCACCGCCAGTTGGTACTCGCCAACGGCGCGGTCGCGCTGGCCGGTGAGATCGTAGATTTTACCCAGAGTCAGGTGGCTCCAAGCTTTGGTCCAAGCCGGCTCACCATCGCCGTCAAGCGAATCCCGATAGGCGTTGACACTGGCCGAGTAGTTGCGCTGCCTGAAGAGTACTTCGCCAATGCGGTAGTAGGCCAGCGTACTTTCCGCATTCTCTTCCAGAGCCTTCTGGTACTCGGCTAGCGCACCTTTCAGATCGCCTTGGGCCGCCAATTGCTGGCCTTTCAAAATCGCAACCCGCGCCCGCAACCCGGGAGTTATCTTCAGCACCCATCCCTGCGGATCGATGCGGATATGGCGTGGCCGACCAACTGTGTCGGCAACGTAATGCGTGTCCCGGCCTGCGATCTCTGTCCTTTGCGTCTCCGTTTTGCCGTCTGTTTCAATGCTCAGTTCAACGGGCATCCGAAAGCCATCGATGTTTTGATGGATAACACCGTCCGTTCGGAAGCCCTTGTTGTTGCCCAACCGATAGATAGTGTAAGTGTTGGTGAACTGTGGCGCTCCAGTGCCGTCCACCCATTGAGTAAAGAATGCGGTCAGTGGTTTCCCGCTCTCGACCTCGGCCAGCTTCTGAAGATCAGCGACGCCGACAGACCTATCTGCGTACTGGCTCTGGAGGTCTTTAAGCATGGTCAGAAAGGCTTTGTCGCCCAGCTCCCAGCGCAGCATGTGGAAGATCATCGCGCCCTTGTCCCGTGTCATCGACTGGAACTCCGGCGAGAGAGGATTCGGGCTATCCGTCTTTGCGAGCGGAGTAGTATCGTAAACCATCGCTCCGGCCGCTACGGCCTCGAGAGCCTTCTGAAATGCGACTTTGCCGCCCTGGTTCTCTACTGACAGCAACTCGGCGTAGCGCGCCAAGCCATTGGCGATCCAGGCGCCGTTGAGCGTCCGCGGGGGAATCACCCACTGATGGGCAGCGGAATAAGTCAGCAGTTGCGCGCGGGAGTCGTCGTCAACCTGAGAGCCGGGAATCGCTGCCGGCTCCGAATTCGCGGGCCGCTGGGCGGCAACGGAAGCGGCGAGCAGCATAACGCAGGCCAACACTGCCAGCTTCGGTCTTGTTCTCATCGCAACCATGAATTCCCTTCCGAACTCACAGGGTCAAAGCCGAATCGTCTCCAGTGTAATCTCCGCTACTCGGTCAATCGCTTCGCTGTCTCTCTGCCCGTGACGCAGTAGGCCGCGAATCTGCGCCAACTCATTGATCATGGATTGGCGCGGCTGGCCATCGGCAATCAGCGGCGTAATGTGTTGAACGATATTGTCCGCCGTGAAGTCAGCCTGAATCAGTTCCGGCACAACCTGCTTGCCGGCAATTAGATTGGCCATGGCGACAAATGGTACCTTCACCACGCGCTTGGCGATGGCATAGGTCAACGCCGAGACATGATAGACGACGACAAAGGGATTGCCGATCAGCGCCGCCTCGACTGTGGCTGTGCCGCTGGCGACGATGGATGCTCGGGCATGATAAAGCGCGGCGCGGGCGCCACCTGCGGTGGGGCCAATAGCGCCTTTGGCGCCAAGGTCGTCGATCAGGCGAACGGCGAGGCTTGTGCCGTGCAGGTTTGCGATCTGTCGTACTTCGCTGCGCTGCGCTGCATTGAGCGTAGACGCGAGGGGAATGAGGAATTGAAATTCTCCGTGCAGATTTTGCGCGGCCTGCAAAATCGTTGGGAGATGGTCGCGAATCTCTTTTGGACGGCTGCCGGGCAAGAGGCCTATCCAAGTCTTGGCCGCGTCGAGATTATTGGCGACGGCGAAGTCTTCGCGGTTGATCGACGGCAGCGGAAGCTCGGCGAGCGGATGGCCGACGAACTCCGCCTGAACGCCTTGCTCGCGATAGAAGGGCTCCTCGAAGGGAAAGATCACCAGCATTTTATCGACGTACTTGCGCACCAGCTTAATGCGGTGCTTCTTCCACGCCCAGAGCTGAGGACTGACGAAGAAGATGACAGGAACGCCGAGGCGATGAAACTCCTCGGCCAAGCGGAAGTGGATCTCAGGGAAATCGATGAGCACAGCGACGCTAGGTAGACGCTGGCGAATGGCCTGCTTGAGCTTGCGATACTCGCGCCAGATGCGCGGCAAGTGAAGGACGATCTCCGTAAAGCCCATGACAGCCATGTCTTCAGAACGAACAACACACTGCAAACCCGCAGCGGCCATGCGCGGACCGCCCATGCCGAAAAAGCTTGCCGATTGGCCGGAAGCGGCGAGGCGCTTTTGCAGCGCGGCGACGAGCAGCGCGCCGTAGTGTTCGCCGCTGGCCTCGCCTGCCGAGATGAAGATTGTGGTGGACATTTTCCGGTTTGCGCTGGAAACCATCATAGCGGGTTCGGCGTCCACGGGGCGGCCAGTCAGCTTGAATGGGATTGCAGGGTATAGACTTTCTTCCATGACCGATTCCGACGAGACCATTGTCAGAACATCCGATCCACAGTGGCTGCGGCAGCTTGCGCGGCTCTACCGGGCTCGACTGGCTGGGGTGCTGGTGGATGATGCCCAGCTTGGCATCAATCCGCAAGATCAGACGCTGTTGCAGATGGCGAGAAACGCCGGCCTATCTCAGCGGGAGATTCTGGGCGTCTGCGTAGCGCTGGGGATGAGCGGCGTGGGCGTGACAATGGTGATTCTGGCGTTCCTTGATCCGGAGCCGACCAGCAAACTGGGGCTGCTGGTGGGAGGCGGAGCAACCTGCGTGCTGGGCGGAGGCTTCTCGGCGATTCGCATACTGACCAACCACAAGCCGCCCAAGATCACAGCCACGGCTCATGGGATTGAGATTTCGTGGACGTAGTTGGGTGGCAGATGGGCAACTACGAGGAAATTCGTTGAGAGATATGTAGTGCCCTCCCGCTCATCGCGATAAAGCCGCGATGAACGGGGCACAGCTTCTCATAGCTTATGGTGATTTAGTGGGTCGATGACCGGGCCATCTGTCCCGTGTGTCTCATAAAGGGTTCCATTTGAACACTCGCAAAATCAGTTAAAACCCTTTATCGTAATAAACACAAAGGGGAGCGCTATGAGCTTTTCGTCTCAGGTGATGATTGGTTTAGACGGCAAAACCATGCAGTTTTCGCCGACTTATCGGAGGCAGAATTTTTTTGGGTAGGCCAGATGACATGTTCATGGGCAATGCTGGAAAATTTAATGGTGGATATAACTAAAACCGCGGCAGCCTTTTATGAACAATCACTGCCAGTTAATTTTGAAACATTGCCGTTCAAAAAACGATTTACGCTCTTTCAGAAGATGATAAGTCACATCAAGCCTGAAGAGGTAAGAAAGCCACACGAAAATGTAATTGGCCGTATCGCTGGCGTGCAAGAAGAACGCCATGATTTTACGCATGGGACGTGGGAATGGAATTACGAAGCGCCACATAAGGTTAAGGTCGATCATGCCCGAAAGAAGGGACACCAAAATAGAAAATATGATGCTGACGGTATTAGAGCGATAGCTACGCGCATTGCAGAGATAAACTTTGTTCTTAGTTTACCATTGGGAAAGGATCAATTTTATGCCCAACAGGAAGAGCGTGGAGATTCGATGAGCCGTCGGTTCGCAATTCAATTTACCGGTGCAAAAACCAATGATCCAACTTTGACCTATGAGCATCTAATGTCCGAGGAAATAAAGGAAGGAAGTTGGCCCACTCATTGAACCTATCATCCATCAGCCCGTCCCCAAAAAAGTAAGTCTGTGCCCCATTCATCGCGGTTTTATCGCGATGAGTGGGCCGCGAAGTCTTGCCGTCCACTCTGACTCGATTTCAACCGCTCCTCGAATGCCGGTCGCGTAGTGGTTGAAGCTGCTCCATTGGTAATCGCCGGGCGATGCGACCAATCCGCGCTTTACTGGGTTTCGATGGATGTAGCGTATCACTTCGGAGCGTGCGGCTTCGCCATGGACATTGCGGTCAAAGTAGCGCTCCTGCCAGAACTTCTCGCGTGAACCTCTCAATTTCCGCGAAGCAATTTGCTTGACGGCTTTGAGAAACTGGGCCAAGAGAATCGAAGGCGGCTCGTTGATGAGCAAATGGACGTGCTCGGGCATCAGGACGTATGCGTAGACTCTCGCCTGATGTCGCGCCCGGGTCTGTTCCAGCACGGCTTCGACTGTCTCCCGGGCACCCGGAACATCGAGAAGAGGAAGACGGAGATAGCAACTGAAGGTAATGAAGTGGAGAGCTTCTGCCTTCTGGAACCGCTTCAGATCGTACGGCATGGCTC
>CAYPYJ010000128.1:0-8159 GCA_964414945.1 uncultured Occallatibacter sp.
GATTCGCCCTCTGCCGATTAAGGAGTAGGGTCTCATGCTGAGGACGTTTCCTGGAAAATTCGGAAGCGAAGAGTAAGCGGCTGCTCGTCTCCTGTCTGTGAAATTTAGCCGCAGAATGCAGATCGTTCACTTAGGGATGGCCCGATGACGCATCCATTCAGAGGCCCATCTCAATTTGCTCTGTCGACGCAGTTTTATACAGTTGGCAGGCAATCACATGTAAACCTTCTTAGGAGGCAGTCGTGAAATTTTTCAACGCGAAGCACATCTGTGCTCTGCTGCTCGTCGTCTTCGTTGGACTTCTTGGTTCTGGGCTTGTTGCCTATGGGCAAGGAACCAGCGCAAGTCTGACCGGCAACGTCACCGATCCTGCCGGTGCAGCCGTGGCTGGCGCAACGGTTACCGTCACCAACACCGACACAAATTTTACACAGACGGTTAAAACCAACGGCGTGGGTTCGTACCTGATCCGGCCTCTGCCAATCGGCAACTATATGCTTGCCATCAAAGCCGCCAGCTTCAAAAACTATCAACAGACGGGCATCTTGCTGACGGTCAATCTGGCCGCAACGCAGGATGTCAAACTCGAGATTGGCGCGGGCAAGTCGGAGACCGTCTCTGTCACCGCCGACGCCGAACTGATCAACACTACTTCGGCTGAGTTGGGCACCACGGTTGGCGAAGCCGCCATCGCCGAGCTGCCGTTGAATGGCCGCGACCCCTCCTCGCTGGTTCTGCTGGCACCCGGCACCTCCAACGTCAGGCAGCACGGCGGCGAGGGCACGCAGACCGGCTTTTCGTTCGATACGGAAACCGGCGCCTCGTCCAATGGCGGCCGCCAGGGCAGTACCTACTATATGCTCGACGGCGTCACCAATATGGATAACTACGACCTGCTGACGGCTCCGTTCCCGAATTCCGACGCGACCAAGGAGTTCAAAGTCATCACCAACAACTTCAGCGCGCAGTTCGGCTTTGCGCCCGGTGCGGTGGTTTCCATCGCCACCAAGAGCGGCACCAACAAATACCACGGCGGCGCTTTCTGGTTTGTGCGTAACGGCGACCTGAATGCGAGCGACTGGTTCAGCCATTCCGTTGATTTGCTCAAGCGCAACCAGTTCGGTGGCTATGTCGGCGGGCCCATCATAAAAGACAAGCTCTTCTTCTTTGGCAACTACCAAGGCAACAAGATGGTCTTTGGCACCTCCGGCGCGCAGACCACCACGCCGACCGCCGCCATGCTCGCTGGCGACTTCAGCGCCCTGGCTGCTACTCCTGGCGTTACCAATCTGAATGGACCTTTCAAGACGATCGGCGGTTTAGCCAACCAGCTTGATACAGCTATAGCCAGTTTTGATCCGATGGCGAAGACCATCGCCACTACCGGCCTGCCGAGATCGACGAATATTATTTCGAATTCCGCAGATCTGGCTATTGGCGCCCAGAGGGCCAACGGCGATATGCTCTACACGATCCCTGCCGTTCGCAACACCTACCAGGAGGGCACCGCCAAGCTGGACTACAACCTCTCGCCCGCGCAGACCCTTTCGCTGCGCTCATTCACTGACTACATGACCGCCCCGGGGACCGATGTTCCGGGAAATATCGAAACCGCGTACAACCACCAGTCCTGGACCGCGAACTTTTGGCAGGAACAGTACTACTTCAATAACGTGCTAACGCACAATTGGACGATCAATCCGTCGACCGTCAATACAGTCTCGGTTTTCTGGAACCAGATGAGCTCGCACAATGGCCTACAGGAACTGGACAGCGCCGGCAAGGCGATGTGCTTCTCGCGTTACACCACCGGCATCAGCGAACAGCCCGGCAGCTGCTACATGGGCGCTCTCCGGAGTTCGCAGGGCTTCGGCATCGAAAGCGGCTGGGATGAGCCCTCGCAGGAGGTTCGCAACACGCTCGGACTGGTTGATACCATCGCCAAGCAGATCGGCAAGCACTCGCTGACCGCCGGCATAGATCTGCTGCACCAGGTTGCCACCGAGAATACGCAGTGGCCAACCCAGCCCACGATCTCCTTTGCTGCAGGCTCCAGCAGCGAAACTGGAAATGGTCTGGCCGATTTCCTTCTTGGATATGTGCATGAATATATGCAGGGCGCGGGCGAGATTTCCTCCGTGGCCGGCTGGCAGTTTGGGCCTTTCTTTCAGGACGACTATCGCATCAAGCCGAATCTGACCATCAACCTCGGTCTGCGTTGGGATCCAAACACTGCTCCCGTCTCCAAGGGCGGCCGGGGCGCGGCATTCGTCGCAGGGCAGAAGAGCACCATGTTCCCCAATGCGCCCACTGGTCTGATCTTCCCGGGTGACAAGGGCATGACGGATTCTCTGATGCCCAATTCATACAGCACATGGGAGCCCCGTATTGGTTTGGCCTGGCAGCCGAAAGCTCTCCCGCACACCGTGGTTCACGCCGGCTTCGGTATGTTCACCGGTCCGCTCATGTATTCGATGTACAACCATGCTTCCGACATCCTTCCGTTTAGCCCCACATTCGACTTCTATGGCTGGTGCTATCCCTGCAGTGCGGACAGTAGCTTTGCAGGTCAGGGTTCTACGGTCAACTTCAGTTCTCCCTGGACCAATGCTGGCTCGCTGACTGGCTTCAGTTCCAGCCCCTTCCCAAATACGTATGCATGGGCGTCCAGCATGAAAACGCCCCCCTCCAGCTTCAGCTTCACCAATGCGGGTACAGGCAGTCCGATTATTCCAGGTGTCGGCATGTCCTTCTCGCGAAACTTCAAGCTGGGCATGACGCAGAGTTGGAACCTCTCCGTCGAGCAGCAGCTCAGCCCTGTCATGGTGGTGCGCGCCGCATATGTTGGCAGCGAGAGCGATCACCAGACGGTTGCCATTGATCGCAACGCTTATATCAATCCCGACAACAACAACCATCGGAATGGTACCGCTCCATATGCGGCGTTTGCGAAGATTCTCGAAGACGACAGCAACGCAACAGCCAGCTTCCACGCGCTGGAACTCGGTTTCGAGCGCAAGATGTCGCATGGCTTCCAGGTGCAGTCCAACTTCACATGGTCGCACACCATCGATCTGGCTAGCGGCGCCAACGTCTCCTACGGCAACCCCGCGTTGCCGAACCCATTCAACCTGAAGTGGAACCGCGGCAACTCCGGCCAGGATATGCCGTGGAGCTGGGTTAGCAACTTCATCTACCAGTCCCCCTCGCTCAAGAACCATGGCAAGCTGGTCGCCGAGACCCTCGGCGGCTGGGAACTGACCGGTATCATCACCTTCCAGACCGGCAATCCCTTCTCGATCGGCGCTGATTCCAATGGCCCCGGACAGAAGGATTGGGGCGTCGGTCGCGCCAATGTGGTTCCCGGTGTTGATCCCAGAATGGGTAAGGGCAATCGCCAGTCGTGGTACAACGGCACCGGCTACTTCAACACGGCGGCCTTCTGTGCTCCCTTCACGCAGCCGGATTGGAACGTGTCAACCTACACCTGCACACAGGATCCAACCGGCTTCGGTAACACAGGCAGGAATGCTTACTGGGGTCCGCATGTCTTCACCACCGATGCTGCGATCATGAAGCACTGGGATCTGGTTGAGGGTGCCAAGTTGACCTTCCGCTGGGAGGCCTTCAACGCCACCAACCATCCGAACTTTGGAATCCCAGGCACCATCGATTGGAATCACGAGGGAATGATTACAGGTTTGGGTAACGTCCCGGCGCGCGTCATGCAAGGTGCTCTGAAACTCACCTTCTAACAAACTATGCTTTGGCAGTTCGGGTCTTAACGGCCCGGACTGCCTAGCATAGCGAAGGGCAAGCTTACGAACAGGCTGGTACGAGCCTCTTTCAACCCGCAGCGAGTACGTATCGATTCCATGCTGGTAGCGGCTTAGCTATAACGGTTCGCGCCGCAGGGCGCGGTACACCGGATTGCCGACATACGCTTTGAATCGCAATAAGCTCGAGTACGCGATCCCATTCTGGTGAATGATTAATATGAAGACACGGCTTGCAGCCTGCATACTTTCAGCCATTTTAAGTACATCCTTCGTACTCTCCGCTCAACCGGTTCCTACTCCTTTTCTGATTGACGCAACCACTCCCGCGGCAGCGCCGGAGACCGGCTTTCTCAACATGGGCGGTGTCTCGCCTGATGAACACAAAATTGCCGTCGACAGCCGCAGTATCACTATTGATGGAAAGCCCTGGCTCCCAGTAATGGGTGAGTTCCATTATGCACGCTATCCGGAAAAATATTGGCACGAAGAACTGCTCAAGATGAAGGCCGGCGGCGTCCAGGTTGTAGCTACCTACATCTTCTGGATTCATCATGAAGAAATCGAAGGCCAGTTCGACTGGAGCGGTCAGCGCGATCTTCGGCACTTCGTCGAGCTTTGCAAAGAAAATGGACTCTCCGTCTATCTGCGTATCGGCCCCTGGGATCACGGCGAAGCCCGCAATGGCGGTTTCCCTGACTGGCTGATCAACAAGAATATCCCTCTACGTCAAAACGCTCCCGAGTACCTGAAGTACGTAAACCGTTTTTACGGCCAGGTCGGCAGCCAGATCAAAGGCTTGCTCTGGCAGGACGGCGGGCCTGTCCTCGGCGTTCAAATCGAAAACGAATATGGTGTCACAGGACCAGGCGCTGGAGCCGAACATATCGCCGAACTGAAGCGTATGGCGATTTCAGCGGGTATCCATCCTCCGCTCTTCTCCGTCACCGGTTGGCCCGGACACGATTACCCTGCACATGAGGTCATCCCCGTTTCCGGCGGCTATCCAGACGACTTCTGGACTGACCTGACTACGGACTCCCCGCCCAACCCGGTCTATCTCTTTTCCACAGACCGCGATCTGACCAACATGGGAGCAATGTCTCTCGGTGATCCTGACGGTAAAATCGATCTGCGCCACTATCCGAACTTCGCCGCAGAGCAGGGTGGCGGCATGGTGCCTTCGTACCATCGCCGCCCTCTGCTCCAGTCTGACGACATCGCCGCGCTGACTCTAACCTCGCTCGGCTCCGGCGTTAACCTTTATGGCTATTACGTATTCCAAGGCGGAGCCAACCCAACCGGTAAGCTAACTACTTTTCAGGAATCCATTGCAACTGGATACCTTAACGACCTGCCTCAAGTCTCTTACGATTACCAGGCCCCGCTTGGAGAGTACGGGCAAGAACGGGAGTCCTTCCGCAAGCTCAAAAGCCTGCATCTTTTCCTTCAGGCCTGCGGCCCGGATCTGGCGCGGATGACGCCCTTCTCTCCCGCACAAACCCCAAAAAATGCGGCGGATTCCAGCATGGCCCGCGTCATGCTCCGCGCCAGCGGCAACAGTGGTTATCTCTTTGTCAATAACTACGTCCGCAAGCTCGATATGCCGGAGCGTCATGGATTTCAAACCCAGATCAAGCTGCCTTCGGGAACCATAAATCTGCCCAGCACACCCATTGACATCCCCACCAACAGCTACTTCATCTGGCCACTTAATCTTGACATGGGCGCGGGCACGCTCAATTACAGCACCGCACAGCTGCTCTACTGTATGCACGGTAAATCGGAAGCAACTTACTTCTTCTTCGCCATCCCCGGCCTACGTACTGAGTTTGCCTTCGACACAGACAGTGTCGCTTCAGTTCATGCTTCCAGCGGATTAGTGACTCGCGCCGATCACAGCATCCTGATTCGGAACGTTGAACCAGGCATGAATACCGCGCTGCAAGTAACCGGTAAAAACGGTCGCAACGTGCGGATTATTCTGCTCACTCAGCTTCAGGCCGAGCATTTCTGGCGGCTCCCGGTCGGCGGTGTAGATACCGCGCTCCTCTCACCGGCAGAACTCTTCGCCGATACCGATGGAATCCATCTCCGCTCTGAAGACCCTGCGCTCCTTACCGCCTCGTTGTTCCAGCCGGATGGCGGCGCTCTTTGGCAGGAAACAAACTGGAAAATTGTACCGCGCAAAATCGATTTTGACTGGAGCAGCAGCCATCTGGCTTCTCCCCGCACAACGATCCGCATGGCCTCTCACGTTGAAGGACGGGACCGCCCCATGCCGCAAGCCCCCGAAGAGGCTGACTACGCCGCTGCCGCCGTTTGGACCCTCACGATTTCCTCTCAACCAATGACCGGCCTTAGCGACATCTTCGTGCGCATTCATTATGCCGGCGATGTGGCCCGACTTTCGCTGGACGGGCACTTGCTAGACGATGATTTCTATAACGGCCACCCCTGGGAGATCGGGCTCAAGCGATTCCTGCCTGAAGCCTTCGGCAAAAATTTGAAAGTCAGCGTCCTCCCCCTGCCGCGCACCGCCCCAATCTATCTAGATGTGCAAGCATGGCGGCCGATGAACGCAACAGGACAGACTGCCAGAATCATCGGAATCGAAGTCCTGCCCGAGTACGAGGTTGTTCTTAACCCAACCAAGCCCTAAGCGAAGCACCTGACCGTTGACAGCCTTTCACTAACAGCGGTCGAAGCGTCAATGTCAGGTAGCTCGGTGCAACTTCGCGGCTGCCTTTTCCCAAAAATGGCACGGAGCGGACTTTGTCCCACAGCATGAACCACCGTCTCGCCTGCTTGTGACATCAGTCACCCGGAGCCGTACCAGCTGCTGCTACGCTCGTATTGTCACTGATACTTCCCTGTGAGGTGCATCATGAGCGAAGAGACGAGCAAGACCCCTTTAAGCCCAGAGCAGTTGGCAAAGATGAATGCCTACTGGCGCGCAGCCAACTACCTCTCCGTGGGCCAGATTTATCTGAAAGACAACCCACTGCTTGAGCGACCGCTCACCTTGGACGACGTGAAGCCGCGCTTGCTGGGCCACTGGGGCACTACGCCGGGGCTCAACTTTCTTTACGTCCACTGGAACCGCCTCATCCGCGAACGCGACCTGAACATGCTCTACATCATCGGCCCTGGCCATGGCGGCCCTGGCCTGGTGGCCAATACATTCCTTGAAGGCTCCTACAGCGAAATTTATCCCCACATCGAGCAAAATCGCGACGGCATCAAGCGGTTATTCAGGCAATTCAGTTGGCCCTATGGCATCCCAAGCCATGTCGCGCCAGAGACGCCGGGCTCCATCCACGAAGGCGGCGAGCTGGGCTACTCGCTGGTTCATGCCTATGGTGCGGCGTTTGACAATCCCAACCTCATTGTGGCCTGTGTCGTTGGCGACGGCGAAGCTGAAACTGGACCACTAGCCACCAGTTGGCACTCCAACAAGTTCCTCAATCCCGCAACCGACGGCGCGGTGCTGCCCATACTTCACCTGAATGGCTACAAGATCGCCAACCCTACGGTGCTCGCGCGCATTCCGCACGCAGAGCTGGAAAGCTTGATGCGCGGCTACGGCTATGAACCCTTCACGCTTGAGGGCGACGACCCGGAGACCATGCACCAACAGGCCGCTGCTGTCTTTGACACCATGCTCGACCGCATCGCAGAAATCCAAAAGGCCGCTCGTGAAGGCGGCTCTACGGTGCGCCCCGCGTGGCCGATGCTCATCATGCGCACACCCAAGGGCTGGACGGGCCCCAAGTTTGTCGACGGCAAGCCCGTAGAAGGCACCTGGCGCGCCCATCAGGTTCCTTTCTCCGAGTTACGCGAAAAGCCGGAGCACATGCGCCTTTTGGAAGATTGGATGCGCAGCTACAAACCCGAAGAACTCTTCGACGAAAAGGGAGCCTTCCGCGCCGAACTGGCCGAGATCGCCCCCAAAGGCCGCCGACGTATGGGTATGAACGCGCACGCCAATGGCGGTCTGCTGCTTGAGCCTCTCAAGATGCCGAATTTCCGTGATTATGCAGTTAAACTCGAGGGCCGCGGCCAAAAAGACGTCGAATCCACGCGCATCCTTGGGCAACTGCTGCACGGCATTATGGAAGGCAACAGGGCGGAGAAAAACTTCCGTGTCTTCGGGCCGGATGAAACAGCATCGAACCGCATCGGCGACGTCATCACCGGAACCGGCAAGGCATGGATGGCTGAGACATTGCCGGTGGACGAAAACCTCTCTGAAACGGGCCGGGTAATGGAAATCCTCAGCGAGCACATGTGCCAGGGCTGGCTGGAAGGCTACCTGCTCACAGGCCGTCACGGTTTCTTCAGTTGCTATGAGGCCTTCATCCACATCGTCGACTCGATGGT
>CAYPYJ010000129.1:0-8056 GCA_964414945.1 uncultured Occallatibacter sp.
GCCGTCCGCAACACACAAAAAGCAGCGTTGAGACACAGATATACCTCCAGCACCGAGGTGCCAAACAAGTACGCCATACAATCATGAGCGACCTCAAGTGGGAGGGGAAGTCCCACGTCTTACATTTACCTCATTCGTTGTATCGATGGCAATAGATTTTTGCAAACAAGAAGACCAGTAGGCAATCACTTTGCATCCGGCACAGCCGGCATTCCAACCGGAGGCAAGGCTTTGATCTCAGCTTCATGGAGCTTCAGGCCGAGGTTTTCTTCAATGGCATTTTTTAGATCGTGAAGTTTGTCGAACTCCGCCTTGGCTTTGTCTTTATCGCCCGCGAACTGATAGATGTGCCCTAAACGCCAATGCACATTCTGGTTACTGGGATCCAACTCCTCTGCAAGCTTCAATTCCCGCACGCCATCGTCGCGGCGGCCCGAATCGTTATACAAAATACCCAGATCGAGATGAGTCAACGCAATTTCAGAATCGATTTTGCCGGCTTTCTCAAGCAGAAGTTGTGCCGACTCATTCTGGTTCGCATGAATCTCGGCGTCCGCAAGATAGGTCATCGCCCAAGCATCGTTTGGATTATTGGTCAATTCCGCTTGAAACTCGGCTGCCGCCTCGGCGAACTGGCTTTGTTCCCACAACAGGTAGCCCAGGTCCTGGTGGACGCCCGGTTCCCTGGGGTTGGCCTGAACTGCCAGGCGAAATTGCTGAATGGCGCCAGCACGGTTTTTCATTCCATCCAACGCTTCGCCAGCCAGCATATAAGCCTCTGCAGAATTCGGGTCCAATGTGAGAATCTGACGGTAGACATCCAAAACGCACTCGTTCTGCCTGGTCCATAAGCAGCTGTGCGCCAGAACCAGTTTAAGAGTCAGATTCTGCTCATCTGCGACTACGGCGTCTTTCAAATAAGGAATAGCCTCGGCGTATTCGCCAAGCCCATAGTGCGCCATCCCCAAGAGGAACGTCAGTTGCAGGGCCTGGGATGAATCGAGGTTCTGGTTTTTGAGGAGTGCAGCGAATACCTCAACCGATTGTTTCAGTTCGCCGCCTTTGAAAAGTGCGAGGCCTAGGTTTATCTGTACGCCCGGTATCTGCGGACCCAGTTCCAGAGCTTTGCGGTAGAACGGCACAGCTTCCTTGTAGTGTTCCTGACGCGCTTCCAAAAGGCCCAGGTGAGCGTACGCCTCAGGGTTCGTCGGGGCAGTCTCGAGGCACTGCTTCCACGCAGCTTCAGCCTCGGCATTTTTTCCTTGAGTTTCTAGTGCCAGCGCAACATCTCGGGGGCTGGTCGCAGGCAGGGTCTGCCCTGTGCAGCGACCAGTTGCCAGCGTTAGCACTGCCGTCAATGCCAGGCGAATATTCAGCCTCATCGATCAATTCACTCCTAAATATGAACTTAAAATCGGTCTACCCTGCGGCTGGTCCAAGAGCACAGTTCCCAAGTTATAACCCAAAAATAATGTCCTGTAAATATGGTTAAACGCAGCGCCGAAAGGGTAATTCCCTCACAATTTGCCAATAATGTTAAAGAGATCATCAACTCATGTCGTTAATTTTTCAACTGTTTATATGGTTGATGTCATTGATGTAAGCCGACCTGCTCTAAGGTTATTTTATGATCTTTAGCAGGACTGGCTCCGCAGGTAGGAATCGAACCTACAACCCTCCGGTTAACAGATGGTTTTCCGGTGATTCCGTTCGTCTGCTATTGAGTGGGATAACAAGCTATTTTTCAATTGGTTGTGGTCGTGTATTCGCTTTATAGTGTGGCTCTCAAGTCCAGCCCAAAGCTGACCAGGGTCCACAAAGAAATCCCCAAAGTGCCAATCTATATCTAATGTCCTCGATCCGGTACCAAAACCAGAGTCCTGACCGCCTAGGTGACCCTCGGCATTCCAGTCGAATGCAATGGGGTCTCTTCAATTGAATTCCTCAGTTCGGCTCCCAAAGAATATTTTTTTGCTGCTTAAACCGTCTATTTGCTGCTTGTTATCGAAATGGAACGGCATTCAGGGCACTCAAAAGTGCCAGATGGTTGAACTGCCAGACGGTATATGAAGACATTGGAGGACAACGCCGCAGCGTCTGTCGCGCCAGCGACTTAGTTCAAACGCCGCTGTCGCCAGGAAGAATCCTGGACATATGTATCCTGCCGGGTATTCGACCGAGGAGACATCGTTTGGGCGCGCCTACAGCCCAACATCAAGATGCTTCCGGCAACGAACGAAGTGGGAAGGGCCATTTCTGTGGCGGAAGAGCGCGCGTTGGCCCAAGCCTGTGCCGAATCGCGTTCTCGGTCACTACTCCCCTTCGTGACCCAGGCAATCGAAACAGGAGCCCGATTCGGAGTGCTCCGAACCCTCCAGTGGGGTTGCATCGAATTCGACGCTTCCTCTCTGCGGTTTGGGGAAGGACAAGACATCCTCTGGTACGGGCCGCATCATACCGCTCAAAGATAGAGCGCCGTTACACTCTGTGCCTAGGCGAAGAGCTTCCCCAATCGGCTCCCTGAGCACTATGTCTTTTCGAAGGAGCGGTATGGAGGGAATGGGCGCAAGAACGCATTTGGATTCATTTCCGGGATTCCCTACAAGATCGACCCAGCAAACCCCATTGGGAATCCGAAGGAGGCTTGGGAACGCGCGAAGGGCCGAGCCACCTACATTCTCAGCAGGATCGATGAGGGAAGCGATGAAGATGTACCGCCTCTCGTCTGCCGGTTTCACGATCTCCGCCACACAGCGGTTTCGCGAATGCTCGATGCCGGTATCCCGATTACCAAGATCGCCAAGATCGTCGGGTGGAGCCAATCAACCATGGTCCAAATGTCAGCCCGATACGGTCACTTCACACTCGATGAACTCCGCTCTGCCGTTGAGAGTATTAGCAGGCCATGATCCAGACACAAAATCATTGCCAGCTACTACGGCGTTTATCGGTACGAACTCGTAATCCTCACAGTCTTTGATTGGTCTGTGAGAGGTAAGGGCCTCTAAAGTAGCACCGAAAATTGGTGGTCGAATCCCTTTCGATCGCGCGCTGCTCCACCGGAATACCGCCGGTGGCATAAAACGATGCACCAGCCAGGATGCGAAAGCACTGTAATTCTTGAGCGGGATGATGCAGATTCGTGTAATCCCATCCCTGCAATGGATTGCAGGGATGGGATATCCGGCAGTCTAAGCAGCTATTTCTTTGCGGCCGCGGTCTTCTTTTTGGGTGTCAGATTCCTTTGATCCAGAAGAGTGAGCGAATCAGCTGCGTTGAACGGGAATTGACGCACCGATTGTTGTCCCGTAGTGCTCAGCGTGACGTCCACACGGCGGTTTTGAGCCCAGACAATAATATCCAGATTACGAAGAACTTTCTCCCGCTCTTCTGCACTCAAGTCATGATTATGTTCGACCATTTCTTGCACCTGGGCAGAAGTGAGGTCTTCATCTTTGCCAAGGCCGAGCGTTTCAATTTTGGCTTCAGGTACACCCTGTTCAACCAAATACAATTTTGTGCGAGCGACACGGCGTTCGGAAAGCGCCTGGTTATACTCGACTGATCCGCGCACATCCGCGTGCCCTGTCAGTGTCAGGTGAGCATCCGGCTTGAATTCGAGGTACTTCTTGAAGTCGGAAGCGAGAGTGGTCAGAGTCCCTTCCTGGCTGATTACCAGGCCGCCGTTGGGCTTCCCAGTTTTAGGCAGATCGGTTGGGAAAAAGACGCTGTGCAGCGCCAGGCGAGTCTCGAGCCGCACTTGCTCCGCAGGAGGAGCCGGAGGGGGCGGAGCCGTGATGGTCGCGCTGGTGTTGGCGGTTGCGGTCTGGTTCTTGTCATCCGTCACGTTGCAGGCGATTCCAACTACACCAGTCGTTGCACCGGACGAGGAGAAGGATGCGGTGGTGCCGCTGCCACTGATGGAGCCGGTCGTAGCCGAATAGCTGTAGGTTAACGGACGGTTCTGCGGGCTCACGCCGCTGGCGGTCACTGTGCTCGTCTCGCCTGGCATTATGTTGCTTGGGGTTGCTGAACAACTGATCGTCGGTGGCTCGAACGGCTTGACTGTGTAGGTCGCTATTGCAGCGGCAGATTCCCACGGCTTCAACCCTTCCTTGCTGGGTTTGCCTTCCTTCACATAGCAATTCACTGTATACGGACCGGGTGCAAGGGTTGCGGTGGCCACTGTGGCCGTCGCGCTGTTTGCCGATACGCCAGTTCCCGTCAAGCTGTAAATCACATTCAGTTTGGGATCAAGATTGTCGGCTGTCGCGGTCACCATAACCGGATCGCCGGGGAAGACCGAATTCGGATTGGCTGAGCAGGTGAGAGTTACTGGAGGTGGTGGTGTGTCATTTCCGCCGAAACGAAAGACGAGGCCGGATGAAAGCCGCATGTCATTTTGTGACGCGCTCTTTCCGGTGTCGTGATTTTCGAAGTCGGTCATAAGGTATTCGGCTTGAACAAGGCGGATGGCGAAATGACGGTGAACCCTAAGGTCCAGGCCGCCGCCAGCGGTCATGGCAAACGAGTTTTCTGCTGGGAGGGGCGTGCAGCCAGCGCCCGTGCAACCAGAGGAGAGGGTGACTTCGCTTGCATGAATACCACCAAACAGAGCCTGGGCAAAGGGCGTAAATCTAGCGTGATTGCGGAAGGAAAGGCGCGGACCAAAGAGATAGGTGTATGCTTTCCCGCTTGAGTCTGGCACGGCGCCTATCCCGCTGAGCCGAAGTTGCGTGTCACCGAAGCCGCCGAAGTCGCCAACAAGCCCCAGGTGACGATTGAAGTTATAGGCGATGGACGTGCTGCCGCCATTGAGCCACATAAACCGGTTTCCATCGGCCAGCGTCGGCATCGCACGCAGATACGAGTAGCCAACAAATAGTTCAACCTTTGGCGTGCCAGCGTACGGGCCTGTGGTTGCCGCATTCTGTGCGCGGACCGCAAACGCGGGTAGTAGAAGTGCGGCCAGTGCTGCGGTGGCAATTATGCTTGCATTTAATTTCATCGTCGTCTCCCAAGCTGCGCGTCATGTTCGTCGAATATCTCAGCGCCGAGTTAATTCGACGCAGATAGTAAATGCCAGAGATCGCATTGTCAGACTGCGCTGAGACCGCCGTGACAGGCGATCTCAGCATATGCTTTACGGAGTAGGCACATTGATTACGGTATTCACGATTGTGACCGACGCACTCAACGCAATCACTCTGCCGTTGATAGTTGTTACCGTTGCCGATGTGGATTGTGCGGGACTGGAAACCGTGATTCCCGGTTGAGAGATGATGGTTCCCACCATCGTACCGCCACCGCCGTAATTAATGATCGCGCCGGGTAGGCCACCGACTGCCCAGAAGATGTTGCCGGCCTTGGCGCCATTGGCCAGGATGACACTTCGCGTTTGAGGTCCAACCGGATCACCAACAGTGAGAGATGATCCGATCTGGAAGACCCAGTACGCATTGGGATCGCCCCGAGCGTCAAGAGTAAGATCTCCAATCGTGATGGCAACAGAGCTAGCGTTTTTGTAGACGCCAGGGTAGATGGTGGTGCCGCCCAACTCCGCTGCCAGAACGCCGGTTGAGGGCAGGCCTTGAAGAGTGGTGTAAGCGATACGAGCTTCCAGCGCTGCTTCGGTTGCAACTGCCATGGTGTGAGCAGTTCCTTCGGCGGGGCAATTCACGGTCGGAGGTGGAGCGGCGGTGTCAATAACTCCATTCACCTGCCCTGTCTTGAGTGGCGTTTCCGTATACGAGCATGGCCAAACAGCGCCAACAATCGGAAGGCTGGTGTCGTGGAACCCGGTAATCAGCGAAGAGGCGGCCGTGGTTCCGATGCTGCCATTGATCACTGTGTGGATTCCCTGATTGGTTATACCGGCGTTGCCACCAAAGCCGCCAAACGGCAAGATGGTTGGCCCGAGGACAACTGGAGGCACAACTTGTGCTGAACCTGTCGTAAACGTCCAGGGATTCGGGGCCGGGGTAGCGCTCACCAGCAGCGGATTGCCTGTACTGTCCATTGCTCCGCTGGTTACCGTTGCAATGTAGCTAGCGTTGGTCGAAAGCAGGGCCGTGGGTTTAAGGGTGGCAATGAAGTTGATCGGATCATAGGTTATCGTTGCCGGTATCGGAGTTCCAGTCAGTGACGAACCCGCATAAAGCAGGAACGTTGCCGTGGTGAGGGTTTGTGGATTCATCGCCTCGGTGAAGGTAGCACTGACTGGCTGATTCAGAGGCACACTTGTAGCCAGATTTGCAGGAACCGTCTTAGTCAACTCCGGTTGAGTGACGGCCACAACTGTGCCGGTCTGGAAGACCCAAGAGTAGCTGCTGACCATAGCAGTGCCGGCCTGGTTCTGAACTCCGGTTGTGACGGTGGCCGTATAGGTCGTGCTTGCAGCGAGATTTCCTGTTGGTACGAATACCAGCGTATTTCCACTCGCCGCGTATTGAACCTGACCAGAGACGAGAGAGTTGCCCGGCCCTGTCAGCGTAAAGTTTGCCGAGCCGGCAATCGTAGTCGAATTCATTGGCTCACTGAATGTGGCGCTGACAACCTGATTGCGCGGGACGTTCATATTCTCAGGCGAGCTTATCGGGTTGGTTGAAGTGACCACCGGCGCTGGGGCAATTGCAGGTGGCGGGTTGATCGGTGTAAATGTCCACACATAGTTGGCAACCATAGGAGTGCCACCGGAGTTAGTCGCTCCAGTATTGATCGTGGCGGTATAGAGGGTGCCATAGGCAAGATTGGCAGATGGTGTGAACGTCGCAACGTTTCCGGAATACGTGACGGCTCCGGCCACAGCTCCGCCCGGGCTCGTTACAGTGAATGTTGTGGCGTTGATCGAGGCGGGGTTCATGGCCATGCTAAAGGTCGCGCTAACGGTCGTGTTTATTACAACATCAGTAGCGCCCTGAGCGGGAGTGGCAGACATAACGGTCGGAGCAGTAACTATCTCCTGACCGCATCCTGCAATAAAAATGACCAATAGAGACGCCAAACAATACTTGATTCCAATCTTGTATGCACGCATTTGCAACCTCTCGTCCAACTGCTGTGGAACGGTGTAAAAATTCATGCTTTTGTTGGGTCGGCGCTGTGTTCCGACACTTTTTCTACTTTCCGACAGTAACAAGATCGATTTAAGGAGTCTGAGCAGAACAGCACTATTGAATTGCGGCCAGTGTTTCTACGCGGCCATTGGTTTCTTGCATTAAAACAAGAGGAGATGGGGGCAAACCAGGTGTGCATTCGTCGATCTGTCGCTTTTCGACAACCGACCGCTATTTGTGAGAAAGATATTTGTTTGTTCAGCATTAGCCTGATGCTATCGTCAGGCTTCCGCTCATAATAATGTCAGAGGAAAACTAAAGACCTCATCACAAATCTAAATAAGAGGAGATCGATCCCGCGAAGTCGCCTTTTCGCAAGTTTTCTGCGGTGCACATTTTTCGCCCAGAGACTCGAGTTGATTGCATTACAACTGCACCAGAACAACGACAATCCTCACTGATCGCTGATCGAGCGAATCAGTGGCGAACTGATTCTGACATCTGAAAAAGACCGCTTCTCAGACGTCAGAAAAGCCCGCACCCGAAAAATCATCACAGCACGGACGGCCTGGCGTTAGATTCCCAGACCGGTGACAGGTCTGCCGCATGATCACTTGCTCGCTGACACCATTCATGGCAGCCTGCGTAACGTGGCCGGCTTGCAGACTGTGGCCGGAGAGTCGGAGTAGCCTGCGGCCTGGTGCACTTTGGTAGTCGAGGTAGGCCGACGAGTGATTGTTCCAGATGCCGGCGTGGAAGCTCTGTCTGTGATGTAAAGGGCAACGGTCTGGGGCATCGCCGGAAGCGACACCAACTGATGGTCGCTACACCCAACTCGAAATCCCACCAATCGGATTTGTAAGCTCGGAGAGTACTGGCGCCTTGGCGGAATGAACGAAGGCATTTGCCTTCTCAATCAAATCGTCAATTTCAGATGTCGGGCGGGCCAGAATAAATCCTTGCCGTTGCATTATGAACTCCTGCATATACGCAATGGTGCG
>CAYPYJ010000130.1:0-7989 GCA_964414945.1 uncultured Occallatibacter sp.
GTTGAGGTTCGGTACGCACTGCGATCTGTGTAGTTCTATATGCCTACAAAAAGAAAGGAAATGCTGCCTCGCATGTCTACAAACGGAAGCAGCGAGGGAAACGTTGCAATAACGTCCGACCATGAGCGGATGAAAAACTGCGATAACTCCGAAAGTATGCTGAGCAAAAATGTAAAAATAGCGCAAAAATTGGGCGTAATTGCGCTCTAATTCGACGTCTTAGCGGGCTTTTCATGTCTCAAAATTGAGAGATGAGGCAGCCGCCCGCTCATCGCGATAGGGCCGCGATGAACGGGGCACAGCTTCTCATGCTTATAACGATATTGCGGCGCTGATGAAAGGGCTACCTGCCGCCCATTTATTTACTGATGGTGGGAGTTGCGCCAGCCGCTTTCTTCTGCTTGGAGAGGGCCTCGTTGTAGATTTCGCTGGCGATGGCGGCGATGACGTGCTCGCAGGCATTTTGATCGGCATGGGCATCCGTGACGAAGACCGCCAGTGCAAGCCGCCGTCCATCGGGAAGAGTGAGGAGCCCGACGTCGTTGGTGGCGGGAATCATGCCCCATTCAACGTCGGAGGAACCGCTTTTGTGGGCAACGGGTGTGCCGGGGGGAAGCAGTCCCTTGATGCGGTTAGGGCGGATCGTGGCTTCGAGCATCCATCCGTTGAGGAGCGCGGTGTGTTCTGGATTGAGGGGCGAGTGGTCAGCGAAAAGGCGAAGAAGCGCGACCATGGCGGCAGGCTCGGCGTAGTCGCGGTATTGCAGCTTCTGGTCGCCATGCAGCGTCTGCTCGCTGTCTTGCTAATGGATGGCGCTCAAGCCTAGCGAATCGAGATATTGCTGCAGGACGTCTGGCCCACCGATCACGCGAAGCAGGAGGTTTGAAGCGATGTTGTCGGATTCTTCGGTTGTCAGCTTAATGAGCTTGCGCAAGGGAACTTCAACTTCGGCATTGGGAAACTCGTCTTGCAAGGGACTGAAGGTGGGGTAGCGGTCGGATTTGAGGAAACGGACTGGCTGATCGAGTTGCAATTTCCCGAGTTCCACCTGATGCAGCACGGCGAGAGCGAGCGGGAACTTAAATGTGGACTGCATCGGCGGGTGGCCGTGGGGATTGAGGTCACAATCGAGTTCCACGCCCGGCAGCGAGCAAGAGACGTAGACCTGGCCCTGAGCCTCTTTGGCAATGTCGGCAATGCGCTGGTGGAGTGGCGATTGGGCGGCGGTGAAGGAGGCGGCGAGGAAAAGCAGTGTGCAGATGCGCATGGGGTCACGATAACTTGCTCGTGCATGGCATTCAAGTAACAGGTTTGATACCACCTGCGGTGGGGCCAATCGCTCGCTATTCGCTCGCATGAGCTTCTGTGCTATCCCCGGTCTCCGAAAGCGAGGGACCGGGCCACCCGCCCACCCGCCGGGCCTCGGTGAAAAGCTTTGGACAGAGATCAGTGACAAGGCCAGAGATGGTCGATCGCGGTCGCGGCGGAGTCTTCCGTATTCTGGACGTAAAGCTCCTTGTGGTCTTTCAACCAGGTCACAACTTTGTCCGTGAGCTCTTTGGTTTCGACGCTGTCCGGCGAACTGCAATGCGCACTCTTGCCATTCATCTGTTGCGCCGCGTATGCGTTAATGCTGGCCTGTACCACTTCGTTTGCGCATACTGTGTAATTCCTGGTGTCGTCGCAAAAGGTCACAAATGCTCCGGTTTTATCCGGTGCGCCACGGGAGGTGTGGCCGGTGGCCACAGATTTCTGACAATTCCAGAGTGCTTTGATCGCCATCTTAATTCCGTCTTCCGTGCTCACGTCGGCGGTGGCCGGATGAGCCGAGAGCCAGCCGACAATGGCTCGGGCACCCTCATTGGCTGTGATGCCTTCGGGCACCGAGCAATTGAGGGCGTCAAACTGCACATTTACTATCTTGCTGCTGCAAGCCTTCTTCAATGGAGTGCAGTAGGCAGCGAAGTCTCCGGCTTTCTCGGGAAGACCTTGGGCCCGGACTGTACACGGATTCAGCACCCATACGGCGAGGACGAGCATCGAGGTCTTGAAAGAGATTCGTTTCAACCTTGCCATTGTTGTTATCCCCAATTTGATGAATATATCGGTTTGGCGAGACAAATACAGCAACATTCAGGATGGAATCACTATTCCGTCGTCTCCCACATCTCAAAGTCGAGATGTGGCCACCCGCCTCAGGCGATGGCTGCGATGCCGTTTTTGGCGGCGAGGGTGAGCAATTTGGCGGCTGGTCCGCTCGGTTGCTTTTCGCCACGCTCCCACTTGCTGACGACCCCTGTGGTCACATTCAGATGAGCGGCGAAGACGGCCTGACTCACCGCTGCTTTGGCGCGGATGCGGCGAACGGCGGCCGGAGTGAGTTTCATGACCGGAGTAAGACATGCAAGATCGAATTCGCGCATGGTCTTGCTGTTGATTGCGCCGGCCTGATGCAGGTCAGACATACTTTCATGCAACGCTGCCAGTGCTTCGCTCTTGTATGTTTTTGCCATATTACAACTCCTTCTTTGCCGGAACGATCTCTGATAGAAGTCTCTGTTTCACGATCGCCGCGATCTCGTTTTCGCTCAGACCGAGGTATATTCTCGCAGCCTTTCGATAGGCGCGCAGTTCGTCAGGCCTGATGTTCGCCTGATCTTTCTTTTCAAAGCCAAACATAAGGACAGCACGCTGGCCGACCCTCATGGCGATCAATGCCCTGGCTCCTCCGCTTGAACCCTCTCCTTGCCGAGCTAGGCGAAACTTGAAAAGCCCGCCACCCAGGTCAGCATCGCAGGCGCCGTTCACGGTCTCCCAGAGCGTTTCGTCGCCGATGCCGAAACGGCGCGCAAAGCGCATAAACGGCTTGGACGCAAATACCCGCAGCTTGCCGGCAGGGTTTGCCTTCATTTCAATATTATAGCTCTTAGAACCATAGACCGCAAGAGACTTTAGAGAGAAATATAATGGTCAGAGATCAGAAAGACGCTGGTTGAGGTTTGTGGTATCCCAGGTCCGAAAATCCGGACCTGGGGCACCCATTCATTGTGGATGATCGGACCTGCGCCACCCGCCGGTGGAGCGGGCGCCATTTCGAAAGGGAGCGGCCAGCACTTCGGCGTCAGCTCCGAAGCTCAGCGGATGTGCAGTTCAGGCAGTCCCTGCTGTGGTCAATGCGCAGCGTGCGGCGGCAAGATGTTCTGCGACAACTAAGGGTTCTCTTCGGCGTTCGCCCCGGACCTGGGTATCTATTTTTTGTGGATGGACGGGCCTTTGCCAGCAGGTTGAGGTTCGTGGTATCTCAGGTCCGCAAAGTGCGCGGGACCTGGGGCACCCGGCTTTTCAATCTAGGGACAAAATGTAGGAAACGCTGGAACCTCGCCTAGCTGCCCGGTCAGCAAAATACGCATCCAGCGCCGCACTACCAACAAAGGCAGCACCAGCAGCAGCGAGTGACAAAATTGTCGTCCAGGACAGAGCGCCAAAGAGTTGGACAAGGGATGATCCACCGAGGGCAGCGAATCCTCCCTTTTCTATGGCAGCGACGAATCCATCGTCAATTTTTGCGAGACTGTTCTGAAAATCCCGGGCAGCAGGGCGAATTTCCGTCACCATGATTTTATTGATGGCTGCCTGGTAGTCGCCGGTTTCATCTACCTCGCCCAGTTTAGTGTGAATGGCGGCCATATGTTCAAGGAAGTGCTCTCGTGAATCGGCAGATTGCTTGCGATAGCGCAGAAGGTCTTTCATAGAGAGCTTGTTTAGTCGCTCAAGTGGAAGCAACTCATCGATAACAGCGAAAGTTATATCGGTGAGCTGTATAGCCGGTGAAACGGACTCAGCTGCCTTGATGGCACGCGCGTATTTAACCCCGAGTAGCTCGCCGTAAGGTGTCGCGTCTGCGAGCGGCTGATGTCCGTATTTGGCACTTATACGGAGAGCGAGGTTGAGTTTCGTAGAACAGGTGAGAGCATTATTCACAAAACTCTTAGCCCGCCCTAAAGGTGTCGAGTAATCAAACAGGGGAATGGCCCGGTCTTCAAGCAGTGCAATAGGTGTGCCGTGCTCAAGGAAAGCCGTGGAAAGTTCAATATCGAGAGCACAACGAACAACATCATCTTGGTTTCCAACTGCACCGTAATTCCCGACCGGGATCTGAAGAAGTCTAAATGCCTCGGATTTGGCCATTCCTTGCTGAAAGCGGCGAAGGTACTCAATGTCGTTCAGATCAGCAGAGAGTTCCGCATAGTCCTCCTCACACATCCGACCGCCTGGGGCCCCATGCACGTAGAGAGGCATGCCTTCCTCTCGAAAGGACTGTTCGAACTGGCGCAGCGGCGAAGCTGCGCCGATCATTCCGAAGTTTGAGGTTTTCGGCCCTCCGAAACTGAATGAAGGCCTGTCCATAATGTGGAGTTCGTCGAACAAAAGGATGGACCGCTTCAGGGTTGCGGTGTCCAATGTGAATTCCGGGTAATATAGGGCGTTGATTCGGTCGCGCATCTTAGTTATCACTCGCGTTTCCAGTATAGGCAGGAAGAGGGCGAATGTGCCAGACACCAAATGAGTCAGAAAACTACTCGATATCGACTCGTCTACGGGCAGGTTGGCATGTGCCCCGTTCATCGCGGCGCTATCGCGATAAGCGGGTTTTCGGACTAGGTTGCGGAGGAACAGGGCCCGGGCCTAAAGACCCTTCGATTTGATCGATCAATTCAGGGGCTTGAAAGCTCCTGCTCCCTCCTTTGTAAGACAGGTTGCGAGGAGAGATGAAAAAACAAGAAACTTCACTCAAGGGCTAAAGCCCGGAACATTTTGATGGCTCTGCGGCACGACTGAAGTCGTGCCCTGGTTACAAAGCTTGGCGCATTGGCCTCTTTATCACCCGCCTGAGCAAGAATGGTATTTATCTTTCATTATTCCCGTAATGAGGGGTTCAAGGTATCCCACCGTAGCCGCAACAACAAAGACGCGGCGAGGGTGGGGCACCCGGGCCTCATAGCAACTGTGAAATGCCCTAATGAGCGCCATTCAAAGCCCCAGCTTGGACCAAATTGCGTCTACTTTGGCTTTGGTGGCGCGGTCCATTTCTATCATGGCAGGCCAGGGGCGAGTGAAGCCTTCGGCTTGCCATTTTCTGGTGGCGTCGATTCCCATCTTGGAGCCGTAATTGGGCAGGCGGCTGGAGTGGTCGAGCGAATCGACCGGGCCGAGGGTGAACTGGATGTCGCGCTCGGGGTCGATGTTGTTGGCTACGCGCAGGACGACTTCGGGGATGTTTTGGACGTCGCAATCTTCGTCAACCACTACGATGCATTTGGTGAACATGGCCTGACCCAATCCCCAGATGGCGTTCATGACTTTGCGCGCCTGGCCGGGATAACTCTTGCGGATGGAAACCAGCATCAGATTATGGAAGACGGCTTCGACGGGGAGATGAATGTCGACGAGTTCGGGAATCGTCATGCGCATGGCGGGCAGGAAGATGCGCTCGACGGCCTTGCCCATGTATGCGTCTTCCATGGGCGGCTTGCCGACGATGGTGGCGGCGTAGATGGGATTTTTGCGGTGGGTGATGCAGGTGAGGTGGAAGACCGGGTAGTCGTCGGTGAGTGTGTAGAAGCCGGTGTGGTCGCCGAAGGGGCCTTCGGCGCGCAGTTCGCCTAGCTCGACGTAGCCTTCGAGGACGATTTCTGCGTGGGCGGGGACCTGGAGATCGACGGTTTCGCATTGCACGATTTCGACGGGGGAGCCGCGGAGGAAGCCGGCGATGAGGTACTCCTCGACCTCGGGGGGCGCGGGAACGATGGCGGCGAAGGTGGTGGCGGGATCGGTGCCGATGGCTACGGCGACTTCGAGGCGCGAGCCTTTGAGATTGCCTAGGGTTACTTGCGGCAGGCCGCCGATGGGACCGTCGGGAATGGAGACGGAGCCGCCGGCGGACTCGGCCATGGCTGTTACGCGGGCGGTGAGTGGATTTTCGGTGGAGTTTGTGGCGGCGGCCTGGCGGAGGGCTTCGCGATAATGTTCTGCGGCGACTTTTTGGCGCTGCCAGTGCATGCCGGTGGTTTGGCCGTCATAGACCTGCATGCGGTACATGCCGACGTTACGCTTGCCCGAGCGCGGGTCGCGGGTGACTACGCAGGGCAGGGTGATGAAGCGGCCTCCGTCGTGGGGCCAGCACTTGAGGATTGGGAACTGGTTCAGGTCGAGATTGTCGCGATGGATGACTTCTTTGCAGGGGGCGTCTTTGGCGGTGACGGTTTTAGGGAAGGCGCTGGTGAGTGCGCTCAACTGGGGCAGCATTTTGAGTTTGTCGAAGAAGCCTTCAGGGGGCTTGGTGTTGAGTAGGGCGGTGATGCGGTCAGCGATTTCGTCGAGATTGTTGACGCCGAGGGCGAGGGCCATGCGGCGTTCGCTGCCGAATTGGTTGATGAGGACTCTGTGGCCGGGATGGCCTTTTACGTTCTCGAAAAGCAATGCGGGGCCGCCGGGCGAGTATTTGCCACCGCTTGCCTTGGATACGCGGTCGGTGATCTCGGTGATTTCGAGATCGGGCGAAACCTCTTCGCGGATACGCTTGAGTTCGCCAGCCTTTTCCAGTGCTTTGATCCAATCGCGCAAGTCGTCGTAAGCCATGAGTTTTCCCTCGCTCAACCCTCTAGCTTAATGGGTTACAGGGCATTCACGGACAACAATTCTGACTTATCCGGCTGCGGGGAGGGGGCTGAGACTGCATCCAACTGGAATCCGAGGCGCTTCCATTCGTCGTAACCGCCGCGCAGAGGGCGGACGCGCTGGATGCCGAGCTTTTGCAGGGTCAGGGCGGTTTTGGCGGCGGTGGCCTCGCTGGGGCAGGAGCAGAAGAGCACGATGTCGCGGTCGCGGGGAATTTCTTGGTGACGGGCTGCCAGCGACTTCGGCGAGAAATGGTGCGCGCCGGGCAAGGTGAAAGGGTCCGACTCAAGCTCGAGATAATGGCGCAGGTCCACGATGTAGACTTCTTCGCCGTCATCGAGTTGACGCTTGAGTTCTTCCGGCTCAAGGCGGGCGGAAACCAATTTTTTGATCGCCATTCGGCGGCGAAGAATGCGAGCTATAAAAAAGCCGAGAATCGCGAGGAGCAGCAAAGCACCGGCGAAGCGGCCTGCCAACGCCATCAGGCTGGGATCGCGCTTGAGCAGATCGCCAAAGAAACGTCCGGCTGCAAGCAGCGTGATCAGCCAGGCAATAACGCCGATGCCGTCAAAGAGGAGAAATGGCCCATAAGCCATTCCGTTTTGTCCGGCGACCGGCGCAGCCAGCAAGGCGAGGCCGGGCACAAACTTGGCGATCATCAGCGTGATGCCGCGGCGGCGTCCGAAAGAGTTCTGCGTCCGGCGAACGCAGATTGTGGGTTCCATGGATAATTTGCAGAGAGTTCGCAGGACGATGTGCCCGTAGTGGCGACCGAGGAAGAACCAGGCGCTATCGGCTATGAGCGAGGCGGCGAGGCCAGCCAGCAGGGCAAATGCAAAGTTGAGTTCATGCGCTGCGGTGAGGGTTCCGGCCGCCAATAGAACCGGCGTCGCGGGCAGCGGGACGCCAAGCTGCTCCACCAAGACCCAGGCAAAGAGCAATAAGTAGCCGTACGTGAGCAAAATATGTTCCGGCAAGATCATAGATAGGGGCCCAGTCTTCGCTTGCGGGGAAATCAGACCGCCCGCTTAACCCTTGCAATCAGGGCTGCGGGAGGTTTCACTATCTCTGATGATTGTGCGGGTGGATTGGCTTCACGTTAAGAGTTAGAAGCAAGAAAGGCCGCGCGAAGGCGGCCTTTCTGGAAAGTGCGGTAAGGCGATGCTCTACGGCTGCGCCTGTTCAGGGGTTGGTGATGCGGGAACGGAGGCGGCGTCTTGCAAGCCTTTGGGGGCGAACCAGTTGCGGTCCCAGAGATTCTTGTAAAACTCGCCTGTCAGCTCAGCGGCGCGGGGGCCGAATGTGGGGCGT
>CAYPYJ010000131.1:0-7971 GCA_964414945.1 uncultured Occallatibacter sp.
CGGCACGGCCCAGCAAGGTTTTAGCTATGGCAGAAATATAAGCAGCAAGCTCAGTGTCGCCTTCAACCAAGATCGGATATGAACCAAAGAACATTTCCGACAACGAAGCATCAAGCTGCAATAAAGCTCGAAGATTCTGCCGCTCGTCGGGACTGAACTCTGCGGAATCAGCGCGAAACGTCCGAGGCGTTGTATTGAGCCCATCGCGTTCTAGCCTGACGATTGTCGTGTGGTCCTCCAGCGGATTGATAAAGTAAGGAGAATGAGTCGATAGCATTATTTGCCAGTTGCCGTCCTTCGCTAAGCCATAGAGGTAATTGCGTGCAGCCCTGACTGCCATGGGATGTAAGCAATTCTCAGGCTCATCAATCAGCAAAATATACCCCGGAAAGGAGGCCGATGCTTCGCTATCGTCCTGTCCAGATTTGGCAGCTTCGATCTGGGCAGAGAATCCCTCGATTAGTTCCTGTTTGGGTTTTGCCTTTTTCATCTCTTTCTCAAGCGATGTAACCAGTTTTTGAATGTTTTTCGCTCTTTCATCCTCGGCTGTTTTTTGTCGCGTAATTTCACTGCGGACCTGAAGTAGCGCCCAGAATAATGCTCTTCTTGAACCCGCCCCTTGTTGACGTAATCCAGTATTAGCAGTCCCCTCAATAAAACGGATGCTAGAGCCTTCAATTAGTGCTTTCGTTGCGTCAAGTGCTGGCGGATCAATTCCTATCTTTATATTGATGCTGAGGTCCGGAAACACACCAGAAATCCCCGAGCCGACTCGTTCCCCGACTCGGTTGATACGTTCTTGATATTCTGCGACAGGTTCCTTAGTTGATTCTGCGACAGCCTCAAGGGCTTTCTTGAGAGCCGACCCTTCAGTTCCTTTCAACAACTCCAACTGCTTTGCGATGGGCTCAAGGATGAGCTTCATCAAAATGTCATGCTCTCCGGCGGAATCCTTCAGCGCATCAATTCTCAATGGCTGGGGCAGTCGGGAGTTAAATACGTTGTCTGCTCCCCCTGCTTTCTCTTCGTTATCCCAATCGCCAACTCCATCCTTCAACTCGGGATTCCAGGTCTGTCGTTCAGGCTTCGCAGAAGATTTCCACTGCCAGCGGCTGCGAACGATTCTCAGGTTGCCTTCAATGATCTTCCATTTTTCGTCAACATTCTCGATCCCTTCGGGAATGTGAACCGAGAGTTCGACCTCGGGATACTGACCCTCCGGTGTCCACTGGCATCTGTCCTGCTCGCCCAGCGCTTTGCTGCATTGGGCTAACTCATACCCTCGCAAGATCGTGGACTTGCCGGTATTATTTCTTCCAACAAGACAGACGATGTCGTCGAGCTGGACCGTTACACCTTGTGGACCGATACATCCGAGATTTCGAATCGTGATGCTCAACAACTTTGAACGGTTGCACATAGAGTCGTTCACTTTCTGATTGTCTAGGATTGGATGTCGGACCAAATCATACACCCTAACTGGGTGAGTGGGCGGGTGAATGGCCCACGCGCTTTGCCGCGATCAGAATGCGGTGACGTTCCGCGATCTTCTTGAGGACCGGCAGCGGCAGGGAGTCCGCCAAATGAAAGGTAACAAAATACAGGCCTGCGTCCTTCTCCCAATGGGGCAGGCGTCCGCGCTGCCTGATGCGAATTTCACCAAAGCGAGGTTGCGCTGCGCCCTGAACGGCCTCAGCGGTTGCAGGTTGCGGACCAGCGATTGACTTGACCATAACTGCGAATTTTACGCCTGAGGGATGGGTGCGGGCGAGACGCCCGCACGACAGCCGGTCTGGAGACCGGCGCTACCGTGTTGGCTTGCCACCTTAATTTGGTGGAGCGGAGTCCAATTTCATGCAATAATCGTTCTCACTATGAGACGGCGGATTTTCCTTCGACTTCCCTTGGTCGCTGCCGCACTGGCAATGACACGTTCAACCATCGGCTCAGCTCTCGCGCAGGTTGCTGAAACACGCCGGCAAAAAGTCCTGGTCAAAGCAGGCGAAGACCGCGACAACAAGCCCTTCAAGTTCCTCGACGCAACCTTTCACGTGATGGTCTCCGGCAAAGACAACGAAGGCCGCTCGGTGATCTTTGATACTCTGCGCCCCGAAAAGATAGGCCCGCCTCTCCATTACCACATCGACGTCGATGAGTGGTTCTTTGTCCGCGAGGGCGAGTTCAAAATCAAGGCAGGAGACGAGATTGTGCGCGTCAAGGCAGGAGACTCGCTCTTCATCCCGCGCAACATGCCGCACGCCTTTGTAAAGACCAGCGAAGGCACAGCGCGGCTCATCGTCATGCACCAGCCCGCCGGAACCATGGAAGATTACTTTCGCACCGCAAGCCAGTTTCCCGACCAGTTCGCGGCGTTCAGGCAGAAATTTGCGGAGCAGCACGGAATTCGTTTTGTAGGACCAGCCCTCACGCCGGACTGACCTCCCGCCGTGCGCCGAAGACGGTTGGCCCCACCGCAGGTGGCCGGATGCACGGAACCCTGGATTGGTATGCCGAGGAATAATCCCCGACATACCAATCCTCATGAACCAACCTTAGAGGTATCGGCCCAACTTACTTTTTATATTTTTCCCATGGCCTTTGACAGCAGGCTTCTCTTCAGGCGGAGTGCTTGCAGGCGCTGCCGCTGAAGACGCCGCGCCCCACGGCATGACGATGGTGGGTAGACAGCCCGGGCCCTCCGCACTGGCCTTGAGCGTTCCTAGCGTCTTAGTACGTGAAAACGGAAAAACGGCCATCACGGCATGGCCATTTGCGTTGGTAGTCATCATCTCGCTGGCCCCTTCGCCGTCCGACTCCAACACCAACGGAATCTTCTCTGATGCGGGAAAGCCTTCCACAACCAACAGCACTTCCGTTGCATCGAGCTTGGCTAGCAGCACTTCAAGCTTGCATCCCAACTCTTCCGCCTCCAGAGGATGAGGAATCAAGGTGCCATAAATCCTTAGCTGCCCGTCCTTCCGTTCGAAGAGGTATCGGAGCGGCTCCCCGGTATCAGTCACAGTCTTGATATCAAACTCATCGTCCCCAGCTTCGGTAACCAACTCCTGTTCAGGCTTTGGCTTGTGAATCATCAACAAGCCCTGTCCATTTACATAAACGTCGCGAGAATCGAAGGTGAGTTCCTTGCCCAGCATCCATGTGCCAAATGCAAAGACTTTGTTTTCAGGAGCTCCTTCAGCAAGCACGCGATAACGCACCGCAACTCGCCCTCCTGCTGCCGCCTCCTCACCGATTTTGACAAAGCGCAAGTGCAATCCTGATGGATTCTGGTTGCCTCCCGAATCGTCCCAGTGAGCCTGAAGGCCCAACTTCACCATCGTCTCCTTCGACGGCGGGGCCTGGTTTCTAAAGAGCGCGCGCTCTAAAGTATCTGATTTCTTAAGGATCTGTCCGAATAAACACAGCGGGGAGGAGTACAAAACACAGAACAGTAAACAGATGGAGAAGCGTTTCGAGAACAGCATATATATAGTGTCCATTAGGTCCAATCCAAACGCAACTCGGCTTGATGAAAGCTCCGCAAAATTCATTCCGGCCATCCAACGCACCCTTCAGGCAACCATGTGCGGCTGCCACTTGTTTGCTGTATAACTAAAACGTTCGTTCATGCTCGTTGGCAACTGAAGCCAATGCGAACGAACAGCGAGCGGATGGCCCCACCACAGGTGGCGGAATGGAGAATAGCTTTGGGATATTTCACGCGCATCTTGTCGAAGGATGAAGAATCCCCTTCCTTTGTAGAACTTGCGCAGTTGCTACAGGATCAGCACCCTCAATTCAAATTGGTGATCGAAGAGGGTGCTGAAGACGAGTGGGAGACGCTGCTGCTCGCCAGCCGTGATGACGTCGAGGTTGCGCTCATTGAACGTAACCCCGTCTTCGATGGCTCCATTGGTCAGGACCAGATCGCTGAATTCATTGAAGACACCGAGGATTGCCGACCAGTAAGTGGCGTCGAGTGGCTCCATGAATACTTAGGTGAAGTCAAAACCATCTATGTCTTTCAGCCTCTCCAAGGATCAGACACCGAGGAAGGCAGTGACGCTCTCCATGCGCTGCGATCTGCACTCTGGGAGCGCAGCGACGCCATCATTCAGGCCGACGGAGAAGGCTTTACCAACGAGGAAGGCTTCCACATTGTCTGGCAGTTCTCCGACTCAGTCTCAGGTCCGTGGAATATGGGCGTATACCAGGACGACCTCTGGCATCATTTCAAAATGGATCTTGGCGACCCCGATCATCGCGCTGCCTTTTTGAACGGAGAAGTCCCCGATGATTTGACTGCGGAAGTAGCAAGCGATCCGCAAGTGTAGCGGTATTTTTCTCTCGTTTGCGGCAATACAGGTCGCCGTACTGCCACGCCAAATATGTGAATCGTTTTGTCAGACTACAGCCGGAACTGCGAGATATACCCTTGCAGGTCAGCTGCCATCTGCGACAGCGAAGCACAGGAGTTGGCGGAGTTCTGCGTTCCCGTTGTGGATAAATCGATGATGTGAGCAATCTCGTTCAACGTCCGATTCACCTCGTCCGTAGCCGCGGACTGCTGATGAGATGCCGTGGCAATCTGGCTGATCATATCTTTTACATTGTCCGAAGCCTTGATGATGCCATCGATTGAGGCTCCGGCTCGGCTGGCGCTCTCTGCGCTGTCGTTCACATACACAATCTCAGCCTTAATTGAGTCTACTGCCTTCTGGGCTTCGTTTTGGATATTGGTGATCATACCGCCTATCTCTCGTGTGGCCTGCCCAGTCCGTTCAGCCAATCGACGAACTTCGCCGGCTACCACGGCAAACCCGCGACCTTGTTCTCCGGCTCGCGCCGCTTCAATGGCGGCGTTCAACGCCAGAAGGTTGGTCTGCTCGGCAATCTCGCCGATCACCTGGATGACTTTGCCGATCTCGTCCGAGCTACGCGCCAAACCCTCGATTTGTCCACTGGTGGCGCGGCTTGTATCGGTAAGGCTCTGCATCGCGGTAACTGTCTGCCCCACCACCTGGCCACCATCATGCGCTTCTTTCCGGGCATCGACAGCACTCTCGGCTGCTCGCGCGGCGTTGGCGCTTACCTCACCAATTGCCGCCCCCATCTCGTGCATTGCGGCCACGATCTGATGACTCTGAGCTTTCTGCTGATTGGCATTCTGTAACAGTTGTTCAGAGGAGACGGAGAGCTCGACCGCAGCGCTTGCCACCTGTTCGGAACTGGAGCAGACTGAATGAATCATCCGTCGCAAGCTGGTTTGCATTACATTGATGTTCTCTATCGTTGCGCCAATCTCGTCTCGGGTGTCGTGCGTAAGAGGATCACCACTCAGATCGCCCTGAGCTACTTCGCCGATTCTGCCGGAAATTTTCTGAATGCCACTGAGGATTTGCCGGCTCAACACTACTCCGATGAAAATTCCGGAAGCGGCAGTGAGCAGACCGGCGATCAGTGCCATCATCCAAGTTCTGGTCTGTGCTGCGGCCAAAGCAGCGTTATCGCTGGCCAGACGCTCCTCAACCCTTCTCGTCACTTCCACCGCATCGGCCTGTACTTTGCCAGCCAGCGCGCTGCCGCCCTTCATGCGCTCCAGCGCATTGTGCATACCCGCATCACTGCCGTCTGCCATATCGGCCAGCGCATCCACCTGTATCTTGAGCGATCCGTTGCGTATATCGCTGTCCAGCTTGGCAAGCAACTCCTGATCCTCCGCCGGCCCCAACTGCTTCAGGATGTCGTATTGAGCGAAGAGATTCTTCCATCCTGCCTGACGCGCGCCTTCGTACTTGGTAGCCAGTGCCGGATCAGTGTGATAAAGCAAGTAGTTGCGGAAAGAAAATGAAGCATCGGAGATGTAGCGGCTCAACCGGACGGCTGCTAGCGCCGAAGGGATGCGAACCGTATTGATTTGAGTCTCCACGGCACGCATATGCTGCACTTGAAGCATTATGCAAACTGAACTAGCCACAGTAAGCAGACAGTTCACTGCGAATCCAGCAAGTAGTTTGTGCTTCAACGAAAGGTTCATTGCGTCTCCTTGGATATCAGTTCCCTTATCGGATCAATGGTTGAACAACATGAGAATTTCCAGCGGATTCCTTTCCCGAATTGATAAAGCCGCTTGCTGTGCCCTTTATCACCCCGCCCCTCAATTACTTCCGCTAAAATCAGATGGAGGAGTACTGAAAATGCCGCGTAAAGCACTGATTGCCGCTAATTGGAAGATGTACAAGACCCCCGCCGAAGCCAAGGCTTTTGTCGATGCCTTTTTGCCCCTCGTTGCAGGACACACTCGCGATGAGATTGCCCTGTTTCCCTCGCCGGTTCTGCTGCCTACCGTGATTGCAGCCGCCAAGGGTTCAAATGTTGCAGTCGGCGCGCAGAACATTCACTTTGCCGAAGAGGGCGCTTACACCGGCGAGACCTCGCTGAACCAGCTTCAGGCTGTAGGCGGAACGCATACCCTGATCGGCCATTCTGAGCGCCGCCAGTATTTTGCCGAGACCGACGAAATCGTCAACAAGAAACTGCATGCCGCGCTGAAGCATGGCGTTATTCCTGTTGTTTGCGTAGGGGAAGTCCTCGCTGAGCGCGAAGCTGGCAAGACGGCTGACGTGCTCAAGACGCAGATTACCGGCGCTTTGGTTGGCATCACTGCCGAAGCAGCCGCGCCGATTGTCATTGCCTATGAGCCGGTTTGGGCCATCGGCACCGGCAAAACCGCAACGCCGGAAATGGCTGTTGATGCCCACAAGATCATCCGCGCCGAAGTGGCCAGGCTGCTCGGTCCTGCTGTTGCTGCCGCTGTCCGCATTCTCTACGGCGGCAGCGTGAAGCCCGACAACGCGACGGCGTTGATTGGTCAGGAAGAGATCGACGGCGCATTGGTTGGCGGAGCGAGCCTCAAGCCAGATTCGTTCACCGCTATCGTCAAGTATTGATTGCGGTTAAATACGTGCCCCACCTTGGCAACAGATACAGAGGCGTCGCGAAGGTGGGGCATTTTGTTCTCCAGGCTATCAATGCGCGAAGGCGACCTTCGCGGCTTCCTCAAGTTCTGCTGAAGATGGCTTGGATATGGTTTGACCGATGGACCAATAGAGACCGAAGGGGTCGCGTAACAAGCCGTAGCGGTCGCCCCAGAACTGGTCTTTGAGAGGCATCTTGACCGTAGCTCCGGCGGCGAGAGCCTTGGCCCAAGCGGCATCAGCATTCTCGACCTGCAGATGGAAGATGACCGGGCAGCCGCCCAGCGCTTCGGCGGTTTCGGGCTTACAGCCCATCTCGGCGGAAAAATCGTCATTGAGCATCAGGTCGCGATTGGCGATTTTCAGGGCGGCATGCATGATTTTGCCGCTGTTAGGAGCCAGGTGGCGCGCAATCTCGACCGCTCCAAAGGCTGCCTTGTAGAAGTCGATGGCCGCAGCGGCATTGCTGACGGCAAAATGCGGAGAAAGATTGAGTGGGTCGCTCATGTTTGTCCTCCATTTGTGGGAAATACGGGGAAGTCGCGGGGGTCGTTTCTGGGTCCGCGCGAGGAGATTCTAGCACTATTTCAGATTGATTTGGATGACGGGATTTTGAAGATTTTCGCCTGGTGCCCCAAGGTCAGCTAGGGTAAGGAATTTGAAAGACCGGTCGGTTGGGGGTTGTGCTATCCCAGGTCCCAAAAGCGGGACCTGGGGCACTCTGTGACGATAAATGCGTCGCGAAGGTGCGGAACACGGTGTTTAGTTTGTTAAAATAAAGATACAGCGACCTTCGGGGGCTGGGGTGGGTTCGAATCCCACGGCTGCGCTAGTTCTGATCACCCTCCTAACGATAACCCGCTTCGGCGGCAGAAAAATTGAGGAGGTTGTTATGAACAAAAAGCACTGGTTGATGTATAGAGCCTGCGTAGTTAAGACCGTCACAAAAATCCTGGCATTGCTGATCGCCCATTTCATCGAAACAATTTGGGTG
>CAYPYJ010000132.1:0-7815 GCA_964414945.1 uncultured Occallatibacter sp.
GCCTTCTGCCAAGCGCAAAACCTCTTCTTCGCTGCTCATGGTAATTCCGGCCTTCTGGGCAATTGATCCAGGGTCCAGAATGAGCGCTAGGTCGGCGCTGCCCAACACGGTTGCTCCTGAGAACAGGCCAATGTTCTTCAGCACAGCAGAGAGCGGCTTGACGACGATCTCTTCGGGATCGGCCAGCCCGTCCACCACTAGGCCGAAGCGACGACCGTCGGCATCCAGGACGGCAATGAAGTTGTCGCGCTCAGTGACGATTTTGTGCTCTGCGCCGGGCGTCAGCAGCCGGTCAAGAAAGACCAGTGGCAGCAGCTTTCCGCGCAGACGGTAGAGCGGCGCATTCTCAATCCACTCGATGGCCGTCGCGGCCTGCTCTTGCGGAATGTGCACAAGCTCTGACAACGCGCCCTGAGGAAGAGCAAAGCTCTGGTCCAGGCTGCGCACAATCAGCGCGTGAATGATGGCTAGGGTAAGCGGAATGCGCAGCCTGAGCGTGGTGCCTTTACCTGCGCGCGAGTCGATCTCGACCTTGCCGCCGATCTTCTCCACGTTGGTGCGTACCACATCCATGCCCACGCCGCGACCGCTGACGTTGGTGACGGCGGCGGCAGTCGAGAAGCCTGGAAGGAAAATCAGTTGCAGCAGTTCGCGCTCCACCATGTGCGCGGCGCGTTCAGTAGTGATCAGCCCGCGTTCAATGGCCTTCTGGCGCACCCGCTCAACGTTAATGCCGGCACCGTCGTCTGAGACCTCGATGATGACGTGGCTACCCTCTTGCAAAGCCCGCAGCTTGAGGGTTCCCTCGGGGTCTTTGCCGGCTGCTTGACGCTCTTCGGGCGGCTCAATGCCGTGATCCAGAGAGTTTCTTACTGCATGGGTGAGCGGGTCCTTGATGGCCTCCAGCAGGCTCTTATCCAGTTCCGTGTCCTGGCCCTCGACCTGAAGGCGAACCAAGCGGCCAAGCGATTGCGACAAGTCGCGCACAATGCGCGGCATCTTGGAAAAAATATTCGAGACCGGCTGCATGCGAGCCTTCATCACCGACTCGCGCAGATCGGCCGTCACCATATCCAGGCGGCGGCTGAGCATGGTCATGTTTGGGTCGGATGAAGTGGCTTGCAGCACCTGGTTGCGGGTAAGCACCAGCTCGCCCACCAGGTTCATCATTTTGTTCAGCAAGGTCACGTCAACGCGCAGTGAACTCTCAGCGGCGGTTCCCTGGGTTCGCTGCTTAGTGGCATCGCCCTCTGGCTCTGCTAGAGCCTTGGGGGTCGCGGCCTCGATTGGAGGCGCCGTTGGTTGGGCGGGAGCATGAATTTGCGTTTCGGGAGCGGCGGACACGGGAGCCTCGGATCTGACGGCTTCAGGATGCGTTGGAGTAGGCGGAGCAGGCGCAGTGTGCGCAGAGGCGGAATGCGCGCCAGCTTTGGCGTGGGCCGGATGTTTTTTCTCAGCCTGAGCCGGAACTTGCAACTCTTCCAACTGGCCGATCAGAACCGAATCGTCGCCTTCACCTTCGGCGTCCTGTGCCTCAATCGTTTTGAGGATAGAGCGCAATCCGTCGAGCAGATGGAGCAGACCGGAGATAATCAGCCGGTTGGCTGTCAGCTTATTTTCGCGCAGCAAACCAAGCAGGTTTTCTCCGGCATGGGCCAACATTTCCAGTCGCTTGAAGCCAAGAAAACCCGTGGTTCCTTTGATCGTGTGTACCGACCGGAAGATATCTCCAATCAGTCCTGCGTCCTGTGGCCGCTCTTCCAGATCGGTGAGACACCGCTCCATGCGGTCCAGACCTTCCTGGCTCTCGATCAGGAATTCTCTCGTTAATTCATCCATTGTGTCCACTCATCCGCTCGGCCAGGTTGACTCCCCCGGCATAACGAGCGCTCAAGGCCTTTATCGGAAAAATGAGCCTCAACTTGAGGAAGAGAGTTTTGGCGAGCCGCGAACTTGCCTTGAAATCAAGATCTCGTTGTACAGCAGGCCCCTAAATGCTTTAGCCTCAATTCAAGCCAAAATCAGAGGGGTGTACGATGAACAGCTCATTCTCAACCGATCCAGCGCTCCAGAGCCTCTACGACCAGGCTCGGCAGGTTGCCCTCCACGCTTATGCACCCTACTCCGGTTTTCGAGTGGGTGCGGCGCTTCGGCTGAGCACAGGCGAAGTCGTTACTGGAACCAATGTAGAGAATGTGAGCTACGGGTTGACTATCTGCGCCGAGCGTTCGGCTTTAGTGCGGGCTGTTTCCCAATTCGGGCCGGAGATTCGCGTGGAGGCCGTCGCCGTCGCCAACCTCAACAATGCCGCCAGCCCGCCTTGTGGAGCCTGCAGGCAGGTTCTCTCTGAGTTCATCCTGCCCAATGCGCCGGTAATCTTCCCGATAGAGGACGGTGAGCGGGTGATGGCGTTCAGCGAGCTATTGCCGCTGGTCTTTGAGATGAAGATTAAATAAGGTAGCTGTCGACCAAGAAAAACGGGTGCCTCATTAAAGTGAGACACCCGCTTCTATAAAGCAGAAAAATATTTTTAAGCTGCCTTGGCAGTGTCCGCCGACCGTACCCGATAGCGCTTCATCGTAATCGACAGCGTCCGCTCAATCTTGCGCAGATCATTGCGCTCTGCCGGTCCGGCAAAAGTGGAAGCCACGCCGTGCGCCGAAGCGCGGCCCGTGCGGCCAACGCGATGGACAAAGTCTTCGGCCATCTTGGGTATATCGAAGTTGATCACATGCGCCACGTTGGCTACGTCGATGCCGCGAGCGGCAACATCAGTCGCAACGAGCACGCGGTGACGGCCTTCGCTAAAGCTGCGCAGCGCCTGATTTCGCTGAGCCTGCGAGCGGTCGCCATGAATCTGCGTCGCCGCGTGGCCCGCGCGGACTAGCCTGCGCGCCACGCGGTCGGCACCATGCTTGGTGCGCACAAAGACCAGAAAGCTGCCTTCTTCCGCGCCCAGCAGATGTTCGAGCAGCTCCTGCTTCTTGTCGGCTTCAACCTCGAAGGTGCGCAGCTCGACGTTCTCCGCAGGCTTTAGCACCGAGCCAATCTCGATGCGCGCCGGGTTGTTCAAATACTTGCGCGCCACTTCCTTGACCGCGCCTTCCAGCGTGGCCGAGTAGCACAAGGTCTGCCGCACGGTGGGCAACTCTGCGGCAATGCGTTGAATGGCTGGCTGAAAGCCCATGTCGAGCATCCGGTCCACTTCGTCCAGCACCAGAATCTTCACACCATCGAGCTTGACCAGGCGGCGCTTGATGTAATCTTCGAGGCGTCCGGGGGTGGCGACGACGAGGCGCGCGCCGCGACGAATCGCTTCCAGTTGCGAGCGCTCGGCCAATCCGCCGACCACCAGCGCCACGGTCTGCGATTGGTGAGAGCGAATGGAGATAAATGCCTTCTCCACCTGCATGGCCAGCTCGCGCGTAGGCAGGCAGATGAGAGCTTGAACGCCCTTGCCTTCGGCCTTCTGCAGCATTTCGACAATCGGAATGAGGTAGCCGAGCGTCTTGCCGGTTCCGGTCTGAGCCGTGGCCAGAACGTCGCGGCCTTCCAGAGCGGGAGGAATGCAGCCGGCCTGCACCGGCGTGGGGATTTCAAATTTGTTGGCGTCAAGCCGCGCCATCAAGGCGGGCGAAAGAGAGAATTCAGAGAACTTTGTCAAAATACAGTCATTTCCTGAAGCATTTTCGCTCTTGCTATAGACTTGGGTGCCCCATCCATTCCGCGTTTTTCTGCGGAATGGGTGGGATACTGCAAAATTCCGGTCTACACAATATGCGGAAATCCTCTAAGGTTCCGGAGCCGCCAAGGCGGCCTGCAAACGGAACCGGACAGTGAGGCGCGCGCACTCATTCAAGAGCGCATGCCTGCTAATCAATTTGCGTAAGGGAGAACCGAAAGTCGAATCGAAGACTGGCCCATCGTTCACAAGGGCCCGGAGCTGCCACACGCTACACATCGCCAAACGGCACATTGCCGAACGGCGCCACGCTCCTGCTTGCTCCCGGTCCATGCGCCTGATCGCATTCAAGGATACAAAGGCACTTAGCTCTCACAATAATTGAGAACAGAGTCACCGGGTGGGAGACTCAAGTGGTCACGCTGTAGGGGCTTGGGAAAAATCTGTGCTGGGCAAACTTACCTTGGAGGGCTCGTCGCCGCTCACGGCCAAATCACTGAGCGCAACTACAGTGTAACACGGATGGAGTTTATTCCCTGCCGGGAGTCACCCGCATCAATTCGGTTTCTTGGTAATCTGCATTCCCCAGGGATGGGCTTCCAGATTAGGCTCGTCTGGTTTGATTGGCCGGAGTTCCCCGCCAAATGTCTGGTCGAGGACAAAAGGCTCAATAGATTTCCAGTGAAACGTACGGTTCCACATATAGTCTTTTACGTCCGATTCCAGAATGAGCCTATTGCCGTTGATCAAGGTTGCCTTGCCATTCGTTATTTCGAGGACAGGCTTGTAGTCGATGCCCAGCGGCCCTTTTTCCAGGCTGTATTCCTTGCCTGTGAAGGTAAGTTTGCCGCCGACTTTGGCAAAGGTCAAATGGCCATCCCAGCCTGTGTTGGGACCAACAGCTTGCCAATCCCACTCGCCAACCATCGCATCGTCAGAAGTCAGATGGAAGCTCTGCAGCGGGTCCAATTGGTGCGTGCCGTTGATCCAGAAGGCAACGCCAACCACAACAGCTGTGGCTCCCCCCAACCTCATCGCACCCATCACGAAAGTGGCTTCGCTGAGCCCGCCCAGAAAGCGGTAGACCAGAGCTGTGAGTCCGGTGGAGATAAAAACTGAAATGATGATTGAAGGCACATGGAGAAAGTAGAGAAGTACGCCGCCAATCAGGCCGAGCAGCGAAAAGCCGAGCGCCACCTTGTCTTCATCTGAAAGCGGCTTGTCCAGATCAATAAACGTTTTAATCGACTTCTTGACTTGATGGGCATCCGGCGTCTGCGTTGGAGGGACTTCATCGGTGTGATTATCTTGCATGAAAAACACCTCTTGCAACTTCACCGAGCATTCTACGTCTTGTTTCAGGCAATGCATACAAAATATTTTTATTGGCATCCTCCATCGAATTTCCAGCTTTGCGACCTGGAGAATTCGTCGCTCCTGCACAGGCCGACACGTAAAATAGCATGTAGGGAGAAAGAATGTTGCAACCCTCCATCATCGATCCGTCAACCGCGAGTAGAGTTGCTCCGCCAGCGGAAGTCAACCCAAGCCTTGATCCTACGGATTGGCCGAGCTTCCGCGCTCAGGCTCACCTCATGCTGGACGATATGCTCGGCTACGTTGAAAATATCCGCGAGCGGCCCGTCTGGCAGCCGATTCCTGCCGAGGTTCGTGCGCAATTTCGCTCGTCCGTGCCGCGCGTGGGCGAAGAGCTGGCCGAGGTTCATGCCGAGTTCATGCGCGACGTGCTGCCTTTTACGCAAGGCAATGTGCATCCCGGGTTCATGGGCTGGGTGAACGGCGGGGGCACGCCGGCTGGCATGGTGGCCGAGATGCTCACGGCGGGACTTAATGCCAATTGCGGAGGCCGCGACCATATTCCCATCGAGGTTGAGCGCCAGGTAACGCGCTGGATGGCGGAGATATTCGGCTTTCCGCAGACAGCTTCGGGGTTGTTTGTTACCGGAACTTCGATGGCCAATCTGATTGCCGTGCTGATAGCCCGTGATGCCGCGCTGGGCGTAGAAGTTCGAGCCAGCGGAGTGGCCGCGGAGCCGCGTCGGTTGACTGCGTATACCTCGACTGCGGTGCACGGTTGCGTACCCAAGGCGATGGACATCGCCGGGCTGGGTACGGACGCGCTGCGGCAGATTCCGACCGACAACGGCTGCCACATTGTTCTGGCGGCGCTGGCTGAGGCCATCCATCGCGACCGCGCCAACGGCTTCACGCCTTTTATGGTTGTGGGCACAGCGGGAACGGTGAATGCGGGAGCAATCGACGACTTGGCCGGATTGGCAGATTTGTGTGTGCGTGAGAAACTTTGGTTCCACGTCGACGGCGCCTTCGGCGCACTGGCCATGCTGGCTCCCGATCTGGCACCCAAACTCAACGGAATCGAGCGAGCGGATTCCGTAGCCTTCGACTTTCACAAATGGGGTCAGGCTCCTTATGACGCGGGCTTCATTCTGGTGCGGGATGCAGAGGCGCACAAGCAGGCCTTCACGCTTCCGGCGGCCTATCTGCAACGCGCCGAGCGCGGTCTGGCTGCGGGCTCACCGTGGCCCTGCGACTTTGGCCCCGACCTCTCGCGCGGCTTCCGAGCGCTGAAGGTCTGGTTCACGTTGAAGGTTCATGGCACGGCGGCGATTGGCGCATCGATCTCGCGCTGCTGCGAACTGGCCCGCTATCTTGAAACCCGTGTCAATGCTACTCCTGAGCTCGAAATGATGGCCAACGTCGAGTTGAATATTGTGTGCTTCCGTTATCGCACCAAAGACTCCAGCCCTGCGGAATCCAATCGTGTCAACGACGCCATCGTCGTCGCATTGCAAGAGTCCGGCGTTGTGGCTCCCTCGACGACCCGCATCAAAGGACTCACCGCCATCCGCGCGGCGATTGTGAATCATCGCACCAGTCGTAAGGAGATTGATGCACTGGTGGAAGCTACGCTTGCTCACGGCCGCGCACTTTAGAACTCGCCCGCCAAAGTGGTTTGTTTAAACGGGGGCATTCCGAGTGGGAAAGGTTGCTTGAAGGGTGCGGGTTGAGGGGGCGAAAGTTTGCTCAGATGGTTGGGAAAATTTTGTGCAGTAACTTCTGAAGCGAACCCGATCGGAGAGTTTTTCGGTTTAAGTGGTTTCGATCTTTGGAGAAGGTTTGCTTCGGACTGCCTGATTTGGTGCCAAAATGCGTCGAAATGGCAGCAAATAAGGCCTAAATAAGGGGAAATAAGAGTTTTTTCGCCCAATTTTGGGGGGCTGATGACCTTCGGTGGGTGAGTTGAGGTTCGAGGTATCCCACCCTTGAATCAAAGAACGATTCAAGGATGGGGCACCCGGCTTTAGTTGTCAGAACTTGGGCCGCGCGCCGCCAACTGCACCCGAAACTTGAGTTTTGCGTAGCCTGTTGAACCCCTGGAAATGTGTCCTCTTATTCGCTTGCCAATATGCAAAGAACTATTGTTGTGGCAATGGCAGACTAACTGGGAACTGAACGGCAGCTATACCAGCGAGAGGCTCAAGCGACCCCATGGCATACACTTTTACGATCACCCTGCTCGATTTCGGCGGATTCTTCCCAGCCGGTGTCACAGCTCTACCAGGCACCCTCAATATCCCGCCCTCGGCTCCCGCGACTGCTGGGCCCATCGCATCGCCTCTTTCGATTACCTTTGCCAGCGCGCCCTCGGCGCCGGTCGGTCAGGGTACGCTTTATCTCGGCGATCCTTCAGGCCCCGGCGACTTTTTTCGCTCCGGTACAGTACCCGTGTGGCCTCCCACGCCTGCCGCCATCACTGTGCTCACCATCCCAACAGATCCCATTCCAGCAGCTCCCGGTTTCCCCGGCGTAGGCAAATTCACCTATGCCGAGCTCAAGACAATGCTGTTTCCCACCTTGCCCGTTATGGTCAATGTGCCTGCCTCCGTCCTGTTAGGTATCTCTGCCGCCACTGGTGGGTCCGTCATTCCTACCTCGATCTCCATCACCGATGCCACCTTGTCAGCTTCCCCTGCGGTCGTCGGAGCCATTCACGTGCAAATCATGGGAGTCCTTTCTTACGTTTCCATGTTTCTCCCGATCGGCATTCCCATCCCCAGCCCGGTGCCCATCCCGCTTCGGGCGACATATAC
>CAYPYJ010000133.1:0-7507 GCA_964414945.1 uncultured Occallatibacter sp.
CTTGCCGCGCCCAACCCTTTTAGGAGTTGCTATGGCAAACAGCAGTGGTCTTTCTAATCGTATCGAGCGCTTCCTCAACGAATCGAGCTTCCATCAGGCCTTTGCCGGCAGCCGCCGTCGCGCGCTTTTGGCGGTCTTGCTGGTTCCCACCGCAATCCTGGCCTTCACGGCCATGATCCGCGTAGAGGCAAAAATGTCGCCTCTGCCTGCGGTGATCTCCAAATCTGTAACCCAGGCGACGGTCGCTAGCCAGCACATCGCGACGCAGGCCGTTCGTGCTGCCGTGGCTCCTGTTTCTGAAACTGCTTTCATGCTGGCTGCGGAGCCTGGGCAGGCTTCGGAGGCAACCTTTGAGCGCACGCTCTCTGTCGCCGGGCAAGCGCAACTCACCGTGGGGACTGGTTCAGGCAACATTCATCTCACTCGCGGCTCTGGCAATCAGGTGCATATCGTCGGACATGTGAAATCCAACAAGCATGGCAGTGAGGAGCAGGTGAAAGAAGTTGCGGCCAATCCTCCCATCGAGCAGACCGGCGACATCATCCGCATAGGTGCCCACCGCGACGATCTGAAGAACATCAGCATCAGCTATGAAATTCAAACGCCGGAGAATACCCTGCTCAACGCCAGTTCCGGTTCGGGCGACATCACTCTCGAGGGCGTGGGCGAAAACGCAAAGCTCTCAACCGGCTCAGGTAACGTTCACGCCATTGGCCTGCACGGAGCATTTTCCGCTGAAACCGGCTCGGGCAACATCACCGCTGAGCAAATGGGCGAGGGCTTTGTGAAAGCGGAAACCGGCTCAGGCAATCTGGAGTTGCGCAATCTGCGCGGCGGATTGAAAGCCGAGACAGGGTCAGGCAACATCAGGGCAGCCGGAGCGCCAACCAGCGAATGGAAGCTCGAGACCGGCTCCGGCAATATCGAACTATCGACCGGCAACGCTGCGATGACGCTAGATGCATCCACCGGCTCAGGCAGCATTCATACCGATCAGGCGATGCTGACCGAGGGCTCTTCTGATCATCACCGCGTAACCGGAAAAATCAACGGCGGCGGGCCAGCCGTCCGCGTTGAAACTGGGTCAGGCGAAATTCGCGTGCATTGATACGCGTTTGAGTCACGCCCTATTTTTCGCAAGGTGTTTCTGCAATCTCCGCGTGCCGCACACAGAAAAACCACCGCTAAGTGAGCGGTGGTTTTTCTTTTTTATCGAATGAATTCCGGGTAGTTATCCTTTTTCATTGGATGAGTCTGGGTGCCCCATCCATTTCGCGCTTTTTGCGAAATGGGTGGGACAGCACAAACCCCAACAATTACTCCCCCGCCTCCGGCAGATGAACCGGCCGTGCCTCCAGCAGCGCCTCAATCTTGCCCAGCGCTTCCAGCACCTTGTCACTAACCGGCGCATCCACCTGCACCAGCGCCAGAGCCTTCACAGGCTTCGGTCCACTCCGCTCGCGGCCCAGCGCAAAGTTGGCGATATTCACGCCGTGCTCGCCCAGCGTGGTGCCAATCTTGCCGATCACGCCCGGTACATCCTGGTTGCGGCAGACCAGCAGATTGCCTTCCAGCGGCGTCTCAATGTCGATGCCTTCGAAGGACAGCAGTCTCGGCTGTTCACCGCGAATCACCGTAGCCGACGCGCTGGTCTCGCCCTTGCCGGTGTGCAGCTTAATCGTCAGCACAGTGGTCGCGCCGCCGCGATGGCTCTCCAGCTTTTCTTCCTTGATCTCGTGAATGCGAATCCCGCGCTCCTCGGCAACCGACGTCGCGTTAATGCGATTCACATTCTCCGATCCTGCCAGCAGCCCGGCAATCGCCGCGTTGCGCACCAAATCAACTTTGGTCTCCGCCAACGTGCCACTATAAATCAGATCAATCGCCTCGATGCCGCCCTTGCCCGTCTGCGCAAGGAAGCTGCCCAGCCGTCCGGCCAGATCGATGTACGGCGCCAGCACCACATACTCCTCATGGCTCAGAGACGGCAGATTCACCGCATTCTGCACCACGCCGAGTTTCAAATAATCACGCACCTGCCGCGCAATCTGAATGCCAACGGCCTCTTGTGCTTCGCCGGTAGAACCAGCAATGTGCGGCGTCAAAATCACGTTGTCCAGCCCGTGGAACGGCGTCGAAGTTGCCGGCTCTTTCACATAAACATCCAGTGCCGCGCCCGCCACCTGGCCAGACTTGAGAGCCTCCACAAGCGCCGCGTCTTCAATCAGCTCGCCGCGCGCGCAGTTGATAATCCGCACGCCCTTCTTCATCGTCGCAATCGTCTTTGCGTTGATCACGCCCGTCGTCTGCGGCGTCAAACCCACATGCAGTGTCAGATAATCCGAACCAGCCAGCAGCTCTTCCAACGTCACCAGCTTGATGCCGTTCTCTCTCGCCACCGCAGCAGAAACAAATGGATCGCTGCCAATCAGCTCCAGTCCAAATCCCTTTGCCCGCCGGGCCACTTCCAGCCCGATGCGTCCCAGGCCAAGAATGCCCAGCGTCTTGCCGCGCAATTCCATGCCTTGCAGATTCTTCTTCTCCCATTTGCCCGCGTGCATCGTCGCGTTCGCCGCGGGCAGCTTGCGCGCCAAAGCCAGCATCAGGCCAATCGCCAATTCGGCCACCGCCACTGCATTAGCGCCGGGAGTGTTCATCACCACAATGCCGCGCTTGGTCGCCGCCACCGCGTCAATGTTGTCCACGCCAACGCCCGCCCGGCCAATTACGCGCAGCTTATGCGCGTGCGCCATCAACGCGTCGTCCACCTGCACCGCGGAGCGAACCACCATCCCATCCGCATCGGCCAGAGCAGCCGGCAGACCATCCGGAAGTTGATCGTGCGTGAGTACTTCCCACCCCGGCTCGGCCGCAAACACGGCCAGTGTTGCCGGAGAAACCTTCTCTGCCAGTACGATCTTCATCGCGTCTCCCTTGCCCTTCGGCGCACTTTCATACTCGTCAAAGCGAATGCCATTCTGCTCGCACAAAATCTCAAACATCCGCACCACCGCTCCATGCGGCTTGCCCTCGTCGCGCTCATACTTGGTCAGCGAATTGGCGTGAACCCCCAGCCGCTCGGCCATCTCATATTGAAAGAGGTCCAACTGCTTACGCGCAATCAGCAGCTTCTCACCAAAACTCAGTTCGGACATACGTCCCTTCCGGACATCAATGCTTAGTTTTCGAGCGGGGTCAGCGGGAGTTAGCGTTGTTAGCCTGATGTATTGCTAACTCCGCCAGTTCCGCTAACACCGCCAACTCCTGGGTGCCCCATCCTTTCGCGTTCCTTGCGAAAGGGTGGGATACCGCGAACCTACGACTTAACCGCCTTGGCATACACCGCCTGCGCCGCCGCCACACCCTGACCATACGTCACAGGCAACCCCAGCACGTCCTTGGCAATGTGCTCCATCGCGCCCAGAAACGCCACCGTGTCCAGATAGTCAAAGAAGCCCAGATGCGCCACGCGGAAGATCTTGCCCTGCATCGTGCCCTGTCCGTTGGCGGTCACCAGGCTAAACTTCGCCTTCAGCGCTTTCACCACCGAGCCGGAATCCATTCCCTCTGGCACGGCAACCGCAGTCGCAGCAGCCGACGGCGAAGTTGGCGCAAACAGCGTGAAGCCCAACGCCACCAATCCCGCCCGCGTCGCTGCAGCATTCACCTGCGCATTGTCGATCAGAGCAATGCGGCCCTTTTCCAGGTCGCCGCCAGCCTGTCCGGCAATATAATCCAGCGCCGCACCCAGCCCGGCCACCAGCGCCACCGCCGGAGTAAATGCAGTCTCGCCCTTCACCTGGTTTTTGCGTTCCTTGCGCAGATCAAAGTAGTAGCGCGGATTCTTCGACGCTTCCATCGCCTTCCATGCCTTCTCGCTCACGCTCAAGTAAGCCAGCCCCGGCGGAATCATCACAGCCTTCTGCGAACCGCCAATCACAACGTCCACGCCCCAGCCATCCACGTCGATGGTCTGCGTGCCCAGGCCCGTGATGCCGTCCACAACCAGCAGCGTATCGGTGCCAGCCACGAGTTTGGCCACTGCTTCCACATCATGCGTTACGGCCGTCGAAGTCTCAGAGGCCTGCATGTAAACAGCCTTATGCTCCGGCTTCAGCGCGGCCTTGACCTCTGCAATGTCGAAGGTCTGCCCGTAGGGCTTCTCCACTACATCCACCACGCAGCCATACGCCTTCGCCAAATCCACCCAGCGCTCGCCAAATTTGCCCGCCGTCAGCACCAGCACTCGATCGCCCGGAGAGGTCAAATTCGAAACCGACGCTTCCATCGCACCCGTGCCGGAACACGATAGCAACAGCACCTCATTCTGTGTTCCAACAAAAACCTTCAACTGCCCGAGCACCTTCTGAAACAGTACTTTGAACTCCGGCGTGCGATGATGAATGTCAGCCGCCGCCATGGCAAACTGGGCAGCGGGAAGCAGCGGTGTCGGACCGGGTGTGAACAAGCGCGTCTTGCGAATCATGGCTCTCTCCTCGTTTTCTGGACGGGGCCTGTCGGGGAAACTGAGCGAGCACTCAATGCTGGACGGGTTCTTCTCAGCATCAGACCGATTCAGCCTCCCAAAGGCCATCCGTTAATCACATAATACACATTTTTGTGGTTTATGTGAATTATGTGATTTTCTATTTCTGTGGAAATCTACCCCCGCTCCAAAGCTTCTAGCATTTTTTAGGCTCTATCTACGGTGTCAGTGCGATCCGAGGGACGGCGAAGACAATTTACACTACCCGCAATAGAGATGAAGCCAAAACCTGAAGTCGTCAGCCTTGCTGAGGAGATTCGCTCCCGTGTAAGCCAAATGGCCGTGCCAAACGCCGCGTCTTTCCGCGCGATACGGCGCGACATTTCGCACCGCATCGCAAATGCCTCGCCGCAAAGCGTCATTCAGCTCGGCTTGCACCTGCTCACCACGCCCTCTGATCTAATGCGGGCCATGTCCTATGAAATATTGATCCATCACAAGCTCGCTTTTGAGCAACTCACCGCGGATGACCTATTGAAATTTGGTGAAGGAATTAGCAGCTGGTCAACCGTCGATTGTTTCGCCATGTACCTTTCTGGTCCGATGTGGGCCAGGGGCAGCATCACAGACAAAGCCGTCAACGGATGGGCACACAGTCAGGACCGCTGGTGGAGGCGTGCTGCGCTGGTCAGCACCGTTGCGTTAAGCCGGGGCGGGAAGGCTCAAGACTTTATCCGAGTGGCGCGAATTTGTACTCTGCTTGCGGATGATAGAGACGACATGGTTGTGAAGGCTCTCTCCTGGGCTTTGCGCGAAGCAGCCAAGAAGCACCCCAAGCAAGTCAGAAGTTTTCTTGCGGAACATCAGGAGGCTCTTGCCGCTCGCGTGAAACGAGAAGTAAACAACAAACTCACAACAGGTTTGAAAACGCCTCGTAGACGTGCAGTTTCCCTCACTGTAAATTAGCCGAAAAAGATAAAGAGAGTCACGTAGCGCGAAAATCAGTCTGCAACTCTCGCCTTCGAAAACTCTGAATGAATATCCAAATCAGTTCGAAAAAGATTGGCCACACAATCACGATCGATACCAGCCAGCCCGATCTAGATCCCATCGTGCCCGGAGCATCACTGTAAACGACGAGACACAACGCAGCGTTGGCGAGATAAGCGGTGTCGAGACCGGCAAGACACGCACGAGTCGGCGAGATGTAACGGCGTCGTACAAACAGAATTACGGCGCTGGCGATTACGATGCCGAAGCCCAGGCTCAAAACAAGAAACCGCTGCCAATCGCTGGTGCCAGCCAGATGCAAAAGAAATGGCGCCTCCACGGCTATCGTGCCCACAATCGACAAACCGACAGCACACCAGATCAACCGCCGTCCAATTGCGGTTGAAAGTTGCGATGAAAAAAGCGAGCGCAGTCTGAGCCAAATCATCGGAAAGGCGAGAAAGAATGGCGCACCTGCAAGAAAGTGCCACCAATTGCCCTGATTACCTGGAACCCGTAACGTCACTGCATCCCAAGCCGATGTGTCAAACGCAAATGGAAGGAATGCGACAGCCCCCGCCAATAGCCATATCAGCAGTGCAATCGCTTTGAACCACACTGGAGCTTGCACTTCTTTTGCGCAAACCGCTAAGTTGTTCTTGGCAGTTAGTGAGTTATTCTCCACGTTGTCCTCCAACTCAACCTACGTAGAGCAACATAAAGAGGTTCCATGACCTCGTACAGTGGATATCTGCATTAATCCGGCGGCAGTATTTCGAGAAAATTTGCTCAGGCCAAAATGAAGCCATACGAACCAGACCCACCCGGCGAAGCTGTGGCACTCCCAATCCAATAGGCCACTTGCCGATAGAAAGCCTAAAGTGGGAAAAAGACCATGCTGCATCCGAGAAATTTTCTCGATGTGAATACCCCGTGCGAACTTGCGATTCCGCAAAGACTGATTTGATCGGCATGTTTTAGGGTCGTTTGGGCGTTACTTAGAGAGGCAATCTGCTGTTTTTTGCTTCGAAGACTTCGCCCATGTAAATCCTGGATCGACCCGATAGCCATGTAAGTTAAATCTGCTTCCATTCGAACGAAGTGGAACTGTTCGAACGTTAAGACCCTCAGTGTCATATTGGGTCTTCTGCCTTGGTACGACTTCAAGAAGAATTGCGCGCGGAAGCTGTCGGCAAGAGATTCCCCCCGCCCGCTTGAATTAATTTGAATGTCCTGGGCCAGGGCAAATGCGGATCTATGTCTTTTTCCGTTGAACGCCAGCCATATTCTCGGGACATCTCGACAACCCGACTTTCACAGATGAGGTGATTTATGAGGATGAATTGGATGCTCAATCGGATTGCGAATGGTCTTCGGAGTACAACAACCATTGTGTCCAGTAGCGTATTGTTTCTGCTGGCTCTGGTAGCGCTTGCCGCCCCTGCTGTGCAGGCTCAAACCTACAGCGTAGTCTATCGGTTTACAGGTACAAACGGCGATGGAAGAAATCCCCTCGGTGGCGTAATCACTGACGCAGCCGGAAACATTTATGGATTCACGACAATCGGCGGGGCCGGATACGGCACCATCTATAAGATCGATACCTCAGGCAACGAAACCGTGTTGCACACATTCAATTTGACAGACGGATCGGGACCAATAGGAAGTCCCGTGATGGATGCGGCTGGAAACATCTACGGAATCACCGGCGCGGGCGGAAGCCTGTTTGATGGAACCGTATTCAAGCTGGATACTTCAAATAACTTCAGTATCTTGTACAACGTTCCTTACCAGCCGCGCTCGGGACTGATTATCGACGCGGCAGGCAACCTCTATGGCACTCAATACCTCGGCGGGAACTTCGGCAACGGAAGTGTGTTCAAGATCGATCCAGCCGGTAACGCGACCACACTGCACAGCTTTGGAGCTACAGCGATTGATGGTATTTTACCCGCGGCACGGCTTACTCTGGATGCGGCTGGCAATCTTTACGGCACAACCCAGAACGGCGGAGCCAACACCTTCGGAACC
>CAYPYJ010000134.1:0-7502 GCA_964414945.1 uncultured Occallatibacter sp.
GCTGGCAGCCGAATCTGCCATCTTGACCAAATGCCAGACCCATTGCCGAGTGAGCGGCATTCCGCGCAAGGAGAGAAAGAGGCTGGTGGAGTTCGGATTGGCCGCGTGAACCTTGCGGGCCACACTGGTGTGCGCCGGGCTGATGCGCGCCAGGTGTGGTCTGCCCTTGAGAAGATACTCTTCCAATGCTTTAACTGCGGTGCGACCGAGCGGCACGATTCGTTCTTTGTCGCCCTTGCCCAGCACATGCACGCGGCCCAGATCGAGCGCCAGGTCGCCAGTGGAAAGCGCTGTAACCTCAGAGACTCGCAAGCCGCCAGCGTAGAGCAGTTCCAAAATCGCCCGGTCGCGCAAATCCGTGGCCCGTGCCTGGGGATGCTCGGCGTGCAAGCGTGCCCGCTCCAGCATCTCCGCCACCTCCGGTTCGGCCAGCGATTTGGGCAGCACCTTCCACGCCTTGGGCGATTCGATATTCACTGTAGGATCGTGATGAATGCGCCGGTCGAGCAAGAGCCACTTGTAAAAACCGCGCAGGCAGCTAAGCTTGCGCGCTGCGGAACGCTGGTCGATGCCGTGCTCACGCAGATGCTCAAGAAAGGCCGCTACATCTTCTTGTACCGCAGTGATCAATACGCAGTTGCGCTCTTCGATAAATTCGGCAAATGTCTTCAGATCGCCGTCATAGGCCTCGCAGGTCAAAGGACGCAGCCCTTTTTCCACGCGCAGGTATGCCTGGTAATCTCGCAGAAGCGCTAAATTGTGTGTGTTCCCCACAGCATCGATTATCCGCGCCTTAAGCCTCTTCCGCCGCTTTCAGGCTTATTGCTGAACCTCGTTCATCAAGGACTCAACTTCGGCAACAGCGTCTCCTCGCGCATGAGTAAACTCACACAGATAGCACGCCCCCGGCCCGACAGCGTATAAAGCTGGAATGGGGCTCTTGGCCGCGGTTGAGATCGATGAGTGGCTGCGCAAAGGCGGCTTGGTGGTCACGGCCAGCGACCGAGCCGCACGCGCTCTTGCCGCTGGCTTCAACAGCGCACGCATTAAGGAAGACTTAGCCGCGTGGCCCGCGCCCAATATCCTTGACTGGAAAAGCTTTGTACGCACTGAGTGGGACGTCCGCACGGCTTACGCACGCCTAGTGCTCAATCCCGCGCAGGAAGAAACGCTCTGGGTCGACATTTTGGGTGCTGGCAGCTCGCTGGCTACGCTGCTTGAAGCTCCTCGTCATCGCCTTGCCAGCCTGACTATGGAAGCTCACGACCTGCTCTGTTCTTATGTGCCAACCTACCTGCGGGGAAACGCTCGCGTCGCATGGCAGCAGGATGCGGCAGCCTTCAGCCGCTGGCTTGCTACCTTCGACGACTACTGTCGCACCGGCAATTTGATTGCTTCCAGCCGACTTCCAAACGACTTGATTCTGCTGCTGAAAGCGGACTCGGCAACACGCCCGCCGCTGCTTTTGGTCGGCTTTGACCGCATTCTTCCTGTGCAGCGAAGCCTCTTCGACGCCTGGAGCGAATGGCACGAAGCTGCCAGGACCGAACCGGCCACCGATGTTCATTTTCATTCTGCTGCCGATGCCCAGGCTGAACTCGCCGCTTGCGCAATCTGGTGCAGCCGCCAGCTCGCAGCCAATCCAAACGCCAGATTGTTGATTGTTTCTCAAGCCGCCAGCACGCGCCGTGGCGAAATCGAGCGCGCTTTTACGCGGCACACAGGAGCCGCATTCGAATTCTCGTTAGGAGTCCCACTCAGTCAGGTTGCGCTCGCTAGGGCTGCACTCATAGTGCTGCGCTGGCTTGATGGCCCACTCAGCGAGCAAGAACTCGATTGGCTCCTCTCCACCGGTCACGCCGGGGCCACCCCTGATGAGTCGGCGGCGCTTCAGTTTTATATGCGCAGGCTACGGCGACGCAACCTGGAGCGGATGCAGTGGAGTTTGAGAGCGTTCCTTAATGAGCGCTCTGCTTCTGAGCTGCTTCCCGCCCCCTGGGTTGAGCGTGTCACGGCAGCGCAACGCCTGTTGACCAGCCTCTCGCGTCGCGTTCAAACCCCGCTCGACTGGGCTGAGCTGGTTCCTCGCCTGCTTGACGAACTTCATTTTGCAGCCGCCCACCCACTGACAAGCGTCGAGTTTCAGGCTCTACAACGCTGGAATCTGACGGTGGAAAGCTGCGGATCTCTGGGCTTCGATGGCCGCCGCATCGGCTGGAAGGATTTTCTAAATCAATTGGGGCGCTCACTTGACGATACCCTTTTCGCACCCGAGTCTCGCAACGCTCCCATCCAGATCGCCGGACCCGCGGAGTCGGCTGGTCTTGACGCCGATGCAATCTGGTTCCTGGGATCCGATGAAGACGCATGGCCTGCCGGGGGTGCGACGCATCCGCTGCTGCCTGTGGAAGTCCAACGCGAGGCGGGAATGCCGCACGCCACTCCGCAGCACGATTGGACGATGGCCGAATCCATCACCCGACGTATTATCGCATCGGCACCTGAGGTTCACTTCAGCTATGCAAAACAAAATGATGCCGCCGAAGCTCGTCCTTCGCGCCTGATCGAGCAGCTTGCCGGCCCAGCACAACCCATGCCGCCGGAGTTGACAGCGCCAGCCGCCGCAGAGCCGCTCACTGTTTCCTTCGAGGATCGCAGCTGCATTCCCTTCCCTCCGGGCAAGGTTGCGGGCGGTGCAGCCGTCCTCACCGCGCAGTCGCAATGCCCCTTCAAGGCCTTTGCCACCGCGCGACTCGACGCAAAGAACTGGCAGCCAGCCGAGGCTGGACTCACGCCGTCGCAGCGTGGCAACCTGCTGCACGCAGTGCTTCACTCCGTCTGGGCTGGGCCACCAGAGGGCATTCGGTCCCACGCTGATCTCATGAGCCTGAACGACCGGCAGGCTTTCGTCGCGGGTCACGTCCAGCGAACTCTGGCACGTGAGCTATGCCCTCACATGCGTGAGCAGATGCCCCGCCGCTATCTGGAATTGGAACAGTTGCGACTCACACGCCTGGTCACTGAGTGGCTGCAGTTCGAGACAACGCGCATTGCGTTTGAGGTTGCCGATACTGAGGTTATGCGCCCAGCTCACATTGCCGGGCTCACCTTCGACCTGCGCCTCGACCGGCTTGACCGACTCAACGACGGTTCACTGCTGGTCATCGACTACAAATCCGGCAACGTATCACCCAACGCGTGGGAGTTGCCCCGCCCCGACGACGTGCAACTGCCACTCTATGCAGGCTTTGCTCTCGACCAGGAAGAAGTTCTCGGCGGGCTGGTCTTTGCACAGGTTCGTACGGGAGAGATGAAATTTGCCGGTCAGATATTCGAACCTGCGTACACAATTTTTGCCGGCCTCAAGGAAACAAACTCACTGATGAAGCAAACGCTCGAATTGTACAAGCTTGAAGCCTGGCGGGATTGCATCGAGCAGCTTGCTAGAGATTTTATTACCGGAAAGGCAGAGGTGGACCCGCGCGAAGCTCCCAAGACCTGCGAGCGTTGCGGCCTCCAAACTCTCTGCCGGATTCAAGAGAATCCTGGGCTGCTGGTAGCCGAATATGATTGCGAGGCGAGCGACGATGAGTAAGCTGACGCTGCACTCCGCGCCTCCTGATCAGGCTCAGCGCGAACAGGCCCTCGACTCCGCGCGATCCATTCTGGTGCAGGCTCCGGCAGGGTCCGGCAAAACCACCTTGCTTGCAGAACGCTTTCTGCGCTTGCTGGGCGAGGTGGATTCACCCGGACAGGTCGTTGCAATCACATTCACCATCGCCGCTGCCGCCGAGATGCGCAATCGGATTCTCGATGAACTGAGAACCGAGAACCCCAGTCCATTCGCCCGCCTTGCGCTTGAGCGCTCGGAAGCACTCGGCTGGAAACTGCTCGACCTGCCTGCACAGCTTCGCATCACCACCATTGATTCCTTCTGCCGCGAATTAGCCCTTCAGCAACCGCTGCTTACCGGCCTGGGTGGCAGCTTGGACATCGCCGAGCAGCCGGACGAACTTTATCGTCGTGCAGCTCGCGAGACACTGCGAAAGATCGATGAGACGGACTCGGTGCTCAGTGCAGCGATTGAGAGTCTGTTGCTGTGGCGCGACAACAACTGGCAGGAGATGGAAGAAGAGTTGGTCAAAATGCTCATGAAGCGCGATCTCTGGATGCACGGCTTTGTGCTGGAGCGCGAGCCCGATTGGGAGACGCTGCGTGAGCGCCTGGAGCGGCCCTTTGCGAATGCAGTACGCGAGGCGTTGACCGAACTAAGCCAGCGTCTTGACTACGTCCCCGGCGTTCGTGAAGAGGCCTTAGAGCTAGCACGGTTTGCCTGTGAACGAAGCGGCGGTGAGTTTCATCGGGAACTCGCAGAGCTGGTTCAGTTCCCTTCCGCTCCGTTCACTGATTTGGAAGAGGCTCAACAAACTTATGCCGGTCTTGCCGGATTGCTTTTAACTGACACGGGGGCCTTCCGCAAACAGGTCGATAAACGCCTGGGCTTTCCTGCCGACCGCAAAAGGGAAAAAGGCCGCATTCTCGAACTGATTGCAGCGCTCGCCGCCGCCCCCCGCCTCGAAGCGGCACTCGCGGAAATCCGTGCACTGCCCCCGGTTCGCTACAGCGAGGACGAATGGAAGATTGTGAAGGCCTGTTTCACGCTTTTGCGTCGTGCTGCTGGCGAACTGCAAATCGTATTTGCTGAGGCAGGACGGGTGGACTTCATCGAGGTCGCCCAGATTGCCCAGCGCGTGCTTCGAGGCGACGACGGCCTACCCACGGACGCAGCGATCGCCGTCGCCGACAACATTCGCCACCTGCTGGTCGATGAGTTTCAGGACACCAGCCGCCGCCAGCACCAGTTGCTCTCCAGCCTCATAGCCGCGTGGCCAGAGCGTGAGGGCCGCACCTGCTTTGTTGTCGGCGACCCGATGCAGTCGATCTACTTTTTCCGCGACGCCGACGCAGAACTCTTTCCCCGGGTAAAAGAACTTGGCCTCGAGATTCCCCACGATGAGCCACTGCTCTTCGACTTCGTGCCCCTCACCGCAAACTTCCGCACTGCGCCTGAACTTGTGAGGAAAAACAATGAGATTTTTATTGAAGTATTTGCTGCAAGTAAAGACTACAAGGTAACTTATTCATCCGCGCAACCGTTTCCGAAAGAGCGTCCCGGCTCCCTCACTCCTTTTTCTCTTCACTTGAAGTTCGTACCCCAGACCTCGCACAATCGATCCATTGTGCCGGAATTCTCAGGTGAGATAGAAGAAGCCCGCGAAGAGCAGATCAATGGAATTGTCGCTCTGATCCGCGGCCACATACACTGTGTTGAAGCAGCCAAAGCGAGAGGGGGAAAATATCGCGTTGCTGTTTTGGGACGCGCCAAAAAACACCTTGCGCCGATTGCGCAGGTCCTGCGCGAAGCCGGAATCCCTTTCCGCGCCGTCGAACTGGAAAAACTCGCATCCCGCCCGGAGATTCTGGATGCGCTCGCCTTGGCTCACGCCTTGCTCAACCCTCAGGACCGCGTGGCGTGGCTGGGTGTACTGCGCGCTCCTTGGTGCGGCCTCTCACTCGAGGACCTGCACACTCTCACTTGCTGTGACGATCCAGAGTCGCGGTCCCGGCCAGTGCCGCAGATGCTGGCCGAGCGACTTGCGCTTTTGAGCGATGGGGGCCGCCTTGCCGCTGACCGCGTGCTGAACGCGGTAACCGCGGCTTCTGCCCTGCACGCTACCCAGCCCACTGCCACGCTGGGAAGCTGGCTGGAAGCGGTTTGGCGGCGGTTGGGTGGAAAAGCCTGTACGGACGCAAACGCCCGCGCCAACCTCAGCCTGCTGTGGAGTTGTCTGGACCATTTGCCAAACGGCGAAGAAGACCTGTTCGGACCGGGTCTCAGCGCCGCACTCGACAAACTCGCCCCCCAGCCCCACCCAGACGCCAGCAGCGATTGTGGCGTGCAGTTGATGACCATCCACAAATCCAAAGGGCTGGAGTTCGAGGTTGTGATTGTGCCCGAGTTGCAGGCCCTGGGCGGACGCGAAAGCTGGAAGATGCTTTCGTGGATGGAGAGAGGATTGACGCAACCCGATGATTCGGGAGAGATTACAGAATTTTTGATTGCACCTTTTCAGCGCAAGGGCGAGGAACGAGGAAGCCCTAAGGCGTGGGTGGATCGCGTCTATCGCGAGCGGGAGTCGCAAGAGATGCGGCGCATTCTCTACGTTGCCGCCACCCGTGCGCGAGAGGAACTGCATCTCTTCGTCTGTCCCGCTTACAAGACGGAAGCTGACGGCAGCCTGAGCCTTGCCGAGCCGGCAAGCAGCCTGCTCACTACCGCATGGCCAGCACTGGAGACAGAGATTTGTGCGCGTTTTGAAGAGTGGAAGACTGCCCGAGCTGCCGAGCAGACTCACGATGAGCAAGTCATTGAATCGATTGCTGCTGCCGAGAGCAATCTGCTTGTAATGTCAGGCTCTATCCGGCCAACATTGCTTCGCCGACTGCCAGTGGATTACCAGACCGCACCATCGGAAGCCATTGCGCCGAGCGCCCGATCCATGCCTTCGGGCGCTCTGAGCCTTTACCCTCGCCACGAGGGCGGACTGCTCTCTCGAGCTCTAGGCACAGCAGTACATTTTATGCTCCAAGAACTGGCTGGACTGCGAGAAAAGCTCGATTGGGAAGAAGCAAGCTTAGCTCTGAAGCATTTTCAGCTTCGAGTAGCGGCCCAAGTGCGTTCGATTGGTGTTGACGGGATCCAGGCAACGCAGATTGCCGCCGAGGCGCTCAGACTAGCGCTCAATGCCTCCCGCGATCCCGTTGGCTCGTGGATTTTGTCGCCACATGCGGACTCCGCCAGTGAGGTGAGTTGGGCTGGCGTTGTTGCGGGAGGCTTGCGCACCGTTCGCGTAGACCGCGTCTTCCGTGCCGGACCCACGCCTGTTAGCGAAGGAGAAGATTGCTGGTGGATCATCGATTACAAAAGCGCGTGCCCCGGGAACACTGACCCCACCACGGCATTGTCCGGGCTCCGCAAACTCTACGCGCCGCAAATCGAAGCCTATGCCGAGATACTCCACAAGTTGCACGCAGGGGACGCACCCGGCTGCACAATTCGGGCTGGTCTCTACTATCCGCAAATGCTACTACTGGATTGGTGGCAATTCTAGCCGGAAAACCAAGGGTAAAAGGAGAATCTAGATCACTTTTTATCCAAGTGTATGCCTGATTTAGACGAACGTCAGCGTCAAAAAGTTCTCTCCCGGCACAAGTTTTTTCTTTTCAGTAGATTCTTTTGTACACAAATAGCACATAGCACTGTACAATTTGCTCGAGGAGACCCATGGCCGGAGATATGCAACTTACGTGCAGCGATTGCGGGCAGGACTTTACCTTCACCGCTGCTGATCAGACGTTCTTTCAGGAACGTGGTTATTCGACCCCAAAACGTTGCAAGAATTGCCGTCAGGCAAAGAAGAACGACCAGGGGGGCTCCGGCT
>CAYPYJ010000135.1:0-7306 GCA_964414945.1 uncultured Occallatibacter sp.
CGAAAGAGAGTTTCACCATGCGCCATCGCAATGCAGGAAACAAGCTCGGACGCAACACTAGTCACCGTCGCGCCCTGTTGCGCAACCTGACCACGTCCGTCATCATGGAAGACCGCGTTGAGACCACATTGGCCAAAGCCAAAACTGTCCGCCCGCTGGTTGAAAAGATGATCACCCTGGGCAAGAAGGGCGATCTCCATTCGCGCCGTCAGGCCCTCAGCTATCTCATGACCGACAAGTCGGTCGAGCGGCTCTTCGAGATCGTAGCTCCGCGCTATGGTGATCGTCAGGGCGGCTATCTGCGCATCATTCACACCGGCTTCCGCAAGGGCGATGGCGGCGAAAAGGCCTTCATCGAACTGCTCGGCGCCGAAAAGCAGCTCGATGCCAAGCGCCAGAAGCGCGACGAGATCAAGGCCAAGAAGCGCGCCGACCTCGAAAAGCAGATGGAAGAAGCCAAGACCGAAGAAGTCCGGGAAGAAAAAGAGGCAGCCGCATAGGGCTTGTCGTCTAGGCAATTTTTTCTGGTTTCAGCACGAACAGGCGCATCCCCTCGCGGGATGCGTCCGTGTTTGTTTGCAGTTGGCGCATCCCAGCGTTTCTGTTTCACCTTGATTGAACGAATTTTGCAGTCGGAGTGAACGACACTACTCGGCCCGCGCCAGCCGTTTGGGCCGCGCCAACCGCAGGAAGAGATAGATCGCCAATTGCAGTGTCAGCGCACCGCAGCAATCCAGCAGTACGTCCCAGGGCGAGCCTGTTCGGTTGGGAAGATGGCTCTGATGCAACTCGTCCAGACTGGCTACCAGCGAGGTTCCCAGCAGCGCGAGAAAGGCATCTTCGGGAAAGTGCGAGTGCGGCAGCGTCATCCACCATGCGCGCAGCCATGCCACGCCGATAAAGCCATAGCCGAAGAAGTGTCCGCACTTGCGGATGATGTGATGAATCAGATCCCAGCGAGCGCGGCTGACGGGGCCGAAGAGATGTTCCCAGAGCCAGCGCAGTGGGTGGCTGGTGTGGTCGGACCCAAGCCAAGCTGTTGACTCCAGCACGATGACGCCGACGCCAATCACAACCGGCAGCCATGCGCTCGCCCAGTGCTTGAGGCGGCGGCTACTCGACATGGTAGTTGGGCGCCTCGCGAGTTATGATCACGTCGTGTACATGGCTCTCACGCAGTCCTGCGCCGCTGATGCGCACAAACTGCGCCTTTTCCTGAAGCTCGGTAATCGTCCGGCAACCCAGGTAGCCCATGCCGGAGCGCAACCCGCCCACCAACTGAAAGACCATCGACTCCAGCGGCCCGCGGTAGGGCACACGCCCCTCAATTCCTTCGGGAACGAACTTGGCTAACCGGTTCTGGCTTGCGCGCTCGCGCTGCACCACGCCCTCGCTGCCCAACTCCGCGCTGGCCAGGTCGGAGGTGCTTTGGAAGTAGCGCTCACCCGAGCCCTGGCTCATCGCTGTCAGCGATCCCATGCCGCGATAACTCTTGAAGCTGCGCCCCTGGTAGAGAATCGTTTCGCCCGGGCTCTCGTCAACGCCGGCAAAGAGCGACCCAATCATGATCGAGCTAGCGCCGGCTGCAATGGCCTTGGTAATCTCACCTGAGTATTTGATGCCACCGTCGGCAATCACCGGAATCCCACGCTCACGCGCCGCTCGCGATGCTTCGGCGATGGCGGTAATCTGCGGCATTCCGGCGCCAGTTACCATGCGCGTGGTGCAAATCGAGCCCGGTCCAATGCCGACTTTAATTGCGTCCGCGCCGGCGTCAATCAAAGCCATTGCGCCTTCATAGGTAGCCACATTGCCAGCCAGCAGGCCGACGTTCGGAAACGCCTTCTTCACCTCGCGCACCGCCTCCAGCACCCGCGACGAATGCCCATGCGCCGAGTCAATTGCCAGCACATCCACGCGCGCCCTTACCAGTTCCGCCGCACGCTCCAGAAAATCGCCCGTCGCCCCAATCGCTCCGCCAACGCGCAGCCGGCCCTTTTCGTCCTTGCTGGCATTCGGATACTTGAGCTTCTTCTGAATGTCTTTAACCGTGATCAGACCCTTCAGGTTGTACTGATCGTCCACCACCAGCAGTTTCTCAACACGGTGAGCGTGCAAAATCTGCTCGGCCTCTTCCAGTGTGGTGCCCACCGGAACCGTAATTAGATTCTCCTTGGTCATCACTTCGCCAACGGGAATATCGGTGCGTGTCTCAAAGCGCAAATCGCGATTGGTCAGAATGCCCACCAGCCGCTTGCCCTGTGTCACCGGCACGCCGCTGATCTTGTAGCGCCGCATCACTTCCAGCGCGTCGCCAATCATCTGGTCCGGGCCAATCGTGACCGGGTCCACAATCATGCCGCTCTCTGAGCGCTTTACTTTGTCAATTTCGCCCGCCTGGTCCGGGATCGTCAGGTTGCGGTGCACAATGCCGATGCCGCCCTGCTGCGCCATGGCAATGGCCATGCGAGATTCGGTCACTGTATCCATGGCCGAGGAAAGCAGTGGGGTGTTCAGCGTAATCGAGCGGGTCAGTTGGGTCAGCGTGCTTACTTGGGCGGGCACTACTTCGCTGTAGGCGGGCACCAGCAACACGTCGTCGAAAGTAAGGGCTTCGGTCAAATCTTTGGTTAGCATTATGCTCCGAACGCCTGGCGGGCCAGGGCTCTAATCCCAGCGCGGCAGGCGATTCTCTCTATTGTAGCGGAGGGGGCAAGGGGGTCTCCTGACGTTCCCGCCGGTTCACGTATCTAATATTGGGACGATTTCAATGCTATGACGCATTTTCCACCTGGTCCACGCAATCTCTAGTGAGAAGAAATATGCAATCTGACTGCCGGTTCGATCTTCGTTTGGAGGAATGCACAATGCAGATGGGAATTAGCCAGATTGACATGGCCATTCTGCTGCCGGCCTGCGCTGCTGCATGGAATCTGGTCGGCGGACACACGTCGTTTTCCAATCGGAAAAGTGCTGCACGCATTTATCACAGCCCAGATGGCTTATTCGCATTTGAGGTACCCGTTGGCTGGGAGCAGCGCACGCTGGATGGTTCAAACGAACTCACGCTTCTAAATGGCGAGATCAGCGTCAGTGTTTCAGCCGCCGAGACCCAGGCGGGCGATTCGGTCGACCAGTTTATGGAGTTTAACAAGGCCCTCCTGCGTTCCATGAGTCCTGCAGCGGAGGTTTGGGCTGAGGGTCAGGTCACGGTTGCTGGCGCATCCGGCGCGTATTTCACCATGTTTTGCCCCGGTGCGCGCGGGCGCACTATCGTCCGGGTTGCCGCGGCGCTCATCCGCCACAGGCTTTATATCTTTAAAAGCGCGGCTCCGAGCGCGCAGTTGTATGCTGCCCAAGCCGCCATCAACCGCATGGAGCAGAGTTTCAAAGTGGGCGAAGGATCGCCGGAAATCAAGCCTGTCGTATAAGCATTTCGACACTGCCCTCTGCCTCTTCAAGGCCCGATCTTGCGCTTACGACGGTTCCCCCTCGCCTTGCGTCGGCCTAACCGATGTAAAATCCCCGACCGTCCAGCGCAGGAACTTATCTTTGAGCAGCCATTGAGTCAGCGCAAGCGAGCAGCCGTACGTGGCGGCGAAGTAGCCCAGTAAAAAGAAGAGTACAGTCGCAGTGTGCGCGATCCCCGTCAGGCCCGCGATCTCGTTCAATATCTTCCGTCTGATGATGCTAATTAGCACCCACATTGTGAAAGGATGAGTCAGATAGATTCCAAACATAGTGGCGCGCACATTCATCGCCCGCGGCCAAATGGGCCTGCGCAACTTGAATAGAACAAGTACGAATGCAACAGAATATGCCTGATTGCTGATGCGCAAAACGTTCAATGGCAACGGGGCGTTAGCTGCGTCCAGTAAGAAAGATTCCTCTAGCGCCGCCAATCCCGTCAACGCCGCTAGCGTCAGTAGCCACATCATGGACGTGCGCTCGATCCAGGCTTGAACAGAGGTAAAGTTTCGCGCTGTCCACGCGCCCAGCCATAAATAAAAGATAAAGCCGAACAGTGCTTCCGTATGATTCTCGATAGGGATCCAGTGAGCATGAATGTTCAAGCCGTAGAACAGGCTCGGCGCCAGCAGCAGGCAGCCCAGGCGAATGTCGAAAAGAAACCGCCTGCAAGCAAGAAGCACACCAAGCGCGATCAATAAATTAGGGACGAACCAATAAGCGCTGTAAAACAGGCAGGAGTATAGCGTGTGTCCGACCAACCTGGCGCTGCTTTGCGACGCATGAATGCCGAGCCGGCCCTGCACAATGCCAACGGTGAGCGTCAAAGCGAATATCAGCGAGAACCAGGTTAGCCATGGTACAAAAACTCGTTGCAATCGCCGCGATATATACCCCAGCGGGCTTCTCCTCGTCAGCCCTTCCTCCATCAGGAATCCTGAGATCAGGAAAAAACCAATAACGCTGAATTCGACCGGTTGACGTATCCACAGTTGTATCCGTCCCGTTTGAACGACTCCAGATGTCGACAGATAACCGCCACAGCAATGGATAAACACCACTCCAGCCATCGACAGAAAGCGGATATTGTTCACGAAAAGATGGTCAGCGGCTGGCTTCGCTTGTTGCGGGTCATGCTGCGCGGAATGCAACGAATTTATAACGCCAGATCGGTCTAGAGTTGCACTCGTAGTCGTAGCCAAAACATCCTCCAAGCTGCCTCAAAACCTAAACGGGGAAATCATGAGAGGCATCTGCCTCAGCCTTTAAGCTTCAATCCATGAACCTTCAACCAGGTTCAAACTCAGTTGCCGCCACCATCCGTTCAGTGATGCCCAGCTTCCCGGCCATCCGCTCGCTGATACGCATCGGAATGCGTTCTTGCTCGCCAAGCGTGAGAACCACATAGCGGAGCCATAAGAACTTGATTCGGCTGAACTTGATTTCCTTCCACGGAATGCAGAGCGGCGGGTGACCGATGCGGAATAGAAAAAGCACGGAAAGATAGAGCGCATCCTCGGCAGCAGTCAGGCGAATTACGCTGCTGTAATGTCCCGAAAAACGCGTGTAAACAGTCAGGAAAAATGGACCAGCGCTCTTCGTTTCTCCGTAAGGTTCAGTCTGCTTTCTAAAGCGCCTGGATAGCGTGAACCAACCGCTAAAAAAGCTGATCGCAAAGCAAGCGCAGCACCACATCGCCAAGAAAAAGATCGCGAAACCGTATGGGGCATTCAGGAAATTATTCGCGCTTTCTTGCAACGTGCACCTCGACTAGCCAGTGTTCAGACTCAATCCCGCGAAACCTCAATTCAGTAATCCAATACCAGCCATCACACTCCAACCGGGAACGGCTTGGGGCTGGATTCGTCTGTATTCGCGCCAGAGCTTCCCGTCCGCCAGCGCTCAAAGCGCCCTTGCAACAGGCTCATCAGTCCCGTGTACCAATAGCCAATTACAAACAAAATCAAAAACGGCGCGGTGAAGTAGTTGTGATTCGAGAAGGTGTAAAGAATCGCTACCATGAAGTAGCAGCCGATGATGATTTCAATCCACGGTGCCAGCACCAGCCGTTTGCGATACTTCGAAGCCTGCGACTTTTCACCCTTCTTGGCCACGCGATACTTTGGCGTGCGCACAAAGGGGCTCTTGATGCCCACCAGTGCCTCTAACACCGCTTTAGTGTTCGTAACCGTAAGCCCAATGCCCAGCGCCATCAGGATGGGAAGATAAAGAAATGTCTTCATCCAGTTCTTGGGGTAGAGTTCGCGTTCGGCCATCACATAAAAGACGCCAATCGAAGCAGTCGATGCGGTGAAGAGCGGCACGTCGAACAACAGCATCTGAAACCAGCCCTGATAAGAACGCACAATCATCGCCGGCATCAGAAACACCGTCATGATCACCATCAGCGGATAACTCAGGTTCGCCGTCAAATGATAGACGGCCTCGACCTTAATCTTGCGCGGCACATCCGCCTTGAAGATCACCGGCAGCATTTTGATGCTGGTCTGGATCAGTCCCTTGGCCCAGCGGGCTTGCTGAGTTTTAAAGGCCGTCATCTCGATCGGTAGTTCGCTTGGGCATTCCACAGCGGGCAGGTACTTAAACCGCCAGCCGGCTAACTGCGAGCGGTAACTCAGGTCTGTGTCTTCGGTGAGCGTGTCGTGCTGCCAACCGCCGCCGTCGCTGATCGCCTTGATCCGCCACATCCCGGCCGTTCCGTTGAAGTTGAAATAATCGCCGCTGCGCACCCGCGCCCCGTGCTCAATGATGAAGTGCCCATCCAGTAGAATCGCCTCAATCTGGGTCAGCATGGAGTAGTTGCGATTCATGTGGCTCCAGCGGGTCTGCACCATGCCGATTCCCGGCTCGGCAAAGTGATGAATCACATTCATCAGCCAGTCAGTTGGCGGCACAAAATCAGCATCGAAAATGGCCACAAACTCGCCCGTGGCCACCTTCAGCCCCGCGTCCAGAGCTCCGGCCTTGTAGCCGTAGCGATTGGTCCGGTGAATATATTGGACGGGATTGCCCAACGCCGCGAAGCGCGCCACAATGTCGGCGGCCACCTGTTGGGTCTCGTCCGTCGAGTCATCCAGAACCTGGATCTCCAGTTTGTCCTTTGGATAATCCATAGCGCAGACCGCTTCAATCAGTCGGTCAATCACGAACTGCTCATTGAAAATCGGTAGTTGTACCGTCACTCGCGGCAGTTCAGTAAAGTGCTGTGGCGGGTTGGGATCATAGTTCTTTTTATATTTAAAATACAGATAACACATGGTATAGCGATGGATGCCATAGAGTGCCAGCACGATCATCACCGCGAAGTACGGTATCAGCATTGCCAGATCAAACCACGTCCACTGGTGGGTCACCGTGGAAAACGGGTCAGAAAACAGCATCTTCAGTTGATGGCGCATCCCGGTTTGCGGGGCAAAAAATAGTAGCGCGTTCACGCGCATCGGCAACCCGCTCAACAGACTGGCGGCAAAATTCAGACAGCTCACGGGCGCGGCAAACAAGGCAAGCCTCCACTGTAGAGATACCGGCAATTATAGCCGTTGGAGGTTGCCGCTGGCGGGCCGCATGACCAGCAACCGCCTTGACACGGTACGCTTCAGCCATGCGCCAGCCCTGGCAGATTGCTTCCAAACCAATCTGCTGCGAGCGTGCAGAAAATTACCCTTTGCGGGTGCACAATCAAAGCATGAACGATGAACGCAGTACCGGGATGCCACTGTTAAAAATTCGCCTTTTACGCGGCTACCCCACCCCCTCCCCCCGGAATACTCTCATTTTCAAAAGGAATAATGATGCAAATAATAGATAATAAACATCT
>CAYPYJ010000136.1:0-7119 GCA_964414945.1 uncultured Occallatibacter sp.
CCGGTGATCAGTAAACATTTAACCTGTTGCAGCGTCATGCGCTCATCCCCGCGTAGTGCACGCGAATGCAGAATTTAGTTCTCGTCCGGCTGAAAGGTATTCGTCAGCATGCCAAGACCAGGAATACTAACCTCGACGCAATCTCCTGCCTTGAGCGGACCCACTCCGGAAGGAGTGCCGGTCAGCACCAGGTCTCCGGCTTCCAGCGTGATTGCGGCGGAAATGTAGGCGAGCAGTTTGGGAATCGCAAAGATGAAGTCCAGAGTCGATCCGTGCTGGCGCAGTTCGCCATTGACGCGAGTTTCCAGGATCAGTCCAGAGGCGGGGTCCAGTTCGTTGCTCACGATGGGGCCGACTGGGCAAAATGTGTCGAAGCCCTTGGCGCGCGTCCACTGGCCATCTTTGTTTTGCAGGTCGCGTGCGGTCACATCGTCGGCCAGCGTGTACCCGCGCACCGCCGAGCGCCATTCTTCTTCTTGCAGATTGCGAATGCGGCGGCCAATCACTACTACCAGCTCGCCTTCATAGTCCACACGGGCGCTGACGGCAGGCATGCGCACAATGCCGCCTGGAGAAAGCAGCGCGGAAATTGGCTTGAAAAACAACAGCGGTTCGGCGGGCAGTTCGCTGCCCATCTCTTTCACATGGTCGCGATAGTTGCGGCCCACGCAGATAATCTTTGAGGGCGTGACCGGCACGAGCAGTTTGGCAGAGCTCAGCGGCATCGGTTCAAAGCCCAGGCCGAGCGAGTCTGTGCGGTGTTGTTCCATGCGGAACGCCAGGTCTTCTTCCGGTGCGTGCGCGAGGCCCACAATCCATGGCTCGCCGTCGCGATCTTCCACCGCGCCGTAAAGGGTCTGATCTTTGTGAAGAAATCGGCAATATTTCATTGAAGTCTCCTGGCCGGAAATATTTGGGTACGGTGCTACAGATTCGGCACGGTTTCCTCGGCCTCTGCAGAGTGAGCGCTCTCGTGTCCACTCTGCGAGATGCTTGTCACGGCGTAGCGGTAGCTGTGGCCTGGCTGGACCTGTGTGTCGTGGAAAGCCGGAGGCACCAGCGGCACCGCAGGCGAGATGCGCTGCCATGGAGCCGCGCCTTCGCTTCGATAAACAGCGTAGCCAGCCAGATCAGCGTCGGTGACCGGTTGCCAGCTCAAGTCAATCGTCGCGCCCGAGCCGTTTTCGCCCGTGGTAGCAACGGCTGCCAAACTGGTGGGAAGGGCGGGCGGAAAAATATCTTGTGCCTCCACGCGCACCGGCGCTGAAAGCTCTCCGGCCAGTTCCAGCGTCTTGCCATTTACCGTTACGCGAGCCACGCGCTGGGCGCGGTATTCGTAATTCTGGCCGAAGCGAATTTCCTTGTCCAGAGCGCGACAACCTTCTTTGTGTGCTTCCGGCGCGCAGGATTCAACCAGCAGGTTCTGTTCCACCGGCTCGGGTTGTGGCGCCAGCAGTCCTTCATGCGACTTGGCGGGTTGAGGCGTCAACAGTTTGCGATGCAGCCGGATTGCTACCGCATCTTGAGCCGAATCCAGACTGGCCCAGCGCAGCACCACGCCTTGTTTGCGCACTTCGGCCGTCAGTCCGGCCACCGGAGCGGGCGAAGCGCCAGCCATCACCGCCGCAGCATCCGACAATCCCGCCGAGTGGCCGTTGCGGTTCTTCAACTCGACAAAGTAGCTCAGCGGACGTGGCGTTCCGGCGGCCAACTCGGCTGGCAACGTGTCGGTAAACGCGCCCACGCTTCCGGGGGCCAACGAAAGTTCGGAGCCTGCTGTACCGCAAGCACCATCGCCCGTTTGGCGGCAGACGCGCACTGCGACATTGCCTTTCAGTAGTAGCTTGTCGGTGTTTTTCTTGGGCATCGTCCAGGTCAGCAGGACCTGATTGCCCGCGCGGTTGGCGTCCAGGTCAGCCACCCTCATCGGCAAGTTCAGCGAGGGCGGTTGCGGCGCACCAGGCGTTCCGCAGCCGGTCACGGCCAGTGCGCCAGCCAGAGCGGCAGAGATTGCTGCCCATTGCATTCTGTGAATCGTACTCATCGCCCTCTCAGTCTACCGGAGCGGGGCGGGAGCAGGCACATGATGCGGAAAAGGATCGGCATGCCGACTGTCAAAGATAGCTTCGCTAAGGTGATAACTCAGAACTTGAAGCATTTATGAAACAGTTTTCAATTCTCTTTAACCTTTCACATCGCGGAAGTGCAATATGTACATTTTGGTTAGGAATTCAAATAATGCTTGACACTATTACTCAATTTATGGGACTTTATGGGCAGTTAAATAGTTCATCATCTAGTTAAATACAGGGCAGCACTGCTTGTGTCTCCCCCTTCGTGTGAGCAAGCGACCTGTATTAGGCTGCGAGGCCTCGTTTCTACAACGAATGTAGAGGGTGACGACATCAATCAGAACCGCAGCGCTGCGCTATTTTTTACTTTAGCGCCAATGCGATCTTTTACAAATTCAATGGCTGTATATGTCCCAAATGACGTGCGTTCTGTGCGCTTGACAGAGACATGTGCGTTTCACCAAAGGAGGTCTATCCGTGTTTGCTCGCTTGTTAAGCCTGTTCGGAATTCTTCTGTTCGCTTCCTCACTTTTCGCCGGTGCATCCGAAGTTGCCCCCGCGACGCCAACCACTTTAAATGACGCGATATTCACAAAGCCGTACCAGGTGCAACTATCTTTTCAGGTAACGGGCGCGTACCCATTCACGTTCTCGATTGTCGGAGGCGCATTGCCATCCTGTTTGAGCCTCTCGCCAGAGGCGCTTGTCAGCGGAACGCCGAGTATCTCATGCCGGGGAACGTATGCCTTTACTGTGGCCGCAACCGACTTCAACGGCGTACAGACCACGCAGCGCTATGTACTCCATATCACCGATGGAAAGACGGTAGTCGTACAGACTCCAGCATCTGCCCCAGTTCCAGCATCAGCATCAGCACCAGCACCAAAGCCAGCGCAAACGCCAACACCGGTTTCTGATCCAGCGCAAGCACCAGAACCTGATCCGGCTGCTAATCCAACACCAGCACCAAAGCCCCCACACGCCCCGTCTGCCCCTGCCCCCGCCGACAGCACGACATCAAGCGTGCCCTCACCCACGACGCCCACAATTAGCAGCATGCCGATGGGGGACGACAAATCTTTCAAAGGCAAAGCCCAGGCGCAGGATAAAAATTACGCCAGCGTAACACTTTTCGTTTGTGTAGAAGATCGGCAGCCATCCGGGAAATTGGATTGCTCCAAAGCTAGTGATGTGATCCAACAGAATATTCAGGCATCGGCTGAAGGCACTACGGTCAAATCCGTACCGGTAGGCGCAGACGGAAGCTTTACAGTTCAGATGGTGAACCCGCTGGCCGCCGGTTCGTATCTGTATGTTACTGAGGTGGCAACGCCGACAGACAAAACGCAGAAAGCGATTAGCGCAACTTCGGCGCAGATATTGATCAATGCGCCCTTCTCTCGCACCGCGCCTCTCGGTGTGGCGGCTGCCGGACTGGACGTGACTGGAGCCGCATCTGCGGATTCGACAGCGGTCTTTCTGGGACTGGGGCTCCTCGATATTCCGCTAATGAACCGAAACCGCGACACATCCGCTAAAGATTTCGAAAAGAAGCTCGACAAAGATATTGTCAAAGCTCCTTGGTGGCTCACTGGAGACGTGCGCATTTCCGGCATGGCCCAGCCTCAGGCATTAACTAGCGCCCAGGCAAACACCGCCGGACTGGCGGGCTACCTTGCTACCGCACTAACAGCAACACCAGACAGTATTGTCAGATCAATAGACTCGACCGTTTCGCTTGCATTCAACCCACCGAAATTGAACTGGCGTCTGCCGGTCGGCTCCCTCGACGTCGGAAGTTACACAACGGCTCACCTTCCCCATCCGGAAACGCTGGTGACCCTCTCGCTGATGGCCAATGTTGGAGCCATCACTCCGCTCAGCGCCAAGCAGGCCAGTCCGCAAGTTTTTAATCTCACCTCACAGGTTTGGCAGTATTTGCAAAACAATCCGCAACTGCCAATCAGTTCGACAATCCCCGATAACTGCAATCCAGCATCTACTTCACCGGCAACCTGCTATGTGGCCTTCGTTCCCCAGGATCGAAGCCGCTTTTACCGGAATTACAGCGCCGGTCTGAGATTCAAGATTTACCCTGGCGACTACAATGCCAACCAATATCGCTTCCCCGGCATGGCGGAGGTCACCATGGGCCAAAACGAATACGTCACTGGTGGACGTCTAAGCCGGTGGGTTCTGCATACCGGCGGCGTCATGCCGCTGCCCCAGCTAGATGGTTTTTACATCTTCGGTTCCATGGATACAGGCTTCGAGAAGAATAAGATCGGACAACAGCTTCTATTGAATCCCGCCACTTCAACCCTCAATCTGACTCCCATCAGCACTGGTGTTTACGATGTAACCGTGCCGCAGCCCAATCGCGACCGCTACAGCTTCGGGTTTGCCGTAGATATTGCTCACTTGTACACGGCTTACAAAACTAGCCAGGCGAAAAAAACAGCAGCCGCAGCTACGAACAGTTCGCAGTAGTCGTCGCATATTCTGTGCGCGGCTACAGACTACGCAGCCGCGTGCAGGCATCGTCCAACTCGTCATCCTTTTTCGCAAAGCAAAAGCGCAGCAGGTCTTCGCCGTGGCCGGGTCGAAAGAATGCGGAACCAGCCACCGATGCCACTCCGGTCGAGGCCAGCAGACAGCGCGCTTTTTCGGCTGCTGTCTCGCCCGGTATGTGAGCTGCGCCTGCCAGCACATAATAGGCTCCGGCGGGAGCGCTGACCTCAAACCTAGCGTCCGTGAGCGCAGCGAGAATGCGCGCACGCTTGGATTGGTAGTCGCTGGCTAACTGCGCGTAGAAGCTGGGCGGAAGCTGCTCCAGGCCCGCGGCTGCTCCATGCTGAAATGCCGATGGAGCGCAGACATAAGTCAGGTCGTGGAAGTAACTCATCGCGCCCATCCATTTGGCGTCGGCAGTGACATAGCCAAGCCGCCAGCCGGTCACCGAGAAAGTCTTCGAAAATCCCGACAGCACAATCGTCCGCTCTCTCATTCCCGGCAGCGTGGCCGGAGAAATGTGCCGTGCGCCGTCATAGACAAAGTACTCGTAAATCTCATCGGTGATCAAAAAAAGATCCTGCTCCTGGCACAAGGCGGAGATCGCTTCAATCTCTGCGAGCGAAAAAACCTTGCCGCTGGGGTTGGCAGGAGTGTTCAAAAGAATCGCACGAGTCCGCGGAGTGACGGCTGCGCGAAGCGCGTCCATGTCGAGCGCCCAATCAGGCTCGGCCAGCGGGACCAGGACCGGAGTGACGCGCAGGGATTTCAGCGTGGCGACGTGATAGCCATAAAACGGCTCGAAGATCAGCACCTCGTCACCGGGGTTGAGCAATGCCATGGCAGCGGCATGGAGTCCGCCGGTCGCTCCGCTCGAAACCAGCACTTCTCTCTCCGGGTCGTAATCCAACTCATAATCCCTTTTCTGTTTCAGAGAGATTGCGTTGCGCAGTCGCTCAATGCCGTCCAACCGCGTGTAAATGTTCTGCCCGTCGCGGATGGCCCGGATCGCGCCCTCCTGCACAGGCGCGGGTACCGGCGTATCGCAGACGCCCTGCGCCAGGTTGATGCCGCCAATGCGGTCGCATTCCACGGTCATCGCGCGAATCTCAGACTGCACGGTAACGGGGGCGAGCTGGCTAAGGTTGAGGCGGGACTGAGCGGCGGCTGGGTTGGGCATCAGTTTTTTCCTTGTGCTTTTATCTTACATACCAGAGCAATTCGAGCGGCGCAGGCGGCAAGCGCGTAAAATCTATCTTTTATGCATGAACTTTCCTTAGTCACGAGCATTGTGGAAACAGTCACGGAGACGATGACCGCTTATCCGGGCGCGCGCGTGAAAGAAGTCCGTCTGCGCGTTGGGGCGCTGGCTTCGGTAATTCCTGAGTCGCTGGAGTTTTGCTACGGCATTGCCAGCGAAGGAACACCGCTGGAAGGCTCCAAGCTGGTGGTCAATGTGCTGCCGGTCGTGGTGCATTGCGAGCCGTGCGGGCTTGATTCGGAGTTGGCAGGTGTGCAGAGCTTCCGCTGTCCGCAGTGCGGCGAGTTGTGCGCGGAGATTCGGCAAGGGCGCGAGCTGGAGATTGAAGATATCGAGATCGACGAGGCGGAGGTGACGGCATGACGACCAGAATTGTGGAGCTGCGGCGGGGAATTCTCAAAAAGAACGACGAGCTGGCGGCGGACCTTCGTGCGAGTTATACGGCTGCAGGCGTACTGGTGCTGAATCTGGTTTCCAGCCCCGGCACGGGCAAAACTGCCTTCCTTGAACGAACCCTCACCGAGCTGCGCAAACGCGGGGCGAAGGTTGCCGCGCTCGTTGGTGATTTGGAAACCGACAACGATGCGCGCCGTCTGGCTGCGAGCGGCGCTCCGGTGCGGCAAATCAATACCCACGGCATCTGCCATCTTGACGCGGAGATGATCGGCAGGCACATCGACGGCTGGGAGGGTGTAGCGCTTGCAGGCCTGGATTATCTCTTCATCGAGAACGTCGGCAATCTGGTTTGCCCATCGAGCTACGACCTGGGCGAAAAGATTCGCGTGGCTCTTTTGAGCGTGACCGAGGGCGAAGACAAGCCGCTGAAGTATCCCACCCTCTTCAACTCGGCGGACGCGGCTGTGATTACCAAGATTGATATCTCGGAGCCCTGCGGCTTCGACCGCGAATTGGCGCTCAGGAATATCAACGAGATTCGCCCCGGAATTCGCATCTTCGAAACCTCAGCCAAAACCGGTGCCGGGATGGAAGAGTGGCTTGCCTATCTAGCAGAGGCGCGGGTAGCTCTGGCGCTCTAGTCTCTGTGCACAGATGAAAGTTGCCGGATGAATTCCGCGAAGACGATCATAAAAAGAGGCTGCTCCAAATCTCTGAATCGAGACCTGAGGCAGCCCTGGGGGAAGCCGAAAACATCTTTCAGTTTTTACTTGAGTAGCATGATTGCCATTTTGCGGCGTAGTAATAAGCCTGCTAAGCCCAACAGGCCAGTGCCAAAGAGCAAGAGGCTGCTGGGTTCAGGGGTGGCGGTGGGGGTTG
>CAYPYJ010000137.1:0-7052 GCA_964414945.1 uncultured Occallatibacter sp.
TATTTTACTGCTGGACACTCGATGGCAATCAGATGGTGACAGTGCTGGAGAGTTAGGCAGTTAGTTGGTGGTATCAGAGCAGTTATGCAGATCAAGCGAGTGTAGCAAAACACCATCATCCCCAAGGCAAACCGCGCAACCGGATAGCCACAATAACTTCTTAAGTGTATGAATTTATTGTTGTTGGTTTGTATTTGCTGAAAAACAATGACGCTAGATTCAGGGAAATGGTATCTTCCGGAGCGGTTTAGCTGAATATGAAACTTTGCAAAACCATCATTGAAATTTCCCTTCATTGGTAAGTTCGTTGATGTCATTCGTTTGCAGGTTCGACTTGGGCCCCAAAAAAGATTCTCCCGTAGGTTAGTTTCCGGTGAGGTGAATCCTCATCTACACTGCTCCAACTACCTTTTGTGGTTTAGCAGGCAGCATTCGCTAAACCTTTCGCATCGGGAGAAACACTCAGATGATGTCCGGTGAAATCAATTAAAGGGAGACAAATCTGTCTGCGATCTAGTTTGCTCGAACCATAACCGGTTATGAGCGTGGCAGTTGGAAATGCAAAGACAAAAAAGGGAGCATTTATGGCAGATAACACAAGCAAATCTACAGGCGCTCAGGCAAATCAATACAAAGCATCCGGAGAGACCTGGAGCGCAATTGCAGCGAGTCAGGAATTTAAGGATTTGATGGCGACGAAAAGAGCCTTTATTGTTCCAGCGTTTGTATTCTTCGTCGTCTACTACGTGGCTTTGCCTGTACTGGTTGGATATGCGCCGCAGTTCATGTCCATTCGGGTTGGCTGGGTAAATCTCGCCTATCTCTTCGCGCTGTCCCAGTTCTTTGTGGCCTGGCTAATCGCTGGCCTCTACGTGAAAGCCGCCAACGCCTTCGACCGGTTGTCGAAAGACATCATAGAGAAGGCTCACGATGCTCAAGGAGGCAAATAAACCATGTCTACCTCGTTGTTCATGTTTTTGCTTTTCATTGCGATAACTTTGGGGATTACATACTGGGCCTCAAAGCGATCCACAGGTGCAAGCGCCTATTTCGCCGCAGGGCGACAGATCAAAGGCTGGCAAAATGGGATTGCCGTCTCTGGCGATTACATGAGCGCCGCGTCCTTTCTCGGCATCGCAGGCCTCATTGCCTTCTTTGGCTACGACGGTTTCATGTATTCGGTGGGCTTTCTGGTGGCCTACCTAACAGTCCTGCTGCTCATTGCTGAGCCATTGCGCAACGCCGGAAAATACACCATGGCCGATGTGCTGGCTTATCGGTTGAATCCCCGACCGGTACGTGCCATGGCTGCCATTAGCACGCTGACCGTGAGTATCTTCTATATGATAGCGCAGATGGTCGGCGCCGGTGCCTTGGTGGCGCTGTTGCTCAAAGACTCCGGCGTTAGCTTTCATGCCGCCGTGATCGGTGTCGGCGTGCTGATGATTGTCTACGTGGTCTTCGGCGGAATGCTGGCCACTACATGGGTGCAGATCATCAAGGCCGTCCTGCTGATGGCGGGAACCACACTGCTGAGTATCCTGGTGCTGGCGCATTTCAACTTCAGCCTCGGAGATTTCTTCGCTGCCATTGGCAAGGTCACTTATCACGACAAAGCACAAGTCGTGGTGAAAGATTTCCTGCAGCCGGGACTGCGCTTCAAGCCTCCCTATGGAGCATTGGATCTTGTCTCTCTCGGTCTGGCTCTGATTTTTGGAACGGCTGGCCTGCCGCACATTTTGGTTCGCTTTTACACCGTGCCTGACGCCAGAACTGCGCGCAACAGCGTCGTGTGGGCCATGGTGCTGATCGGAACTTTTTACATCATGACCACGTTTCTGGGCTTTGGCGCGGCCACCATCGTCGGTCGCGACTACATCGCCAGCCACGGGGGCACTAATATGAGCGCGCCACTACTGGCGCAGAGTTTGGCGGGAAATGTGTTCTTCGCGTTCATCTCCGCGATTGCCTTCGCCACAATTCTTGCCGTCGTAGCAGGATTAACCATCAGCGCCACGACCTCTTTTGCCCACGACTTTTGGACCAACGTCATACATAAGGGAGTGGAGCGAAGGCCGGGCGAGGAAGTGCTGGTGGCGCGCATCTCCGCGTTTGTGGTGGGAGCTGCGTCCATTGCCATCGCTGTAGCGTTGGGACCGACGGCTAACGTCGCCTTTCTCGTAGGGCTGGCATTCGCGGTAGCCGCTTCCGCCAATTTGCCGGTGATCGTGCTGTCCATCTTTTGGCGCAGGTTCAACACTGCAGGCGCTGTGAGCGGATTGGCAGTGGGTTTGTTGGCATCGATTGGTTTGATCTTGATAAGTCCGAGTCTAATGGCCATCGATCCGCCCACGGTGGTAGGCGCGGCGCGGCACTTGATTCAAGCCAAGGCCCTGTTCCCGTTAGAGAACCCTGGCATTTTAAGCATTCCACTCGGGTTCATCGGAGCGATTGCCGGTACGCTCTTGAGCCGTGAGAACGCCCACGAAGATAAGTTCGACGAGTTGCTGGTGCGCTCCAATACTGGATTGGGCGCCGAAAAAGCATCTTCTCATTGATTGAATGACATGGGTGAGTGGGGTTGCGTGAAGCTCAGTCTTTGCTAGAGACGGGCTTCACGCACTGATCGGCACTCGTCACTTAGCCGCGTCAGCCGCAGCTAAGCGATCTATCCAAAACAGCTTTTCTTTTTTGAACGCTTCAATTTCTTTGGCTGTAATCCGCGCCACATCGCCCACACCCGCCTTCACCGAAACCACCTTCCGCAGCGTGCCTTCGAGCGAGGTTAGATAAAAGTCCTGGTTGTTGGCAGCCTCATCCGCTACAAAAATAACTATGGCATTCTTATTCGTAACCGAGACGTCAAACCCTTGCACAAGACTTCCAGTGCGCACCACGCCTTGCGTGACCTGGCACTCCTCTTCCTTGGAAAGGCCAAGCAGTGTGGATATATGAGGGGGTAACTTTGCATTCCGGCCTTTTTGAACGATAGTGTCTGCAGCCCGAGCAAGTGTCCCCTGTGCAGCAGATTGAGGAGTATGCTGCGCTTGCCCCGTAGCAGTTGGCAAGATCACAACGAAAATTAAAACCGCTGATAAACCAGTACAGCGAAATCTTGCATCCTTCGACACGGAAACCCCCAATCTCGTCAATATGCAAACGCAACCAATTAACTTGCGATAGTATACCGTTGTCCTGAGAGCGCGACTGCCGGATTAAGTTGAATGTTGCGGCGTACTATTCTCGTGGCAAGTTCCACCGTCTAAAAATGATCACACAATCTCGCATATCATCCTTGTGTTTCATCAAAGAAACATTTTCAGATATTGCAGCTATCAAACCTGCATTTCAGCTCTCGCTTCAATAAACTTGGCGACCGCGAATTCGAGGTCTGCGCGGGTGTGCGCGGCCGAAATCTGTGTTCGGATACGCGCCTTTCCCTGCGGCACCACAGGATAGGAAAACGCAACTACATAGACCCCTTTGGCCAGCAGCAGTTCTGCCATGCGCGAAGCGACTACGGGATCGCCGAACATCACCGGTACAATCGGATGCTCACCGGGCAGGATGTCGAATCCGGCTTCGACCATTCGCGCCCGAAAGAAGCGCGTGTTGTCGCGCAAATGCTGCCGCAGGTCCGCCGATTCCGTAAGCAGGTCGAGAACCTTCAACGATGCCGCCACAATCGGTGGCGCCACGGAGTTGGAGAAGAGGTACGGACGGGAACGCTGGCGAAGCAACTCCACGATTTCTTTGCGACCACTTGTGTATCCGCCGCTGGCTCCGCCTAACGCCTTGCCTAGCGTGCCTGTGATGATGTCCACGCGACCCTGGACACCGAAAAATTCTGGCGTGCCGCGTCCATTCTCGCCGATAAAGCCCACAGCGTGCGAGTCGTCCACCATTACCATCGCGTCGTACTTCTCGGCAAGGTCGCATATCTTGTCGAGCTTGGCAAAATAGCCATCCATCGAGAAGACGCCATCGGTAGCAATGAGACGATGTCGCACTGACGCAGACTCTTTCAGTTTTGCTTCCAGATCATCCATGTCGCCGTTGCGATAGCGAAAGCGTGCAGCTTTGCAAAGCCGAATGCCATCGATCATGCTGGCATGATTCAGTTCGTCGGAAACAACGGCGTCCTCCGCATCCAGAAGCGTTTCAAATAGCCCGCCATTAGCGTCGAAACAGGAACTGTAGAGGATGGTGTCTTCTGTGCCGAGAAACGCGCTCAGACGTTCTTCAAGCTGCTTGTGTAACGACTGCGTGCCGCAAATAAAACGAACGCTGGCAAGGCCATAGCCCCACTGCTGCAAAGCCTGCTGCGCAGCCTGAACCACGGAAGGATGATTGGCTAGGCCCAGATAATTATTTGCGCACAAATTAAGAACCGGCGCGTCGCCTGCGACTGAAACCCTTGTCTGCTGTGGACCAGTGATCACACGCTCTAGTTTGTACAAGCCGGCGCTTTTGATCTCGGCGATTCTGTTTTGCAGAAAAGACTGTACCTTACCGTACATAACGATCCTCCCCTCTGCTTGCCCGCGCGCGTATTAGCGCAAACTCGTCCAGTTCAGCACGACCTTACCTGCCTTGCCGGAAATCATCGCATCGAAGCCTTGTTGATAATCACTGTAGTCAAAGCGATGGGTGATCACCGGTGTAATATTCACACCACACTCCAGCATCATCGACATCTTGTACCAGGTTTCGTACATCTCGCGCCCGTAGATGCCTTTGATGGTTAGCATATTGAAGATCACCTGACGATAATCGAATGGCGTCTCCCGGGCAGGGATTCCAAGAATGGCGATCTTACCTCCATGAGACATATTGGCAATCATCTGTTGCAACGCCTGCGGGCTGCCGGACATCTCCAATCCGACATCGAAGCCTTCCACCATGCCAAGTTGTTTCTGCACTTCAGGCAGCGGCGATTCGCTGGGGTTGACAGCTAGTGTTGCGCCCATCTTCCGTGCCAACTCAAGTCGGAAGGGGCTCAAGTCAGTGATGACCACGTGCCGCGCACCAGCAAACTTAAGCACCGGAATTGCCATCATGCCGATTGGCCCCGCGCCCGTGATGAGAACGTCTTCCCCCAATACCGGAAAGGAAAGTGCCGTATGCACCGCATTCCCAAAAGGATCGAAAATTGCCGCGACCTCTTGATCGATGCCGTGGTGGTGCCGCCAGATATTGGCCATAGGCAGCGAAATCAATTCAGCAAAAGCCCCGGCGCGGTTCACCCCGACACCCTGCGTCGAAGCGCAGAGATGGCGTCTTCCGGCGAGGCAGTTACGACACCGTCCGCAGATGACATGCCCTTCGCCGCTCACGATATCGCCGGGGAAAAAGTCGTTTACGTTCGACCCGACTTCAACAATTTCGCCCACGAACTCATGCCCTATTGTCAGCGGCACCCGAATCGTCTTTTGCGCCCACTCGTCCCACTCGTAAATGTGAACGTCCGTGCCGCAGATTCCCGTGTAGAGCACGCGCACCAGCACATCATTGATGCCGATTGCCGGTTCTGGAATATCTTCAAGCCAAAGACCCCGCTCTGCCTTGCTTTTGACCAACGCCTTCATTTTCGACCCTCCAGGTCCCCAAGTTTAGCCCCTTTTCCTTCCCAGGCACCTTTCCGAATCTCCCTTGTTGCCATTTTTAACTCAAACGCCTCCGCTTTTACCCAAAATGTCTCAAAAATCATAGCTATTCTAGGCGTCTGATCCAACCCAAAGCGACGATTGAGAACTCATCGAAGGCATCGTTGTGGCCGCAATCGGGAAGGGAATAGAATTTCCGCGGTTCGTTAGCCATTTCGTAAAGTCGCCGCCCTTGCAGCGGAGGAATTACCCTGTCCAGCGCGCCATTCACAATCAAAACCGGCACATGAACCTTGCCAATCTTTTTCTCGTTCTCAAAGCGGTCCAGCACGATCCATTTTGCCGGGAAGACGGGGAACTCAATCTGCGCGATCTTCGGAATGGATAAGTAAGGAGCCAGCAGCATCACTCCGCCGACAGGGAACTCCTCGGCCATCTGCGTCGCAACGCCAGTTCCCAGCGAATGCCCGAAGAGAACTACGTTTTCGCTTTTGACCCCGCGCGATCTCAGCGCATTGAGACAAGCTCGCGCATCTGCATAGAGTCCAGCTTCAGTCGGCTTGCCCCCAAATCCGCTGTAACCGCGATACTCAGCAATGAGAAACCCGTAGCCCGCTTGAATGTAAGGATCGGCGACTGGCGACGCAGAGTATAAACTGTCTCCGTTGCCGTGAAAGAAGACGATGGTGAACGGCTTGCTGGTTGCCGGCGCATACCATGCCTTCAGATTTAGCCCGTCAGCGGTTCTTACAGGCAATTCCTGAAACGACTGATGCTCATGAACACGGCTCAGGGGAGTGTAGTAATGGTTAGGGAAATACAGGAAGCTTCTCTGAAATAGAAATAGACCGGTTAAAGCAAGGAAATATAAGCCGAAAAGCACGCTGACGATCCTACGTATTTTCATTACCGCTCCCATCGCGTAAGCTGATTCTACGGCAATGATCGATTCTCCTTCCATTGCGGACTCCACCGAAGCGCTGGCTCAGAGCTGTGAGCATATCATCGCTTTCAGCCATGTCGGCATCTCTTTCGATGGACGCTCTGTTCTGGAGGACGTGAGCTTTTATGTCGATCGCGGCCAGACCCTCTGCATTTTGGGCCGTAGCGGCGTAGGCAAATCGGTGGCCCTCAGAATGCTGATGGGCTTTCTCAGGCCCGATTCTGGCTCAATATGCGTCGAAGGTCAGGAGGTCACCGATCTCGACGAAGACGGCTTACAGAAGATCCGTAAGCGGGTCACCATGGTCTTTCAGAACGGTGCGCTCTTTGATTCGCTCAGCGTGCGCGAAAATGTGGCCTTTCCGCTGCGCGAATGCGGCGACCTTAGCGAGGAACAGATACAGGAGAAGGTTTCCCAGTTGATCAGCGTAGTTGGCGCCGAAGATGTGGTGGATGCTTTGCCCGCCAGCCTCTCCACGGGACGCAAACGCGCCGTTGCCATTG
>CAYPYJ010000138.1:0-6846 GCA_964414945.1 uncultured Occallatibacter sp.
TGCTTTTTCCGTGGGAGATTTTTACGCTGGACAAGGTGGAGCACTATGACAGCTTCAACTTTCTCAAAGGCGGGATGGAGTATGCCGATATTTTGACGACGGTGAGCAGGAAGTATGTCGAGGAGATTCAGACAGCGGAGTTTGGCGAAGGTCTGGACGGCGTGTTGCGGAAGCGTGCGACTGATCTGCGAGGAATTCTGAACGGCGTGGATTATACGCAGTGGAATCCGGCGACGGACCCAAAGCTGGCGGCGCATTACACGCCGGAGGATCTGGCCGGAAAAAGGGAGTGCCGGGCCGACTTACTGGCGGCGTTTGGATTGGTGCAGGTGGACGATTCGACGCCAGTGATCGGGATTGTGTCGCGCTTTGCAGTGCAGAAGGGCTTCGACTTGCTGGAACAGATTGCGGGGCGGCTTTCGGAACTGGACGTGGCAGTTGTGGCGTTGGGGGCGGGCGAACCGCGGTACGAGAAGTTTTTCCGCGACTGGGCGTTTTGGAACAAGGCAAATGTTGGAGTGCGGATTGGCTACGACGATGCGTTGGCACACAAGATCGAAGCCGGGGCGGATATGTTTCTGATGCCGTCGTTGTATGAGCCGTGCGGGTTGAACCAGATTTATTCACTGAAATACGGAACGGTTCCGGTAGTGCGGGCGACAGGCGGACTAGACGACACGATAGAGTAATCGACTCCGGAACAAGGAACCGGAACGGGCTTCAAGTTCAAAGGCAAGAGCGCAGGTGCTCTGATGGTGGCGATTGAGAGGGCGCTTAAGGCTTTCGAGGACAAGGCTGGCTGGAAGCGGTTGATGCTGAATGGCATGATGCGTAACTATAGTTGGGAGCAACCGGCCCGTGAGTATGCGGCGGTGTACGAAAAAGCGACTGGCAAGCGGGCATGAAGAGGATTAGAGTGAAGGTTGACGAGCCTTTGAGCATTGCAAGCGCAGTAACAGAAAGTGTGGGATAAATGCCGGATACAATTGATTGGCCTAAGTTGACATCGCAACCGCATCGCAGCCGTCGCGGACTGTTTTTTGTGATCGCAGTGATCGCCGTTATCGTACTCGGCAGCCGGACGGCGCTCTCTTTCTGGGTTGATTTGTTATGGTACAAGTCGCTCGGTTACGGAGAGGTTTTCTGGAAGGCGAAGGGACTGGAATGGGGCATCTTCGCAGGATTTTTTGTCGCCACTTTTCTAATTTTGTTTGAAATATTTTCCGTGTTGAAGCACGCACATCGGGATGATCTTCCCGCAGACCATACGATTTATATCTCCGGGCAGGAAGTTAAGCTATCACTTAAACCTGTGCTGCTCGTTGTTTCCATTGGCGGCTCGCTTTTGATTGCGTTGCTGACTGGCGGTGCGATGGCATCCGAGTGGCAAAAGTTAGCGCTTTGGTGGTACGCGCCGCAGAGTGCGGGTGGTGTGGTTGATCCTATTTTTGGCAAGCCGCTGGGATTTTATTTATTTACATTGCCGGCGTGGCAGTTAATCGTCAGTTGGCTGCTGACGCTGAGCGTAATTGCTTGCGTGATTGCGGTAGTGTTTTTACTGGTTTCCGGCGGGAGGCTGGCACTCAGCAGTGGCCGCGGAAGCCTGAGCGCACTGCCGTGGCGCGGACTGTCGATTGCAGCCTCATTTTTGCTGATCGTCATCGCTATGCGCGTCTATCTTGGACGCTTCGAGTTACTGTTTGAGCACCATACAATTTTTGACGGAGTAACTTATACTGACGCGCACGTGCAGCTAATCGGCATGCTTGTGGTTTGCGCGGCGCTGCTGCTGGGAGCGGTGATCGCGCTGGCGGGCGGCGTGTTCGCTCCGCGCGGACGCTGGCTCGCGGCAGCGGTGGTTCCGGCGGTGCTTTGTTACGCCGGGGTTGGGCTGGTGGGTTGGTATGTCTCGAGTTTTTTGGTCAAGCCGAATGAGTTAGTGCGCGAGCAGCCGTATATTTCTCATAATATCGAAATGACTCGGCAGGCCTATGGGTTGAACGGATTTGAGCTGCGCGAGTTCCCTGCTGAAACAACCGTGGATGCAACCGATCCGGCCAACAATCAGGCAACGCTCAAAAACATTCGGCTATGGGACTGGCATGCGCTTCAAGACACGCTGAGGCAGATACAAGAGATTCGCACTTACTACGATTTTCCCGATATCGACATCGATCGCTATCAGATCAACGGTTCGATGAGCGAAGTGATGCTGGCTGCGCGCGAGCTGAATGTGGACAAACTCCCGGTAAGTAGCCGCAACTGGATCAACGACAAACTGATTTATACACACGGCTATGGGATCACGATGAACCCGGTGAATGGGTTTACGCCCGAAGGCCGGCCCGCACTGTTGCTGAGTAACATGCCGGTGCAAAGCACTGTGTCTGGACTGAATGTTACACGGCCTGAGATTTACTTTGGGCAACAGACTAACACTGATGTTTATGTGAAGACTCGGCAGCAGGAGTTCAACTACCCACAGGGCGATAGCAACAATCTCACCTCTTATCAAGGCAATGGCGGCATTGAATTGGGTGGATTCTTCCGCCGCATTCTGATTGCATTCGATCGCGGCGACATTGGAAAACTTCCCTTCAGCGATGATGTGAATTCTGACAGCCGGCTGTTGATGCGGCGCACGGTGCATGAACGCGTCACGGCGCTGGCGCCATTCCTTACCTTCGATCGGGACCCATATATTGTGCTGGGCGAGGATGGAAAGCTTTCTTGGATTCTGGATGCGTTTACGCAATCGGACAGTTATCCCTATGCGACGCATTACTCGGTGGACGGGCAGAATCTGAATTACATGCGCAACAGCGTCAAAGTTGTTGTGGATGCATACGACGGGACAACTACCTTCTATGTTTTCGATAATCATGACCCTATCCTGGCGGCTTATCGCGGGATTTTTCCGAGCTTGTTCAAAGACGCGGCAGAGATACCAGCCGGGCTGCGCAAACATGTGCGCTATCCTGAGTTACTTTTGAAGCTTCAAGCGGAAGTTTATGGTCTCTACCACATGACCAATCCCGAAGTTTTCTACAACCGGGAAGACTTGTGGACTGTGGCCAGCGAAGTTGGCCTGGGCGAGGGGAACACACAACAAACTCAGTCGATGCAGCCGAACTTTGTGCTGATGAAGCTGCCCGGGGAGAGCGGCGAGGAGTTTGTGGAGATACTTCCCTTCACTCCGGCGAATCGCAACAATCTGATTGGTTGGATTGCAGGACGCAGCGATGGCGAGCACTACGGCACATCGATTGTTTACGACTTTCCCAAGACCAAACAAGTGGACGGGCCGATGCAGATTGAAGCGCGCATCGATCAGAATGCGCAAATCTCCGGCCAGTTGACGCTGTGGAATCAGCAGGGGTCGCATGTAAGGCGGGGAACTCTGCTGGTGATTCCTTCAGGCAAGGCGCTGCTCTATGCGGAGCCGATTTACTTGCAGGCCAACCAAAGCCCGATGCCGGAGTTGCGGCTGGTGGTGCTGGCGTTGCAGGACAAGCTCGCGTATGGGCCAACATTCGAGGCGGCACTCACGTCGCTATACGGCGGAGGGATTTCTTCGCTGAGCGCGGCGGAAGGGGCAAGTGCGGCGACTGCGCCTGCTCCTGCGGCAATGCCTGGGAAGCCCGCACCGGCGCAGGACTTGAATGCGCTGATTGGACAAGCCAGCAAGGACTTTGACGACTATCAACGACTGACAGCGGCGGGGAAACTCGGTGAGGCCGGACAGAGGCTGGAGGAGTTGAAGCAAGTGATAGCGAAACTGAATGCTCGGGCGAAGTAGGACGATTGGGTTCGAGGTTTCCCAGGTCCCAAAAGCGGGACCTGGGGCACCCAAACATGTAAAGGTGAAAGCGTAATGAGAACGCAAATTTTGTTGATCGTTTGGGGCATTGTTTCTATTTGTTTTCTTGTAACGCCTCTCGGATTCCTTAAGTATCACCTATCAGTCTACGTGCTACTGGTACTGATAGCTGCTGGCGTTGCCTACCTAGCGTATCGATTTGCCATCCAACTCGGGCGGAACGGAATTGTATGGGCTGTATGCTGTTTTATATTTCCCGCAGTAGCCCCAATTATTCTTGCATTTATGAAGAGAGTAAAATAACTGAATTCCTTATTTCGCTGTGCCGCAGTCAAGCGGCAGCCCGCACGAGTTCAGCCAAAATCTCGGTTACGGCGACTTCGGCGGCCTTTGCGATTACGGGCGATAGGTCCATCGAGATGGATTGGTGGGGATCGATGGCGATGGCGTAGAGGACTACATCGGGTGCGCCACCCTGGATATAGAAGACATCCAATAAATCTTTGACGCCTATATCGTGGGCGGTGAGCGTGGGCGGGTAATCGCGTGAGAACTTCGGCGTGGTGCGGGTCACTGTGCCGATGGGGTTGCCATCGGCGGCGGCGTCGATGAGGATGACACGGCTGGCATTCTGGAGCGGCTCGAGCAGAACGAATCCGCCTGTCCCACCGTCGAGACACTCTACGTTGGCCGGGAGCGCGTGTTTTTCGAGAGCGCATACGACATGGACACCGACGCCTTCGTCGCCCATGATGATGTTGCCAAGGCCCAAGACCAGCGTTTTGTTTTGCTTTGATTCGATCTCCAAATTGAAGATTCCCTCAGGGGCTAAAGCCCACGTACTTTTTGCTGCCTTTGCGGCACGACTAAACAGCTTGCGGAAAAAAGGAATTTCGTAGGAAACGCAAAAAATCGGCCGCATCAGAATGCCTCAGGATCGATCCGTGAGGTTCAGTTGACAGTTTTCTATCACCGATTTCGGAGGCATTTTGACCTCTTCTCCCTTTTTTCCGCAAGCTGTAAAGTCGTGCCTTTCAAGACATCGACTTATGTAGAAGTTCTCTGTCGAAATGGATAGTTATGCTATCCCACCCATTCCGCAAAGAACGCGGAATGGATGGGGCACCCAAAGTGCCGTGCAAAGCTGAGTTGAAAAGGCTTCAGTCCTGCTTTTTTTCCCGCTCGAACTTCCATCCGCCGATGATCGAGGATACCGTACCGCGGCCCTCGATGTAGTCATGATAGAAGGCCAGATAGACGTGGACAATGACAAATGTTACGAAGAACCAAAGGAAAAGATGGTGCCAGAAGCGCACCGCAAATTCACCGCCCATGAGCGGAACGATCCAGGTAAACATGCGCGGCAGCCAGGAATCGCTCATGCTTGAGTAGAGCGCGAAGCCGGTGATGGTCTGGGCTACGAAAGCCAGGAAGGTGAAGAAGTAGATGAGCCCGGCCAGTGAGTTGTGTCCAGTGGAGATGGGGCCGTGGAGTTTGGTTTCGAGCACGTCGGCACTGATCACATCGACGATCTCCTGGCGCTGCGATTTTTTCAGCGGGAAGAAGGCGTTCCAGTGAGAGTATTTGTTGCCGACGAAGCCCCAATAGATGCGCGCGGCGAAGTTGAAGACGTAGACAAAAGCCGCCGTGAAGTGGATGAAGCGGACCCAGCCGAACCAGTACTGCTGATAAGATTCGGCGACGTCGAAGGGGCGGAGTGGCGCGCCGATCAGGTAGCCGGAGACGCAGAGGGCGACCAGGGCGATAGCGTTGATCCAATGGTAGGCGCGGACGGGGAGTTCCCACACATAGATGCGCCGATACTCCACCGGATGCTCAGCCGGTACTGCGCTGCCTGCGGTAATGTTTGGTGTACTCATGGGCGTCACTCGAATGAAACTTGGGATATGTGTCTTCCCTGCGGATCGTAAAGATGCACGGCGCAGGCCAGGCACGGGTCAAAAGAATGGATGGTGCGCAGAATCTCGACCGGCTCGTCGATCTTTGCCACTGGTGTGCCGATAAGTGCCTGCTCAAAGGATGAACGCTGGCCTTTGGCATCGCGCGGAGAGCCGTTCCATGTGGTTGGGACGACGAGCTGGTAATTTTCGATGGCGCCGTTGTGAATCTTGATGTAGTGAGCCAGAGCGCCGCGTGGAGCCTCGGTGAGACCAACGCCCTCGGCATCTTTGGGCCATGTCTTGGGGTCCCAACGGTCGCCATTGAAGGTGGAGACTTCGTTGATTTTGACCCTCTCCATCAACTGGCTGTAGTAGTCCTTGAGCCAGATCATTGCGAGCGCCGCATCGAGTCCGCGGGCTGCGGTGCGGCCGAGGGTTGAGAAGAGTGCCGCGACGGGAACGTTGAGCTTGCCCAGCGTATCTTTGACCAGCTCCTGCACGTCGGTGCGGCCAGCGGCAAAGGAAACGATCAGCCGGGCGAGCGGGCCGACCTCCATCGCCTGTTCTTTCCAGCGAGGGGTCTTGAGGAATGAATACTTCTCGTGGCCTTCGAGCGTGTCAAAGGGTGGCTTGGGTCCGGTGTAATTCAATTTGGTTTCGCCGGCCCAGGGATGGATGCCTTCGCTGTCTCCCTTTTCGTAGCTGTACCAGGAGTGGGCGATGTACTCTTTGATCTCTTGCGTATCGGTTGCATTGACGGGATGGACAGTGCTGAGATCGCGATTGAGCACGACACCGCGCGGATAGCGGAAGGATTCAGGAGAGCCATAGCCCTTGGTGGGAAACTCACCGTAGCTGAGGTAGTTCGACAAGCCGCTGCCGTGGCTGGCCCAGTCTTTGTAGAAAGAAGCGACGGCGAGCAGATCAGGGATGTAAACCTGATTGAGAAATTCGTCAGCCTGATCGATGAGATGCTTGACGAGGTTGAGTCGCTCGGAGTTGATGGCGGCCACTTCATTCATGTTGATGGAACAGGGCACGCCGCCGACGAGATAATTCGGGTGAGGATTCTTGCCGCCGAAGACGGTGTGAATCTTGACGATTTCTTTTTGCCAGACTAGGGCG
>CAYPYJ010000139.1:0-6749 GCA_964414945.1 uncultured Occallatibacter sp.
GGACGGAATCGGATCTGCTGCGCCACACGACGCGCCTCTTCGTCTAGGCCGTGGCTGATGTAAAGATTGATTCAGAACTCATAACCCGTACAGTCTTTTCTTCCCATGGGTTTGGCCCCTGCGGTATGCTTTTCCATATCTGGGTTGCAACCGGCGTAGTGACCTTAGCCGAAACGAGCTTGTCGGAGACAACCAGCGACTGGAGGCGAGGTGCGCCAAAATATTCCCATGATCCTGATCCGGGTGATGGTGGGTCTGGTCTTCCTGTTGGAAGGCATTCTCAAATTTGTCCGGCCCGGTGAGTTGGGCGTGGGGCGCTTTGCCGAGATTGGTTTACCTTTCTCCGATCGGTTGGCGCCGCTGGTGGGCGGCCTTGAGATAGGTGGGGGCGCGGCTATTCTGCTGAATATTTATGCTGGCGATGCCGCGCTTGGGTTGCTCGTGGTCATAGTTTTCGCTCTGGTTTCCACTAAACTGCCTATCCTGCTGGGCAGGCCCCTGGGTCCCTTCGCGCTCAAAAAGCTCAGCGGTTACGGGTGGCTGAGTTTTTTCCATGAAGCGAGCACCGACCTGTGCATGCTCCTCGGCTTGATTGCTGTCATCATTGACTCCGGCATCAAAATGGGCCGCAGAAAACAGTGGTACCAGCGCGGCGAGTAGGCACCTGCGGTGCGACCAAGCGCTTGCTGGGACTTCATGGCTTTCTCGCCTTCGCACCAGAAACAAGGCGCGAGAATGAGTGAAGTACCTGGAGAACATTCCGCGACCGTTCCGCTACACGTCGAATCGTAAAGGCTGGTTAGAAGAGCATGGCCTCCTCCGCCAAATCTTCTCTGGGTGAGATTCTCCGGCTCTTCCTGCGTTTAGGTCTGACCGCGTTCGGGGGTCCAGCCGCGCACATAAGCCTGATGGAGAGCGAAGCCGTCGAACGGCGCGGTTGGATGAGCCGCGCCCAATTCCTCGATCTGGTGGGTGCTTGCAATCTACTGCCCGGTCCCGGTTCCACTCAAGTCGCGATGGCTTTGGGTTATAGCCGCGCCGGATGGCTGGGGCTTGCCGTTGCTGGCGCGTGCTTCATCCTTCCCGCCTCGCTGGCCACACTCGCTCTGGCGTGGGCTTATGTCCACTATGGCAGTCTGCCCCAGGCCCAGGGGTTGCTCTACGGAGCCAAACCGATAATGGTCGCCATCATCGTTCAGGCCGTATGGAAACTGAGCAGAACGGCCTTTCGCAGTTGGCAGTTGGCCTTGGCTGGCGCAGTGTGTTTTGCGGCAGCTTTGGTGGGCGCGCCGCCGCTTGTGGTGCTGCTTACTACCGGCGGCCTTGCGCTGTTGGCGGAATGGCCAAGGTTTCAATCAGACAAGGCAATAGGAGTTGCCGTACTGCCATTCGGCTTGGGCGGCTCGGCAGTCGGCATTGCCGGACTCGGTTCAATCTCCCTTGTTTTCCTCAAATTAGGAGTTGTCGTTTTTGGCTCCGGCTATGTGCTGGTGGCTTTTCTCAAGGCCGACCTCGTGGACCGCTTGCACTGGATTACCGAGCAGCAATTACTCGATGCCATCACTGCCGGACAAATTACGCCGGGACCGGTCTTCGCCACGGCCACCTTCATCGGCTATCTCCTTCACGGTTGGTCAGGCGCGGCTGTAGCTACAGCCGCCATCTTCTTGCCGTCCTTCTTCATGGCTGGACTCGTGGGTGCGCTGGCCGGTCGCGTCCGCAAATCCACGCTGGCGGCGGCATTTCTGAATGGCGTAAATGCCGCCGCCGTCGCTTTGATGGCTGCCGTAGCCTTGTCGTTGGGCCGGTCCACGCTGGTGGACGCTTGGACGTGGGCGTTGGGGATGGTCAGTGTGGCGCTGTTGGTTCGCTTCAAGGTGAACGCTACGTGGCTGATTCTGGCTGGAGCCGCGCTTGGCATTTTGCTGCATGGACTTGGATAACAGCCCAAGCTTCTCCACTGACTGCTACTCAACCGGTGAGGCCATGAAGTAGACGTAGATCAGCAAGGCAATGCCGACGAAGGCAGGAATGAGGCCAACCAAATAGGGAGTGTCCGGCTCTTTTTCGGCAATGGCCCGAAGAAAGATCATCATTGCTGCGCCGACAGCAATGCAGATCAGGCCGCCAATCTTCATTCCTTCGCGTTTCTTCTGCTGCTCTATCCGGCTCTGCTGCTGGAGTAACTCCAACGCCGCCTTGGCTCCTTCGCCGGAGGACTCGGCCACGCGCCGGATCGTATCGGCTTTGTAAAAGGCTTCGCGCTCCTTGTGCCTTTTGTCTATCCAGGTTGTAGTCGGAATAAAGATCGCAAAGAGCGAGAAAGCGCCGACGGAGAGAAATATCCAATGACCCATGTCACCGTCGAAGGGGCCTGTGAGGAGCAGTAATGCCAGAGATGTCATAGAATCCTCCTGATTCAGTTTTTGCGAATTTGTTGCTTGCAAACGGTGGGACAGGAGACAACAGGAAGCGGTTGCATTTTCTGCAGGGGTTTTCATTTCCGAGAAAATGCAACCGGCTAGCCAAAGCTGCGGTCTCACTTTACGGAGAGCATTACATTGACCTCGACCCTTACAAGCGCGACACCAAAGAACGCAGCAAATGATCTTGAAGATGTTGACCGCGTGCTTGCCGGTGATGTTGCCGCTTTCGAGGGGATCGTCCGCCGCTGGCAGGGTCCGCTGGTCAATATGGCTTGGCGCTATTGCCGCGACCGCAGTCGCGCGGAGGAGATGGCGCAGGAGGCATTCATTCGTGCTTGGCGTGGGCTTGCCAATTGGAGACGGGAAGGGAGCTTTTCTACCTGGCTATTTGCTTTGGCCGCTAATGTCTATCGCACTGAATTGAAGCGCTTTCCCACGGAGACCATGCCCCTGGACTCCGTGCCTGAACCGGCAGGCGCGGCCTCGCAACATCGCGAACTCGTGGCGCACTTGAGCCTCGAAGCAGTCAGGCGTGCCGTATTGGCTCTTCCCCTTCGCTATCGAGAGCCGGTGGTTTTGTTTTATTTTCATGAGATGGATGTGGCCACGGCGGCACGCACTCTGGGCCTGCCGGAAGGAACGCTGAAGGCGCGCCTTAGCCGTGCGCGGGCGCTGTTGCGACAACGCTTTCCGAATCTGGAGCGGGCTGAAGATGAGCCTGCGGCGATGGAATCTTCCACACTGACAATAGGAAAGGGGGCCTGAGAATGGATCGAGTGAAGAAATTCCGAAACGAAGAAAAGCGCGAACGATGTGCGCAGATTGACATTGAGATTGAAACCATTCTGGCCGGTGAAGCGGAACTGATTCCCTCTTCCGGCTTTCTGGCGTCGGTGATGGAAAGAGTTGCGGAAGAAGCAGCGCTGCCTGCACCGATTCCCTTTCCGTGGAAGCGCGCTATGCCGGGTATGGTGCTGGCTGCCGGAGTCATTAGTGGGGGCGTGATCGAGCTGATTCGGACAGAGCCGCCTGCTGTGAATGTGCCCTCGGTCAATCTGTCGCAAATGCCCGTAGGGCTCGCTGGTTCGTTCGAGCAAGCTGGTTGGGTGACGTTGGCACTCGGCGTCTCTCTGCTTTGCTGGTTGCTCTCTCGACGCCTTGCCGGGCGCGGCGGACTGCTGTAGCCATCTTCCTTTGTTTGGCCTCCGGTAGGCGGACTGGCCGGTTTCTTGTTTCGTGTAGTAAAATCGCTCGTCGCCTGATCGGTAGCTCCATTCTCTCTGTAATTTGGAGTAGCCCGGTCTTTGTGCGGGGAACGAGGAAGTAACTCCAATGGGAAGTGAGAGCGGCGATTCCGCGAATACCGGCGCAGCCTCCATCGACTGGGGACCGAATGCATACAGCATGGTCCGGGATTTTCTGATCGATGTTCTCGGCAGCTTGGTGGGCATTCTATTCATCATTGCCGTCTGCGCTCTGGTGATCACATCCGGGACCTGTTTTCTTGACGCCTTTGGGCGCAGAGTAACGCAGGAGCCGACCTTCGGTCTGTTACTCAGAACATCCGTCGACGCATTTCATGCCTGGATTCTCTTCATCGTGGCTTATGTCGTTGGTGGAATCTTTCACCGGCTTGATCCCAAGCGCCCTGACCGCAAGAGCCTAGAGCGGACATTAGCAAGCATTTCGCGGGAAAGTCTCAAGCACTTCGAGGTCCAGACAGATATATCAGAGAGGCACACCTGGCTCTGGCGGCTCAGAATCCGCTTTCTCAAATTTCTCGACTATGTACATCCCCGGTCAGAGTTGCTTTTAACCAGAGTCGATGCCGCCAATATTTCAACCTCTAGCGGTGCGCACTTTCCGTATTCGCACATTCGGGCGTATCTGCGCTCCAGAGAATTACATCATCTGGCCGAGATCGTGACCTGGGAGGGTGACAAACGCTGGTCCGGCTGTTCGAAGATGTTCGTCAATGTCCTCAAGATCCGGATGTTGTGGGCTGCACCGCGCAAGTGCGGCGAGATCGTTCGCAATGAGGCGCACGTACGCATGATGTCTTCAATATGGTTTGCCGCGAGGTCCGTCTTCACTGTCTTTTGGGTAAGTACGCTGCCTGTGCTGGCCGCGATATGGCGCCTGCACCGGGCAGGAGAGCCGCTCGACGGAGAACAGTTTTCGCACGATCTTGTGGTGTATTTGGCCGTTTCTTCCTTCGCGCTCCTTTCTGCTTTCTGGCTCAAGAGAAATGTCGAGAGCCGCTTTCACTATCAACGGGTAAAAGAAGTGGTATACGTGCTGGAAACGGCGTCCTGCTTGAACAACTCTGGGTATCCGGAAGTTCTGGAGAATCTGCCCAAACCCTCCTAGGGCAAGAGTTGAGAATCAAGCGGTTCCAAATGGACCCTTGCATCTAACCGGCTAGCTGGAACTGGCTTAAGCGGCTTTCTGCCCAGAATGGCAGAGATTTCCGTTTCGGGCCTTCCGGGTAACCTGTGATAGTAATCACTCGACAGTGTTTAGCCCGGATGATAGCCTTCGAATGACTCTTTTTCCGGAATTTTTGCGTCGTGAATTCCGGACCGTTCGAGATAAACCATCAACATTTCAGCTTGGGAGGAATTGTGACTGCTCAGTATTGGGTATTTTTCTTTCTGGCCGTCAGCGCGCTTTCGCTCGTTGTGGCCTTTTTCTTTGCGCGTCAAGTCATTGGCGCCATCCAGGGAGGCACTTCCTTTCTGAAGCGCCCGTATGGGATCGTGGCGGTCCTCCTGGGCCTGCTGCTTCCCACATTCGCCAACGCGCAGGAAAAGGCGGGTGGAGGCGAAGCCAGCCTGGTGCTGCCTGATCTGTCGTCGGTGAGTTTCTTCGGCATAACCGGGCATAACCTTTTGGCGGTTGGATTGGCATTCTGCGCTCTCGGCCTGCTGTTTGGTCTGGCGATCTTTGTGCAGTTGAAGAACCTGCCGGTTCACGGCTCGATGCGCGAAATGTCCGAGCTGATCTATGAGACCTGCAAGACCTATCTGATCACGCAGGGCAAGTTCATCATGGTGCTCTGGGCTTTCATCGCAGTCATCATCTCCATGTACTTCGGCTGGCTGGCGCCGGTGGGAAATGTTTGGGTTACGCTGCCCATTATCCTAGGGTTCAGCTTGGTCGGCATTGCGGGTAGCTATGGGGTGGCGTGGTTTGGAATTCGCGTCAACACCTTTGCCAACTCCCGCGTGGCATTCGCCGGATTGAAGGGCAAGCCATATCCGCTGTTTGCGATTCCACTGAAGGCGGGCATGAGCGTCGGCATGATGCTGATCTCGGTTGAGCTGCTCATCATGCTCTTCATCCTCTTGTTCGTCCCGGCTGCCTATGCGGGTCCCTGCTTCATCGGCTTCGCCATTGGCGAGAGCCTTGGCGCAGCGGCACTGCGTATTGCCGGTGGCATCTTCACTAAGATCGCCGACATTGGCTCCGATCTGATGAAGATCGTTTTCAAGATCAAGGAAGACGATGCCCGTAACCCGGGCGTGATCGCCGACTGTACGGGCGACAATGCGGGCGACTCGGTTGGACCCTCGGCCGACGGCTTTGAGACCTACGGCGTCACCGGCGTGGCCCTGATCACCTTCATCCTGCTGGCAGTGCACGATCACCAGATACAAGCCCAACTGCTGGTGTGGATCTTCGTCATGCGCGTGGCCATGCTGATTTCCAGTTCAGGTGCCTACTTCCTCAATGGCATCATCGCCAAGGTGAAGTATGCGAACTCCGACGAGATGGACTTCGAGGCACCCTTGACCTCGCTGGTTTGGATCACTTCTATCGTCTCCATCGCCCTTACATACGTCGTCACCTACCTGATGATTCCCACAATGGGTGACGGATCGCTCTGGTGGAAGCTGGCTTCCATCATCTCTTGCGGAACCCTGGCAGGCGCACTCATCCCCGAATTGGTCAAGGTCTTCACTTCAACCAACTCGGCTCACGTGCAGGAAGTGGTCACCTCCGCGAAAGAAGGCGGAGCTTCTCTGGGAATCCTGTCGGGCCTGGTGGCTGGCAATATGTCGGCCTATTGGCTCGGTTTGAGCATGGTGGCGCTGATGGGCATGGGCTATTTCTTCAGCCAAGGCCCGGCCATGGATGCCATGATGCTCGCTCCGGCCGTCTTCGCATTTGGCTTGGTCGCCTTCGGCTTCCTGGGCATGGGACCGGTGACGATTGCCGTCGATTCCTACGGCCCGGTTACCGACAATGCGCAATCCGTTTACGAATTGTCGCTGATCGAAACCATTCCCGGCATCGAAGCTGAGTTGAAGAAGGACTTCG
>CAYPYJ010000140.1:0-6563 GCA_964414945.1 uncultured Occallatibacter sp.
TGCCTCGTCCCCGGCGACATCGGCTGCTATTCACTCGGCGTTCTGCCGCCCTTTGAGGCAATGGATACGCTGGTCTGCATGGGCGCCGGCATCGGCGTCGGCCTGGGGATGCGCCACTCGCTGCCGCCCGAGGAAGCGCGGCGCGTGGTCAGTGTCATCGGTGACAGCACCTTCGTGCACAGTGGAATCACCGGCCTCGTCGAGATGGTCTACAATCCGCCGGAGAGCGGTCACGTCGTGCTGATCCTCGACAACGGAACCACGGCGATGACCGGCATGCAAGAGCATCCCGGAACCGGGCGCACGCTGGCCCATGCCCACACCGGCAAAGTGGTCTTCGAAGATCTGGCGCGCTCACTGGGCATCAAAAATGTTCATGTGATCGACCCCACGCAAGACGCCGCCAAGTTTGAAGCGCTGATTCAAAGCTGCCTGAATAAGCCCGAGCTTTCCGTCGTGATTGCCCGTCGCGACTGTCTGCTGGCAACCCGCTCGATTCACGAGTACGAGAGGTGTAATGAGCAACCAACCGACTAACGTGGTGATCGCGGGATTGGGTGGACAGGGCGTCATCAAAGCCTCCGACATTCTGGCCGACGTAGCCTTCAACTCCGGCGTCGAAGTGAAAAAGAGCGAGTTGCACGGAATGAGCCAGCGCGGTGGTTCGGTCTCCAGCGACGTTCGTTTTGGCGAGCGTGTCTTCAGTCCCATGGTGTCAGCGGGCAAGGCGGATTTCCTTGTCGTCATCTCGCAAGATCAGGTCCCGGTCAATATTGCCGCGCTCAGCAAAGGCGGCGTTCTGATAGAGCCTTCACTGATCGACGAATCCAAGCTGCCAAATAAAAAAAGCATCAATGTGGCGTTGCTGGGTGTCTTGAGCCACCACTTGCCGTTTCCCGTCGAGGCATGGACCGCCGCTCTCCAGCGCAATCTGCCGGAAAAGTTGCATGAAGCGAATCTCATAGCGTTTTCAATTGGACGAAATCAATGACAATGAATTCGGTTCTTGAAACCAGTTTTGCCGACTGTCATCCCGCCAGCGTGCCGGATTACACTCCGCTAGCCGAGCTGCGCGCCTTGCAGTTGCGGCGCTTGCAGTCGGTTGTCACGCGCGGATTTCAAAATGTCGAGCACTTCCGCAACCGGCTTGTTGAGCGCAGGTTGAAGCCCGATGATATTCGTTCGCTGGGTGACATCGCCCTTCTGCCCTTTACGCTGAAGAGTGACCTGCGCGACACCTATCCTTTCGGACTTTTTGCCAGCCCCATGAAGGACGTCGTTCGTCTACACGCCTCCAGCGGCACCACCGGCAAGCCCATCGTCGTCTCGTACACAAAAGAAGATATTGCAGTGTGGACCTCTGTGCTTGTCCGTTCATTCGCTGGCTGCGGATTGCATCAAGGCGACATTCTTCAGAACGCATACGGCTACGGTCTCTTCACCGGCGGCCTGGGCGCGCATTACGGCGCGGAAGCGCTAGGCGCGGCAGTCGTGCCCACCTCCGGCGGAAATGCCGACCGCCAGATCATGCTGATGAAGGACTTTGGCGTCACCGCGATTTGCTGCACGCCCACGTATTTTCTGCACCTCATCGACCGCGCCGCGGAACTCGGCGTGAACATGAAAGAACTGCCGCTGCGCGCGGGGGTCTTCGGTGCAGAGCCATGGACCGAATCCATGCGCAGGCACATTGAAAACAATAGCAATATCGAAGCCTTCGACATCTACGGCCTTTCAGAGATCATCGGTCCCGGCGTAGGCTGCGAATGCCGCCGCCATCAGGGCTTGCACATCTTTGAAGATCATTTTTATCCAGAAATTGTCGATCCTGAGACCGGCGACCCGCTGCCCGACGGCAGTGAAGGCGAACTGGTTCTCACCACGCTCAGTAAGCAGGCGATGCCCATGATCCGCTATCGCACGCGCGATATTACGATGATCATGACGGGCCAGTGTGAGTGCGGGCGCACCATGCGGAGGATTGGCCGCATCGGACGGCGCAGCGACGATATGCTGATTATTCGCGGTGTCAATGTGTTTCCGTCGCAGGTCGAGTCGGTGCTGCTCCAGATTGAAGGCACCCTGCCGAATTATCAGATTCTGCTCACCCGCGAACAGGGACTGGACCAGATGGAAGTGCAGGTCGAAGTCACGCCGAACATGTTCAACGATAAGATTGGAGCGCTGCAAGGACTGCAAAGCAGAATTCAGTCTGCGCTCGATCATGTGCTCGGCATCCGGGTTCGCGTTGCGCTGGTCGAAGCACACTCCCTGGCGCGCAGCGAAGGCAAAGCAAAACGGGTCATTGACAGGCGGACATCATGAAGATTCAACAAATATCGCTGTTTATCGAAAACAAGCCGGGGCATATCACCGCTCCCGCGCAGCTGCTTGCGGATGAAGGCATCGATCTCCGCTCGCTCTACCTGGCGGATACCGAGAAATTCGGCATCGTGCGGATGATTGTCTCCGAGTGGCAGAAGGCTGCCGCGCTTCTTGAAGCGCATGGCTTCGTCGTCAAAATCACCGAAGTTCTCGCCGTCGAGGTGCCAGACCGGCCCGGAGGCCTCGCTCACCTGCTCAGCGCTCTGGACGAAAGCGGCATCAACATAGAATATATGTACGCATTTCCCTATCTTTGCGGCGGTCAGGCCATCATGATTTTCCGCTTCAATGATCTGGATGCCGGCATGGAGCGCTTGCAGTCGGCAGGCATCAATCTGCTGGCCAGCGACGAACTGCTGAAATAGATCAGGGTTCGTACAAGTTCATGGGTACAAATGTTTGGGTGCCCCATCCTTGCGACGTTCCTGCTTTTGTCGCAAGGGTGGGGTAGCACGAAGCTAAAATTACAGTCGAAACAAACATTCTAGGAAGGCCTGCCACCATGCCCGTATCGAAGACCATTGCCAAGCAACTCGAAAACGCCTCCTGGATTCGCCGCATGTTCGAGGAAGGCATTCGGCTGAAGCGCGAGCGCGGAGCTGACGCAATCTGCGATTTTTCGTTAGGCAATCCTGATGTGGAGCCGCCTCCCGCTGTGCTCAATGCTTTGCGCCGCATCGCCGACGGCAGCCGTCCTGGATCGCATGGCTACATGCCGAACCCTGGCTATACGCAAGTTCGCGAAGCCGTCGCCCGCAAGCTGCGCAATGAAACCGGCCTGGAGTTTACGGCTGAAGACGTTTTTATGACCGTCGGCTCGGCGGGAGCCTGCAACGTAATTCTGAAGTCGATCCTCGACCCCGGCGACGAAGTCATCGTCTTGACGCCCTGCTTCTCCGAGTACCAGTTTTACATCGCCAACCACGGCGGCTGCATGGTCCCGGTCGAAACCGATGCCACATTCTTGCCTGACGTGGATCGAATCGCCGCGGCTATCACTCCGCGAACCAAGGCCATCATTCTCAACACGCCCAACAACCCCACCGGTCGCGTTTACCCGGAGAGCGTGCTGCGTGAGATTGATGGTGTTCTGAAGCGCTCCGGCCAGCCGATTACCGTCATCAGCGACGAACCGTACAAGGCATTCGTCTATGACGGCAAGCATCAGCCTGAAGTGGCGTCGTTCATCAGCAATACGGCGATCTGTAACTCGTGGTCGAAGTCGCTGGGCTTGCCCGGAGAACGCATTGGCTATCTCGCGCTCTCGCCGCGGCTCGACGACACCGAAAATCTGCGCCGCGCCTGCGCCTTCAGCAATCGCATTCTGGGCTTTATCAACGCGCCCGCCATTTGGCAATGGGTCATGCTGGAGTCGTTGGATGAAAAGGTAGACGCCGCGCCCTACGAGCAAAAACGGAATGTGCTGTGCGACGCGCTGCAGAAGATCGGTTACGAGGTCAGCCGGCCAGAGGGTTCTTTCTACATCTTCCTCAAAACACCCATCCCCGACGACATTGCTTTTACCAAACTGCTTGCCGACGAAGGCGTCCTCGCCGTTCCCGGTACAGGTTTTCGCCGCCCCGGTTACATTCGCCTCTCGCTGACAATTCCGATGGAGCGAGTGCAAAAGTCCATCGCCGGTTTCGAGCGCGCCTTCCACGCAGCTAAGGGACTCTACCCGTCGAAATAGCTGGTAATGGTGCAGTTTCCGGTTAGCGGGTAATCTGACCGGAGCTATGAAATCATCCCTTCGTGCAGGTGGCGCGTCGCAAATGTGAATGCAGATGACACTAGGCCGTGAAGTTGTGCTGAAGACTCCAAATTCTGGAGAATTGCGAATAGGTCTTGTTCCGGTCTGTGTACACCGGTTCTCCTGTAATAATGTTCACTTTGCTCAAACAACCGATGGAGCATTTCTACTACCGCGTCGCTCTGCTGTAGCCGAAGTTCCTGGCTCTTTCCTTCATCTGAGGCGAGACCACGTGCGTGGAGGCATATTCCATGAGACAACAGATGGAAGAACCGTAACCTTTCTTCCGGTGAAAGTTGTGAGACCTTGTCGGCGTAATCCAAGCGATGCTCCCGAAATGTTGATTGTTTTGTCTTTCGAGCGTAAACCCCGCGATCGGCAGTTGCGTTCTGACGTTCGAGCGCCGGAAATAATTAGGTTTGCGGCGAGTGGTCGGTCATTCAATCGGAAAGTTCTGCCTCCGCGATCACAAACTCGGATTCACCATTGGTAGTCTCGACGCCACACGTTGTGATGCGTGCAAGGTTCGGTCCAGTTGAATCAAAAATTTGTTGAAGCACCACGCATCCTACCAAGCCCGGCTGAGGATATTCAGAATCGGACCAGAGATCTGCATCTGTGAAGATGGGCACTTTGTCAATGACTGTGTGGACTGCGCCGCGAGCATCACGAAATCTGGACTCGACAATCCCGGGCTGAGGCTCTTCGTCCACGAAACGTACGATTTGGACGCGAAGGTTAGGCATGCGCAAATGATAGCGCATTGCTTTACGCCGGTTTAGAGGATTCCGAGTGTGTGGTTGCCTATCCAAAAACTGCACCACCACTAAATAGCCCCGCCGGTTGGCGATTGGCGGGTGAATGATCTAGCCTCTAGGAATGATGTTGACCAGCCCAGCGGAGATGGCTCTGAACGCATTGAGCGAAGCACCCTTGGTGCGTTTTTCGCTGCTGGCGCTGAGTTCGATCTTCTTTCTCGTCGATCCACTGGCGGCAATTCCATCCTTCCTGGCCATTACCGGGAATGCCACTCCAGCGCGCAGCAAGAAGATGGCGCGCAAAGGAACGCTGACCTGTTTCATTGTGCTGACCAGCTTTGCCGTGGCAGGGCAGTTGATCTTCAGGCTCTTCGGCATTACGCTTCCGGCCTTTGAGATCGCCGGAGGAATGATCCTGCTACTGATCGGCCTGGATATGCTGCAAGCCAAGCGGTCGGCCACACAGGAGGCATCGGGCGATACGGAGGAAGGCGCGGCCAAGGACGACGCGGGGATTGTGCCGTTGGGGATTCCGATGCTGGCCGGGCCGGGAGCCATTTCTTCCGTAATGGTGCTGGTGGGGCAGACGCGCTCGATATTGTGCTGGGAGATGGGCGCGATTCTTGCCTCGATTACGTTGACCAGCCTGGTGAGCTATTTTGTTCTGGCCGGAGCAGGCCGGGTGCTCAAAGTGCTGGGCGAAACGGGAATTCGTGTGCTGGTGCGCGTGATGGGATTGCTGCTGGTGGCGTTGGCCATGCAGTACTTCGTGAATGGATTGACAGACTTGGGATTAATTACCAAGCACTGACGCCGAGATTCCCACAGAAGCGGCATTTTCCCACAGGGGGTCAGCTTGCAATTGAGCCGCCTTGTTGCTATTCTCGGGAAGTTGCAAGAGGGGCTACAGCGACTTCGGTCGGGTGTCACTTGCAAACGAGAGTGGCCTGTGCTACTCTTTGAAAGTTGCAGTTGAGCAGGAAGATACTGTAAGCCTCCCGGTGGCCTGTTGGCCTGCCCCGTAGAGGGAAGTGGGAAGCACGTTGTAATGCTGGTTCGTAGGTACAGGTGAGGCGAAAGCCCCTGACCACTGTAGGGAATCCCACAGAGAACAAGCCATTGCAAGACTCAGGAGGAAACTCCTGTAAGCCCTAGTGGCTTCAGCGTTGTTTGCTGGTCATTCTTTGATATTTTGCGCTGCGTGATGCTTTTTGAATAGGACTTGTCCTCTTCAAGTTGATCGAATTCGTAAGCGAGGAACTACCGCCAACAGTGAGTTGGAACGGCCTCGAACGAAGAGAAAGATTGACCTTGACAGGGTGGTTGAAGTTCGATATGTTTAAAAGGTTCGCGCAAAAACGCCGGAGACTGCAATCGTATGCAGAGTCGGCCAGCGCAACAAGTTCGAGGACAACCTGGAGTAACATCCGGGCCTCGATCCAAAAGGGCGCCGCTTAGGCGGAAGGCTCTCAAGGATCTTTGACAATTAGGTTGAACATGCCAGTCGTGAGAAAAGATCAAGTTTGGTTTGATCATTCTCACTAAGTAATGCATCATGTGTTTTCGAGCGCATGATGCCGCTGAACCCATCCGACCTCCGTCGGTATGGGGGATGCATCAGGTTTCAAACGAGAGTTTGATCCTGGCTCAGAATCAACGCTGGCGGCGTG
>CAYPYJ010000141.1:0-6518 GCA_964414945.1 uncultured Occallatibacter sp.
GAAGAGTTTCTGGATGGACTCCCGGAAATGTCAAACTGCTACTGCCACCCCGGCAAAGCCGGGGGATCTCCTTCTTCGATTAGAACTGCTTGGGCTGGTCCCACACAGCCAGCCCGGAAGCCCGTGAAGTTTGTCGCATTTTTGTCGCAAATACCGCCCAGTGGGCCGTTTTTGCCGGTTGTGCCGGTTTATAACCACTGCACCGTCAACAACTTGCGGTTTCGCTTACAACATGGCATGGAAGAGGTCATCGGTTCGATCCCGATCAGGTCCACCAATTAAATCAATCACTTAAAAACAACACTTTACGCAATCGATTGCGTTTTTGTCGTAGATTCCCTGAGATTTCCGCGGGAAGGCTTCGGAGCGCTATCTAATTCCCTTCCCTTATCTACAACCGACCGGCATTCGCGTCAGCGGGCAAGCGCCCGCAGAGCGGATATCCCCGCGCCGAGTAGAGCGGTCTCATCGTCAGGCGGCAGAATCTCCAGCGAATAGCTCTGCAACGGACTCATCATCACCATGGTTTCCAAATGGCTCCTCAAGAGCGGCAAATCGAGAAAGCCTGTGTTTGGGCCAGTGAAATAAAAACGTCCGGGACCGGCGAGGTGGATAAACGAGGAAGTGGCTGCGGCTAAAGCGCGGTGCCACAGGTCAACAAACTCCCGACAACGCACATCGCCTTGGCGGGCTTGAGCGAAAACCTCTTCCGGTTCGAGATCGAGGAATCGCATCCGCATGGCACGATAACCCATGATTCCCTCCAGATGGCCTGCTCCGCCGCAGCCGCAGTATTTCTCTTTGGGGTCGAGCGTCACGGTGATGTGCCCACCCTCCCACACGCCCTCGACATAAGGCCAGCGGCCATAGCCAATGCCTTTGCCGATGGTCCAGACGCGCGTCAGCTTGTTGAGCTGACCTCGGGTTGCGGCCACTCCAGCGGCAATCGCGTCGGCGTCGTTGGCAATATGCACGGGAGCTTCGATGCCACGTTTGCTCAGAACATTGGCCAGCTCTTCGGCCAGTCGCATTCCTTTAATCTGCGTCAGGTTGGGCGAGTCCTCAACCACACCTTGGCGAATGATGCCAGGAACCGCCACCCCGATGGCTTCCACCGTTCCCGCACTTTCATGAGTCAGTGTCTCAACTTGCGCCGCCATCGTCTCCAGCAATTCGCTGCCGGGAATCGCCGTCAAAGCATCCATGTCACACGCCTCGCCGGGATAACGCAACAGCTTGCCGGTGATGCGTTGATCTTCAATTCTTCCCGCAACAATGTGGTCAGTGATGACGATGCCAATCGCGGTGATCATAGTACCCTCCAGTAAAAAGGCCTATTCCGTCTGGTAGCGATGAAGCCTGCCGAGCCCGTTGAAAGCGGCCACTTTGTAACATTCAGCAAGTGTCGGATAGTTAAATACATTGTCGATAAAGTAATCCACCGTGCCGCCCAAAATCATCACCGCCTGACCAATGTGAACCAGTTCGCTGGCCTCTTCGCCGATAATGTGCACGCCCAATATCGCGCGGGTGTCGCGATGAAAAATCAGTTTCAACCGGCCGGTGGTATCGCCGCGAATCTGGCCTCGTGCGGTTTCGCGATAGTAAGCCATGCCCACTTCGTAAGGCACATCTTCACTGGTCAATTGCTCTTCGGTCTTGCCGATAAAGCTGATCTCAGGGATGGTGTAAATCCCGTAAGGATAGAAGCTGGGGTTGGAGCTGGCGGCCTGATCGTTGAAAGCTCGCGCGGCGGCAATGCGCCCCTGCTCCATAGAAACCGACGCCAGCGATGGAAAGCCCACCACATCGCCTACCGCATAGATGTGCTCCACCTTGGTTTGGTAATGCTCATCCACGGCGATACGGCCCCGGCTATCCGCCTCCAATCCCGCCGCAGCCAGATTCAAATCATCGACCGCGCCCTGGCGTCCGATAGCATAAAGCAGAGCGTCGCCTGAAATCCGCTTGTTGCTCTCCATATTCGCAACCACTGTTCCGTCAGGCAACTCTTCGACGCACTGAACCTCTTCGCCCATCCGGAGCGTAACTCTGTTGTCGCGCAGATGATAGCTGAGAGCCTCGATGATTTCACGGTCGGCGAATTCCAGCAGCCGGTCGCGTTTCTCAATCAGTGTGATGCGAACGCCAAGAACGGCGAACATACAAGCATATTCGACGCCGATGACACCACCACCGACCACAACCAGCGCGCGCGGCAACTCCGGCAGATCCAGAATCTGATCGCTGTTGACGATCGTGCGACCGTTGATCGGCACTTTATCTGAAGAGGCTGGTTTGGTGCCGACCGCCAGAATAATGCGATCTGCTTCCAGAGTCGTGTCGGTCTGCGGACCCTCCACGCGCAATGTGTGAGGATCATTGAAGCGCGCGACTCCATGCACTACGTCGATGCCGTTGCGCGAGAGTTGTGCTTCGGTCACATCCACTTCAGTCTTGATCACTGCCCGAACGCGAAAGGCCAGATCGGCCATGGTGATCTTTTCTTTGACCCGGTAATTGATGCCGTAAATCGAGCGATAATTGTAACCTGACAAATGCAGGACGGCTTCGCGCATCGTTTTCGAGGGAATGGTTCCCGTGTTGACGCAAACGCCGCCGACAACCTCCCGGGCTTCGACAACGCAAACGCGCTTCTTCATTTTGGACGCGGCAACGGCAGCCCGCTGTCCAGAGGGCCCGGAACCAACAACGATCAAGTCATACTTAACGGCGCTCATGCGGGTGTCTCTTTCGTGGTTCGATGCTGTTATTGTCGCAGGAGATTCGTCAGCGAATTCCTTGAGTTACTGCGTCCGATCAACTAAAGCCCAGAACGGGATGCGGCGTGTACGGCTCTTCAAGGGAGGCGATCTCCGCCGGAGTTAGATGCAGGCTGAGCGCAGCCGCGGCGTTCTCCAGATGATGCGGCTTTGTTGCGCCTACAATTGGCGCGGTAACCCCTGGACGGCTGAGCAGCCACGCCAGCGCAACTTCGGCGCGAGGAAGGCCACGCACTTCTGCAACCTGTCCCAATCGGTCCACAACGGCATGATCCGCATCCCCGGTTTGCGAGTACAGATATTTGCCGAACTGGTCGGATTCGTAACGCGTTGTGATTTCACTTTGCCAAGGTCGGGTGAGACGGCCACGCGCCAACGGGCTCCAGGGAATAACGCCGATACCTTCTGCCTGGCAAAGACCGATCATCTCCCGCTCTTCTTCGCGATAGAGCAGGTTGTAATGATTCTGCATGGAAATGAAGCGGGTCCAACCGTGCCGGTCGGCCAGATAAAGCGCTTTGGCAAATTGCCACGCAAACATGGATGAGGCACCGATGTAACGCGCCTTGCCGGATTTGACCACATCGTGCAGCGCTTCCAGCGTTTCTTCAATCGGGGTTTCCGGGTCCAAACGGTGAATCTGGTAAAGATCCACATAGTCGGTTTGCAAGCGTTGGAGGCTCTGGTCGATTTCGTAAAAGATAGCCTTTCGTGAAAGGCCACGTCCGTTGGGTTCGTCACGCATAACGCCGTGGACTTTGGTAGCGATGACCACGGCCTCACGACGTGTATTGCCTTTCAGAAAGCGTCCCAACACTTCTTCGCTGTTGCCGCTGGAGTAAATATTGGCCGTATCAAAAAAGTTGATTCCCAACTCGAGTGCCTGGCGAAGAAAGGGCTGGCTCTCTTCTTCGTTTAGCGACCAGGCATGCCTTCCCGCCAGTTGCTGGCCTGTGGCAGCCACACCGTATGTCATGCAGCCGAGACAAATGCGGGAGACTTTGAGCCCGGTTTTGCCTAGATTGACGTAGTCCATTGCTTCTCCTGGGGTTTCTGGATGGTGCCTGCCTAGTAACCCTCTGCATAGAGTCTAAAGCCGCGAGGGAGCAATTCAACTGCCCAGCGGTCGGCAAAGTGAGTAAAATAGTTGGCAGCGCGACAGGAACCACAAACATTCGAAGGAGAACTCGCATGAAGAATCCAGCAATTGCAAAATTTGGGATGGCAATTTGGGTCGCAGCCCTTGCGCTGCTTGGATCAGCGCCGGGATTTTCTCAGAACGAAAGTGGTCAAGGGCAAGCCGTGGTTACACTCCTTCCCAAATCAGGCGCTTCAACGGTGCCGAATGTGCCGGCGAAGGATCTGGTGATTACAGTCAACAACAAAAAAGCCACTGTCACTGGTTTGAAATCGCTTCAAGGCCCGGAGAACAGTGTTGAACTTGTGCTGATGATTGACAGCTCGGCGCGCGGCAACCTGGGAACCCAGTTCATCGAGATTGAGCATTTCATCAATGCCCTCCCCGCGAATACAAAGGTCGCCATCGGTTATATGCAGAATGGGCAAACAACTTTTGCCGCACCGCTTTCCGCAAGCCATACGCAGGTGCTGAGTGCACTTCATTTGCCAGGAGGCTCGGCAGGCTCCTCCGCCAGCCCCTATTTTTGCCTCTCCGACCTCGCCAAACACTGGCCGTCTGCCGATACCGGCGCTCGGCGTGTGGTGGTGATGATAACGGACGGCGTGGACCCGTACCACCTGGAAATCGACATGGATGATCCTTATGTGGAGGAGGCAATTAAGGATTCAGTTCACGCCAAACTGGTCGTCTACTCGATCTACTGGCTCAACCAGGGTCGCTTTAGCAGTACCGGCTATGGGAACTTTCTCGGCCAGAATCTTTTGCAGCAGGTTACTCAGGCGACGGGCGGCAAATGCTTCTGGATTGGGGTAGGCAACCCGGTCAGCTTCCAGCCGTTTTTCGAAGAGCTTGCGCGCCGCTTGCAGAATCAGTACGAACTCGGGTTTACCAGCCATCTGGATGGCAAGGCTGAAGTCGCATTCCTGAAGCTGAAACTCAAGCTGCCCGGCACGGAAGTCAGCACTCCCCAACAGGTTTGGGTCTCCCCTGCGGCGAAGTAGGAACGTGGTATTTCTGTCTGAACCAGGGATGCGACGGTTACGAGAAATTAATTGCGGCAAGCGATGGAGGTTGCGGCATGCAGGAGGCTGATTATCTCTGTCGAGTTAGTCTGCTGACTGGCTTGGAGCTTCGTTGCGCTGGCTCATCGTCTGAGAAGAACTCCTCTTAGTGCCCCGCTCTCTGAGCAAAAACTCCTTCTTGCACGCGGAGCATCTCCACGGATAGAAGCCAAACAACGGAGCCAATTTCTCCCGCAGGAATCCTATTCTCGCCACTCGGCGAACTTTAAAGCCATGACAGGCTGGACACATCATCAAATTTTGCCCCGCAGTTTACGAGCTAAGAATGCAATTGGTGATTACAGATATTATCGTCTAGAAATATTGTTCAGAGATGCACAATGCGGCACAAGAGACTCGATGGTAACAAGACACCTAGCATGTTAGTGCGCCTTGACGCCCGCCCCGTGCCTCTGCTCTACTTCAATCAAGTCATGAACATTTCCACCGCCAACGCGAGCCTGCCTCTGGTCCTGACCATGGCCATGCGAATTATCGGCTCCAATGCGCGCGCGGAAACGGAAGCCTGACGAATCAGAGAGTAGTAAAGCGGCACACAGGCCACCACCCGCAAGCGCGGCTGGTGGTTTTTTATTTCCAGCCTCACTTGAAGGTTTTCACTTGTACCTAAACATGCCAAGGAGGCAGATTTTGGAATCCGTCACCCTCGCCAGCATCCAGGCGGCACGCGCGCGCATCGGCGAAGCCATTTACGTCTCTCCCTGCCAGCTCTCCAGCGACCTTTCTGAACTGACCGGCCTGCCCCTGCACCTGAAGCTGGAAAACCTGCAACGCACTGGCTCCTTCAAAGAGCGCGGAGCGCTGAACAAGCTGCTGACGCTCACGCAGGCCGAGCGGGAGCGGGGCGTCATCACCGCCAGCGCCGGCAATCACGCCCAAGGAGTCGCTTTTCACGCCGCCGCACGAGGCATTCGCGCGCAAATCGTGATGCCGATGGCTACACCGCAGATCAAAGTCGCGGCCACGCGCGGATTTGGCGCAGAAGTCATTCTCCACGGAACAAATTACGACGAATCCTGCGAAGAAGCCCTGCGACGCCAGGTGGAAGATGGCCGTACATTCATCCACCCCTTCGACGACGCGGATGTGATCAATGGCCAAGGCACCATCGGCCTGGAACTGCTAGAACAGGTGCCGGATCTGGAAGCCGTGGTGGTGCCCATCGGCGGCGGCGGCTTGATCAGCGGCGTGGCCTGCGCGCTGAAAGAAACCAACCCCAAGATTCGAGTGATCGGCGTCGAACCGGAGAAGCTGCCCTCGATGCTACGCGCCCGCGAGGCTGGCGCTCCGGTCACCATCGCCTCCGTCCGCGCGCGGGCGGCACGCAACGCTCCTCCCGGGCCGGTCCGGTTTCGCGGCGTAACCACGCTGATCGGCTATACGGAAGGGGTGCTGTATCTGCAGGATTCGACCGGCGGCATTCAGGTGGAATGTACAAAGCCGTGCACACCACAAGACCCGCATTTACAGCGCGGCTTGTTGGCGGAGGTAACCGGCATGATGCGCGGCGCC
>CAYPYJ010000142.1:0-6415 GCA_964414945.1 uncultured Occallatibacter sp.
GGCGCCAGCCGACGCCGGTGTTGTACGCGCAGAACGAGATCTCGCCTTCCTGCGTGGCGTAGGGAATGATGCACTGCTCGGTGCGGCGGAAATCGTAATTGAACAGATCCTGGAACCACATCCCGGCGATGAACAGGAAGTTCCAGCGATCCTTGCGCCGCTTTTCGATGTCGTCCATGGTGCGGTCACTGCCCACCTTCCCGTAGTTCTTACCGGTGGCGCCGAAGGTCTTGTCGAGCTTCTTCAGCATGTCGGTGAGTTTGAAGTGCGTTGGTGTCTGGAAGGGGTCGTAATTGCGCGCGACGGCCAGCGACATGCCGATCACGGAGAGCCACTTGCCGCGGGCGGCGTCGTTGATGCGGGCCACGTCCTTGGCCCAACGGTCGGCATTGAGGAACGCCGTTACCGGGACCTTTTCCTTGGTTTCCTTGTCCACCATGACGGCCATTCCGGTGCCGCAGTTGGGATGGCACCCGCAGCTTAACTGGCCCCAATCGGCTTGCGGACCGTGGGTCAGATCGCTCCAATCGCTGAAGGTGGACATGAAGGAAATGGGGAACCAGTCGCGCGCCGGCTCGCCCAGTCCGGTCTGGTTCTTCACGTCGTGCGCCAGGTGCGACAGGGTGTAGCGCTGGGCGGCGCGGCGCTCGTCGGTGACGGCTTCGTCGCGGCCGGTGAAGGATACGGGCTGGAACGAAAGGAAGGGAATCCGCTTCGGATTGTCGAGCGCGAACTGAATGATGCGGCCCACCTGCTCGTTGTTGATGCCGTTGATGATGGTAGTGACGGGGACGATTTCAACGCCGGCTTCATGCAGATTGTTGATGGCCTGGAGCTTCACATCGAAGAGGTTGCCCACCTTGCGATGCGAGTTGGCTGCGTTGCCGATGCCGTCGAATTGAAGATAGACGTAGCGCAATCCGGCGAGAGCGGCCTTGCGGCAAAGCTCTTTGCTCTTGGCGAATTCGATGCCATTCGACGCGGCCTGCACGCTGTTGTAGCCGACTTTGCGGCAGTAGGCGACAGCTTCAAGGAAGTGCGGAGACAGCGTTGGCTCGCCGCCGCTGAACTGCACGCTCATCTGCCGCTTGGGCTTGAGCGTGATGGCGTTGTCAAGCATGGTCTTGATTTCGTCGAAGCTCAACTCGTGAACAAAGCCCACCTGATTGGCGTCCATGAAGCAGGGGTCGCACATCATGTTGCAGCGGTTGGTGAGATCGATGGTGAGAACCGCGCCGCGTCCGTGGGTCATGGTGGATGTGCCGTGGTTGTGCAAGCGCTTGTCGTTGTGCGAGCGGACATCGCGGCCAGGGAAGCTCTCTTCAAGATGCTTGAAGAAGGGTGCGTCGATGGACATGAGGTCTTCAAAGTGGCCGTGCTTGGGGCAATCCTTGACCATCAGAATTTTGCCGTCACGCTCAATGATCTGCGCCTTGATTTCACCGACCTTTTCGTTGAGCAGCACTTCGTAGGGCAGCTTACCGTCCAAAATCTGCTTGCGAATTTCAGGCACGCACTTGGGACAGAGCGAGTCTGTGGTGCGCGGCCAGCCCAGCGGCGGTTTTTCTTTTTCGTAGGACTTTTGCAGGGGCTTGTCTGACCACTTGGGCGTGAATGATGCGTTGGGGCTGATACGGTTCAGCCGCTCAAAAACGACCCACGCGCCCTTGGCCGCGTAGACGACGGCTTTCTCGGCGTACTTGACTGCTTTGGACATAATATTGTGTCTCCTCGAAGAAATTGGTCGCCGGCGGTGGTGCGCCCAGCTCAACCCTTGGTGCCCGAAAAGTCAGGGTATCCGCAGGCATGAAAATCCAGTACTAGGGTAACCGGGGGGTGCGGTCAACCCAACCGCGAAACAGCGAACGGCGGAATCCGCGGTTGAATGGCAATAACCGGTGGACGAATGGAATCAATCCTTGCCACAACCCCTTCAAAATGAATCGTTAGTCTCCACGATCTGTCAGGAGCAGTGGCTTTCAGGGACTTTGGCGTCGCCAAATGCCTACTTTTCGACAGGCGAAGGAACTATAGCGCCGCATTCGACGGGCAGAAAACCTTCACATCCGGTACCATACATAAGGTACCTATAAAAGAATGAGCCTGAAAGCCAAGCTGGAAGCAGTTATCTACGCCGCGGAGGAGCCGGTCACACTGGCTCAGCTCGCTGTACTCTTTGCCGCCGATGCCCTCGAATGGAAGGCACAGCAGGAAGCCGCGTCTGCCGAAGAGGCCGCCGAGGCCCAACCCCTGGTGAATGAGGAGTTCGCCTACCTGACGATGGAACCTGCGGATTCCGTTCCGATGGAGTTGGCGGGCGTTCCCACGGAGCAAACCACTGAGGTTGAGGCAAATCCCGAAGCTAAGGCAAACCCGGAGACTGGACCCGAGACCGAGGAGGAAATTGCCGAGGAAGTCGCTGCTGAGACCAGCCAGGAAAACAGCCCAGAGACCAGCACTGAGGCCGATCAGGAAAGCAGCACTGGCGAAGATGCCGCTGCCGAACTCGAAGCACGGCGACTGGCTCGTCAGCGGGATCGCGAGGTTCGCGGCATTCTCCGTCAGTTGCTTGACGAATTGATTGCAGCCTATGCCTCCGATAGTCGCGGAGTGGAAATTCGCGAGATTGCCGGTGGCTATCGCATGGCCACCAAGCCGGAGTGTCACGACGCGGTGCGGCTATTTGTGAAGAGCCTTAAACCGGCGCTGCGGCTCTCGCTGCCTGCGCTGGAGACCCTGGCTATTATCGCCTACAAACAGCCGGTGACTGCGCCCGAAGTGAACGAGATTCGTGGCGTGGATTCCTCTGGAGTTTTTGGCTCGCTGCTGGCCCGCAAGCTGATTTCGACGGCTGGCCGCAAGCCGGTAATTGGCCGGCCTATTCTCTATAAAACTACTCGCGAGTTTCTGCTGCGTTTCGGTCTGAAAGACGTTTCCGAGCTGCCTTCAATGGAGGAATTCGAGAAGCTGGCCGCGATAGAACTCGACGAGGAACCGGAAGCCAGCCAGGCCGTCGAGCCAAGAGTGAACCCAGCCCTGGGCCCCGAATTTGATGAGGCTGCAAGCGAGGAGCTGGAAGAAACACCGTCTGAAGAGATTGAATTGCAGACGAAATCCCTAACCACTGAGACCGCCGAGATGGCGGTCAGCAACGACCCTTCACCCGCCGCAGAGGCATAGCCTGCTGCGCCTTCCGCCACAGAGTAGGCAGAAACCGAGATTCACCGTAATGACTACACCGAAAAAGAGCATCAAGAGCAGTCCCAAGCCCAAAACAACCAGCCTCAAAACGAAGACGACAAGCGTCAAGCCGAAGAAGGCCACTGCGACCAAGAAGGCTACGGCGACCAAAAAGACTGCTACGACTAAAAAGACCGCGCTCAAGGCTAAAGCGATTGCCGTTGAATCGACCGAAGAAATATTAGCCGTTGTGCCAGAAACCGTAGCGGCTGCGGAAGAACTTGCTGCGGACGAAGTTGCGGAAGTGGCCGAGGCTGAGACTGAAGCGGAAGCCGAAGATGGCACTGAGCCGGAAGAGGACTCTGAAGCTGAAGTGGATTCTGAGTCTGACGATGACTCCGATGAGGACGCTGAGTTCACTCCCAAGCCGCGTCCGCCAGCCAAGCTGGAGCGGTTGCAGAAGATTTTGGCTGCCGCCGGGGTGGCCAGCCGCCGCAGTGCCGAGGGCATGATCGAGCAGGGCCGCGTGCAGGTGAACGGCAAAGTGGTCACCGAGCTGGGCACCAAGGCCGATGCTGGCCGCGATCACATTCGCGTGGACGGCAAGCTTCTGCAAGGGCCGGAGCGCCTGCGCTACTTCATTCTGAACAAGCCTCGCGGCTTTGTCACCACGGTCAAGGATCCTGAGGGCCGGCCCACGGTGATGCAATTTTTCGACAAGTTCAAAGAGCGGCTCTATCCCGTTGGCCGCCTCGATTACCTGAGCGAGGGGCTGCTGGTTGTGACAAACGACGGCGAGCTGGCCAACAAGTTGACCAAGGCCGCCTCGGGCGTGGAAAAGACCTATTTGGTGAAGGTCGCCGGGCAGCCCACCGAGGCTGAGCTCGACATTCTTCGCGGTGGCGTGGCCATTGAGCGCGGCAAGCCCGGAAGCTCCAAAGTACGTACCTCTCCAGCTCGTATCCGTCAGGTCCGTCAGGGAGACAATCCCTGGTACGAAGTGGTTCTCATTGAAGGCCGCAACCGCGAACTGCGGAAAATGTTCGAGGAGGTGGGCCATTTTGTGGAGAAAATTCGCCGCACCGGATACGGCCCGCTGGTTCTGGACCAGGAGCCGGGCAACCTGCGCGAGATGGACCCGGAAGAAGTGGAACGGCTGCGTCTGGCCTCTGAAGGCAAGCTGCGTACGCCAAAATCCAAAGACCTGCGCCGCCGCAATTTGATGGATGCCGGCCTGTTGCCGACTGTTTTGCCCAAGCCCAGCGGACGTTCTCACTTAGCCGTGCCCGAGACACCTGCTGGAGCCGTGCGCCCCAGCGAGTTCCGGCCAAAGAAATTTGGCGCTGATCGTCCCAGCCGTCCGACTGGCTCATTCGGTCGCCCGGCATTCAATAATGCCAAGCCCTTCCGCTCGGATCGCCCCGGTGCTGGCGATTTCCGGCCCGCCGCTGGAAGAACTTCAGCACCTAATCCCGTCCGCAGCTTTTCCCGTACGGAAGACGACCGGCCCGGAAGAACAGGCTCCGGCGCTCCAACACAATTCGGCTCGGCACGGCCTGCTGGACGCAGCTTTGACCGGCCCGATTCTCGTCCTTCAGCACGCCCGGATTCGCGCTCGCCCGAACGGCCTGCGTGGAAGAAAGATTCCCGTCCGCCCGCGCGCTTTGGCACAGGCGCAAGCGGTGCAGGCAAGCCATTTCAGGCACGTCCAGCGTTTGATCGTCCCAGACCCGACGCGCCCCGGCCCAGTTCTGGCGCTGAAGGAAGCGGCGCAGGTCGCCCCTTTGCCGTCAAACCGGCCTGGAAGAAACCGGAACGTCCAGACTTCAAGCGTTCTGCTGCTCCGCCTCGTCGCGAGGCACCTGGCCGCCCCACACCGCGCGATTTTGACGATGACCTCGGCCCGGTGCGCCCGCCCAACCTACATATAGAGGAGATCACGGGGCCGGATCGTTCGACTTCCAGTAGACCGAGCGCTCCGCGCGCCAGCTACAGCCGTCCGTCGGGTGGCAGGCCAAGTGCGCCGCGGTCATACTCGGACCGGCCGAGTTCTGATCGGCCAAGTGCTCCACGCTCCTATTCAGACCGGCCACGGCCCAGCCGTCCCAGTTTCGACCGGCCAGCAAATGATCGGCCCAGCGGGCCCAGACCCGGCGGAGCGCGGCCTCGCCCAGACCGTCCATACTCTGACCGTCCGTCGGGTGACCGTCCCAACTTTTCTCGTCCCGCACGCGGCGAGGGCGGCCTTGCGCGGCCCTACACCACTAGCAGCGGCCAGCCCCGCGCTGGGGGCGCACGCCCCAGCAGCAAGCCGGGCAAGTTTTCCAAACCCGGCGGGTCCAAGCCTTATGGAGCCAAGTCGTACGGAGCCAAGCCCGGTGGCCGCTCCTCGGCTGGTCCGGCCCAGCGACCCTTCCGCCGCGAAGAAAGCGCAGGCTCATTTGCTCCTCGTTCGCCCCGGCCTTTCACACCGCGTACTGAAGGAGCGTCCGACTATCGCCCCACCAAGGCGAAGCCGTTCTCTCCCTCCACTCCGCGCTCGGAGAGGAAGACCGATACCGGATGGAGGCCCAAGACTCGCTATGGCGGCACCGGCAAACCAGCGGGCAATGTGCGCTCCAAGCCACGGCCTGGTAGTTCCGCCAAACCCAGCCACCGAGTGAAACCCGGCAGCAAACCCGGCGGAAAGAAGCGCTTCTAAACCGGCTGCCCCGCTCACTCAAGCAGCGGGGCAGACCGTTCTCCAGCAAGTTTCAGTGCACAATACGCTTAATTTTATTGCGTTGAAGAGTGCGTTTCCGATAGCCTGACTGGCATGAAGGAGCTAGCATGGCAAACAGCTTCGGTAAAGACATCCTCATTCAATCTCCAGACCTGAAGAAGACTGCGGCGTTTTATGTCGATCAACTTGGCTTCGAAATCAGTGGCGAAGAACCGCAGATGATCAGCCTTCATGGCCGCAATATCAACCTGTTCATAGAGCAAGGGCCTGCGCTGGGACCGGTTCTGGAAGTTACGGTGGACAGCGTGGAAGCGGCCAAACAGCAACTGGTAAAAAGCGGGTGCGTGGTGGTCAAGGATGAACCGGATTTTCCCAGATGCTACGTCAAAGATCCGTTAGGGTTGATTTATAACCTGACCAGCTAAAGAATTTTTGCTTTACCGTAGACTTCCGTGCCCCATCCATTTCGCGTACTTTGTGAAATGGGTGGGATAGCACAACTGTCCATTTCGA
>CAYPYJ010000143.1:0-6357 GCA_964414945.1 uncultured Occallatibacter sp.
CGGCTGCCAGCCCGCATCGTCTGCGTCACAGTTGCGCTACGCATATGGTGGAGCACGGTGCTGATCTGCGTAGTGTGCAGTTGTTGCTGGGTCACGCCGACATCTCTACCACTCAGGTCTACACGCATCTGGCTCTGGGCCGGCTCAAGGAGGTTCATCGCCTGCATCACCCACGCGCCACGCGGCAGCGATCAGAGGTTGCGGCGCTTCCGGTGGCAGGCAAAGCTGGGCGCAAAGGGCTGCATCTGGTTTCGAGAGCTATTGCTGTGGTGAGTGAGGAGCCAGTATGAGCGCCCCGCCCCCGCCAGTCCTTGGTTCATCGCTCGATTCGCTGGTGGCCGATTATCTCCGCGTGCTGGCCAATGAACGCGGCGCATCGCAGCACACCCTGCGCGCCTACCAGCGCGAGCTGCATGGGTTCGTGGCGTGGGTCGCCGAGCACTACGGAAAAGAGCAAAGCTCGGAGCGTATCGAGCACACGCATATTCGCGCCTACCTGGGAACGCTCTATGATCGCGGCCTCTCAAAGGCCTCAACCGCGCGAGCTCTTGCGGCCATTCGCAGTTGGTTCAACTGGCTGGCGCGCACCGGCCGCCTTGAGCAGAATGCGGCCTCGCTGGTTGCTACTCCCAAGCTGCCCAAGCACCTGCCGCGCGTTCCTTCCATTGAGCAGATGAATCGCGTGGTGGACTCGGTAGGCGAAGACGCCGCCAGTTGGCCCACGCGCGACACCGCGATTCTGGAATTGCTTTACGGCTGTGGTATCCGCAACGCCGAACTGACCGGCCTAAACCTCGAAGACATTCACTGGGCCAACGAAGCCATTCTGATTCGCGGCAAAGGGAACAAGGAGCGTTACGTTCCGCTAGGCGACGCGGCTGCGCAGGCTTTGCGCGCCTATATGGCCGAGCGCTCGGCGCGACTCATGGCAGGCAGCGGGAAGGGAGATGCCTCGAGAAACTCGTTGAAAAACTCTGGCTCTGTGTCAGGGCACGACTTCAGTCGTGCCAATAGGGCAACAATAAAGCGCCGGGCTTTAGCCCCTGCGGATGAATCTCAGTCTCTCGAATTAGCTCTAGGCAGAAGGGAACTCGACACGCCTGCTCTCTTCCTCAACCTCCAACTGCGCGGCCTGGGTAAATCCTGTCAGGCGAGGCTTACCACTCGCAGCGTCGGACGAATCGTCAAGCGCATCGCCATTATGCGCGGCCTCTCCGCCGACGTGCATCCACACACGCTGCGCCACGCCTTCGGAACGCATTTACTGGAAGAAGGCGCAGACCTACGCGCCATACAAGAGTTATTGGGCCACGAGCGCCTCTCCACTACCCAGCGCTACACGCAACTGACCACCTCGCAGTTGACCGTCGTTTACGATCGCACGCATCCAAGGGCAAGGTAGGCTCGTTCTATAAGGTCGTCTTCGAGTTGTTGGTGACTCGGAGCTGTCCGGATTGGGTGCTTAGGGCGTAGAATCGAGGTGCTCTAAGTCAACGGTTATTCTTTGCGACCCATTTGGCTGAGCCTGAATGCTTCGCTCATATGGCTTATAACCCTTCTTTGTTACCCTAATAACTCTCAGCCCTTCAGACACATTTAAGTCAGAAGGTGTGTTACCAAGAAAAACTCCATCCACTTCAATGTCAGCGCCTGGAGGGGCAGACGAAATCGCAAGTTTTGCAGTTGATGGTACGGGTTTTTCCGAATCCGACTTGGGCTGAGATCCGAGCGTTATTCCCAATCGAAACTTGACGATCCGTGTAAGCTCGGGCGAGGCAAGAGCAAAGTAAATTCCTGACGTTCCATTTGGGGCAAAAGACAAAGTATTGATTCCGATCACTTGCCCTTTTCGGTCAAGTAGAGGTCCACCAGAGTTGCCGTGATTGATGGCTGCATCAGTTTGAATCCAAGTTCCAGCTCGTCCTGGAATATTACTGACTGTATTTTCTGAGAACTCTCGCACTCCACTAACAATGCCTTTTGTAACCGTATTAGGGAGCATAACAACTCCTGTGGCATCGTGAGCTCCTGGAGTTCCAATGGCAATCACGTCAGAGCCCTGCATTGGCAGAGAAGGACTCACTTCAAGAAATCTAATATCATGCGCATCGACTTTGATGAGCGCCAAATCACGGTCCTGATCCACGTATATGCTATTACTCTGCATCGCCTTGCCAGTAGACGTAATTATCATTGCCGATTGCTGGTTGCCGATGACGTGTGCATTTGTAGCGACGAGGCCATTTGCCGAAATAAAAAAACCACTTCCGCTTCCACTAGAAGTTTGCACTTGTACTATTGCGGGTAGCGATTTTTGAATAATCAGCTCAGGCGAACTACTTTCTTGCATCATATTCATCTGAGATTCTGTTCCCTGAGACTGCTGATTTCCCTGACCCAAGAACTCTTGAACTGGATCGAGTCTGAAATTGAAGTGATCTGAAATCATAAGATAGTATTCGAAGCTATTTTGGCCATTTAGGCTTGTCCAGACGTGCGGACCTGAAGTCAATAAAACATCTTTTGGAACGTAACCCTCTTTCAAAAGTCGTATTGAAAGCGGCCGGTCCACATGGGAACTGAAAATGGTATGCTTTGCGCCGAAATAACCTCCGGATACGGTCAATGTACATGGCGTTGTACAAGTGATGCTTCCATTAACGTCTACCTGAGCTCCCGCAGGAGTAGACTCGATCATCACGTCTTTGTCTTTGGCGTGAGCGGCAAGTAAGCAGAAGAAAAAGCTAATGACCACTGTAGCCTTTGAAGACCGGCACAAAATTGTCATTCATAGCCTCTTTTCAAATACCTTTTGGCTGCAAACAAGATTCTGTTGTTTGGGCATAAAAATCTTAACGCTCTAACCTGGATGTGTCCACGAATCTGCGGGGAACTTCTTTGTTTTCACGATCTTGCGGCGATACATCACTCGTAAGCTCATGAAAACAAATAATTTGCTTACAGAATAGGGGTGGGGGTGGGTGGCTGGGTGGAAAAACTATGTGTTCACCGTGCCTCGCTCGCAGCCTATTCTTCCACCGGATCGGTCCATTGCGCTCCGCAATCCTCACAGAGCCACGAGTTGACCGGATCGGAGCTTTCCATCACCGGGTCTCCAACTCCGCATTTTGGGCATACCGGCGGTTCGTACTCCGGAATCTCCATCTTGGAATGCTCGACGATCTCCTGCGGAATCGGCCTAGCAGCAATAACCTGCGCCTGCTCCAGTTGATCGGCTGCAACTAATACGCGGGGATTGAGCGTATCGACTGCAACACGATAACCCGAGCCTTCAATCCAGCTCTCAATGCCCGCTGTTCTCAGCGCAGCCTGAAGCTGACCAGCCTGCTCACCGTCTTCGCAAACACAGAGCGGTGTCTTCCAGGTGAATTCGAGCAGCTGGTCGCTGTCTTCCACTGCGTATTCTATTTCCGGTGGAGCACCATTGGGATCTGACAGCGGAGCCAGCGGATGCTCTGCTATCTCGCTTGTTCCGCGCGGCTGATTTAGTCCGCGACTCTTCATTTCGTCGCGAAGCACCTCTTGCGCCATGTCAGTCAAATTGGCAATATCGGCATTCAATTCGTCCAACTCAACGTCGCCCATCTCTTTGTAGAGTTGAGCAAGGGTTTGGCGTTCTGCAAATGGGTCTCTGCGCATAGTTTTGAACTGTTCCTTAAAAGCTGACCTTACGCTCCGGGTACCAAGTGAACTGGATGGTGGTGGTAGTCACAGTCTGTTGGCCGGTGAGGTATATGGGAGCCTTCCAACGCTCATAGGCAAAGCTGCCGTTCAATTCAAAGTCCTTGCCTAGCCGCTTGACCACCTGAAAGTTGATGTCGTTCAAGGTAGTGCCGCCGGGGATGAAGTCCTTGGCCGCTTTTTGATTTCGGACGCCAATCTGGAGCATCTCATTGCCGCTTAGGTGATAGGTAATCCAGGCTTGACCGCCTTTGTCCTCGCGTCCTACCCAATCGCCAAAGAGTTGCCCTTTATTGGTGTAGCCCTGTTTCTGGATACCCTCCCAGTACATGAAACTGCCACCATAGCTGTTTCTGACGGGCGGATCGGTATAGACTGCTTCAGCGCGAAGATCCAGTTTAGGTGCGCCCGGCATATGAGAGAGATAAAGGCCAGGGCGCCATGAGGCGCGTCTCGGCGCGTCGGCGGGAGAGATGTCGTCGTGGACCTCGGAGTCGGTGTAGAGCGTGAGCCAGTTGCGGACAAAGGGTAGCCGGTAAGAGAAGTCAAACGCGCTAAAGCGAGCGCCTGGGTCGTTTGGTCCGAACTTGACCACAGCATTGGGGGCGTAGGTGCTGAAGAAGCCTCTCAAAAAGCTGTGAAGGTCAACGGCCCCATGCCCTTTGCCGGCCCAGATAATGGTGCGTTCAAAACCGAATTCGAGGTTCTCCGTGGGCCGGAAGCTGAACTTCTCAGCGTGAACCCAGGGGTCGCCAGGATTGATCACATTCTCTTGTCCTGGCCCGGGATAGTTTGGATTGGGCATGTAATTATGTCCACGTAGCCCACCGATCAGAAAATCGTAGCGTAAAGGTCCAATAAGCCTGGAGAGCAGAGGAACGTGAAGCGGCTCAACGCGATTGATGCGGAACGAGTAGATGTTCTCGGTGTTGTTGGAGTAGGCCATGCCGCCGCCCAGTCCGGGACCAAGCCAGTCGTCCTGTTTGCCGAATGAGATTTCGTGATTCAGAACGTGCGCCGAAACAAACGCCTCGATGAACCGCCCATCGAATGTGCTGGCGATTGGTCCCATTGGTATGGTTGCCTGTGGAAGGTAGTAATTCGTCAGATGGGTAGTGGTGTTGGTATAAGTTGTGCGGTCCACCGAACTGAGCGTTTGGGCCAGTGACTGAGAGTAGCCTGTTGCCGAAGGTGCTGCATCGGTTTCGCCGCGTACGTAAAGAACAAAGCGGCCGGCAGAGGCGTAGCCGCTGGCGCCGGAGTAGTTGTTGAAGCCGCTTGCGTAAGGTCGACCGTAATCGTTGATAATCGTAGCGCCAAGATGAAAGCTGTCTCTGAGAGGCGTGCCGCTGATGCTACGCGCCACGGAGTAGACTGACTCGATGTGCGTTTTGCCCTGATGTGAGCCGCAAGGTCCCTGGCTGTCGCTACGCAGTTCGTGCATCAGAGCGTCGTATATCTCCTGGGCCTCGCCCTTCGCCGATCCCGCATCCTCTGCATCTTCAATGTGCGCGCCGGCCTGTTCCATCATGCGGCTCACACTCGCACGAGTCCACGGCCTCATTCCCAGAAAGACGTTGTCCACAAAGCCTAGCGAGTATAGTCGCAGCACGGCCGGATAAACCCAGCTATCGACTGGGATGTAGGGCGAACCGAGCGCGGAAGGCAGGCAAACGGGCGCTGCGCCGCCACTGCGATCCCACTGCACTTCCTTCTTCGAAGCGACGGCTTTTGGCGCTTCAGATTGAGAGACCGCGACGCCGCTGGCAGTCAAGAGAAAAAATCCAGCCAACACCATCGCGCACTGAACAACAGCAGTCGTCCATTTACGCCTGTTCAGATCCATACCCCTCACTTTATCATTGCCTATCTTTGATTTGATGCAAGAAAAAACAGACTGATTAAGTATTCCGCGCTCGGATTCCCGCTTTGATGATAGCGTCTAACTCCTGCGTGAGGCTCGCGGTGACTTCCAACTTCATTTCGGCGCGGTAAATGCTCTTCCGCTTAAGGTACGCTTCCATCTTCAGGATCGGGTCATGAGCTTTGGAGCCGTCGAGGATGCACTCGATCAGAGTTGGTCCGTTGCCTTTACGGGCGTGGGTGATGGCTTCGGTGGCGACGCGATAAACGGCCACCACATCGTTGCCGTCGACCGGGATGCTGGGAATGCCGAACTCACGCAAGTGGACGGGAGCTTGTTTAGAGGCGGGGCTGTTCAGAGAGACAAAAAGCAGGGGTAACTTCTGTAGGACTGCCTGACTCAATACCTCTTCTGAGAAGCAGGAATCGCCGCGCGAAAAAACTATGGCGATCTTGTCATTTTTCTTCTCGCTGTTCTCGCGAGCCGCTCTGGTGGCAATATTGAGCTGGTCATCAAGGTTTGGGTTGGCAACACAGCCATAGAAGTGTCCAAACTTTTTCCCAAATGACACGCCATGGATCAATTTGACCAATGCGTCGCTCTGCGAAAGGGCAACCGTGTCCTCTGGAAGCACATCCATCACAATGCCCACCATAGCTGCCTCCTGGCCGACGACGGCTTCCTCGTCGCCGTCAAGCTGGCCAAGAATCTTCAAACGCTCATTAACACAGCGCGATTCCACCATCGCTGTATAGAGCTGGAGCAGCTTCTCGTCGGAGAACAGTGAGAAA
>CAYPYJ010000144.1:0-5973 GCA_964414945.1 uncultured Occallatibacter sp.
ACCTACATCTTCGACATCGGCGGCAGCTACGAGAGTGTCGTCGAATTGTACGGCGGGCGCGTAGACCGCATCGGCAAAGACGGGCCACGGGTCAATCCCTTTCGACTGGAGCCGACCGAAAGCAACATCACATTCCTGTATTCGTTCGTGAAACTCCTCCTGACCAACGGCGGCGCGGAACTGGAGCCGGAAGACGATGACGTGATCCACAAGGCAGTGCGGGATATGTATCTGCTGGACGCGGAAAACCGCCGACTCTCGAATCTCTTCCTGCCGAAGAAGCTAGACCGGTATCTCTCAAAGTGGGTTGGTAAAGGCGTCTATGCCGCCATCTTCGACAACGTCGAAGACAGCCTCTCGCTTTCGCGCCTGCAATGTTTCGACTTCCAGGGCGTGAACAACGAGCAGTACGTCGATTTGATCGAGCCATTGATGGTGTGGCTGCTGCGCCGCATCAACGACGTGCTCTATAACCCTGCCAACCTTGGTGTTCCCAAGCACATCCTCATCGAAGAGATTTTCTCTTCGATGAAGAACCGGCAGTTGCTCGAAGGCGCGCTCGCTTCGATCAAGACTGTGCGCAAGAACCTGGGCGGCGTCACCATGATTGGCCAGTCGGCAGAAGACCTCGGTGCGAATGCCGACAGCATCGTGAATTCCTGCACTTCTTTTCTGTTTCTGAAGGACGCAACTTTCAACCGAAAGCGATACGCGGAACTCTTCAAGATGAACGAGCAGAAGCTTGCACTCTTCGAGAGCTTGCAGGACCGAGAAGGTCTTTACATGCGCCGCGATGGATTGACCAAGGTCGTCAAACTCAATCTCGACAATCGCAGCTACGCAGTCTTTTCGACCAAGCCGAAAGACCGTGTACGCCGGACCAGGCTTATCGCCAAGTACGGACTCACGGAGGGCATCACTCGATTCGCTCAAGGCGAGTCCGAATAACCCTAACACCACACCGCAGAAAGGACTTGAGAATATGCGCCCCAACATTTTTGTCTCTTTTTCCGTTTGCATGATGCTGGCCGCGAGCCAACTTCATGCTTCAACCGAAACGCATCCTCTGCAACCGAGTGCGCCGCGCACGGTCACGGTGTCGGAAGCCGATACGCCGCCGCAGATTCGCGCAGGCCTTCTGCAATCGACGCTCATCGTTCTGCCCAACGAGGAGAAAGTCGCCAACGTCTTCGCCGGCGACACGGTGAACTGGATCTTCGACGGCGGCCATGTGGCTTCGCGCTTTATCAGCGTGAAGCCCAAAACGGCGAACGCAGCCACGGACATTCATATCGTGTCCGACCACGGCAACGAATACACCCTTGCACTGCGCGAGGTCTCCGATGATCCCGATCCCCACTTTGACTCCAAAGTCTTTATCGCGCCCGGCGATCAGGCAGCCAAGAGCCGGCTGGCCCAGCTTCCGGTGTTTGTTCCGGTTGCCGAACTGGACAAAGCGAAACAGGAAGCTGTTGCCGCGAAGGCCGCTCAGGAAGCAGAACTCAAAGCCGAGGCGACGAAAGCTGAGCAGTACCGCAGCGAATACCCCGGCTCGTTGCACTTCGACTTCGTGTGGGACGAGCGCAAGGGAAAAGAGCTTGGACTCCAGCAAATCTGGCGCGACGACAAGTTCACCTACCTGCGCGGCCAGTTCCAGGAGACGCCCGCACTCTACGAACTGAAGGACGGCAAAGGATCGCTCATCAACTTCGATTTCAACGGTGGACTATTCACCGTGCCGAAGCAGTTGGAGCACGGGTATCTGGCCATCGGCAAACAGAAGGTTGAATTCCATCGGCCGGGAGGTGCGAAATAGCCATGACCGAACAAACACCAAACACTCCCGCAACCATTCCAGAGCAGCCGGATGCCAAGCCGCCGCTCAAGAGGAGTATGCCAGTGGTCATCGCTCTGGTAGCGATTCTCGCCATACTCGGCATCGCCAACGTAACCAGCCTTCTGCGCGGCAACAAGAGGACGGCACCAACAAGCGCGCTGCCGATGCGTCCGGCCTCGCCCAGTGCGCAGCAAGTATCGAGCTTCGAGACACAGCAGCAGTTGCAGGCGCAGCATGACGCCGAAGAAAAACAGCGTCGCCAAGAGTTGTTGGCGGCGATGCAACAATTCCAGAACGCCTATGGCACTCCAGGTCCCGAATCAACGAATGCCGCGCCGATGACAAAGGCGCAGCGCGACGCGATCTACGGCGGTAGCTCCAATGCACCGCAGCACACCTCGAATGTCTCCGAGGCGCAAGCCGAAGCCAAGCAGCGCGCATTGGCGCGGGAAAAGCAGAAGCAGGACGCCATCAACAGTGACACGATGGCGATTGACTTTGCGCACTCAGGAGAAACTACAACCGGCCCATCGCCGAATGCTCCGTTGGCCACCGTGCTTGCGGAACGCTCGGAAGCGCCATCTTCCGCGAAATCGGAAGAGGCCGTGATCGTGAATGGCGCGCCGTCGCAGAAAACTTCGAGTGCGACGGTAGCATCGGAGCAACCACCGACTGCAAACACCAAAGCCGATCCGATGGGGCCGTATCCATTCGACCAGTATCAAGGCCGGCTCTATCGAATCTTCGAGGGTACGGTTCTCGAAGGCGTTGTCACCAACCACATCGACGGTGGACTCAACGGGCCAATTCTGGTCATGCTGACCACCGATTACTACTCCCACGACCATCAACAACTGCTCATGCCGCAAGGCACGCGCCTGATCGGCACAGTACAAAGCGTGGGCAGCGCCCAGCAACGCAAGATGTTCGTCACCTTCCATCGGGCCGTCTGCCCAGATGGTTTCTCACTCGACTTTGACAAATACATCGGGCTTGACCCGCTGGGCACGACCGGACTCGCCACCAAAGTCGATCACGGATACTTCCAGGCTTTCGCCGCTGCCGCCGCCATCGGTGTTATCGGCGGCCTTGCGCAGATCGGCAACAACGGTAGCGTGCTCAATCCCTCCACCGAGATTCGCAACGGCATCTCGGAGCAGATGGCCAGCGAAGGCGAGCAGATATTGAATCACTTCCTCAATCGCCTGCCGGTCATCACCCTCAAGGAAGGCTCGCGCGCCCGTGTCTACGTGGGGCGCGACATTCTGATTCCGTCCTATGCGGAACATCGCATGGACCCAACACTGTAGCGCCGGAGACTGGCCATGATGGAGCAGAGCAAACGATCGCGGCATTTGATTGAGGTTTCGCGCCGCGCCATGCATCGCGGTCATGATGCGTGGGCAGCGTTCAACTTGAGCGACAAGGTGGCAGTTGCGCTTGTGCTCAATCGTGCCGACTGGCTTGAAGAGTTTGGCTGCACCCTGGCCGAAGCCATTGAGGAGGCGGGTGAGGAATGGATCGTCGTCATTCCTCGGATTGCCCGCGAGCTTCTCGACGAAGGGCTATGACGCTGCGCGGCAGCCAATTCAACCAACAACAAGGAGGTAGTATGGCAATTCAACTCAAGAAGCAGCGCAAGTGGCTCGTAATCATCGCCGCTGTTCTGTTGACCGCAACACCCAGCTTTGCGCTCTTCGGGATCGGCGACATCGTCTTCGACCCGACCAGCTACGCCAGCTTGATTCAACAACTGACCACACTCCAGATGCAGTACAACATGGTCAAAAACAACATCACACATTTCTCGCTCAAGCAACAGTGGCAAACGACGCTGCACAAGCTCGAAAACGCAAACGTCGCCAACATGTTTGGTGAAACGGCAGGCATCAAGATTGCGCTCAACTCGAACGCCCCTTCCACTTCGGCCACGGCGTGGAAGACGGCCACAGTCTCGATGAATAGCGGCACGAGCAGCTACCTCGCGGGACAGTCTCTGGGCAGCGCGCGCATCTCGCAGCTTGCCATGATCGAAACGTCGGATTCCATCTCGCCCGACTGCCTAACCGCAGTGGGCCAGTACCGGACCAGCAGGACCGAAAACTCAACGGCCAATTCCTCGCTTCTTTCGAATCAGTTCGACATTTCGAGCGGCACGAACAGCGAGGTCCAACAACTCAATCTTTTGAACGCGGCTGAGGCGCAAAAGCTCAGCGAGATGCAATCGCAGGGAACGCTTCAATCCTGCCTTGCCGGGCAGATGACCGTCGCCAACATGGAACGGCGCAATGCCGCCGTCGAAGACATCAATACCGCAGCCTTCGTGCAGCAGCAACACTCAACGAACAATGTCAGTGCTGCCAGCGAAAGCAATACCTGGAAGACCTACCTTCCGTAAGTGCTACCCACGCGGCGCTGGTCATTCTGACAGCGCCGCACATTCCACTACGAGGTGACGACTATGATTTCACCGACGCTGTTGGCCCAGGCATTACCGGGCACGAGTTCCGGCGTGGACTGGCTCTACCAGTTCACCAACAATCTGACGAATCTCACCACGCAAAACGGTGGCGTACTGACGCAGCTTGGATTGACCGAGTTGAGTTGCATCGCCCTCTTCTCGCTGATCAACATGGTTATCAATTGGAACACCTCCGGGATGACGGTATGGCGCTTTCATGCGCATCCGGTTCGCGCGGGCGATCTGACACACTTTCTGATGCGGCTCGTCATCTGCTGCCTGCTTATCAATTACTGGGTCAATCCGCTGCCCGGCGCGAGCTTCGGGCTGAATCACTTCTTCAGCTATATCGCCCAGGCGATGGTTGCCGCTTTCGACCAGAGTTCGCTCGACACTTTGCTTCAGCTTCTGAAGACAGCAGGCGACAACACCGCTATGCCATCGTTGACCGCTCCGGTGCAGATTCTCTGCTACTTCTATGTCCAGGCGCTCATGGGTTTGGCCTCGGCGATTCTCTTCCTGATCAACTGCTCATCGTTCATCCTCTACGGCGTCACGGCACTCTTCGGTCCGGTCTTCATTCCGCTGCTGATGACCAGGACATTCCGAGGGAAGTTCTTCCACTTCGTCGATGTACTCCTGAGCTTCGCGATGATCCGTGCCGTGGCCGCCGCCTTCATCTTCGTGTGGTCCGGTTTTCTGAATACCTTTATTCAGCAAACCTTCAACGGAACCTATTCGATGGAGATGTGGTTGGCCAATCTCATTCCCTGCACGATGGTCTTCATCGCCTTCATCATCAACATGCTCTTTATTCCGAGCATGACGCAGGCGATCTTTGGCGGCACGGCGGGAATGGCCGACAGCGTTTCCAAGGTTGGCGGCGCGGTTGCTTCCATTGCCATGATGGCCGGTTGAGGAGCACGCCATGTGGACCTTTCTCTTCAGCTTCCTGCTCTTCCGCCGGCTCAGGCTTTCAAAACCTTTCCGGTACGTGCTCGCAGTGCTCTTGATCGGCCTATTCATCGTGGTCCTGATCTACACCGTGGGCCTGTTTCTCACGCTTGAAGAAAGGATAAGTGCCTCCCATGCCGCAACGCTTGACTACTTCTGAAGCACCTCTCACGCCTGCCGAATCGCTGCTCGTTGACCACATCGGCAACGAAGTCTATGCGTCGCACTACTCCGAACGGAAAGCCTATCGGCTCATCCTCGCCTGTGGCACGGTCATGCTGCTCGCTTCGCTCGGTATGAACCTGATGCTGGCGCGCCGCCCGATTGCGAATCGCTATATTCGCATCGATGAGATGGGCCGCGCCCAGGCCATTCAATACAGCGACCTCAACTACTCGCCCCGTGAAGGCGAAGTCCGCACCTATCTGACCGACTGGGCAAACTATCGCTACACGGTCAATCGCGACGTGATCGCGAAGAAATATCCGCTCAACTACTACTTTCTTTCGCAGGCCTTAGCATCGCGCCTGATGACTGAAGACAACGCCAACCACCTCGTCTCTCAGGTCACGGCAGGGCAGATCGAAGCAAGCGATGTACAGGTCCAGAACGTGACGATTACAACGATGTCTGAGGAAATGCTCCAGGGCGCACGCATTGCCCGTGGAACGGCACTGATGGCTGTTGACCGCTTCTACTCAGCAGAGAATTCGCACGAGCC
>CAYPYJ010000145.1:0-5961 GCA_964414945.1 uncultured Occallatibacter sp.
CGCCGTACAATTCGACGACACTCTCGTAGCTGCCGCCGATGTCGAAGATGTAGGTAAACCCGCCGTACTTCTGTTCATGGGCGATGGCCATGTTGCCGTGGACGCTTTTTCCGGTGCCTGTCGGCCCAAGAATCAGCATCACACGCACGCCGTCCACGTACAGGTCCTGAAAGAATGGCGTTCGTGTGCGCGTCTCGAAGATGTTCAAATACTCGTTATCGAGGTCTTCCGAATACGGATGACCGAGATTGGGCGCGAAAGCCGACGAAAGTCGCGCATGATGATCCTCTGCCAGCCACATAGGAAAGACGTTGAACTTTCCATTGCCGGGAAACATCGCGTAGAAAGCCGAAAGGTTTCCAAGCGTTTCTTCCATGACCTGCGCCCGCGCATCGACGAAGACACGATGCACGGCGGGAGCAATGCCGCGCAGCTCGTCTACGCTGCGCGTGGCCACAAGGAAGCGAAGCGAGAATTCGCCTTGCGCCTTCTTGTCGAGCGAGCGAATGACATCACCCAGGTCATCGACCTGTGTATTGGCGGCGCGGGCTCCCGCGCCGGTCTCAAGCGAGGCCGTGTCGTGGCCACTCATCACGCGCGTCAGAACGCCGACTTTGAAGAACGAAATGAACTTTTCCTGTGCGTCAATCTCGCTGCGTGCTGCTGTGGTGGACTTCGGCCTCCACGTCGTGCAAAGGACGCTGTCGCAATCGAGTGCCATGAGTCCCGAGAACAAGCAGGGACGTGACGCCTCGGGTGTCGTCTTCAGGGAGAACATCTGGACGTAACGGCGGCCAATGGTGAGATGATCGCTGTGCCATGAAACCGGGCTGTTCACGACCTGGCGGTCCACGCCGTCTTCTGTGGTCAATGTGTAGACTGCTGCCCATTCTTCAAGATTGAAAAGATAACTGAAAAACTGGAAGACGGCGTACTTTTCGAGTAGCCGCAATCCCAACGATCCGCTGAGGTGGCCCTCAAGCAGCGCGGCAGTTTTCTCCAGATCGGCCAGCATCCGCGTGGTGTCGGCATCGTGCTCCTTGGGTTTGTGAGCAAATGCCGCTGCTTTCGGCGGCTCCAGCGTCAGGCACCAATGCAAATCGACGCGGCGGAAGCCCGCCGATTTGTCCAGAAAGGCCAGCCGGTCATCAACGAAAACCTGCGTGACAGGATTGCCGTACTGTGCTTTCTTGGGCAGATTGAAGCCGGACATGACACGCATGTATTGGTACAGGCATGCCCCTTCCGGCAGTCCGCGCAACGCGCCTTCAATCGAGCGCACCTGTGCTTCAAGTCCCTGATCGGTCACGCCTTCTTCATCGATACCGGCGAGCGAAAAGAGGCATCCATAGCCGCCGCCTTTGAGCGCGAATATCCGGTCATTGACGAAGCGTGCAATCGGTACGATGCTGCACGCGGCTCCGGCCTTGGCAAACCACGGCGTGTATTTCAACTGCTCAGTGTTTACGCGGGTCATAATAGGACCTCTGGCTCAAACTCAAGCCCCAAAGTTCGAACATCTTCGGATGTTTGCGGACGACGAGCCACGCGCCGATGGCGAGCGACGGGAAGGCGATCAGCGCCACGATGCGGAACCCAACGAGGAAAACCGTTACGCAGACGAAGACAATCGCCATCCATGCGCTGAGGTCCAATCCGAGCTTGGCTCGTGGCCTATTGAGCGCCTGATTGATTGGTAACGGCTCTCCTCGCTTGGTCATGGCCGCCTCCTACTGCATCGTCTGCCCGGTGAGCGAACCAATCCAGCCAGCACCCCAGCCGAGAACTCCAGCGCCGAAGAGCGCGCCGAAGAGTCCGGGGATGGCGTCCTGGAACCTGCCTGACATCATGCGAATCCCGGCGAAGATCAGGCCGCCGAAGCAGATGACCGCGCCCGCATAAATGGCGAAGGTTTTGAAGGTGGTCATCAGCGTGGTCGCGCCGGAGAAGTCCATCGTGCCCTGGGCATGGGCCACGCCGGCAATTGAGAGGGCGAACAGGGTGGGAGCCATCGTGCGGATGGCCGAGAGAAGTGTGGTTTTGAGAGTTGGTCCCGTCAGCCGGACGGCGGACGGAATGAACAGCCGATTACGAGCGGTATCGAATCGGAGGAGACGGCGGAATCGATTCACTTTGCACCTCCGCTGACTTGGCGTCAGCATTAGGGCAAAGTTATGGCGGTTTTGGGGCTGCGTCCAATGAATTCCAGGGAGACCGTTATTCCATTTGGGAATAACGGCGGAGTTTTGTGGGGGAGGATTTGCCTAGAATTTGTAGTCGCGGATGGTTTCCGGTGCCCCGGCACCACCCTTATATAAGGATGCCTCCACGGCTGGACGGACCGTGACGTAACAGGTGAAGCTGGTTCCGTCCGTCAGCTCGATCTGGACGCTCGTTCCCTCCCCGACATCCCGATGGATGCGGAGCAGTTGAATCGTCTTGCCTGCCACTTCCGGGCAGTCGATGAAATCTGTGTTCACAGATTCTCCCTCCTCTCATATTGAATCGTATTCCACCCGCCCCGATGCGAAACCAGTTTCGATGAATTTCCCATCATCTTTGGCCGTTTCCAGTAGGCACCGAGCGAGAGTAGCTCATCGAAGGCAACTCCAACAGGACATTATCACACTCATCGTGTGTAGACGCATAGTGGTCAGCCTCCGAGCATGGAGATGTGGCCCCACACTCCGTTAAGTCTCGATTTGGCTCTAGGTTGCGGCAACTCCGCGACGAGCGGGGCTATTCCCAGGAGGAACTGGCCGAGCGCGCCGGACTGCATCGCAACTACGTCGGTGGAGTCGAACGCGGCGAACGGAACGTCGCCTTGGAGAACATCGTCAAATTGGCGAAGGCGCTCTCCATCAAGCCGGGCGACTTGTTCGCAGATTTCGCATGATGGGCCATATTTTTGATTACCTCCTCTGTACCCATTTCAAAGCAAAATCGCAGTAACCCCTTTCAGTTTTAGCAGCCCATGGGTCCAGACATTCCTCATGAGGGGGGCCTCCGCTACTCTTCAATGCTCAGAAATGCTACTTTGGGAGACTGGTTCAGAAACCCTAATTCCCGGTCTCCGATTTTCGGGGCTTTTTGCGGTCATTCCGCCGCCGAGCAGATGGTTCACATGGTTCAGTCATTGAGCCGTACACGTGGAATTCTTTCCTCTCCATCAGGCTGGGCATATAGTAGACGGTAAGATGCCGCTTGATCCACGCGCAGTCCACATCTACACGGACGGTTCCTGCTACCGCAATCCCGGAGGGAGTTCCGGCTGCGCTGCAATTGTTCAGTATCCTGAGCATCTCGGTCGTAGCGATGAGCAGATTGTTGATTTCGGCTGCTCTGAAAGCAGCAACAATCGAATGGAGTTGCTTGCTTGTATTCAGGCTTTGAATTGGATTCGTAGCAATTCGCCTTGGCCGGGTGTATCCCGTGTGCAGATTGTGACTGATTCTCGATATGTGAAGGACAACATTATTCGAGCGCCCAGCTGGCGGAAGAATGGCTGGCGAAATCAATTTGAAGAGCCGATTGAGAACAGAGACCTTTGGAAAGATTTCCTCTCTTCCCACCAAAAAGTAGGAACGACGGTTCATTTTGAATGGACAGCCGGAAAGAAATCTCCCATCCTGAAGACCATTGACCGGGCAGCGAAAGCTGCTGCCAAGCGCGGAGGGCAAGACACAGACCGAGGATTCAGGCCGGGAATCGTTGCGAAATCTCTCGTCAAAGGCACGGCAACGCGCTTTCCTGCAAACGGTCAATTGGCTGTCATTCGTCCATACAAGAAAACACTGGCGGGAAAGTCTGAGAATAGAGTGCGGTTCGATGTGTTTTCAGAAAACTCCGGTACGTACACCCAAAGCTGCTACGCTTTTGCATCCCCGACTGTCGCGGTTGAACTGCATCGCCAGCATGGGTATCGTGTTCGCTTCAATGACTCTTCAAACTACCCGCAAATCATCGCAATTGTCGAAGAGGTCGCGATTCCAAATCGAGTGAACCCATGACGGGCTCTCAACCGTAGAAAATCAAACGGAACCAAGTCAATGTCCCAAAAGCAGAAAGCCCGAAAGTTACACGGCAGGAAAGACCATTGGCTCCCGCAAGGGTACATGCGGGGGTTCATTGCGCCCTCTCGTTTCGGGGAGTGCAAGCCGTTGTGGTGCTATGACCGGCACGATGACGAGTGGAGATGTGTGAGCACCAAAGAGATTGGGCACGGCGTCGGCTTCTATGACTACGCCAGCGGAACAGCCGACTACTCCCCTGTCACGCACCCTGACTCAGTATTCGCCCGCCTTGAACGGGAGTTCCCCTCAAAGCGTGACCAAATGGCGAGGAATCGGTTTGAGGACTGGGAGAACCATAAGGACTTCTTGCTTGATTACATGCAGATGCTACGCGCTAGGTCACCGCTGGCAATGGAAGAGCAATTGGCTCACGCCCGTTCACTGCGGGGCTCTACGATAACGAGCGTAGCTCCTGACAGAAGATCTGTCACGGTTGATTCATTGGAACTGCGTCCTCTACCCGGTCCTTTTGTCAGGAACATATCCATCACCAATATGCTGGCGGATGTGAAGGCTGGGGATTGGGCAACTGCGATGGATTGGTGTTTGCGTTACACAGACGATGAGAAGAACCCATTTTGCGCGATGGACCAGGCGGTCATCGTGGTCGGTACGGTTCCTGTGGAGCAGGTAAGTTTTGAGTTGCTCCGTCATCCCGACACTATTGTCAGATTCCCGCTGTGTTGGCAAGCGTGCCTTTTCGGTAGTCCGCTGAAGTTTGACAAATCCTATGACGTAGCTCATCCCATACAGCTTGCGAGCATCCGCAACGAGCAAAAAGAGAAGTGCAACAGGTTTGTCATATCACCGGTGAGGTATTGAGCGGAGAGCCAGTATTTGAGAATGAGTTTCCCGTGTTCTTCCATGATGAAGGCCGGGGCACTTTACCCCGGCCTCTCTGTGTTTCGCCTTCATTACCACGACTGGTTGAGGAGCACTTCCCACACGCCTCGTGTTTGCCGGAGGTACTGATATTCTTGGGAACCTTTTGGCGACCAAAACAGGCGGTAGTCTCCGTCCGATATCTCTTCCCCGTCGAGCCGTCTGACGCAGTGAAGGACATGTGCTTGTTTTGTCGTGGTAGAATTTGGTCGTCCTCACATCGTCACCTGAGATATTGCCATGTATAAGAGTTGGTGGTGGAACCGTAAGGTATGGAAGCTGGAAAAGCGTCGAGTTGGAGTTCTATCATTCATCGAAAATGAGCGGCTAATGGTAGAAGAGATGGCACAACGTCCGCGCCATGCGACCGACCAGCTTCGCCAAGAGGATGGGGACCTGTTCGATAAGGTTATCCAAAACATCAAAGACATCGAAGCACGTGCCAAGACCGAAGCTGACTACAACCGGCTCGTAGCTCTAATGGATGATGCGGAAGCTCAGGGGCAGTACCGGGCTTATTTTTGCCCCTCCGGAGATGTCCAGCGTGAGGGTGAGCTAATCATCAGCATCATCACAACCGAATGGGGTCTTCCCAAATCAGTCACCAATGACCTTCGGAAAGTCGCAGACGACCTTAAGAAGCCAGAGGAGGCAAGAGCTGCATTGCATTTTCTCTTTTCAGAGAGAGATTCATGGGCCGACTACACGAATGACTACGAAGACACGATGGAGAATTGTACAATCTTGCTTTTTGTTCTCGCGGTTGGCTTACCCTTAGTATCCGCAGTGTGTTTCCGCTATGCTTTCCATCCCCATTGCCGTCCTCTACTCGTCTTGGGTGTGTTGGCGGCGGGGGTCGCAGGAAGCTGTGTGAGCATCATGCGACGTATGCCCGAGTTCGATGTCAGACTTTCCAATGAACTTGACGCATATCGCCGGAGAATTATGAGCCGGATGGGGGTTGGTATCGCCGCAAGCGTAGTAGGGAGTGCGTTCTTGGGGTGGG
>CAYPYJ010000146.1:0-5909 GCA_964414945.1 uncultured Occallatibacter sp.
ACGCCAACGACACCTCTATTCCTCACGAAATGATCCTGCTTGACCTCTACCGCGCCCTCTGGGCACTCGACTCCCTCACCGGCCAAACCACACCGGACGATATTCTCAATCTGATCTTTTCCACCTTCTGCATCGGAAAATGATCCGGCATTTTGATAGCTTGTGAGCCGGAACAGGGTGCTAAATGAGTGAAGGAAGGATGCATGCGAGGAAGCCGCAATTGCTTTGCGATGGGCAAATGGTAATATGATTCGCAAGGGATAATGGACCGCTCGCTTCCCAGAAATTCAGCGGCTTCTATTTCCCGGTTCGCAACTCAATCAATTTCCAGATTCGACCGATAGCCGGGTCGCGCCCCTGTGTACATGCCCAGCGAATTCTCCCGGATCGGTGCGTGTAACAGGGCGCTTCAGGATCGTTAGAGGAGCCGATATGAGCATCTCAAAACATGCAGCCGCGAGCAATTTTTCCGTCGTGCTGATGAAGTTAGCCACCGCCCTACTGATTTCTTCGGCAGTATCATTGCTTGCTTCGCAGACGGTGAATGCTCAAACGCCGGAAGATCAACTAGCCAAGCCGCCTGCCGGTGCACAGGCATTCACAATCCTTTCCACCTCCGGAACAAACGGCAAAGGATACATCTGGACCGCCGAAGACGGCAGCAACATGTCGCGCGATAGTATTCTTCTCCGCGGCATGGTTTGGGAGGTGGATCAAAGGGTTGTTCTAGGCAAAGACGGCTTACCTTCGACGCTTGTGGTGCGCGGCGTAACTCCCAATGGTGATGCGGCTGAGTCATTTCAGGTGGAGGATGGCAAGGCCAAGTGGAAGAGCCCCGTGGATTCCGGCGGAAGTGTTTATTCGTCTCCGGCGTTTTATGTTTCGCAAGGCGGCACCTTCTCAGGAGGATCGCAAATTTTTCTCGAAGCCCTGCTGACCTCTCCTGACAAGTCGCTTCCTCTGTTGCCGGGCGGACGTGCAAGAGCAGAACGGATGACAGAGATCGTTGTAGGGCAGGGCGCGATCAAAAAGACCGTAGTCGCATGGGCGATCACCGGACTCTCGCCTTCTCCGTTTCCAATATGGTCCACGGTAGATGGCAAGTTTTTCGGTACTGTCGGCGGCCTGGGACTCTTGCAGGAGGGGTATGAGGACGATCTCAAAGCCCTGATCAAAGCACAAGACGAGGCGCTTGCGGCTCGAAGCCCCGCCCTGGCGAAGGCGCTACTCAAAACCCCTGCGGGGCCGGTTGCCTTCACCCACGTCCGAGCTTTCCTTGACGGTACGCACTTCGCTCAGGACCAGACTGTGGTGGTTGATCACGGATTGATTGTCTCGGCAGGTCCGGCGAGCGCCACTCCAGTGCCTGAAAATGCGCAGATCATTGATGGAGCAGGAAAGACATTGGTTCCTGGGTTGTGGGATGCTCATCAGCATGTGGCCGACGACTTTGCTGGGCCATTTCTGCTCTCTCTCGGCATCACTTCGGTCCGGGATCCAGGAAACGAAAACCAATTGACTTTGGCTCGTGCCGCTCGCCGGGCGAAGGGCGATCTGCTATCGCCCAATGTCTATCCGTCGGTACTGATCGACGGCAAAGGGCCGAACAGCGCGCAGTTCGGCACCATTGTTACTTCGCAGGATGAGGCGGTTGCCGCCGTGCGCAAGGCGAAGGCCGACGGGTTCATAGGAGTCAAGATTTACGGCAGCTACAACCCGATGTGGGTAGCCCCGGCGGCGGCGGAGGCGCACAAGTTGGGCTTGCATGTTCATGGACACGTTCCTGCTGGAATGCGCCCGTCTGAAGCAATCGCCGCGGGATACGACGAGCTAACACACATCAACTTCGTCATGATGGAGGCAATGCCGGATTCCGTGGTGACGACATCAAACGGCATCAATCGCTTTGAAGGCACTGGCCGTTACGCAAAAGACGTAGATCTCAACGCGCCGCCGATCAAGTCTCTCGTTGCCAAGATGGCCGAACGCAAGATAGTCTCCGATCCCACTCTCCAGACCTTTGAGTCATTATTTGTGCCCGAGAATGGCGACCTCTCACCGGCCTATGCGCCCTACGTTGGCACTCTTCCTCCGGTTACGGAGAGAGGCTTTCGGACTGGCGGCTTCGCCGTGCCCAAAGATTTGACCCGCGATGACTATCGCAAGAGCTTTGCAAAACTCTCGGCACTCCTTGCTCTGATGCACAATTCAGGAATCACCATCGTGGCCGGCACTGACGGTTCGGGACTGGAACTTGTCCGCGAACTTGAGCTCTATGTCGCAGCGGGCTTCACCCCTGAGGAAGCTCTTGCCGCCGCAACCATAGCTCCCTCACGGCTCCTGCAGGTCGATAAAACCACAGGTTCCATCGCCATAGGTAAGACGGCGGATCTTGTGCTGGTGGAAGGAGACCCGTCGCGACGAATCGGTGATCTACGCAACACTCGTACTGTGATGATGGGCGGAAAGCTCATGGATGCTGACGCCCTTCGAGAGGCAAGCGGATTCTCAGGACGGCCAAAGCCGGCAAAGTGAAATTGCCCGTCTGCTACGAAAATTAATCATTAGCCGCTTAATTTGCCAAGAAATTCGCAAAAAACCTCTCTTCCCAAGGAGAGGTTTTTTTGCGCGGAGACGAGCCGAATTTTCCGCCATTTAATCGTCTGGATGAAGAAACTACAATGGAACAGAGTTCGATGAGGAGTGGCGCATGGAAGGCAAGGGGAAATTGGCAGTGGTCATTATGGCGGCGGGCAAAGGGACGCGGCTGAAGTCGCAGCGACCCAAGGTACTGCATGAAATCGGCGGCAAGCCGCTGCTGACGCATGTGATCGCTGCTGCAAGCAAGATCGTTGCGCCCAGCGAAATCTTCGTCGTCATTGGCCATCAGGCGGAGACGGTGCGGGCGGCCGTAGCCGCGACCGGCGTTGCCTTTGTAGAGCAGGCTCAGCAACTTGGAACCGGCCACGCCATCCAGTGCGCACGAGAAGCCGTCCAGGGCTACGAGAATATTCTGGTGCTTTCGGGCGACGTACCGCTTATCCGCCAAGAAACCATTGAGCAGCTCCGGCAATTTCATCAAGCCCAACAGGCCGCAATGACCATCTTGACCGCCGCGCCCGACGACCCCACTGGCTACGGTCGCATCGTGCGCCGGACGCCAGATTCTCCGGAAGTCAAAGCCATCGTTGAGCAGAAGGCGTTAACCGCCGAACAACAGAGTATTGACGAGATCAACTCTGGAATCTATGCCTTCAAGACCACACCGCTACTAGCTCATCTGGACCGGCTCAACGCCAACAACGCCAATAAGGAAGTAATTCTCACTGACATGGCCGGGCTGCTCGGCGCAGCGGGGCAGCGTGTGGTGGCCATCCAGGCTGCTGAGGCGATCGAAGTGCTGGGCGCAAACACCATCGCTGAATTGGCTACCCTGGACGCGACTCTACGCTTGAAGACCGCCAACCGGCTGATGGCCGAGGGCGTGACAATTTTCCGGCCCGAAACGTGCGTAATTGACGCCGAAGTCGAGGTCGCTGCGGATACTGTGATCGAGCCGTTTGTGCAGTTATTAGGCCGCACGCGCATCGGTGGTAACTGCCTGATTCGCTCGTACTCCGTGATCGAAAACTGCACTTTGGAGGATAGCGTTTTGGTGCGTCAAAGCTGTATTCTCACCGACAGCACCGTCGCGAACGGAGCGAAAATCGGCCCCTTTGCACATCTACGTCCAGCCAGCGAGATCGGCGAAGGTGCACATGTTGGAAACTTCGTCGAGACCAAAAAAACCAAGTTGGGCAAGGGAGCCAAAGCCAATCACCTTACCTACCTGGGCGACGCCGAAGTGGGCGCAGGCAGCAACATCGGCGCAGGAACCATCACATGCAACTACGACGGCGTAAACAAGCACAAGACTCTGATCGGCAAGGACGCATTTATCGGCAGCGATTCGACGTTGGTGGCACCGGTAGCCGTAGGCGATGGCGCATACGTCGGCGCAGGCTCCTGCATCACTAAAGACGTGCCCGCAGGGGCGCTGGCTGTGGGTCGTACTCGCCAAGTAATCAAGGAAGGCTGGGCCTCGGCTCGGCGTGCCCTGCGGCTGAAACCGTAAGGTTGTGACCGGCATCCAACGATGGCAAGGTTCGACGGATATCATCTTCGGAGGATTCCATGAAGCTACTGACCGCTCAGGAAGCTGCATCCCGCCTCAGCACACTATCAGCTTGGCAGATCGAGGCTGGTGAGTTGACACGAACCTTCAGTTTCAAGGACTTCACTGCCGCACTGGCCTTCGTAAACCGGGTGGGCGGACAGGCTGAAAAGGCTGGCCACCATCCCGACATCGACATTCGCTACAACAAGGTACGCCTGGGGCTGGTCACGCACGACTCTGGAGGACTGACGACAAAGGATTTTGATCTTGCTGCCGTCATCGACGGAACCTTGCAGTAAGACGATTACGCTATAAATACTGAAATCGGTATATTTTGTTTGTATCTGCTTGGTAACCCTACTGTTCTTCTTCCGTCGCGGATGAGCTGCTGACATATCTCGTACAAATGTCTGAGCTGCAGCCCCTTTTACGCTGTTAGTTAGCTCGTATGCCTTAATGAAATTATTTTTATTCGTTTATAAGTGTAATTATTACAGAAATATATGCCAACAATTAACGAGATAGATCCGAGAGTTTCTCGCAGAATTTGTTTTGATCTCAAACATTTAACCCACAAATTGAAACCCATTTGGGCTAGCCTGTGAATATCTGAGCATAATTTCGATTTTAGTATTTGACTTCTTCTCGATCTATGCTATGGTGTATATATTCCAGTTGAGGAGGCGGTAGAGATGCCACTCCAAAGCTGGAAGTAGTTTGCGTCACTGGCCTCCCGGCACGAGCAGCAAGACCGCTCGTGCCGCCTTTTTTTGCGCCAAAAACGCGAATGATATCGGTTGTGTTCATCGCTGCCACCGGCTTTCGATTCCTGTTCTTTTCGGTCTAAAATAAGAACTCGGAGGGTTTCATGACGAATAATTGGATAAAGCGCCGTTGGGTTCTCGGTTTGGCCGTCTTTGCTCTCACTGCAGCCAGCTTTGCGCAATGGTCGAACCCGGCGGAAGACATTCCCGCCTATCATCCCTCTGCGCCACTCAAGGTGAGTTCCCTGCCGCCGATTCTCTCCGGCTCTCAATTAACAGGCGAACACTTTCGTTATCCCTGGCAGGTGCATGTCTACGTGATGGCGAAGCAGGTCAGCAGCGTGATATACCAGCTTCCCTGCTATTGCCGTTGCGACCGCGCCCTAGGCCACACCAGCCTGCGCAGTTGCTATGAGAACGCACACAGCACTGAGTGCGATACCTGCGCCAAAGAAGGCGTTTTGGCTTTCAAGATGACCAAGGCTGGCAAGACTCCAACCGAAATTCGTGCCGCTGTCAATCGCCACGAATACGAGAGCATCGACCTGGAGAAGCAGTAGAGCGGCGAAGGGATTGAAATCGGCGTAGAATCAAAGAAGCAGCATGAGCCAGTTGGCCCGGTATTTCCCTGAATTGGGGGCGTCACGGTTTCGACGGGATTGATTGCGGCTTAGGAGTCATGTCGGGGTGCGGGCACCCGTAATCGCTTGCAAAAACAAAGTTGCCGACTACAGTCTGCCACTTGCAGCTTAATTAAATAAGCTGCCGTCTTCCACTGCTTCGCCTATGGGCGGTGAGCGGACGTCATACAGTAGGCTGGCAAAAGCGGCTCGGTCCGGGCGGCTGATGCGAGATCAATCGGACTAGTTTCTGACGCATCTTGTCCGTTCTGAGCGTCAGGGGCGAAACCAAAAGGAACCGGGCAAAGCATGAACACTCCTGGCTGACAGCGATTTCGGACGCGGGTTCGACTCCCGCCGCCTCCACCA
>CAYPYJ010000147.1:0-5868 GCA_964414945.1 uncultured Occallatibacter sp.
GTCTCTGCCCGCCGGAAAACTGGTGCGGATAGTCGCCATAACGGCGTGCGGCTTCGGGAATCGCCACAGCCTCCAGCGCGGCGATGGCTTTCTTTCTAGCTTCGCGGCCACTCCATGAGGGGAAATGCGCTTCCGCACTCTCGGCCACCTGGCGGCCAATTGTCATGACGGGATTCAACGCTGTCATCGGCTCCTGAAAGATCATCGCAATCTCACGACCCCGCAGCTGCCTCAGCGCCTCAGTCGGTTGCCGCAGCAAGTCGATCACGGCGGAATTGGACCCGCGCCACAGAATCTCTCCCGCAACCTGTGCTGCCGGTCCCAACAGCCCCAGAATCGCCAGCGCGGTCACGCTCTTGCCCGATCCCGACTCACCCACCAGTCCCAGCACCTCGCCCTCATCGAGATGCAAACTTGCACCGTTCACAGCCTGCGATGCTGCAAAGCGAATCTGCAAATTGTGAATGTCGAGAAGCAAAGCCATGAAGCCATCCTAAAGCATCGCCAGAGATCGCTGGATGCAACCCATGTGCGAAGAAACAAGGCGCGCTCTCGCAAAGTGACATAGTCTGCCCAATTAATGCGCAATTAATTGCATATTATCCTTCTTGCCGGCTATTAACATCAATCTTTACGGGCAAGTCATTCGGCATGGTGATTGCTATATTCACTATGTACGCCCAAAACGATGGGTTGATGTAACGCTACCTGTGTTTCCACAAACCGCTCTCCGCAGGCTCCCTTGCCACGCAGCGCGGTTAGTGCCCGCAGGGAGCGAATTTGACAATGTGCAATGCGGTCATCTCTATCGGTAGGCAGAATCTACCGATATGCGTTATTTGTACTGTTGCTTTGGTGGAAAGGGAATTTATGGCTGGCACTTTGCAATCGATAAAAAATCGACGCGGAAGTGAGCGCTTCAAAATCAACGCGCCACTTACGGTCATCGTAGGAAATCGCGAAATTTCAGGCTATACGCGCGATCTGGGCAATCGCGGCGTTTATTTTTATATAGATCTCACGGGAAGCGCCTCGCTGGGCGGCGATTTTGATTTCCTGGTTGAATTGCCTCCGGAAATCACTCTTTCAACCTGTTGCCTCATTCGCGGGCAGGGCCGTGTGGTCCGCACGGACAATACTTCGAGCGAAGTCGCCGGGATAGCGGCTGAAATTCTTCATTATTCTATGCAGAAGCAAGACGCGGCCTGCGCCTAGAGTTTGCGCATGCCGAGAATGCGATGGTCGGCCAGCCAGGTTTTGCGCACATAGACCAGCCGGTTGTTGCTGTCCGGGTCGGTGGGCTGCAGGAAGAAGCCCGGATCGACCAGATAGCGAATGGAGTTATAGACGATTCCTTCCATCACTTCGCCATTGAGAAATTGCAGTCTCATCCAAATTCCATGGACGATGGGCGCGCGAGTGTGAAAGTTCAGATGCTCGTGTTCGGAGTCACCTTCAAAACTGTTGACATAAAAGACAGCATTTATATCTTCCGCTGAAATCTCCTCGACGATATCTGAATCGAGAGCGCGCACACGAAAGCTCTCCGGCGAACTTTGAGGAGCGCGGCTCAACAGCTCATCCATCGTGCTCAAAGCCGGAGAGTCGAGGTATCCCTTGATCGTTCTCGATCCGAACTGGATAACAACTCTTTCCGAGCAGGGCGAATCCGTCCCGCTCGTGTGCGGCATCAAGCCTGGTGCTTCGTGATCGGATCGACCTGTCTCAAAGGCGGCGTGAGATTGTACTGCTTGATCTTGTACAACAGCGCCTTGTAGCTTACTTGCAGGTCGTTTGCGGCTGCCTTTCGATTCCACCCGGTTTCCTCCAATGATTTTGCGATGGCTGCGGATTCCGCACCGCCTTTCAAATTCCGCACCAGATGCTTCAAGCTGCCATTACCGTTGTTCCCGTCCAGCGTAGACGCTTCCATGCTTTTTGGGGGAATCAACTCTGCAAGAATAGCCCGCTCATCGTCCAGGATGAGGTAGCGCTTGATCATGTTCTCCAATTCGCGCAAATTACCCGGCCATGAGTAGCTGCACAGAGACTGCATAAGCGTAGTCGAAATAGGCAATGGATCGCGTTCGTACTTGGCGGCCACCTTGCGCATGAAGTGGTGGGCAAGCACCGGAATCTCTTCCGTGCGTTCGCGCAGCGGCGGAATCATCAGCGTAAAGCCATTCAGACGATAGTAGAGATCCTCGCGAAAAGTCTTCTGTGCGATCGCAGCCTTAATATCGATGTTGGTGGCGGAAATCACGCGCACATCGACTTTGACGCTGGTGCGGCTTCCCAAACGCGAAAAACTTCCGTCCTGCAAAACCTGCAACATCTTGGCTTGCAACACGGCCGGCATTTCGCCAATTTCATCCAGAAAAATCGTACCGTTGTTGCAGATTTCAAATTTGCCGGGCTTGGACTTGATCGCTCCGGTGAAGGCTCCAGGCTCATAACCGAAGAGTTCACTCTCCAGCAGGTCGGCAGGCATCGCTGCGCAATTGACCTTCATAAATGGGCGCTGGCTGCGAGACGACATCTTATGGATGAACAAGGTCGCCACTTCTTTGCCGGTGCCACTCTCTCCAAGAACAAGAACGGGAATGTCGGCCCGCGCCACCAGCCGGCACTGGGATTCAATATCCCGCATGCGTGCGCAGGCCCGGACAAAAGAGGTGTTCTCGTCCACCAGTATCTCGTTACTCTCATCGTCGACATCCGCCGCACGTTTGCCGGTTGACGTGAGGCACTCGTGCACCGCCATATCAATGTCGGCTTTCCGGAACGGCTTGAGGATCACATCCGTAGCACCCATGCGAGTGGCTGCCACAACCTCTCCCAACTCGGCTGAACAAGCTAGCAATATGATGGGCAGCGACGGATGGGAAGTATGAAGTTTTGTCAGCAAGCCGAGTGAGTTGCCCTCGGCGCCGTCATCCGAGGTGTGCCAGTCCATCAGGAGCATGTGAGGTGCGGGAGATTCTTTCAGACTCTGAATCAACTCCGCGGCCTCGGTAAACGCGCTCACACTGTAGCGGTCCGAGAGAATACGGTGAAGGTATTTCAGGATAGCTGGATCAGGATCAAGAGCCGCAATATGAGGAAGAAGCTTGCCATTCGTCTTCAATTTCGTTCTCGATGAATTGCTCACCATCTCGGCTCCTTTCCTGGTCTTCCAATCCCAGCCTTCAAACCATATATCGGCGATGGCCTTCCAAAACTGATGGGGAGTGAAAAGACTTTGAACGGTCCTCGCTGTGATAAGCAAAGGAGCCCGGAACACACTCCACCGACCTGGGTTCAAGTGACACAATGCGGGAATAGGGGTTCCCGTAATGTTAGGGTTTGATGCTTGTTCCCCATATTATCACTAAAAGTGGTAATTCATTCGCCATTTTATGCAAATAAATTCACATATTGGCCGACAGCTCGGGGGCGAAAATTACCACGTAAGCTTCTGTTACCGATAGAAAACAAATATGGTTACGCGGGTACAGTTGAAGAACGGTTATCAAGGAGATTGAGTTTGGCTGGATAGTTGCACTAAGAAATGTCTAATCTAACTTTGAATCTGGGTAGCCCATGCTCCTGGCGTCAGCTGCTGAATCGGTCGTAATTCGCGATCTGCCGCCGATCGAGGTCATCTTCGGCCAATCGTCGGCAATGGCCGTTGCTCGCGAAATGCTGGAGCGGGTGGCCGAAACAACCGTCCCGGTGTTGTTGCAGGGCGAAAGCGGGACGGGCAAGGACATCTTCGCTCAATTGCTGCATCAATTTTCGAATCGCTCGAAAGGCTCCTGGATCAAGGTGGCCTGCCCCGCGATTCCCCATTCGCTGATTGAGTCGGAACTCTTTGGGTATGAAAAGGGAGCATTCACAGGGGCATATGCAACCAAACGAGGCCGTGTGGAACTGGCGCACATGGGAACCTTGTTTCTGGATGAAATCGGCGACCTGGATTTGTCTGTGCAGGCCAAACTGCTGCAGTTGCTTCAGGATGGCAGTTTCATGCGGGTTGGTGGACAGGAGTTGCGTAAGGTTGATACCCGGCTGGTGAGCGCCGCCAGCGCAAATTTGCGGAAACAGACCGAGGATGGCAGCTTCAGACTGGACTTTTTCTATCGCATTAACGCAGTCACAATCGAGTTGCCGCCGCTGCGCCACCGGATTGTAGATCTGCCGATGCTGATCGACTACTTCTTCAACATGCACGCGAAGGCCTTTCGCCGCAATCCAAAGCCGCTATCGCGCGAGCTGACGCACTTGATGCAGCACTATGACTGGCCTGGCAACATACGGCAGCTCGAAAACATGATCCGCGGCTACATCCTGGTTGGCGACGAAGAGGCTATGGCGTCGGAACTGGTTCCATCTTCTTCTGGCTCCACCATGCTGAATTCCGAGATTGATCTTTCCAGTCCTATTTCGCTGAAAGAGATCACCCGGGCTGCTACGCAGGACCTGGAGAGGCAGATCATTCTGAAGGTTTTAGAGGCCAACGGCTGGAGCAGGCGAAAGACTGCTAAATGGCTCAATATGAGTTACAGATCACTGCTATACAAGCTGCAAGACGCTCAAGTCAGCGGGTCAAACGCCACGCCGGTCAAGGCGGGCAAACTCTAAAGTCTCCCCGCTTCTGAAGCGCCCCAGCCACGTAAAACAGGCGAAGGGGGCGATTCAGCAATCGTGTACACTACTCTCAAGACTCAATCACCACAAGGCTGCAATTGAATTCTATTCAGCAACAGAATGCGTTGGCCCTCGTAAGCGGGGACGAGGCGGTTGCCATGGCCGCCATCGACGCCGGAGTGAAGCTCGGTACGGGCTATCCGGGCACTCCTTCCACTGAAATTCTGGAAACCTTCGAGACGCTGGGTGGACGGGCGCAATGGTCGCCCAATGAGAAGGTGGCGCTTGAGGTTGGCATCGGCGTAGCATTTTCCGGTGCGCGTGCTCTGGTCACGATGAAGCACGTCGGGTTGAATGTCGCCGCCGACCCGCTGTTTACCGTAGCCTATACCCGGCTCGACGGCGCGTTGATTGTGGTTTCGGCTGATGACCCCGGCATGGCCTCCAGTCAAAATGAGCAGGACAATCGGCGTTATGCTCTGGCCGCCGGCGTTCCCATGCTTGAGCCTTCGGACTCGCAGGAAGCATACGAATTTATGCTTCGTGCTATTGAAATTTCCGAACGCTGGCAGGTGCCGGTTCTCTTGCGCATGACCACGCGTGTCTGCCACTCCAAGACCATTGTCAAACGCGGAACGGTGAACATTCCTCCGCCGCATACACCGCACTTCGAACACGATTTTCCGTCGCGCGTAATGATCCCGGCTTACGCGCGTCCCGCGCATCTGCGTCTGCGCAAAACACTGGCTCAAATTGCCGCTTGGAACGACGCCGAGGGTTTAAACCAACTCGTTGCGGGCTCGTCTTCTGTGGGAATCATCACTTCGGGCATCGCCTTTCAATATGCTCGCGAAGCCGCGCCGGAAGCCAGCATTCTCAAGCTTGGCGTGACCTATCCGCTGCCCATCGAGCGGATGCGCGCCTTTGCTGAGAGTGTCGATCTTTGTTACGTCATCGAAGAAGGCGATCCGTATCTGGTTGAAGCCGCCCGCACCGCGGGCATCGCGGTCGAAGCCAAGCCGGAAATCTATCGCTTTGGCGAATTAAATACCGCCCGCGTTCGCCGCATTCTGAACGACGATTCATCGCCCGAGGCCAAGCCCATTCCCGGTAAGCCACCGGCCCTCTGTCCCGGCTGTCCGCACCGCAGCGTCTACAACGCGCTGAAAAATCTCAACTGCCTCGTCCCCGGCGACATCGGCTGCTATTCGCTCGGCGTTCTGCCGCCCTTTGAGGCAA
>CAYPYJ010000148.1:0-5853 GCA_964414945.1 uncultured Occallatibacter sp.
GCTTCATGGTCTCCCGCATGAACGCGGGAAGGTCGTCCGGTTGCCGGGACGTGACCAGATTGGCGTCAACAACCACCTCCCGGTCCTCATAGAGCGCCCCGGCCTCTTTCAGTTCATCAGCCACAGAGTTGTAGCAGGTGGCGCGTCGCCCCTGCATAAGGCCGGCGCTGATCAGGATCTGCGGCCCGTGGCAGATGGCGGCAACCGGTTTGCTGCGGGCAAAAAAACTCCGGGCAATCTCTAGCGCCTTCGGCTCTTTTCTCACCAACGCCGGCGCTGCCCCTCCGGGCAGGACCAGGATCGCATAGTCGTCAGGGTTGACCTCGGCAAGGATCTTGTCCACGGCCACGTCGTAACCGTGCTTGCCCTTGATGGCCCCACGGCTCAGGGAGGCCACGGTCACTTCGACGCCCGCCTCTTTCAGCCGGTAGTAGGGGACCAGCAGCTCAGAGTCCTCAAATTTGTCCGCACTTATGATTAAGGCTTTCATCTTTCATCCATCGTCCAGTCAGATCGCTATTTCGTCGTTTTACCATCGAAGTGCTCGTTATCAGCCTCCGCGTCGGCGCGGGTATGGTGGACCACGCCGTCCCGATGATTCGGCGGCGCATAGAGCGTATAGAGCTTCAGTGGAACACTGCCGGTATTGATGATGTTGTGATTCACCCCGGCCGGGACGACTACCGCGTAGCCGGCGCGGATCGCCGTGTGAACGCCATCGAGAACCGCCTCACCGGTTCCCTCTTCCACGCGAAAGAATTGGTCGAGCTTGTGGACTTCCGCCCCGATCTCTTCCTTGGGCTTTAAGGCCATGACGACGAGCTGGCAATTCCTGGTCGTGTAGAGCACTTGGCGAAAATCTACATTCTTGACAGCGATGCTTTCAATGTCTTGCACATAACCTTTCATGGCAACTTCTCCTTGGTTCAAAGAATCGGGCTTAACCTTCAAATTGTTATGTACAGCCTTCACTGACTTTACTTTCGACGCAAGCGCTGTGGCATGCTCGGACTCTTTTTTGTTTCCTACGGTTCCGGTCAGATCGACAACACCTTGATCGGTACGAACGCTGATGTCGCGTCCCTTGACCCATTTATCCCCGGCAAAACTTGCTTTTACTTTTGTCGTGATGGTTGCGTCGTCCAGATACTCACCGGTAGTATCGGTTGACGTATCCGCTGCATATGAGAAAGCAGGCATTAGTAGTGCAGCCGCCAGGATAAAACTACCAGCAAATTTGATATTCATAGAAACTCCTTTGTAGATTTGCCATTTCTGGCATCCTTGATGATCCTTCTCTGATCACCATGCTGTCGCAAGCTAACCATTGGCTCACTGATTCACGATAGGGATTTGTCTTGAATCCTTCTGTACCTTACCAAACGCAAACAAGGAGGATTAACGCAAGACGGGCTGCGGGTATTGCCATTTAATAATCCACTTATGCCTATTTTGCGAGGCACTTACTTCTTGTTGCCTTTGGCTGCATCCTGGATGTTGTCACCCGCCTTTTCCGTCTGTTGTCCGGCTTTCTCAGTTGCATTGTCAACAGCCTTGCCGGCCTTCTCTGCCGGGCCCGCCTCTTTCTGGCAACCAGCCAGCGCTACAACTAACATGCTCATGACTATGGCTGTGCTGATCGTATTTTTGAGTTTCATTGTTTATCTCTGCTGGTGATGGAATACAAATGATCCCGCGCAGGGATCATTTGGTATCACGTTCAAACTTCATGCATGTTTGATTGCATCTTTCACATCACCGTAGGCTTTTTCGGCTTTTCCCGAAATTTGTTTGTTGAGGCCTTTGGCTTGCTGTTCTTTGCTGCCGGTCAGCTTCCCCGCTTCTTCCTGCACCTTGCCCGCGATGTCTTTTACAGCTCCTTTGACTTGATTTTTGTTCATGTTCATATCCCTTCATTAAAATTAGCAGGCTAACCTGCAGAAGATTCAGCTTGGAAGAAAGGTTGCCGAGAATCTGTGCGGTAACGAACCCAAAATAGACTAAAGGATCAACTTCGCAATTCTGGAAGCTGAGTAGGGTGGAGACGATTCTGTGCCCGCATGGGAAGTTGATTGGAACGCCAACGTCCTCGTCGGCAAGGCACGCAGTGTGCGCTATCGAACAGAACTTTTTGAAGGCGGATCATATATTTCAAAAACTGAGTGGTCTGTAGCGTAATCACTGTCGGAAAAGGCATGCCATGTTTCCTGCGCGAATACTGACAATCGAAGTTGGGGCGGTGCTGGCGGAAGATCCAAAAAATTTCTTGGGCCGACGCGCAACCGGTGTCCGAATCGCTCCGGATGTCGGGACAGCCATGGAGATTCTTCAATCATTCGCGCCAGACCTGATGGTGCTCGACTATAAACTGCCCGGAATCAATATGCTGCGTGCTTACGAGAATATCACTTCGCCAAGTACACGGAGTGTGATGTGAGACATCCACTGGACAGGACTTCTCTTGATTCGTCCGTCCCTGACCGTACGGGAGAATGGTTTGTTCCACAACTTGGATCACCCTCCTTTCGCCGTTGGATCGGGCTTCTATTCCTGCCCTACACGGGCATGGTCTTGTCGTTCACTGTCATTGGCGGACTTCTCGCCACCACTGTTTACTGGGACAGGGTCGGGGCACTATCTTTAATCTATTTCCTTGGGCTTGGCGTCGGTGCCCATGCCCTCGATGCATTGGGCAGCCAAGGCAATAAACCCTGGGGCGAACTGTTGCCGCGCCGCGTTCTATGGTTTGTTGCCGGACTATCGCTTTTGTGTGCTTACGCCCTCGGTGCTTACTACATGATTCTTTTCACCCCCCTTCTTTGGCCGATAGCAATAGCGGAAGGTTTTTTCACTTTCGCCTACAACCTTGAGTGGTTCAGTGGCAGGTTCCATACCGACCGGTGGTTCGCCCTGTCGTGGGGTGCCCTGCCTGTTCTTGCCGGGTATGTGCTTCAGACGAATAGCCTGTCGGTCCCGGCGTTGTGCGTGGCAGCCGCCTGCGCGTTAATCAGCCTGGTTGAAATCAAGGTGTCGCGGCCCTATAAGGACCTGCGCCGCCATCGAGGCGAGGCTGCAGACGAATTGCTGGCGGAGCGCTACCAGACTATTCTGAAATCCCTTTCCTCCGCCGTGATCCTTCTTGGCATTGGACTCGCTTTAGCGCGGTGGTTGCCATGAGAACAGCGCGTCTTGCATCGGGTGTGGACCGACCTTTCCCAACGCTACACGCAGCGTCTTGCCCACCCACCGATTTTGAAACGTACTGGGAGATGCTCCACCAACGATTGAGTAGCTGTCACCCCGCACAGATCCAGCGATTTTTTGCCGCGCTTCCGCAAGAGCTCTTCGAATCAGTCGATTCCGTGATTGGTGGGGGCAAGAAAATACGCGCCCGGATATTGTGCATTATGTGCGAGGCGCTCGGAGGCAGCTTCGCTGATGCGCTACCACGCGCCATGGCGATCGAATGCATTCAAGCCGCCTCCTTGATTCACGACGATTGGGTGGACGGCGACCGCGTCAGGCGAAACGCCCCGGCTGTGTGGACGCTCCAAGGCGCAAGACGGGCTGTTCTTCTGGCAGACGTCATTTTCGCCACGGCGCTGCAACGTTGTGCCGAAATGGGACGGCTCGATGCTCTCGCTCTGTCGAAGGCGATCGCGACATTAGCCGCAGGAGCCTACCAGGAAGCTCTCGATCTCTCTGAAACGGGGTCGAACGGCATGCCCGGAACCGGGGGCCAATCTTCTTATGACCAAATCATTTTCCTGAAAACCGGCGCATTGTTTGCAGCGGCTGCTGAACTGGGAGCTATTGCTGCGGGGGCCAATGCCGCATTGCAACACGCGGCATACGACTATGGGGGGCGAATCGGCGAAGCCTACCAGTTGGCTGATGACCTTGATGATGTAGTTCGGCGTCCTGACGGCAAACCGCTGCAACCCGAGGACGTCTCTGCCCTATACATCCTCCTCGACCGTTTCGGCCTGATTGATCGTAGTCAAGGGAAACACCCGCAGCACGCCGAAGTACTTCAATGTTTCAAGATTCACATGGTTGAACTGGAACGAGCGATGGAGGACGAAATAACCGCGCGACTTGCTGCCGCCACTTTAGCCCTGCAAACGCTACCAGAGACGCCTTGGCGCTGCCTCCTTGAGGCAATCCCAAATGAAATTATGAGGCGAAAATACTAATCATTCTTCTGGTCCTCAACAGCGATAGCGGTGATGATCGCCGAGCCGCAGAGCGTCAGGTATTCGCGCTGAATACCGCTGAATCCACAAGCCTCAAGAGCCGCTTTCAGTTCATCAAGCCAACGGGTTGTGATGATCAACTGTGGTAAACCCTTATAGATCGGTATCCACGAGGGAAAGGCACGTGCCACCGTGCTGCGCATTGTCATGAAGTAGAAGTGCCAGAGCGCCAGTAGAGCGCGGTTTGGAGGCAGAGTGAAATCATGCATCAGGAGCAGCCCACCAGGCTTCAACATGTATTTGCAGTGTGCAGTGAGAAGCGACAGATCCGCGTATTTCGCCAGATAGGACGAGGTCACGCAATCAAACTTTTCCCGGCTTTGGTAATCTTCCGCCCGGCACAGCACGAATTCGATATTTTCCAGGCCGAGCATCCGGACCTTTTTGCGTGCGATTGCCAGATACTCGTCACGCAATTCCACTCCGATAATACGCCGGTCGGGGAATCGGCGCGCGATAGCAAGCGTGGATATGCCGGTTCCACACGCAAGATCGAGAATGGGGCCCGTTCCCTCAGGGATAAGTGCGACGATGCGTTTCTTCCACAGCCGATCAATACCAAGGGTCGCCCAGTGCACCATGCTGTCGTACGTCGCACCAGTGCCTTCAAAAAAGTGTTCAACTAATTCCGTGCGAGCATCGCTGGTGTAGGGATGTTCCTGGTTCATCAAAATTCTCCTCGCAAACTACCGGGAGTCGATGCGCCACTCGCCATAGCGTACTGCGCGGCGAATCATGCGACCACTCCAAAAAGGTTTAGTACCAGATAAATTAGCTCTCTGGTGACGCTCAGAACTTAACGCGGGCACTGTATTAAATCTGTTCGGTAGAATACATTGGAAAACTCACGGTACTTCAACATCTGACGATCCTTTCAAAGCAAAATCCCCGCGCTATCTCCAAAACGCAGAAACTCAGCATACTTTTGATGAGATGGTTCTCAACAATGAGGAAGGCTGGCCAGATGCAGACAAAGACATAGGTGACTTGTAGCGATCAAGCGTTTAACAGAAATCGAATCCGTAACGTCTCGACAGACGCCAGGTGGAGAAAACATAGCAGACGGGACTCTATCGTTAGCCTAAGGGCAACGTTGTTATCGCCAATTGGGGCAAGCGACCAGTTCCAGTTTGAGTTCCTGCCAGTCGTGCCCCAATTATTTTGAGCCGCTACGTCCGTTGGCCGACAATTGCCGGATTGCCCTCGCAATTTCGACTGGCCGCTATGTGTGCTGGGAGCTGACACCGATTATTCCAATTCGAAGTTCCGAAGATGGCACATTGTAGTAGCTCAAGTTGCGAAATTGCCTTCGCTAAAGCAGTCGTACGCGAAAGACTGTTCTGGCCGAGTAACGGAAGTCTCCTCATGGTTCTTCACCACCGCAAAGCAGCCATTCGCGACAATCTCCTGACCATATTTGAACGTTAAGTCCAGACTTGGTTTGTCAAACAGGCATAAACCGCCACACTCCAGCACTAATTTTCCGCCAGGTTCTTGTAGATGAAATTATGCACCAGGGTGCGTTCATAACCATCCGGCTGGTGGAACTCCACACCGGACAGGAAAATCTTTTCCTCCCCGATATTGTCCGCGATGC
>CAYPYJ010000149.1:0-5831 GCA_964414945.1 uncultured Occallatibacter sp.
GGTGTCGCCTTCGTCGTTCAGATCTTCGCCGCCATACTCAAGCACGATGTCCATCAACTGCTCTTCAGTGGCCGCGTCCTTCTCGACAGCGATCAGCCCCTTCTTGTGGAACATGAAGCGCACCGAGCCGTTTTCGCCCAGGTTGCCGCCGTTCTTCGAGAACGCGTGCCGGATTTCGCTGACCGCGCGATTGCGGTTGTCGGTTGTCACGTCCACGATGATGGCCACGCCGCCAGGGCCGTAGCCCTCGAAGGAGATTTCCTCGTAGTTAACGCCTTCCAATTCGCCGGTGCCGCGCTGGATGGCGCGCTTGATGTTTTCCTGCGGCATGTTTTCCGCTTTGGCCGCCAGAACCGCGGTGCGCAGCCGGGGATTGCCGTCAGGGTCGCCATTGCTGCCTTTAGCGGAGATGGTGATTTCCCTGATTAGGCGGGTGAATATCTTGCCGCGCTTGGCATCCAGCGCGCCCTTCTTGTGCTTGATTGTGGCCCATTTTGAATGGCCGGACATAAGAACCTCAGTAGAGTGAGAAATAGTGGCGCGGGCACGCGCCTGACCTTGCAAGTATACCATTTGCGGGGCTTGTCAAGGCGTACCGTTCCCGCTGGTATTGGCGCGGTCTCCGGTTTGGCGGTGACTCGACTGCGATCAGGCCGAGGACTTCTTATCGGGTAAAGGGGAAAACTATCCGCAGCGGTAAGGAGCAAGCTGCTTTGAGTCGAATCACCTTTATTTCGCTGCTTTCAGCGCTTCCAGCGGCACTCGAATCTCAAGCCCGGTTCTGTGCTCGGCAAAACCAAGGTCGACCCGAAGTGCAGTTGACTTATCGGTCACGCCTGGAGCATACACAGGCTCTTTAAGCCACGTCTCGCCCGAGTAATTCACCAATTGGACCAAGTAGCTTCCCGGCGCGAGTCCCGTTGCTACGAATTTGAGACCATCTCCAATAGAAGGTCCAAAGCGTCCTAGCGCCTGTTTGCCATCCAGTGTACTGATTTCCACGTCGAAAAGCGGGAAGTAGTTGCCAATCTCCGACTTCTTGTACCGATAACCTTCCGGAAGGATCACTCTTCCGCTGATTTCACTGTTGATTTCGAGTTCAATTCTTACAAAGGAGCATCCGTTGGCCTGAGAGTCTGTACCACTCAGCGCACGCTCCCAGACGTCACGAAACTGCGAATCGGTGTTTGCATCAATCTGAAAAGAACCCGGTGCAACTGGCCCAAGCTCGAACTTCCCATCAGCGTTGGTTGTTACCGAATAACTTCGCTTCCCGTCTTCCGCCTTGATCAGCAATCGATGATTCGAACGAGGGTCGGAAAGGCCCCCGTTGGAGAAGTCGACGGTAGGGAAATCCAGTTCACCGATCACGTAGCTAAGCCCATCTCCACGCTCAAGTCGGCGAAGCCTCTCGATATATTCGCGCCTTTGTTCGACCGGTCCACTGGGATTCGATGCGTTGTATGAAATCTCGAGCCCGTTCGTCTTTGCGTTGCTATTGCCAAAAAAGAGCCAATTGTCACCGACGCGAAGCACAGGAAAGCACTCGCCCTGCTCGGCAAAGATTTGCGCTTCGTGAGGAGGATGCCCTTTGAACACCTCTTCGGGTTCAACGGTCAGGCTCAAATCACTGGCGTAGGTTGCGCCAAAGGCCTTAGCGACATTTTGGCCGGTCCTGACGGGCACCTGCCTGACCGCCAATATCTTTGCGATGAACACCTCATCATAGCTCTCAGTACCGCAGTCTCCATGCATTGAGGTCAGGAACCACACTGAGCAAATCAACTTCTTCCCATTGCGTACTTGGAGACGTTCTTGATCGGACGCGGCACTACGACTTGCCCCGCCGACAAAGAGAGAGAGAAGTATGAATGCTGAGCACGCAAACTCAATTCGCCGCATTTATTCCACTCACCAATCGCTCATATTACTTCATGGTCCCGAATTATACGACGGCTTCCGTTCCGCGCAAATGGTGTGAATCAGTTACTGGCGCCTTTTACAGGCATTTCGCCGTTCCGGATGCACAATCGCCAATTCGGGAACTGCACCATTGCCATCCAGCCGGATAGCACCTGTGAAACCCTCAGATATGAATCAGGCCGCGTTGCAGCGCGATCACCACTGCCTGAGTGCGATCGCTGGCGTGCAGGCGCGCCAAAATCACGCTCACATGGCACTTCACCGTGGCCTCGGTAATCCCCAGATCATCGGCGATCTGCCGGTTGGTTTTGCCCTGTGCCAGCAGATCCAGGACCTCGCACTCGCGGCCACTCAGATTGGAATCGGGCATGCGCGACGCCAGCGCCTGAGACATGGTGGGAGGAAGATAGCGCCCTCCTTCATGGACCTTTTTCACTGCGTTGACCAGCATCTCCTGCGGCATGCCTTTGACCAGGTAACCGGCGGCACCGGCGTCCATGGCCTGAAAGATGTCCTCGTCGCCATCGTAGGTGGTGAGCACGATAAACCGGGCCTTGGGGCTCACCATGCGAATGCGCCGGATTGTCTCCACGCCGCTGATGCCCGGCAGGCGCAGGTCCATCAGGGTAATGTCCGGGTGGTGCTGCGCATGGAGTGTGACTGCCTCTTCACCGCTACCGGCCTGGGCCACCGTCTCCATCTCGCTGCTAGAGGCAATCAGAGCGGTAATCCCCACCCGCATGATCGGATGGTCGTCCACAATGAGGATACGGATCAGCGGCATGGCAATCAGATTATAGGGCCTCGAAGCCGCAATGGTCAGCCCGTAATGTTCGATCACTGCACGATAGCGGCGCGGGGAATCTCGACCCGCACCCGTGCTCCCTTGCCGGGTGTGCTTTCGATCTCAAATTTGCCGTTGAAGCGAGAGATACGCTCTCTCATGCCGCGTAGGCCAAAGTGCCCTTCGGAAAAGACTTCCGCGGTGTCAAAGCCCGTGCCGTCGTCCTCGATAGAAAGCGAAAGCGATTCGCCCGCATAGGTTAATTCCGCCTCAATCTGCTGCGCGTGTCCATGCAAAATCGAGTTGAAAACCGCCTCCCGGGCCACCATCATCAACTCATGAGTAGCTGGCTGACTGATGGGAAACGGCTCTCCCGACAATCGATAGATCATTTCCACGCCATGTTCCCTGCCAATCCTTTCGGCCATGCGCCGCAGTGCGGTGTCGAGGTCGATAAGGGTCTCTTCGCCACGCAGATTCCACACAGCCTGTCGCGCTTCGTCCACAGTGGCGCGGATTTGCGTGGCGGCGTAGTCGATAATGTGCAGGCGCGACTCGTTGTCTTCGATCTCGCCGCTGGAAGCTGCTTCCAGCAAGGCGGAGATGCTGACGCAACCCTGAATGAGAGTATCGTGCATCTCGCGCGCCAGCCGCGTCCGCTCCGCAAGCACAGCTTTGAAACGGTCATGAATCTGTTTCATCCGTACCTGATATGAGAAAAATGAAACCAGTCCAGCGGCCAGGACGCAGATCGCCATAAACCAAGGTGTGCGGTAGAAGTAAGGCCGCTTCACAAGGTGGATCGAGGCGCGAGTCACGTGTTCCGGATGATCGGTCTCCCATGCTTCAACGTTGAAGGTGTACTGCCCTGCGGGAAGGTTGGTGTAGGTGACAACCCTCTGTTGTGCACTTGCGTAGGTCCAACTTTGGTCGTACCCCACGAGCTTGTAGCGAAACCGAAGCCCTTCCTGTGTGCGCAGTTGCACCGGCTCGTAGGCAATCTCCACACGGTCGCTGCCTGCGTCTAGATTGAGGTTGCCAGAGAGAGAGGCCGACCTGCCATCCACTAGAACGGGGCCGATATTCAGATGAGAGATGAACCGGTGCTCCAATTCGTCAGGGCTTATACTCCATAACCCCTGACTGGTGGGAAACCACGCTTCGCCTGTGCTGCTCAGAGCACCGGCAGGCTGCGTGCCTCCATAAAATTGAGCGGGCTGGCCGCTCTCGTTGGCGCGGAAGATTCTCAGCGAAAGAAGCTGTTCCCTGTTGCTGACCTGTGCATCCAATTCGCCGCGGTTGAGCAGCATTACTCCCGAAGGGCCGCTGAACCAGAAGTGGCCCTGCTTATCTTCGAGTATGGAATAAATGCTGTCGCTGGCCAGTCCGTTGGCTGTAGTGTAGTGCGACAGACGTCCGTTGCGAAAGCGATAAAGACCGTGTGCGCGTGTGCCGATCCACAAGCCGCCGTCTTCATCCTGATGCAGCGCCCACACCTTTTCGTCGCTTAGCGCCGTTGTCATCACGTCGTGAATGAATCTTCTATTCTTATACTGACTCAGCCCATGCTCGGTGCCGATCCAGATTGTTCCGTCGCGATCCTCCAGCATCGAACGGATGCTGTTGTACGCTAGTCCGCTCTGCTCAGTAAAGTTGTGAAAAACTCCCCGATCAATGTGACTGACGCCATTGTCAGTGCCGATCCATAGGCTGCCGTCTCTAGATTCGAGCAGCACGCGCACAAAGTCGTTTACGAGACCCGTGCGAGCAGTGAAGTGCCGGGTTGCCCGGGCGGTGAGATGATAGACGCCGTTTCCGTCTGTCCCGATCCAGAGATATCCATCGCGCCCGCGGAGTACGTTGCGAACCCTTACATTGCCGAGTCCCGGAATTTTGAATGGAGTGGCGTGCTCTCCCTGCACATGAACCAGTTGATTCGACGCGGCCCAAAGCGAACCATCCGCATCCATCGCAACCGTGCCAAAATCCGAATCGGCAGCCGCAGGTAGAGACAGCACACGCACCGGAGTCCTGCTCAGGCGCATCATTCCTGCCTGAGTGCCAATCCATAAATTGCTGTCGAAATCTGCAAAGATTGAGAGAACTGTATTGCTGACTAGCGGCGAGGGCGCATTTAATCGGGTAACCTCGCCCCCGCGAATTTTGTAGATTCCCTCACCGATAGACCCGGCCCACAGTTCTCCATTGGGCGACTGACGCAGACAGCGAATGGTGCCGGAGACGCCGGAGACCGGTTCAAAGCTGCTCTCTCCGGATCGCAAGCGTTGCAGCCCGCCCACCGTCCCAACCCAGATTGTCCCGTCCGCCGTTTCCAGGAACGACTTCACTTTGTTACGACTGTCGTTGTCTGGCAGCGAGTACTCGTGAAATTGTCCATCTTTGACGGAATAGAGGCGCGAACCACCCACCCAGATGCGACCCGTATGGTCTTCTAGCACGGCATGAACGTTGAAAACTGGCAATCCTAACGGCCTGTCTGCCCGCTCCAGGCGGCCATTCTTGGCCCAGAACAGGCCGTCGTCGGTGGCCACCCACAGCAGGCCGTTGTGGTCCTCAGCTAAAGCACGCACAAAACCGGCAGACTGACCATTCTGCGCAGTGTAGGCGCGAAAAACTCCGTTCTGCATTTCGATCAGCCCGCTACCGTCTGTACCAATCCACAAGCGGCCATCGTGGGCGGCCAGCAGGCAAAAGACACTGTTTTCACCAAAGGCCGGAGTATTCTCGTGCGCAAATAGTCGGAAGCGGGCGCCATCAAAACGCAGCAGACCACCACTGGTGCCTACCCATAGATAACCGTCTGAGGTCTGCGCAAAGGCTTGGACTGTCTCCTCCGGCAACCCGTCCTGGGATTGCCATGAGCGGACTGTGTAATTCCATTCCTCGCTGAAGAAAGGTACTTTAGCTGCTGGCTGCTGGCATAAGCTAACGGTCAAGCCGCTGAGCAAGACCGTCCCAATAATTGCCACTTCACGCCATTGCAAGCCACACCCTAAGCCCATTGCAGACTCAACCTCAACCTCTCGGATGATAACAACTTAAACCGAATTTTCGGCGCTCTTCAGAAAAAACTGGGCGAATCCGACTTTAGTCGGATTCGCCC
>CAYPYJ010000150.1:0-5773 GCA_964414945.1 uncultured Occallatibacter sp.
CTCCCGAAAGAAAGGGCTGCGTCGCCGCCATCATCTTGATGTGGCCCATGTAGTGGATGGAGCGGGTGCCCTTGGCCGGCTTGAAGCTGCAATCGAATACAGCCAGGTGTTCGGGCTTGATGCCCGGCGCTCCCTCGATGGTGCCTGTGGCGTCGATGTAGCTGACGATGGCGTTCACCTGGTCGCCGTCGTAGCCGAGCTTGAAAAGGGCGGCGGGCACGGTGTTGTTGACGATCTTGATCATGCCGCCGCCGACCAGCTTTTTGTACTTGACCAGTGCCAGATCAGGCTCAATGCCGGTCGTGTCGCAGTCCATCATGAAGCCGATGGTTCCGGTCGGAGCCAGAACTGTGGTCTGGGAATTGCGATAGCCGTAGCGCTCACCGTATACCAGAGCCATATCCCAGCACTCGCGGCTGGCGTCGATCAGCGCATCAAGCTGAGGCACATTGAAGGGCTCGCCGGTTTGACGCGACCTGCCGATGTTGTTGACCTCGGCGCGGTGCATACGAATCACATCAAGAAAGGGCTCACGGTTGACGTAGAATCCCGGGCAGGCGCCGCCCTGGTGCTCGACGGAAGCGGTCAGTGGAGTGGCCGAGGCGATGGACGGGCAATTAGCGGCCACTATGGCTGATTGCAGATAGGACTGGCCGGTGAGAATGGCGGTAAACGTGGCGGCCAGATCGCGACCGGCGGCCGAGTCATACGGCAAGCCGAAAGCCATCAGCAGCGCGCCCAGGTTGGCGTAACCCAGGCCCAGCGGGCGGTAGTCGTGAGAGTTGCGGGCGATGGATTCAGTGGGATAGCCGGAGTTGTCCACCAGAATCTCCATCGCGGTAATGACAACCGAGATCGAGTGCCGGTAGGCGGCGATATCAAATCCGCCCGTCGGAGAGACGTACTTCATCAGATTGAAACTGGCCAGATTGCAGGCCGAGTTGTCCAGAAACATGTATTCGGAGCAGGGATTCGACGCATTGATGCGGGCGGAGTTCTTGCAAGTGTGCCAGCGGTTAATAGTCGTGTCGAATTGCATTCCGGGGTCGCCACAGAGCCAAGTGGCCTCGGCGATCTTGTGCATGATGTCGCGCGCCTTATAGGTATCGACCGGCTGGTGGTCTTTTACCGTATAGGTGTTGTAATCGCCGTCAGTCTCGTATGCGCGCATGAACTCGTCCGAGACGCGGACGGAGTTATTGGCGTTTTGGAAGAAGATGGACGAATAAGCCTCGGAATCCGGCCCCGAACCGTCATAGCCGGCCTTAATCAGCGAGTAGGCCTTGGCCTCTTCCTTGGACTTGCACTCGATGAACTCAACGATATCCGGATGTTCCGCATTGAGAATCGCCATTTTGGCCGCGCGGCGCGTTTTGCCGCCGGACTTGATCACTCCGGCAAAGGCGTCAAAACCGCGCATGAAGCTGAGCGGACCCGAGGCGGTGCCGCCGCCCGAGACAGATTCCTTGCTGGAACGTAGCGAACTGAAGTTGGTGCCCGTACCTGAACCAAATTTGAAAAGCAGGGCTTCGGTCCTGGCCAGGTCCATGATACCGGCCATCGAATCCTCGACGGAGTTGATAAAGCAGGCCGAACACTGCGGATTGTGGTAGCCGGTGGCGGAGTAGCGCACGTCACCGCTCGACGGATCCCAGTGCCAGTTCTGCCCCTCCGCATCCGGCTCCAGGCGGTCGCAGCCTACATTGAACCATACCGGCGAATTGAAGGCTACCTTCTGGGTCAACAGCATATGTGTCAGCTCGTCGTGGAAGATCGTCGCATCTTCGGCGGTGGCAAAGTAGCCGCAGCTCATTCCCCAGTCACGGATCGTCTCGGCCACTCGGCCCACCAGTTGGCGGACGCCGGTTTCGCGCTCTGGGGTGCCCATGTGCCCATGCAGGTACTTCGAGGCCACAATATTGGTCGCGGTCATCGACCAGTCAACCGGCACTTCGACGTCTTTCTGCTCAAAGATGATGTTGCCCTTCTGGTCAGTGATCGACGCCGTGCGCTTCTCCCACTGAAGCTCGTCATAAGGGGAGACGCCTTCGGTGGTGAAGCGGCGTGTAAAAATCAGTCCCCTCTGGGTGTGTGGGGATTGAAGAGCTGTAATAGAAGTTTGAAGCTGGGCGTCGTTCATGGAATCCTCTCAAATCAGCAAAATCGGTGAATCTCCGCCCCTGTCCGGCGCAAGGCAGCCAGAAGAGGGGGTCAGTGAAAAAACTCGTTCAAAGAGCGGGAAGCGGGGAACGAAAAATTACCGCGAGTTCTCTTCTCTCAGCGGCCATCTGTGGATGCATCACACAGGAAATCGAACCAAGGTGTTATAGAGCCGCAGATGAAAAAATAGCGCTGTCTATGGTGCTTGTCAACAAAAAACCACAATATCTTGTGTTTTGTTTGTTTTTGGGGCATCCACTTTCTAAACAAAGGAGATTACCTGTGGAAAGCTCCAGATACCCTTGCGAAACGCGGATTCTGGCTACCTGATCTGCCACAAATCCAGAGCGCGTTCAGGACCCGTGGCGATCGACTGCCACAAGTCCAAGCCTAATCCTCCTCACGGTTGGGGGCAAGACGCAGAAACGGTGCAGTTGGAAGGTAATTCTGTGGAGATGTGGAGATTTAGGGACCGACTTGCCGCGAAAAATCGCCGGCTAGGTTTTCCAACGTAGATTAGCCGTAACTAAAAATGGGTGTGAACTTCGGCCCACACCCATCCGCTGTTTATTCTTCAGCCTTTTTAGTTCCCACCGGCGCCAGTCGCCTTGATCAGTACCAACTGCTGCTGGTCTGTGGCGGCAACCTTCTGGTAATAGTCATGCAGTGCCGGGTACTCCTTCGCTTCGATAAGCGGAATGAATGTGGCGAATGTGTGCCGTATATCAATTGTTCCCGCACCGGTAACGGTCTTCACCACCAGAGTCGCGTGCTCCGGCCAGGGCAACTGAACAGGCTGAGGCGCGCTCTCGACAGTGAATCCGGCAGGCAGATGATAGATTGCATCGTCGATTACCTGCTCGCCATAGTGCAAATCGACTGCGGCCTCGCGCTTCTCTTCGCTCACAAACTGCCTGTGAGTGTTGGTCGAAAAGAAGAAGCCGGGCAACTGCAAGCGCTTTCCGGTGGAGCTGCCCAACTGTCCGGAAACCTTAGTGGAAACTGAAAGATAGCCAACAGAAGTCTCCAGGCCCTGAATCGTGTCCACTTCACCAGTCACACCCTGCGGCAACAAATTGCGCAGCGATTCGTTGAGCTGCTTTTTGACCTCCTCCAGGCTGGCAGTCAGGTTGAGCTGACGCCAGTGGAGCGCCGCAGGGCCGTTCATCACCATCTTGACGGTGCCGGTGATCGCGCCCTGCCCGTCCAGGGTCAGATCGGCGGCGTGTGCGGTGATGGCTTCTTTGATGGAGTTGGGCGGTGTATACACTGGCGCCTTGGCGCTCTCCTGAATTCCTCCTGCCAGCGTGTGCGACCAATGCACCTGGCCGAAGGGGCAGAGCTTTTCTCCGGGATCGAGGTAAATGTCTTTGCCGTCGATGTGCAGCACCACCAGCAGTGCATCGAACTGATGCAGTGAAAGATAGCCTGCGTCAAAAATCCGCTTGTCGCGGTCGACCACTTGCAACCCATCTACATTCAGTCCCGCCGCGCGTGCCAGCGCCAGATAGAGCGCCGCAATATCGTTGGCAGAGCCGCGCCTCTCGTTCCATACATCCTGGGCGTTCTTCAATTCTTTCTTGAGATGCAGTTGCTTGCGCTCTTCTTCGGTCAGGGTACGAGAGAAATTTGTGTTCTCCAGTGTCTGTACCGCATCGTAGAGCTTGCGCGCCTTGGCGTCTGCCGTTTCCGCGCCCGCGGTGATCTGACTGGCCGCATCCTTGATGGTCGAACTCTGGCTAGCATAATCGTTCAACTTCTTCGACCAGCGCTTGATTTCGTTGTCCCAGTACACATCCGGGGAGAGAGCTGGCGTGCGAAAGAATCGCACGTGATAATGAAGAGCTGCCTCAGGGGGCGCATTCGACTCGTGGACAAACGCGGGCACATCCTGAATGTCCAGTGTGAAGTCGCCTTTCGGACTCCGGGTGGTTGTTGATCCTGGGGGCAGGCGCTGCGTGAAAAGCAGGTAGTGGGTCAGTTCCCCATCGACGTAATAGCTGATGGGGCTCCCAATGACATTCGATTCAATGTCTGATAAGGGGTTCCAATAGAAATGCGCCTTGTGGACGAAGATCGGTTGCTGCACATCCCATTCGGGAATCGAACCAGCCAAAGCCGCTGAAATGTATGTTTCATTCGCTTCGCCTTTAACGCCAGCGACGTTTCCGCCTGTCAGCGGAATGCTCCACTTGTATTCCAGAATGCTGCCCACCTCGACGCTGGGCAGATTGAAGACCGAGATCTTCACGTGGTTGCTGTTTGTCTTGAAGGCGAGCAGATCTTCGGCCTTGCCGGTGAGTGGAATAACCGTGCCATCGGCATGAATGGTGCGGCCCTCAATGTAAGGCGGATCCATCATCCCGGGAACATAGGGAACCTCGACAGTAGCCCATTCCTTGCCCTTCTCTGTGAGCACCTTGATGCGCGCATAGAGGCTCACATAGTGGTTGCGGTTGTCATTGACCCTTTGACGATAGAGAAAAACCGCCGGAGCCCCAGGAGCCTTGGTGTCCGAGGTCATCTGCAGCTCCTCTTTTGTTGGCTCCTGAAATTTCTGAGCCATACCAGCCAGCGGCAATGAAAGAGCCGCCAGAGTCAGTGCAGCACCTATGCAAAGATGAATACGCATCTTCTGTCCTCTTTCGCGCGGATTTCCGCGCAACACTCCAGAAAATATCAAGCAGCAAAAATGGTATTTTTGATGTCGCCAGCCATCATACCACCGATCTCTCCCGCTCTGACCCGCCCAAAAACAAAGCGGCCCCACGCTTATCGCGTGAGGCCGCTCAGGTGTTTCGGTTGCGGGCTTACAAGTCTGGAATTAGTTGCCTTCCTTGGTTTCAATCCTCATGCCGTAGAACGACCGGTGCACGAAGAACATCGACACCAGGAAGAACGCGACGGTCAGGACGTGTGTAAGCATCGGATTGCTCTTAGTGAGCGTCACGGCAAGCTCGACAGCCAGCAATCCGAATAAGGTCGTGAACTTGATGATTGGGTTCATGGCCACCGACGAGGTGTCCTTGAAGGGATCGCCAACAGTGTCTCCGATCACGGTCGCATCGTGCAGAGGCGTACCCTTCATCTTCAGGTCGACTTCAACAACCTTCTTCGCATTGTCCCAAGCGCCGCCGGCATTGGCCATGAAGATGGCCTGGTAGAGACCGAAGATCGCAATCGAGAACAGGTAGCCGACAAAGAGGAACGGCTCCATGAATGCGAACGAGAGGGTGGCAAAGAAGACGGCGAGAAAGATATTGAACATACCCTTCTGCGCGTACTTGGTGCAGATCTCGACCACCTTTTTGCTGTCGGTGACTGAGGCCTTCTCCACGCCTTCCAGCTTGATGTTCTTCTTGATGAACTCAACCGCGCGATAAGCACCGGTGGTGACCGCCTGCATGGAAGCGCCGGCGAACCAGAAAATGACCGCGCCACCGCAGATCAGCCCGAGCATGAAGGGAGCGTGCAGCAGAGAGAGCTTATCGACGTTTTCCTTCAGTCCGTTGGTGAGGGCCATGATGATCGAGAAGGTCATCGTGGTTGCACCGACGACGGCGGTGCCGATCAGCACCGGCTTGGCTGTAGCCTTGAAGGTATTGCCGGCTCC
>CAYPYJ010000151.1:0-5682 GCA_964414945.1 uncultured Occallatibacter sp.
GCACGCGCATGCCCTTCATGCCCACGCATGCGCCAACCGGGTCCACATCCTTGTCACGGGATTGAACTGCAATTTTGGTGCGCTCGCCTGCCTCGCGCGCAATGGCGCGAATGACCACGGTGTTGTCGTAAATCTCAGGAACTTCCGATTGAAATAAATTCGACACCAACTCGGGAGCGGCGCGCGAGACGATGACCTGCGGCCCTTTGGCGGCGCGGTCTACTTTGAGGAGCACTACACGCACTCGTTCGCCGATGGAAAACTGCTCAAGCCGCGACTGCTCGCGCTTGGGGCAGCGAGCCTCGGCCTTGCCAAGGTCGTAGATCACGTCCTGGCCTTCGATGCGCTTTACGGTGGCGTTCAGGACTTCCTTTTCGCGATGAGCGTACTCGTTAAATACGGTGTCGCGCTCTGCCTCGCGGACCTTCTGGAAGATCACCTGCTTGGCCAGTTGCGCGGCAATGCGGCCCAGCGGAGTGGTGTCGCGATAGAGCCGGATCTCGCTGCCGACCTCGACGTCCGGCGCCAGTTCTTTGGCTTCGGTCAGCGTGATCTGGTTCAGCGGGTCCTCGACAGGTTCATCGTCAGGCACGACCGTCTTGTATACGTAGGCCGTGATCTGTCCGGTTTCCTTGTTCAGCTCGCCGCGCATATTCTCCTGGGTCTTGTAAAATTTGCGCGTGGCCAGGGCGATGGCCTCCTCGACCGCGCCAACAACGATGGCGGGGTCAATGCTCTTTTCCTGGCTCAGAAGCTCGATGCTTTGATACAAAACGCTGGCCATGCTCTGCTTGCTCTCTCTCGTACTGCGCGGCGGAAGTTTTTGAGGCTTCTGCCGGCTCAGTTGGGGTTAAAATACAACGTCCGACCCTTTGCCTTATTGCGCGAAAGGATGGGAAACCACAAGCCCTTAAATCTCCGGCACCAGTTGCGCTTTCTCGACGTTCTCCAGCGCAATCTCTACTGTGCTGACACCGGCCTTCTTGCTCTTGCTATTTTGCTTGACCGCGTTCAGGTCAAGCGTAATGATCTTGGCTTCCACGGCCATCAGCCGTCCCTGCCAGTGCCGGTTGTTGCGGATCGCCTCGAAGCTCTGCACCTTCACCAGGCTTCCCGCGAACCGTTCAAAATCCTCTGGCCTGACCAGCTTCCTGTCCAACCCCGGAGAGCTTGCTTCGAGCGTGTATTCCGCGCCCGGAATCAGATCCTCCACATCCAGCAGCACGCCAAAATCCCGGCTGAATGCCGCGCAATCCTCGTGCGTAATGCCGGAGAGCTGCTCCACCTTGAGCTTGCCCGCCTGCGTCTCCTGAATCAGCCGTTCGGGAAGCTCCGCGTCTTCGGTTGCGGCGGCAGCTTCTAGCGCAGCTTTTAGCCTGGCCCGTCCTTCGGCATTCTTCTCCAGGTAGACGCGCAGAACGCGTTCCTTCGATGGGCCGACCAGCTCAATCTCCACCACGTCCAGCCCATGCGAGGCCGCCACGCGGATTGCCGCCGATCGAATTTCTTCCAGCTTGACTGCTGCCATCGTTCCCTTGGACACCCTTGGGGCGGCTCATCCGTCGATATCGTCCCGTAGGGCCTTCCCAGCGGAGACTGCCCCGTTTTGCTCCAAAAACCGAGAAAAAATCCCTCAAAATCAAAGGAAAATTCCGCAAATAAAAAGTGGGCTGTAAGCCCACTCATCTCTCCGCCAGCCGGCGAACCCACGGCAACTCAGGCGGACAAATTCGTCTGCATACTCAGCATAGGCCAAAATGTCGGAAATATCAAACACTACCTGCGGGAGACGGCAAGGCCAATACGAGCGTAGAGCAAGCGATTGTCAGCCCCACTAGCGGCTGTGCGACGTTGATAGAGGCGAGTTGTATGATTTCTGTGCTGGCCTACAGGCAGATCGAGGGATATCATGGACCCGTGCGACGAGATGGAACCCGGTCAGATGGAGTTGCTGGCGCAGGCCTTCTGCGACCAGTTGATGGCTTGTCTGGATGAGTGCGCGCGCGGACGCAAAGGACTGTTTTCTGACGTTGAACTCTTGGGCGAGGGCGAAGGCAGCGTATGGCCGGAGGCGGCAAGACTGCGCGAGCTGGCGCTGGCGCTGCAAGGGATTTTCGCGCAGCAGGAAGAGCGGAATGCGCTTTGCGACGAGTTTCTTGACCTGTGCTCGATGCATGGCGAGAGCCACCCCGGCGAACGGAAGCTGGCACGAGCGTTTCTTGAGCGGATTGAGCGCGGCGAGGTGGGCGCGCAGCCGGAAGAGAAGGGAAGACCGTGGTAATTCTGCACGCATTTTTGGCGCTGGTGGCGGGCTTTGTTGTGATGGTCGTGCTAGTGTTGGGGCTTTCTGCGATGATTGCGCGGATCGTACCCAGTTGGACAGGCGCTGAGGGCGTTGTGCAGCCGGGGTACGCTTTCGTCAACATCGGCTCCGCATTTCTGGCTGCTGCGGCGGGCGGCTATCTGACCGCTTTGGTGGCTGCGGCGAATCCGCTGATTCATGCTCTGGCGCTGGCGATGGTGGTTCTGGCTTTGGCCGCTTTGAGCGCTTTGCAATCCAAAGGGAAGCAGCCGGTTTGGTTTGCGCTGGCCCAGGTGGCAATTTCGCCGCTGGGTGTGCTGGCAGGCGGGCTGGTGCGGCTGCGGGTCTTGGGAATTCTTTAATGAATACGGACCTAATATACTGTCGGTTCAATTGGCTGGCCTCTTACTCAGTTTGCAATTCTTTGGCCGTTCCGCTATGATTCATAAAGTGTCCAGAGGAAAACTCTGGGCCGTCATATGCACCACGGTTTCTGGGCTTGATCGCCAGAGGCGCGGCAACCCCAAAGTTGCCCCTCCGGTAGTAGGCTCTCCGCAAAGCGGGGCTGGCAGAGGCGGTGGGAGACGAGGGAAGAATGGCGAAATCCAGTAAAAATATTACGAAGGCGCGCGCGGCTATAGTTAAGCCCACGTATGCTCTGCCCGAGGCGGTCAGCCTGCTCAAACAGGTCAAGTACGCCAAATTCGACGAGACCGTCGATCTGACTATGCGCCTGGGCGTTGACACGCGCCACGCCGACCAGATGGTGCGCGGAACCGTTGTGCTGCCGCATGGACTGGGCAAAACCAAGACCGTGGCCGTGATTGCCACCGGCGACCGCCAGAAGGAAGCTCTTGCGGCCGGCGCTGACTTTGTGGGCGGCGAAGAGATGGTTGAGAAGATCCAGAAGGAAAACTGGACCGCTTTTGACGCTCTGATTGCCACGCCCGACATGATGAAGGTTGTTGGCCGGTTGGGCAAGGTTCTGGGTCCGAAGGGCCTGATGCCGAATCCCAAGACCGGAACCGTGACGATGGATGTTGCCGCGGCGGTCAAAGAGATCAAGGCCGGCAAGGTGGAATTCCGCGCCGACAAGACCAGCCTGGTGCATGTGCCTGTGGGCAAGCTGAGCTTTGACCCGCAAAAGCTGATCGACAATGCGACGACGGTGATTGGCGCGGTGGTGCGCAATAAGCCTTCAGCAGCCAAGGGCAAGTACATCAAGAGCGTGACATTAAGCTCGACGATGGGCCCCGGAGTTCCGCTGGATTCGGCGGTTGCGGACGCGGCAGGCAAACACTAGGAACAGGGGATAGGGAACTGCCGGTGACGGCGCTTTCATTCCAACCTGGGTTTGGATTCAAGCAACAGTTTCGAGCGTGGAGTGCTGGTGGTGATTCACTGGTGTGACCAGCTGAGGGAGCAGGACGATGGCGATTTCTAGAGCGAAGAAGACAGAGAAGGTTAAGTTGCTGGCGAGTGAGTTGGAGAACTCGACGACAGCAATTATTGGTACTTTTGCCAAGCTGACAGTGGCCAAGGATTTTCAACTGCGCAAAGTGATTCGCGAGGCGGGCGGAAAGTATCGCGTTGTGAAGAACAAGCTGGCGGCAGTATCCGGCCAGGGCACGCAGGTCGAAGCCGCATTGAAGGGTCTCAAGGGCGTGAACTCGGTTGCGTTCACATCGGGTGACCCGGTGGCGCTGGCTAAGGTTTTTGCGAAGTGGGCAGGCGAGAACGCGGAGTTCCAGTTCAAGCTGGGCATTGTGGAAGGCAAGCTGCTGACCGCTGCCGACGTGAAGGCGTTGGCGACGATGCCGGGCAAGGAAGAGCTCTTCTCTAAGCTGCTCTTCCTTATCAATGCGCCGGCGCAACGGCTGGCCACAGTGATCAATGCCGCGGGTCACGATTTGGCTGTGGTTCTGGGTCAGGGCGTGGAGAAGCAAAAGTTCGCCGCATAGGTTGCGGCCTGAGCGTTGCAGTTCATGGTATCCCGCGTCCGAAATCGCGGAGCTGGGGCGCTTATCGAGTTTGGCTTAAGTTTTGGCTGGGAAGCAGATGGGAAGTGCGCAGGTCTGGCGCATCGGAAACTTCTGGTTTGATTCCACGGTCGCAGGAAAACAATTCAAACAGTAGTGATTGGAGAAAAAAATGGCGGATCTGGCACAGTTGGAAGAGCAAATCGTAGCACTGAGCCTGCTGGAAGCAGCGGCTCTGGTGAAGAAGCTTGAAGAGCGTCTTGGCGTTTCAGCGGCAGCAGCGGCTCCGGTCGCGGTGGCGGCGGCGGGCGCGGCGGCTCCGGCAGCCGAAGAGCAGACCGAGTTCCAAGTGATTCTGAAGGACTTCGGCGCGAACAAGATCAACACCATCAAGGCCGTCCGCGAGGTTACCTCGCTGGGTCTGAAGGAAGCCAAGGATCTGGTCGACGGCGCTCCCAAGGCGATCAAGGAAAATGCGACCAAGGACGAGGCTGAGGCGATCAAGAAAAAGTTCGAAGGCATCGCGACGATCGAAGTCAAGTAAGCATAATCAAGTGGCATGGTCGCGAGACTGTGCCACTTGCAAGGCTGGCCGGGACGCGCTACGATAGTCGTTGCGCGTCTTTTCGGCTCGTTCCGTGTTTTTCAGGGAATGGGACGGTTTTGGCTGGCGCGTCTTGAGCGTTTTGGATGGGCACGCAAGCGTCCGCTGACCGGGGAAGAGCCAAGTCCTCTGGCGGTGGGTATCGAGTTGTGGATAAGTGCCTTATTGTCAATGGCTTACTTGGACGGCTTGTGGGGTTTCCGTTGACGGTGCGAGTGGCTGGCAGGCGAGCAATAGAAGCGAGCTTTGGGATCGGCGAGAGCGGGCAAAAGAATTCGGATGGGGGCACAGGCAATGGGCCGCGCTCGTGAGGCATCGTGTCCTCGCGAGCTTTTCGTGTCTTCCGGTTGTAACAACGTACCATTTTTGTGGAAATCCGCTCAACGCGTACCAGAATCGTAAACAATCGCTGCGCTTGCTTCCTCGTATGTGCGCAGTCTAGCTCACTTGCCGGATGTGCGGCAATGCCCACGATGCGTTTTAACCGAATTCTCACGGGACGATGAAAGCCCCGGGGAGTTCCGGGTGTGTTTCGGCCTGGACGTAATTGGCTTGGGACTGTTTTTGCCTTGGGGGCTTGCCGAGGGGCTCGCCGGGGATTGAGGGATGGGGCTGGGGTTGCATTGAGCCAGTCCGGTTTTTTTGACTTACTTACCGTAATTAGCTGGCGCCGAAGAGACTCGGGCGCCGGCCCGGTCCGCAGCCAAATATTGGCTGGCCTGGATGCCGGAGCGACCAGGGTCAGGAGTGAACATGCCCAACGAGAAGCGCGCGATTCGCAGCCGGCTCGATTTTTC
>CAYPYJ010000152.1:0-5673 GCA_964414945.1 uncultured Occallatibacter sp.
GCAGATGCGCTACGCTGGCCCCGCTCCGGTGACGTTGGAGGAGTTTACCTATCAGGTAAATCTGCAGAAGCTGACCAACGAGCGAGTGACCTTTGAGCGCATTCGCAAGTCCATGGGCGAGCTGACCTTTGACGACAGCATGATTGAACAGAGCGGACCGGCGCTGAGTTCGGGTAGAGCAATGCTGCTCTATGGTCCTCCGGGCAACGGCAAAACTTCGGTGGCAAATTGCCTTGGCTCAGTCTTCAGCGATGTGATTTACGTGCCTTATGCCATCTCCGTGGAAGGCCAGGTAATCCGGTTCTACGATCCCAGTATTCACGTTCAAGTGAACCCTGCCGAGTTGGACGACGAGTGCGTTTCCTTTATCCGAGCAGAGGAATTTGACGCGCGCTGGGTTCCCTGCCGTAGGCCGTTTGTGATTGCCGGCGGCGAGCTGACGCTGGAGATGCTGGACCTGAAATATGACACGACGGGTCACTTCTATGAAGCTCCGCTCCACCTGAAGGCGCTGGGAGGCTGTTTTGTGATCGACGATTTTGGCCGCCAACTGGTAAGCCCAACCAGCTTGCTGAATCGCTGGATTGTGCCGCTGGAGAACCGCGTCGATTACCTGAAGCTGCATACTGGTAAGAGCTTCAGCATCCCGTTTGAAGAGCTGGTGATATTTTCAACCAACCTCGAACCGGAAGAGCTGATGGACCCGGCGTTTCTGCGGCGGCTGCCTTACAAGATTGAGGTGGGATCGCCGACCGAGGACAATTACCGGCGCATTTTTGAAAAGGAGTGCACGCGGCGGGGCATGACGCTGCCCGCAGAAGTGTATGACTACATTGTGCTGAAGCTGGCGACGGAAAAAAGAATGGAACTGGCGGCCTATCAGCCAAGGTTCATCGTGGATCAGGTAGTGGCGACCTGCCGGTTCATGGGCGATCTGCCGCACTTTGAGCCGCGGTTCATTGACTATGCGCTGAATAATCTGAGGGTGCGGCACCAGGATGAGTGAGCGGAATCCCACATCTCAAAATCGAGATGTGGGGCACCCGGAGTTGTTGCTTAGAGAGCGGTTTCGCCGCGTTCGTCGTTGCGAATGCGGATAGCGTCGTCGATCTTGCTGAGGAAGATTTTTCCGTCGCCGATGCGGCCAGTGCGGGCAGAAGCGATGATGGCCGCCAGCGTCTTTTCTTTTTGGTCGTCGTTGACCACCAACTCGATTTTAACTTTAGGCAGGAGATCGACCGTGTACTCGCGTCCGCGATAGAACTCGGTGTGGCCCTTTTGGCGGCCATGGCCGCGAGCTTCGAGAATGGTCATGCCTTCAATGCCTGCTTCGAGCAGGGCATCCTTGACTGCGTCCAGCTTGGAAGGCTGGAGAATTGCTTCGATTTTAATCATGCGCAAAATGCCTCGTTTGACAGCGTAACAGGCGAGGGGGCTGGTTGCGCCAGTCCCCTCAGTTTTTCCATGAAAGGTACCGCATCGCGCACATTACGTCGCGAAGTCGTAACCTTCCTCATTGTGTTGCGAGAGATCGAGTCCCTCGGCCTCATCAGCGGGCGAGAGGCGCAGACCGACAACCTTATCAACCACGAAGAGCAGAGCCAAGGTGCCGACAATGGAGATGGCCCAGGCAATGCCGACGCCAGCCAGTTGATTGCCGACCTGAGCCCAGCGGCCGTCGATGGCGCCGACGGGCGCGTCTTTACCGAAGACGGGGTTGATGACGCTGGCGGCGAAGAGGCCGGTGAGGATGGCTCCCAACGTTCCACCGGCTCCGTGAACGCCGAAGGCATCCAACGAATCGTCGTAGCCGAAGAGGCCTTTTACGATGAATACCATGAAGAAGCAGAAGAATCCGGCGATGAGGCCAATGGCGAGAGCGCTCATGGGCTGGACAAAACCGGAAGCGGGAGTGATGGCGACCAGCCCGGCAACCGCGCCGGAGATGGCGCCCAGGGCTGTGGGCTTGCCGTTATGAATCCACTCAGCAATGGACCAGCCGATGGCGGCAGCGGCGGCGGCAAAATGGGTGTTGACGAAGGCGCTGGTGGCCAGACCGCTGGCAGCCAACGCGCTGCCGGCGTTAAAGCCAAACCAGCCTACCCAGAGCAGGCAAGCGCCGATGAAACTGAGGACCATGGAGTGGGGCTGCATTTTGGTCTGAGGGTATCCGATGCGCTTGCCGAGATAGAGGCAAGTGATTAGAGCCGAGACGCCGCTGGTGATGTGGACGACCGTTCCACCGGCAAAATCCAGCGATGGGAAGCGGCCGCCCGCATTGTTAAGCAGGCCGCCGACGCCCCAGACCATGTGGGCCATGGGGCAGTAAACAAAGATCGACCAGAGGGAGAGGAAGATGGCCATCGAGCTGAATTTCATGCGCTCGGCAAAGGCTCCGGTGATGAGTGCCGGAGTGATGATGGCGAACATCAACTGGTAGATCATGAGCGTCTGCTCGGGAATGGTGGGGGCGTAATCAAGGTTGGGAGAGAGCCCGACGCCTTTGAGAAAGATATGTTCAAAGCCACCGACAAACCAGTTGCCGTGGCCGAAGGCTAGCGAATAACCAACCAATGCCCAGATGATGGTGATGAGTCCCATCATTGCAAAGCTCTGCATCATGGTGCCGAGGATGTTCTTTTTGCGAACCAAGCCGCCGTAAAAGAGAGCTAGTCCAGGACCGGTCATGAGCAACACCAAAGCTGATGACGTCAGCATCCATGCGTTATCGCCCGAGGACTGCGCGTTGATAGCGGCAGCCTGAGCCTTGGAAGTGGCGTTCTGGGCTTCAACAATGGCCTTCTGCAAGGCGTCAATTTGAGCCTGAGTGGCCGGTTGCGATGGGGCGGCAGGAGAGAGCTCCGGGGCGATGGCTAGGGCCAGGGTTGGAAGAGCAAGGATCACTAATAGAAACAGCAGATTAAGGGTACGACGTGACATGTGTTTCCACTCCCGAGAAGATGCAGAGGGCCGAGGCCATGCGATGAGGTGACGCGCGAGAAGCGTCAAGTAGTGCTGTAGCAACCCTTTACAGGGTGGAATAGGCACAACTCTCCAGTGATTCTCTTTTTATGAGTCTATGGTTCTGTCTATAAGGAATGCATCAGGATTTGCAGGGAAATCGACTAAAGGGCTGATATTCAACCGAATCGCACTGGTAATTTCATTGCTTTCGAGATAAAGGAATCTTTACGCAAGACTGGGCATGTGTGGGACAGCCGTCGGGGATTTCAGGTGATTTGGATCACCCTATACGCGGAGTCGAAGGGGGTATAACCTAGAAGCTATGTGCTTAGCGATACCGGGAAAAGTCGAAGAAATTCTCACCGAGGGCGATCTCCGGGTGGGAGTGGTGAACTTTGGCGGCATCCGCAAGAAGGTTTGCCTGGACTACGTGCCAGAGGTTGTGGTGGGCGACTATACGATTGTCCACGTGGGCTTTGCGCTTTCGAAGATTGACGAGGAAACCGCTCTGCAAACGCTGGAAGACTTCCGCGCCATGGGCGTGCTGGATGCGGAGTTGGAGAGCGAGGAAGAGGCTTTTGCGCGAGCGGCTTTAGCACCATCCTCTCCTTGCCCGGATGGAAGTTGCTCGGTGGAAGTTCACAAGATTGGCTAAATGAGTGCCGGGTTGGGAGAAGAACCCATGACCTTAGCAAGAATAATGTCGCTTGTTTCAGCCTTCGTCCTTGTACTGTGCTCAGGTTGCTCATTGGGTAACAAGGATGTTGTCGGAGTGTATTCCATTCATACAAAACAGGGGACGCAGGCATTGGCAGTTGAGGTGAGACCCGACGGAACGTTCACTATGTATCAGTCCGTCAATGGTCAGGACACAGGAAGTGGCAAATGGCGGCTTCACAGCCATCCCTATTTCGGTGAAAAAGGCTTGGAGTTTGACGGAGGAAATGGATCAGAGTCTTACGCAGATGAGTTCCGGATTACTCGACAATTCGGTCAACTGTGCATTGAAGTTCGACCAAATGAAGAATATTGGTGTAAGTCAAAAGGGTAATTCAATAGGTGGGAGTGCCTCCAACGAATGAAATACCTGACTGAGTTCCGGAATGGCGAGATTGCGAAGCGGATGGCGCGGGAGATAGCTGCTGTCACAACGCGGCCGTGGAAGATCATGGAGGTCTGCGGCGGGCAGACGCACTCGATCATAAAAAATGGCATCGACCAGATGCTGCCCGCAGGCATCGAAATGATTCACGGGCCGGGATGCCCGGTTTGCGTGACTCCGCTGGAATTGATCGATAAGGCGCTGGCCATTGCTGCGCAGCCGGGGGTGATCTTCTGCTCTTTCGGCGATATGCTGCGCGTGCCGGGAACTGAGGGCGACTTATTTCAGGTGAAGGGTGCGGGCGGCGATGTGCGCGTGGTTTATTCGCCTTTGGACGCGGTGGAGATTGCGGTAAAGAATCCGGAGAAGCAGGTGGTCTTCTTCGGCGTGGGCTTTGAGACCACCGCTCCAGCCAATGCGATGAGTGTTCATCTGGCCAAGCGGCGCGGGCTGAAGAATTTTTCGTTGCTGGTGTCGCATGTGCTGGTGCCGCCCGCGATTTCGGCGATCCTCAGTGCGCCGGGAAATTTGGTTCAGGGATTTCTACTGGCTGGGCACGTGTGCAGCGTGATGGGCTATTGGGAGTATCCGCCGCTGGCAGAGAAGTACAAAGTACCGCTGGTGGTGACGGGCTTTGAGCCGCTGGATCTGCTGGACGGGATTCGCTGCTGCGTGGTTCAGCTTGAGGCTGGCTGCCACGAGGTGGAAAACGCCTACGAGCGCATCGTGAAATTTGAGGGCAATCAAGGCGCGCAAAAGCTGCTCGCCGAGGTCTTTGAGGTGACGGACCGGGCGTGGCGCGGGATTGGCGTTATTCCGAAGAGCGGCTGGCGGTTGAGCGCGGATTATCGCGCATTTGACGCCGAGGAACGCTTTCAGATTTCCGGGATTCATACTGAAGAGTCGCCGCTGTGCAGAGCTGGTGACGTGTTGCGCGGGGTGATCAAGCCGGCTGAGTGCTCGGCCTTTGGTAAGGAATGCACTCCGCGTCATCCGCTGGGCGCGACGATGGTTTCAAGCGAAGGAGCTTGCGCGGCCTATTACAACTATGGACGGTTTATTTCGGTGGAGGAATTGGCTGGGGCGGGAAGTGGTCTTACGGGAGCAAGAAATGTCTGAGAACGTGAAAGACACGCCGGATTTTTCCAACTGGATCTGTCCGCTGCCGCTGGTGGGTTATCCGACGATTGTGATGGGCCATGGCGGCGGCGGCAAGTTGGGCAATGAGTTGGTGGAGCATCTGTTTCTGCCAGCCTTCCGCAATCCTGAGTTGGAAAATTTGGGTGACGCGGCGGTGCTGGATTTGGGCAACGGCAGGATCGCGATGAGTACGGATTCTTTCGTCGTGCAGCCGCTGTTTTTTCCCGGCGGCTCGATTGGCGAACTGGCGGTGAACGGCACGGTGAACGATTTGGCCGTCAGTGGCGCGGAGCCGAAGTTTCTGAGCGCGAGCTTCATACTGGAAGAGGGTTTTCCGCTGGCGCAGTTGGCGGCGATTGTCGAGGATATGGCCAAAGCAGCGAAGACGGCGGGCGTGAAGATTGTTACCGGCGACACCAAGGTTGTTGAGCGCGGACACGGTGACGGCTGCTATATCAATACTGCAG
>CAYPYJ010000153.1:0-5564 GCA_964414945.1 uncultured Occallatibacter sp.
CCCACTCTATTGTTTTGGTAGCGACCATGCGGTTGAGGATGAGCAGAAAGCCCAGGCCGGTGTATGCCAGCGGAGCCGCAAACGGGGCTGCGTAGGTGATGGAGCGCAATGTGCGCTCAGCAAAAAAGCTGCTCTCCAGGTGATAGAGCACTCCAGCCAGACCTACCAGCACGGAAAGTCCGCCGACCAGCATTCCGATATCGCGCCATGCGTTGTGGCTGTGCCAACGCATTTTAGCCAGCAGGGCGACGAGGAGCACCAGCGGCGCACCTGCGGAAAAATACAGCGGGACATACTCGGCCGGATTGCGGAACTGGTTCACCGAATGCGCCAGCACAATGTCCCCGGCCAGCACAGCCAGATTGGCAATGACAAACAACTCCAAAAGAAGTTGCGCATCGAAGAGCCAAGCAAGACGCGGTGAATGAAGCATATCCTTCAAAACTGCAAGCAGTTTATTGATGAGCGCCATGCGCCCTCCGCAACTGCTCGGCGTCGTGCTTTAGCTGAACGGTCTTTTGCAGCAGACCATAGTTTCCGTGCCACTGCACAAAATCTGCTCCCCCCATGAAGGCCGCATGTTTGCTGGTGCGACCGTCGTAATGCCACAGATCGAAGTAAGTAAAGTCGATGGGGTTGGAGAATGGCGGGCCGGTAAGCGAGCCGTCTTTGTGCAGACCATCCACAATCGCTTTGGCGTCGAGCACTTTGCCATTTGTGTTGGCAACCACCTGTTCGGCCTGCGAATACACGTGATCGACAAGAACCTGTGTGTGGCATTGCATGCAGACTTGCTTCATATTGTTTTGTGCGCGGAGGTAGTTGGGGCGCTTTTCACTGACCGGGTTGGCCAGGTACCAGCCCAAGCGGTCGGAGGGGTCGTGCGTAACCTTGAGGCCGTTGATGCCGCTCATGTGGCATGTTGCGCAGGTGGGCACGAACATATCGCGCGTGCTCAGTGTTTTGGGATTGGCGTCGAGCTTGAGCAATCTCTCTTGGGCGGCAAACATGACGCCGTGCTTGGACTCATCGTAGATTTCGATCTGCGAGTGGTCGGGGCCCATGTGGCACTGGCCGCAAGTTGAGGGCCGACGGGCCAGTTCAACCGAACTTGTATGGCGGGAGTGACAACTGGTGCAGGTGCCGATGGTGCCGTCTTCGTTGGGCTTGCCGACTAAGTGGCATTGTTCGCAGCCAGAGACCATTGCCGAGCCACCTTCTGCGGTGACAAAGGGATGCGGCGGGCGCTTGGTTCCTCCGGGCTGGTATTGCTCGCTGAAGGTGACCTGCTCAGGCTTCAACCCCTTTTCGCCGTAGATGGCTGCCCAACTGGGTGCGGCATGGCGGCTATGCAGGAACTCCTGGTAGATTCCCTCATGGCAACTGCGGCAGTTACCGGCGGTGAGTTTGGTGCTAATGACAAAGCCGTGGTGGTCCTTTTTCTGCTGTCCTTCTGCCGCCTGATGGCAGTCCAGGCAGGTGATTCCCTTTTTGGCGTGTGCGCTCATCTCATATTCATGCACCACGGAATACTGAAGCCGCGCGTGACATTCGGCGCACTTGCCACTGGCCCGAACAAAGTCAGCTGAGGGCTGGTCGGTCTCAACCTTTGGACGGGCGCGATTAACCAGAAAAGCGCCAAGTATCAGCGTAAATGCGATCGTGACGGCGATGAATACTGAGCGAAAAGACATAGGAACCCCAGAGGAGTTGAAGTTGCTGCGGGCTGAAAATGACCCATCTGAGCGTAACCCACTCTGAAGGCTTTGGAAAGCGACTTTTATCACTCAGACGGTCATTTACCCTGGCGCGGCTTCAGCCCCAGGCTATTCATCACTTCCAGCGCAAAGCGCGCCGAGACCGTCGCCGGGCCGCCGCCCATCTCGATGCCTACTTCGATAGCTTCCAGCAACTCCTCAAAGCTTGCGCCGCCAGTGGCCGCTTGTTCAATGTGCCATTGCATACACGATTCGCAGTTCTTCACCACGGAGATTCCCACGGCAATCAGCTCTTTCTGCTTTTTAGGCAGAGCGCCATCGCAATAGGCCGCCTTTTCCATCGCCAGAAAGCCTTCATAGACCTTAGATTTGCTGGCAAGCAATTGCGCATGGGCGCGCTTCCGCTGGGCGGTCAGCTCTTCGAGTTTGTTCATCTTACGATTCTCTCTCTTCAACTGTTTTCAATAGCCTAACACTGACCAGCTACCGTGCTGGAGGTTCGTGACCAAAGGCAGTTGGCCCCACCGCAGGTGGCGCAGGTGGCTTGCGGAAGGTGAGCGCGTACCAGTCGCCATACCTCATCTCTTCGAGATGAATCTCCTGCATCTCCGGCGGGATGAGATCAATAGGCGCGCTGACCGGCGCCTTACGGTTCTTGTAAAGATGACCGCCAGGGCCTTTCTCAAAGATATCTTTCACGTGCTTTTCTGTTTCGTCGGCGATGAGCAATAAGCTGCCCGGTTTGGCTACGCGGATCATCTCGCGGATGGCCTTGGCGCGGTCGTTGAAGAAGTTGATGCCGCCCACATGGAAGACCACGTCGAAGCTCGAATCGGCGAATGGCAGGCTCTCTGCATTACCGAGATAGAGGTCGGCGTCCATTTCCCAGCGACCCAGGTTGACCTGGCAGTTGGCGAGCATCTCCGGCGAGAGATCGAGTCCGGAAAGCTTTACGCCTTGCGGCAGATATTTGTAGTTGAGACCGGTGCCGACAGATGTTTCCAGAACAGAATCGTCGGGTTTGACTTCGAGCAGGCTCATATAACTACGGAAGTATGCGTCGCGGTCGAAGCCCTTGAGAGCGCAAAAGATCCGCTGGATGTCATCGTAGAAGCCGCCGATCATTTCATACAGATGGTTGTACTTGCCGTTGTCGCCTGTCAGGTCTTCCGGCTTGAGGAAGGCTGGGATTCCATCGCGCACTGGGAAGCGCTCACCGCTGCTGCTGACCAAAGTCTCCCGGCCTTGTTCGCTGTCGACATGCAACGGGTCTCCGGTGAACGGGCTTTGCAGCAGCGCAATGGTTTGCGGCCGGCTGGCCCAAGGCTTGTGCTTGCGCGGATTGAGCAGCGCCCAGAGGCTCAGAAACAGAGATCCGCCAAGGCATATTGCGCCAGAAATTATGCCGAAAAGCGGAGCCGAGTGCAGTACCGCAACGCCGAAAGATCGTGTGAACTCGATGCCCGCCGCAACCACAAAGCCCACGCCAAAGACGAGAATTGTGGCACGAGATTCACGGGTCCACATCCACACAATCACCGTTGCAAACCAGAAAATGAAAAATCTGTCGAGGCTGATTTCCGAGGCAGCGCCGAAGTGCAGCGCCAGAACAAGTGATGGAATTGCTACTGCCGCCAGCGGAAAGGGCAGAGTGGAGATGAATCCCGGCAAACGCGGACTGACAAGCCGATGGAATGTGAAGGGCAGAAGGCCAAGGACAGCGGCGGCGAGCGTCCAGCCAAGATAATGCATCGCTGCTTCTGTCCCGGTAAGCGGAAACTTGCGCCAGCCGAAGATCAGGCTAGGAATAAAGCTGAAGGCCAGCATCCAGAGAAAGCCGCGCCGGGGCTTTTGCGTGCCCACGAACCATACGCCCATAATTGGGCCGGTCCACGCTCCCACAGGAGAGAGGAAAAACCCGAGGACAAAAAGAGTGGCGACGGCCCAGGCTGAAATCAGTGAACTGCGGCTGGATTTAACGTTCGTAGGCATCGTGCGATCCTTTCTTTTGTAATCCCGCTGTTTATACAAAATGCCTGTGAGCGATTCTCACAGGCCAGATTCAGACCTCACCGACGCGGGGTCGGCCTCGGTTGGCTGAGAGCTTTGAGCAGTTCCCGCCTCCATCGAAGAAAGCTTTTCGAGCGCCGCATCGCCCCAGTCGAGCGCGGCGCGCGTTAACGCAATTCCCAAGCCTAGTGTCAGCATCCAGTAGGGTTGAGGAGGGTCGTTCGATGGTCGCGCGCTTGCCATCTTTTCGATCCCTTCCAAAGTGGCGAGCATGCGCCGGTTTCGCTCTTGCAACTCCCGGACATGTGCCAGCGCGACGCCTGGCCCGGCCTCACGGCAAAAAAACAGCTTGAGCATGAATTCATTGCGCGGCGGATCATTCTGAAACGGCAGAGCCAGCCACTCCCGCAGTTTGGCGCGCCCGGCATCGGTCAGCGCGTACTCCTGGCGGCGCTTCTTGGGTGCAGAGGCCGGCTTGCAGCCCTCGATCAGACTTTCGGCCAACAGCCGTTTCAATGTAGGGTAAATTTGTCCATAGCTCTCTCCCCAAAAGCTGCCAAAGTTATCTTCGATAGCGTTGTGAAGCTCATAGCCGGAGAGGTTCGACTGGATGGAGAGCATTCCAAGGATGACGTAAGCGGTGCGGCTGTTTTTCATATAGCTAAAAGATATATCTGTAAGATATATATGTCAAGAAAAATCTCCTGATTCTCGCGAAAACATGTGTAAACGCAAAAACGGCAGACCATCGGGCCTGCCGTCTTTTATGCAAATCTGAGGTGGAGGAAAGGGTATATGGTCTACTTGCCGGACTTTGCCGGAGCGGAAACGGGGGCTTTATCCAGCACGGAGTGAGTGCCGGTGGAGGTCCGCTGGTAGAGCACGCTCAGGGTGATGGAGGTGAGCATGAAAATGATTGCCGACCAAGTGGTAAGCCGGGTAAGCACGTTGGCTGCGGCGCGGGGGCCAAAAGCCGTCTGCGAACCCTGTCCGCCGAATGCGCCAGCCAGATCAGCCGAGCGGCCCTGCTGCAGGAGGACGACGCCGATCAGAAAGAGGCACACAATGATGTGCAGGACGACGATGAAACCAAAGAGATAATTCATCTTGAAAGCTGCTTTCCAGGTCAGTCCGGCTGACCCGGACGAGAGAAATTTGGTGCGGAAGAGGGGACTTGAACCCCTATGCCTTTTGGGCGCCAGCACCTCAAGCTGGTGCGTCTGCCAATTTCGCCACCTCCGCACTGTGGTGAACTCTACGAGTATAGCAAAGATCGGGCGGGTTGCAGAAGGGGGTCTCCTACTGAATCCGCTCAAAGCTAAATCCTGCTTCGCGCAGGGCGTGGCTGATGGCGGCGATGTGAGCCGCGCCGCGTGTTTCGAGCATGACGTCGATCACAGTTTCGCCTAGGTTGACGCCGTAATAAGCTCGATTGTGGATGGTTTCGACGATGTTGGCGCGTTCCCGGGCCAGAATCTGGATTAGTGCAAGTAGAGCGCCGGGGCGGTCCTGAAGGTTGACGCGAATGCGCAGCATACGGCCGTCTTTGACCAGCCCTCGCTCGATGATTCGGGCGAGCAAGGTTACATCGATGTTGCCGCCGGAAACCAGAACCACGGTGCGGCGATGGCGAAGGTTGGTTTTGGACTGAAGCAGAGCAGCCAAGGCCGCCGCGCCCGCTCCCTCGGCCAGCGTCTTTTCCTTCTCCAGCAGCACCAGAATCGCGTTGGCAATCTCTTCGTCATCAACGGTGACAATATCGTCCACATAGTGGGAAACCAGCGGCAGGGTCAGGTCTCCGGCGCGACGCACTGCGATGCCGACGGCTACGGTGGC
>CAYPYJ010000154.1:0-5554 GCA_964414945.1 uncultured Occallatibacter sp.
GAAGAGCATGTCGGCAAAAACAACATCTTCACCATTTCCTCCCATGTGCGGGAGCAGAGAATCGATTACGGCGTACTGGAAAAGAACGCCGAAGGATATCTGTCCGGGTTCAGGGAAAAACCGAAATCGCGCTATCTGGTGAGCATGGGCGTGTACATGGCGAGTCGCCGCATCATGCAATACATACCGGAAGACACGATATACGGTTTCGATCATCTGATGCTCGATCTGATTGCGGCCAAACAACCTGCATCCGTGCGGGAATTCGACGGCTACTGGCTGGATATAGGCCGGCCCGACGACTACATGCAGGCCATAGAAGAATTTGACCAGTTGAAATCGAGGTTTCTGGGTGAGTAAGGTGCTGGTTATCGGTGCTAGCGGCTTTATCGGTAGTGCGCTCGCGACCAGATTAATGGCACAAGGGCGGGATGTGGTACCGGTAGATTCCTCGGTAGGCGATATTGCGGACCGGGAAACACTGGCAAAGTTTGCGCATCTGGAAATCGCGCACGTGTTCCATCTGGCGGGAAAAACTTTTGTTCCCGACAGCTGGGATGACCCGCAGGCCTTCTGTCAGACGAATGTGCTGGGGACAGTCAATGTGCTGGAGTTTTGCAGAAAAAAGCATATCCCCGTGACCTATGTCAGCGCGTATGTTTACGGGCACCCGGACAGATTGCCGATTGCCGAAGACAGCGAGATTCGTCCGAGCAATCCCTACGCGCTGACCAAGCGCATGGCCGAGGAAGTCTGCGAGTTTTATGCAAGTGCATATCAACTGCCGGTGACCACAATACGGCCGTTCAACGTGTTCGGTATCGGCCAGGCGAAGCACTTTCTGATTCCCGCGATCATCGAACAGGCGCTGGGTGCGGGAAACGAAATTGTGGTGAAGGATCTGGCGCCGCGGCGGGATTACGTTTACCTGGAAGATCTGGTGGCGGCCCTGTTGGCGACGCTGGATAAGGCGGACGGTTACAGTGTCTACAATATTGGCTCGGGCGTTTCGCTGAGCGTGCAGGAGGCCATCGAAACTATTCAGGATGTGGCTGGGACGAAAAAGAAAATAGTTTGTGATCAGGCAATACGAACCAACGAGCTGATGGATGTTGTTGCGGACATTTCAAAAGCCGGGCGGGAGCTGGGATGGAAGCCCGAACATTCCTTCCGGGCAGGTATAGAGAAAATAATAACTTCGACACGAGAGAAGAAAACATGATCAAACGCAATGTGCCTATTAATAAAGGCAACTATTCGATGGACACGCCCGAAAGGGAAGCCTTGTTCGAGCAGTATCGCGGCGACGGCTGGGAGCAGGAGTATGCCGAGTACCGGCGCAAGTGGTCGGAATTGGCGAAACAACAGGTGGTGTCGGATTATCCCCTGCTGGTCGACATCGAGCTGGCTTCCATATGCAACCTCAAGTGCCCGATGTGCTACACCATTACCGACGAATTTCAGAAACAGGTCAACGGTACGCGGATGGACTGGGATCTTTATAAGAAGATCATTGACGAGATCGGCGGCAAAGTACCCGCGATCCGCCTGAGCTTGCGCGGGGAGGCAACCCTGCACACAAAATTTCACGAGACGATCAAGTACGCCAAGGATCACGGCATCAAGGAAGTCTCCTTGCTGACGCATGGTGGCAAACTGACGCTGCCGTTTTTCCAGAAGATGGCAGAAGCGGGAATAGACTGGATAACGATCTCGATTGACGGTGTTGGCGATACCTATGAGCGCATTCGCAAGCCGCTGAAGTTCAATGCGCTGCTGGACAAGATCAAGGCCATCAAGAAATACAAGGAAGATCACAACCTGAAACGGCCGGTTATCAAGGTACAGGGCATCTGGCCGTCTATTGCCGAAAGCGGGATCGACAATTACTACAACACTTTTGCTCCCTGTACAGATCTGGTGGCGTTCAACCCCTTGATCGACTACCTGTCGAAGGATACTCAGATCGAATATCTCGAAGAATTTACCTGCCCGCAACAATACCAGCGGCTGGTGATCGGAGCCGACGGGCAGGTCATGAAGTGCTCGAACGATGAAGAAAACCGCGAAGTGATCGGCGACATCAAAAAGGAAACCGTGCATCAGGTGTGGCATGGCGAAAAAATGCAGGCAGTGCGCGACATGCACCTGCAACCGCGCGGCTTCATGCAAAGCGCGGTTTGCCGCAAATGCTATTTGCCGAGAAAAACCGAAGATGAAGCGGCGCAAGTGGGGGAAAGAACTTTCACCGTGCGCAACTATGTCCATCGCATACAGTTGATCGGGAAATAGCATGAGTCAGCCGTCGACTGATCGCGCCTCATACCGGAATCGCGGCGGTTTGCTGCAGCGATTGATTTCTGCCTACAAGTCAAAAAAATACCTGACCAGGGCCGGGAATGAGGTTGTCATCAAGCACAACGCGGAGTTCTGGCTGACGGACAATGCCGTGTTGGAAGTGGGCAACGGCTGCACCATCCAGAATTACGCATTCTTCCAGCTGACAAAACCGAATCCAAAGGTCTACATAGGCAATAACACAGTCATTGGTCGTCATTGCATGATCACCGCCAAAAACCTGATACGTATCGGCGATAACGTCCTGATGGGCGCTTACGTGCAGGTTATCGACCACAACCACGGGATGAAGGCGGGCCAGACGATACGCAGCCAGGCTGCGGAAATCGGCGAGGTCGTGATCGGCAATGATGTGTGGGTTGGCGCCGGTGCCAAGATACTGAATGGCTGTCACATTGGAGATGGCGCCGTGATTGGAACAAATGCCGTAGTAACGGGAGACATCCCTCCCAATGCCATTGCGGTTGGCGTTCCGGCTCGTGTAATCAAGTACAGGGAGTAGTCATGTTCACCCATTATCGTACTGATCGTTGCTACATCATCGCCGAGATTGGCGGCAACTTCACAACATTCGAGCAGGCAAAACGCCTGATCGACGCGGCGCACGGCTGCGGTGTGGACGCCGTCAAGTTGCAGACCTATCGTGCAGATACGCTTTCCAGTACCAAAGCGATTTTCGATATGGAAAACACAGGTGTTGTTTCCCAGTACGAGATGTTTCGTAAGTACGAAATCAACGAAAAACTGCACAAGGATATTTTCAATTATGCAGAAACTAAAGGGCTGGATTGGTTTTCGACCCCCTCACATCCGAGTGATGTGGATTTGCTGGAACAATGCGGCGTCGGCGCACACAAAATTGGCTCGGATGACGCAGTGAATCTTCCTTTCCTGCGCCACGTGGCGCGGACAGGAAAGCCGGTCATGCTTTCGACAGGCATGTGTACCCTGGAGGAAGTGAGGGAGTCGGTGAATGCGATTCTGGCGGAAGGCAACGAAAAGCTCATCTTGTTGCACGCCATCACCAGTTATCCGACGCACCCCGAGAACGTCAATCTAGCTGCCATGCAAACCCTGATGCATGCTTTCCCGCAGTTGGATATCGGCTATTCCGATCACACACAATCGCCTGTGGCCTGCCTGTGCGCGGTCGCCATGGGAGCGCGCGTGATCGAAAAACATTTCACCTACGACAAAAAAGCGGATGGTCCCGACCACATGCTTTCTGCCGATCCGGCGGAAATGAAGTGGCTGGTGGAAGCGGTGCGCAATTTTGAGATCATGCGCGGCTCCGGCATCAAGCGTCCCGCAGACAGCGAAAAGACAACCAGGCGCAACAACCGCAAGAGCGTGGTGCTGAATCGGAGCGTTAAAGCGGGAGAGCGCTTGACCGAACAGGATATAGCAGTGAAACGTCCCGGTTACGGTATCGGGCCAAAATATTTTGAACAGATTGTCGGGAGGTCTGTAGTTACGGACCTGGAAAAGGACACTGTGCTTACCTGGAACGATCTGGCGTGAGCGTAGGGGTCATCATACAGGCCAGAATGGGCTCGACGCGCTTGCCCGGCAAGGTATTGAAACCCATCGCCGGCAAGGCACTGCTTGATCATGTGCTGGGCAGATTGTCCTTGCTTGCCAGCCCGGTCGAGGTTGTAGTCGCCACCAGCGACAAGCCGCAGGACAACGTCATTGCGAAGCACTGCCAAGACCGGAACATTGCAGTGTTTCGCGGCAGCGAAACAGATGTGCTGGACAGGTATTATCAATGCGCGCGCGCGAACGGTTTCGAGCATATAGTGAGACTAACTGCCGACAATCCATTTACCGACATGGAAGAGTTGCAGCGCCTGATCGTGCAACACATGACGCAACACAACGATTACACACACTCATTTGAAACTATGCCGCTGGGCGTGGGCGCGGAAATATTTACCTTTGCCGCTCTGGAAAGAAGCATGCGAGAAGGTCACGCCCCAAATCACCGTGAACACGTCAATGAGTATATTCAGGAGCATCCACAACTGTTCAGGATAGGCGCGCTGGAAGTGCCCGCAGCTAAACGCTGTCCGGCTTTACGCCTGACAGTGGATACCGAGGACGACTACCAAAAAGCCTGCGCTATAGCTGGACATGCGCCTGATCACTGGGTTGGTACAGAAGAGGCAATCCGGCTATGTTCGCACTCTGCATAGAAAGCTCTCATGCGCGCGGCATGGGACACTTCTACCGCGCGCTGAATCTGGCGGAGGGGCTGGCCGCCGCGGGAATATCGTACAAGTTCTATCTGAACGATCACGCGCCTTCTCTGCAAATCCTTCGTGAGCAGGGCGTGCCGCATCAGGTGGTAAACCTGGAAGATTTTTCCGGCAACTGGGAAGCGTCATTAATACGGCAAGACGGCATAGCGCTGTGGGTGAACGACCGTCTCGATACCGATGAGCGCCATGCTCAAAAAATCAGGGCGGCCGGAGTGCCGCTGGTGACTTTTGATGACCGGGGAACGGGAGCAACACTGGCCAACCTGCACATAGCCGCGCTGGCCTTTGATGCCCAGGAACGCTTGGGCGGCGACAAAATGTTGCGCGGTACAGACTACCTGATCCTGAATCCGCAAATCGGCAAATACATGAGACTGCGCAAGCAACTCTCAAGCATTTTGGTCACATTAGGCGGCAGCGATACCTACGGCGTGACAGTCAAGGTCGTGCAGTTGCTGAAGGAGATGAATCTGGCAGCGACGATAGTGGTGGGCCCGGCATTCATGCACATGGACAAGTTGAACGAAATATTGACCGGGGACTTTACTCTGAAGCGCGGTGTGCCATCCATGATCGAGGAATTTCATCGTCACGACCTGGCAATTACCGGAGGCGGGATCACGCCTTTCGAAGCCAATGCTTCCGGTTTGCCCTGTGTGGTGATTGCAAACGAATTGTTCGAGATCCCGGTCGGAAAGGAATTGCAGAGGTTGGGGGGGGCACTGTTTGCCGGGCATCATGAATCATTGCATTCGCCATTGTTCGCGGCAGACTTGCCTCTGGAACAGATGAGTCAGGCAGGGATGCGCAATATCGGCCTGCAAGGAACGCAGCGAGTGGTTAGCACGTTGCAGGAACTGGTCAAATGAACAAGAAAACAGTCGTCATTCACCAACCGGATTTTGTTCCCTATTTAGGTTTCTTTCATCGTTTCC
>CAYPYJ010000155.1:0-5521 GCA_964414945.1 uncultured Occallatibacter sp.
GGGGCCCATCTCGTCCATGGGGAAATCGCCTACCGAAATCTTGTGCTGCTGCAGGACTCCAAATAGCGATTTGCTGCCCGGCGTCCAGGTCGTGCCAGCGTATGTTACATACATCGGAGCCGCGCCCAGCCGCTCACAGAGCAGCAGATATTCATGGAACCCCATGTTGTCTCTGGACCAATACGACCAGGGCGCATCGTAGTGGCCAGCGCGAGATGCGAGATCTCCGATTGTGTTCTTCCAGCGGAAGGCAGTCTCCCGCTCATTGCCTTGAACGTAGGTTCCGCCAGGGAAGCGCACGAATCCCGGCTTCAGATCCTCGAGCTTCTGCAAGAGGTCTGCCCGGAAAATATCGTTGCGGGGACGCAGCGAGACCATGTAAATCCAGAAGGTTCCGCTACGATTTGTAGAGATAGTCAGGCGTGCGTCGGGATCGCTGGCTCCAGCCTGGATCGAACCGTTGAAGCGGCTCCACTCCGTCCAGAGGCCGTTGATCTGCGTCTACCCGTATACCGTGCCATCCTTGCCTTCGAGCGCGACCACTAGAGGTCCGTCGAACCCGGCGGCTCCCCGCGCGTACATCGAGAACTCGTACGATTCGCTTTTTTTGCGGCAATCCCCCAATACCCCTCGTTGGAGACTCCAGCTCGATCTCCAGCCGGAGTATTCACTTCAATCCGCAGGCTTTGCGATTTGATCGGATTGAGCAGCACTGCATTCTCGAAAAACAGATTCACTTTGGCTTGGCCCGCACGTACGTTCGACCACGCGTCCAGTGTTGTAGCCTCTGTGAAGGAACCGTTGCGAATCATTTCGGCATACAGTCCGCCGTCGCCGCGTGATTAATCTCTTCCAGAAAAATCCCGAACTGATTGGGAATCACTTTCTTGCCGGCATGACTGAGATCAATCCGCACTTCCGCAGCTTGCGAGTAGCAAATCGCCACCGATAGGCAACAGAAGCCAAGCAATACAAGCAGCTTTTCATTGGATTCGCTCCACCGATTAGTCGTGTCACATACTCAAGTTAGTTTGAAAAACTTCGCGCAGTTTCAGATCAGCTTCCGTGATTTTTCTGAGTTATTGGCAGCCCGCTGTAAAGCAGAGATTCTTGCTGAAGAACGGAAGTACGTGATTCTGGAATCGATCAGCCACGGCGCTGGTGTGCGTGCCCGGATAAATCTCAAAGCCGTTTGCGATTCCATAGCTGTCAAAGATGCCGTGCAGTTTTCCAGCATCGACACGCAAGCCGTCCTGGTCGCCCACGTCCATCGAAATGGCGCGATATTGCTTGAGATTCCCGATGTACTGATCAACGAACGCCAGTGGCGCGTTGGCGGCAAACTTTGCCTGGATCTCGGGAACCGAAACTCCGTCCTTGGTAAGAAGATCCAGATAGAGCGGGGGGTTCTTGGGGTTGGGAGCCCAGGCGGCGGACTGAGCTAGCGGAGCGACGCCGAAGCCCGGCAGAGCGGCCAGGGCTTCGGACGGCGACTTCAATGCGGCGACATTTTTCTCGGTTTCGATCGACCTCTCCTTCATTGTTTCCGCGGGTCCGAAGCCTGCGCCCGTCATTGGCGACAGGCAGCAAGGACTCATGATGTAGAGACTGCCAAAAACATCCGGGTGTTTCATTCCGATGCGCGAGGCTCCGTAGCCGCCCATAGAGTGGCCGACCAATCCACGGCTTTTGCGGTTTGCGATCGTGCGGTAATGAGAGTCGATATAGGTGACTACGTCGTGGGCGATGAAGTTCTCAAAATCGCCGGTGGTTACCGAACTAGAATACATCGAGCCGTTGTAGATGGTTTTCGAGTCCGGCAGGACGACGATCATTTCTTGCGCGCCTTCAGCGAATGCGCCTTCGATGGTTTGCGGCACGTGAATTTCATTGGTCCACTGCGCGGCTCCAATGAAGAAACCATGCAGTGCGTAGACGACCGGATAGCGGCGTTGTTTTTCCTTCTTGTAGCTTGGCGGGAGGAAGACGATCGCATCACGATCAACGGCGTCGCCTTCCAGATTGCCTTCGAGCGCTGCACCGTGGATCTTGATGTGTTCGACCGTAACCGGCTTTGCGCCCGGAATCACCGGTGGCACAATGGTCTGCACCTGAGCCAAGAACATGGAACCGGATGCAACGGTCATGCCAAACGCCATTGCCCAAACTGACTTTGCAATCTTCATAGCTATCCTCACTTGGAAACTGGTTGCTATTGCATTCCTGCTGAAACAAGACAAGCTACTGCAAGGGGTACGAATAGATGTTGACGCTGAAGGGAGGCACCTCAATCGCGCCAGGAACGGCACCAAGCCTATGCTCCTCCACCACGACCTCCGGCGTCTTGCCGACCGCAACAACTGCATCCACTGACGAGGGAGCCATCCGCCAGAGTTGCCCATGGCTTGCGAGTTTTACGCCGTTGATTGCGAGCTTCATGCTTTGTTTGGCATCCGATGGATTGAGCACAGCTACGGTGAATGTCTTGCGATCTTCGCTGAGAGCGGCGCTGACATCCAGCGGATAGGTATCGCTGCCAGGATTGACCGCAGGCTGATCGCCGCCGACTGGAAAGACCGGCTTGGGTTGCGGCGAGTCGCCGGAGACATCGACAGGAATGACGCCGAAGTGATCGCGGTACATCTTGAAGAGCATGCCGGTGGGATTGAGGACGGCCTCGGTGCGGATCTGGCTCATCATCGCGGTGGCGAAGGTGAACGCACCCATTTGGAAGATATCGGAATGGCGGAACATCTCATGGAAGGCCCAGGCATAGGCCGGAACAACCTTATAGGAGTTAGGCCCGCCGCCGAAGTAGGCCCACTCATCGATCGCAATGGGAACTGGCTTGGCTCGGAGCGCGGGAATCCGTTTCAGGTATTCCTGGTAGTGCTCATATTTTGCGCGGACCTGGACGGCCGGAGCGCGCTGCCACTCGATGAACGATAGCGGAGGAACAATCGGCACCTTCTTCTGCAGCTTCATGTCCGTATGCTGGTCGCCGGATGCGTAGTAGTGCTCGCTCACCATGTCGATGTTGTCGAGACAGTTGAGCAGCATCTGACCAGTCCAGTCGGCTGCCGAAAGATAGTCGGGAACATACTGGCCGTTGATCCGTTTGGACTGGTCCGCGCCCTCCATCACATCGGGCATGGCGCCGCCTGCGATGAGCTTGATGGAGGGATCGACCTTGCGCATTTCCTTGGCAAAGAGATTGTGCTTCAACTCGAATTGTAAAAGCGATATGGATCCCATCTGGTAGTCGCCCCATGGCTCATTGCCAACACCCCAGAACACAACGTGATACGGCTCGGGATGGCCATTCGCGGCGCGCCATTTACCCATGGGCGTGGTGGGGGTGCCGTTGGTATATTCGACCAGGTCGCGTGCGGACCATGCATCGCCGAAGCCGGCATTGACCGTGATGTAGGGATCGACGCCGAGCAACCGGCAGAGCGTGAGGAATTCGTCGGTGCCTACATCGTTCGGCTGCACAGCGTGCCACACGGGATCAAAGATAGGCGGGCGCTTATCGATCTCGCCTACACCGTAGCGCCACTCGTAGGAGGAGACGAAGTTACCGCCGGGAAAGCGGAGGACGCCAAAGCGCAACTGCTTGAGCGCGGCGATGACCTCGGGACGGAAGCCTTCGATGTTGTCAGCGGGCATGAGTGAGACCGTGCCGACATGAAAGGAACCAGTGCCAGTGCCTGTGATCTCCAGGGTTGCGTCATCGCTGTCGGCGGCGGCAGTGTATCGAAGAGGAAACTTGTGGTACGTGGCGCCAAGCGTCCCGATGGTAACGGACTGACGGTCCGCGACATCTTTGCCCCAGATGAGCGTGACCTTGACCGTAGCGCCGGCAGAGCCTGAGAGCAGTATGCGCCCGACATAGGCCTTGCCTTTGCGAACCGCAATACCGGACTGGCTAAAACCGTGCGGCTCCTTGGTTTCGACTTTGACCAATGGCGTTTGTTCGCCGGTAAAAGGCTTTTTGGTGTCCATGGCGACGTCGTCGTCCCCGCCAATCGGTACCCACCAACGGGTAGGAACGCGGCGGAAGCGCGGGTTCCCCGCTGCATTGCCCCCTACCGGTGGTGGCGTCGGCGCGCTGGTTGCAACCGGGTAGAAGAACTTGCGATCTACAAGCATCTCAGACCAGATACCGGTGTTGACGATGTCGCCGCCGTGCTCAAGAAACTGCCCATAGATGTACTTCGAGATTGGTGCGCTGGCCTTGGACGCGTCGATCGAGACATGGACCGCAGGCGCTTGCGCAGCAGAGACGAACGGCAGGAACAGCGCAGCCAGCAGCAGTGCCGGGCACTTCAAAGCGGATATTCTTTTTGCAGATTGCATCAGATCTCTCCTGCCGCGAAAGCGATTTGGCACAGCTGCGCGGATTGTGCGGCTATTGGTCCCGCGTTCGGTTCACACGAGGAAGCAGCACGAGAAAGTGCGCTGTCCGGAATATGCAGATTGCCATGCGATCTTCTGTTATGGCTCCAGCGAGATGACTGTCACCGACTTTGGTTCAACCGTCAATGTCAGCCTGCCGTTTTTTACACTGGCTGAGACAGGCTTCGGCACAACAGTACTGGGCTTTTCAAATGTGTTCACGCTGTCGACGGCAGATGCGGTCAACGTCTCGCCTTTTGCCGACTTGGCGATCAACCCGGTGATTCCAGCGTCGATTTCAGCGGGCTTTTCAGGATCGAGGTTCGTGATTTCGACCCAGAGCTTGCCGGAGGAGTCCTTTGCGGCAAGGGCATCGATGTGCGGCAACGTGACGCCGTCACGATGGAGCGTTTCGGGATCGAAATCGACCGGAACAAAGGTCGCGTCCTGGAACGGAAGATACATCTTGTAGACGTAATAGGTAGGAGTGAGAACCAACTTCTCCTTGTCCGTCATGATCATTGCCTGCAGCACATTGACCATCTGGGCGATATTAGTCATGCGTACGCGGTCGGCATGGCGCGCAAAGATATTCAGGTTCAGCGCGGCCAGAATTCCGTCGCGTAGGCTGTTCTGCTGAACAAGAAAGTCCTTGTTTGATCCGGGCAGCGGCGCATGCCACGCACCCCATTCGTCCACTACCAGCGCAATCTTCTTCTCCGGGTCGTACTTGTCCATGACGGCCTCCTGCTTGCGCAGGAACTCTTCCATAAAGAGCGTGGACTTGAGTGTCTTGGTGTAATCCTCAATGCCGAAGCCCACAGAAGGCGTCGAGACCGGCCATCCGTTGGCCGTCGTATACCAGTGCACAGAGAGCCCGTCGATGTTCCAGCTCCAGTCGTGGCTCTTCCAGGCCTTCATGACGGCCTCGGTCCACTCGGTCTCAGGAAAGCCGGGGCCGACTGCGATCTTGAGCATTTGGTTCGCACCCTTTTGGGAGGGATTGACGTTATCGACGAAACGACTGTAGATCTTGAGCTGGCTGACATAGTAGTCCGGCGACATGTCGCCGCCGCAACTCCAGCTTTCATTGCCAATACCCATGAAGCCGACCTTGTAAGGG
>CAYPYJ010000156.1:0-5432 GCA_964414945.1 uncultured Occallatibacter sp.
AAAGACCGATGTCCGGGCCGTACTACCCGCGCTATCCGCCCGAAACGGCGCTCTGGCCATCCAACACGGCAGGCACCAAGAGATCAGCTGGGAACGTCGCACCGACCATTCCGGCGTAGCCTTGCTGGTTTTCAATGACAGAATCGACAATCCGGTCATGGAGGCGCATAGCGGTTCCGACTCCAGTACGGCGCTTTTGGACACGAACAATGGCTTGCTGCACGCTGCAGGTCCAAATTTTTCTACTACCGGGGTAGCGGCTTCGTTCGAGCATAGTTTGCCTCACGGCAATCATCTGAACCTTAACTACGCCAACGGCAACGCACTGGTCATCTCGGCCGCGCCAGCGTCTTTGCCGCAGCCAACCTCGCTAGCTCAGTTGCTTGCCTACGCGCATCCCCACCGCGCCCAGACCTATACCCTTTCTCTCTCTGGCACTCTGGATGGGACGGAAACCCGCTGGCACGCTAGTTACCGCTGGCAGCCGGAAGATACTGTCACGATGGTTGCCCCCTTCACTGTGAACACAGCCTGTCCCTACCTCAGCCTGCACCTGCGCCAACCTATACACTTACTGCAACTGCACGACGGCGGCGGTTTTGAGGCAATGCTTGATTTGACCAACCTGCTCGCAGAGGGCTACCGCCCGTATCTGTTGAGCGATGGCTCCCTGCTGATTTTCGCCCAGCAACAACGCAGCTTCCGAGCCGGCCTCGCCTTCAACTTTTAGGCACCTGAGGTTCGGCCAATAGCTTGCTGTTCGCTCACATAGGCACAAGAAAAAATCCTTATAAAATAACGGCGGCCCAGGCACATTGCCAAGGCCGTCGCGGTGAACTGTGGGTATTGGACTAAGGCCATCGCGCTAAAGCGAATGCCCGGGCATCTTCACTCCTGCCCCTTGACCGTAATCGTTGCTTGGCAATGCCCGGCAAGCCGGACTCCTTCGGCGACAGAATTCGTCGCTGTATTGAAGAATTGCCACCCCGCGCATCGGGCTGAGGGATGCACACAACAGTGAAGGTGCAGTAGCTTCCCATGCGGCAAAAATTTTCTCCGCCTGGGCAACCATAAGGGTCTAAGGCGCGATGCCCTAGGCCTCAGTCACCTCACGTACCATACTTATCGAAGATTCTTTCTGCATCAGTTGGATCTACCTCCTTTCCCGTGTTCGCTTAATCTAGCTCTCTATCCCTATGGAGTCAATTGGTATTTTGGTCGAGATCGAATCTTTTGTTTGCTCTACTCTTCAAGTGCCGAGTTGGGAAAACTCTGTCCATCCCTTATGCAATTATTTGCACTTTACTGCTCTCTTGCCGTTCACTGAACAGCTTCTAGGTAGGGTCAAATTAAGACTATAACAGCGTGTTTTATCATAGAGATATAAGAATTTACTGGCGAAATATGAGAAAAGCTTCGACATGGCCCATCGCGTGCGCATTAGTAATTGAAATTCGACCCGGATTTGTGTCGTGCTTCCAAAGGAGCGCGATGCACAGTGCCGGTTTCCTCTAGCCCCGGTTCACGTCTGGCAGCCCCCAACCAGCCGGAACCCGCACAAAACGGAGCCATCGAGAGTTATCAGTGTGGCCCAAAGGACGACACATGAAGACCTTGCGCAGTTCGTCGATTATCACGCTGGCAATTGCCGCCTTGGCGTTGACAGTGACTTCCCCAGTCGCATACGCGGATACGGTCCTCTCTTACACTGCATCTGTGCCCTCAACGATCACCAATTTCGACATCAACGCGACGCCTGCTATTCCGCTCTTTAACAGTTCTCTCGGTACACTTAAGTCAGTCGAGATTTCCCTGAGCGGCACCGGCAACATGGTAGTCACCTTTCAAAACACCAGTAACGCGACTGAGCGGGTCAGTGCATCGGGTTTCTCCTATCTCACTCTGGACAGCAAGTTAGCTGGCGGGAACAGCGCGATCAGCAATCTGCTTGAAAACTACGACGGTGGTAACGGATTCTTCGCGGAACTAATTGGGACATATCCAACCCAATACACCGTTTTAAAGGGCGTCACTAAGGTTTTTCCGAGTTTCAATTTAACGGGTAGCTACGCAGACACATTCACTGGCTCGGATGTGAATAGTTTTATTGGGATTGGGAACTATAACTTGGATTTTGATACTTCAAGTGGCACTATTATGACAGTTAATGGTATTACCTATAATGCATTCTTTGTGTCGCCTGTCGGCGCAACGGTCACGGTCACCTATGACTACGTGGAGTCTACCGCCCCCGAGCCCAGTTCTCTGATTATGTTTGGCACAGGCTTGCTCGGATTGGCTGGGATGCTGCGCTTCAAGTTGAAGGCTCACTAGAACAGGCTCAGGTCCCATAGGATTTTCTGTTTTCTGCGCAAGGTGAATATGGAATGCGTTTCACGCATTCCATATTTTTTTGTTGATCCTGATTTGTCTTTTGTCGTGCTCACCGCACCGCTCTATTTCCTATTACCTCTTCCCTACACTTACCAACTATGCAGCCACTCCTCATCGCGCCCAATGCGCACCGGCGCGTAGAAGAGCTTTGAAAGCCGTTCTTCAGTCAGCAGTTCATTGCGCGGCCCGTCAGCCACGATGCGCCCGTCCCGCATTAGAATCACGCGCTCAATTTCCGGCAAAATGTCACCCAGATGATGCGTAACCAGCACCAGTCCGGTGCCTTCCTTAGCCAGCCGCCGCAAACTCTCGCGCAATTCTCGCTGCGCGGCCAAGTCGAGGGCGTTTGATGGTTCGTCCAGCAGCAGTTGCCGGGGACGATGCACCAACGCCCGCGCAATCAGAATGCGCCTCTTTTCGCCAGCCGACATCTCTCCCACCCACCTCGCGCCCAGATGCTGCGCATCCATCCGTTCCAGAGCTTCGGCGGCCCGTTCTCGCATTTCGTCTGTCACGTGTAGATTGGGCCAGAGCGTCGAGGCGGAAAAGAATCCTGCAATCACCGCGTCCAGTCCAGTAGTTACGGCGGTTCGTTCGCCCGGCAACTCCCCCATGAGTCCAGCCGCTACCACGCCAAAATGCTTGCGCAACTGCGTCAGGTCCCAGCGTTCTCGGCCAAAAATGCGCACCTGCATCCCCGGCTGAACGATAGGGTAGATCTGGCAGCTCATCGCCAGAATAAGTGTAGATTTGCCGCAACCATTAGGCCCCAGAATCGCCACGTGCTCCCCGGCGCGAATCGTCAGATTCACGTCGTGCAAAACCACTCGATCTCCACGCGCCACGTTCACGCAACTGAGTTCCAGAAACTCGTGTTCAACGTCTTCCCTTAGACTCTCGGTCATTCCCACCCTCACCTGTTAGATTAAATGGGTTGAATCCCATGACAGAAATCTCCCACGCATCTCAATTCGTGATACCTTGCGGCTTCTGCTTTGGCGCCGCTAAGGCGGGGCTGAAAGCGAGCGGTCGCACCGACTTTGCCCTCATCGTGGCCGACGCGCCCGCAAGCGCAGCCGCCGCCTTCACCGCCAACCGCGTCACCGCCGCACCGCTAATCGTTGATAAAGAGCATCTGCGAGTCACCGGCGGCAAGGTACGCGCAGTGGCTATCAACGCGGGCAACGCCAACTGCGCCGCAGGTCAGGCTGGAATGGACGCGGCCCACGCCACTTGCGAGGCCATCGGTCAACTCTTCGGTTGTCGGCCGGAAGAGGTCTTTCCTTCCTCGACAGGCGTCATCGGTGTTCCGCTGCCAGCGGAGAAACTGATCGCTGCGCTTCCAGGCCTGGCTGCCTCACTTGGCAGCGAGTTTGAGCACTTCCAAGAGGTTGCCGAGGCCATTCTCACCACAGACACTGTTGAGAAAACAGCCTTCGCGCGGCTAGAAGTTGACGGGAAAGAAGTTCGCATCGCTGCCCTTTGCAAAGGCGCGGGAATGATTCATCCACAGCTTGTGCCGCACGCAACCATGCTCGTCTACATCCTGACCGACGCCGCTATCGAGCCATCGGTACTGAATAGCTATCTGCATCCGGGTATCGAAGTGAGCTTTAACCGCATCTCGGTAGATGGAGACACCTCAACCAACGACACCGTTCTGCTGCTGGCTTCAGGGGCAAGCGGCTCTTTGGTCGGTCCGGGAAACTCGATCTTTGCCACAGCATTGACGCAGGTCTGCACTTCGCTTGCCAGGCAGATTGTCGCTGATGGTGAAGGCATTTCGCATGTTGTGGAGTTGCGTATCGAGGGGGCGACCACCGACGCCGACGCGCTCAAAGTCGCCAAGGCCATTGCCCACTCGCCGCTGGTCAAGACCGCGTGGTCAGGATGCGATCCAAATTGGGGCAGGCTGGCTGCGGCCATTGGTTATTCCGGCGCGCAAATTGACCCGGAGCGCTTCGACATCCATTTCGGCGATTTGGCTATCTGCGAAAACGGAGGCCGGGCGCAAGAGTATGACGAAGCCGCCGCCCACGCCTACATCACGCAACGGGAGTTTGCCATCAGCATTCAGCTTCACCAGGGCACAGGCTCGTGCATCTTCTGGACCACTGATCTGACCCACGAGTACGTGAGCATTAACGCGGATTATTCCACCTAGGCGGCGGCTTCGACGATGACAGATTCTTTACTTGCAATTTGCGCAGACTCGCAAGGTTCAAGCGCCGCCATCACCCGAAATAGCACCAAGCCCATCGCTAAGGCTCCAGCGGTATCGAGTAGTACATCACTGAACTGGCCGTACCGGTTGGGTACAAAGCACTGGTGAATCTCGTCCGCGCCTGCCACCAGGAAGGTGGCCAGAATAGCCAGAGCGTGCGCGAGCAATCGCCTTTGTAACCGAGAGACCATATTCTGGAACGCGGTCCAGAAGCCTCTGAAACAGACAAGTGAAAACAGCCCGTAGCCCATGAAGTGTCCCGTCTTGCGGATAAGATGGTGGATTACGTACCAGTTAGCGTCCACACCACTGCCACAAATCGACTCGGCCACCCGGCGCAATGGTGCATCCGTGTGCTCCCCACCAAAATATGACGTGGATTCGACCGCAAACACCATCGCGCAGGCCAGCATGGGCAGCCATATCTGCAACTGAACCCGCAACCTCTTATTCCCACTGACCGAAGTCTTTGGCGGGTAGACCCCGTAGATGATGGAGGATGATGCCATGATGATTGCTCCTGAAGGCCGACTCGGAGACGGGGCGCAATTCTCCGCGCACTTCACCGGCGTTATGAAATTCTTTTCGGCTCAGATTTGGGCATCATTAGCTTAATCTGTAATTATTCACAAAATGTAATCTTGTGTTGTACTGAAACGAGGCACTCGTACAGTGTGTCTCGGCAATCTGATCAATTTCTCTGCTACCCACTCCCGTTTACAATCGCATCAGCCGTTGAGGTCCGAGGAAAGATGACGACAAGGACGAAAGTGCAGAGTATCACAGCGACCGCCAGCAATCACGGTTTCTCACT
>CAYPYJ010000157.1:0-5361 GCA_964414945.1 uncultured Occallatibacter sp.
GATCGCATCCAGCCCGCGCAAAACCAGAAACGTGCCGTAGATGTAATTCACGCCCCAGCGCCCGAACCAGCTTCCATCCGGCTCCTGCTCGCTGAAGATGAACTTGATGGCCTTCTCAATCCGCTTGTCGCCGCGCGTGAAACCATAGCCGGCCAGCATCTCCAGCATGCGCCCCGTAATATCCACGGTTGGCGGATCAAGCATGGCGTTGTGATCGGCAAACGGAATGTACTGGAAGATCATCTTGGTGTTGTCTTTGTCGAAGCTGCCCCAGCCGCCGTTCTTGCACTGCATGGCAAACTCCCAGTCAATGGCGCGCTGCGCGACTTTGTGTTGATAGCTTTCGCGGGGGTTGTCCACCTTGTTCAGCGCCATCAGCACCTGGGCGGTGTCGTCTGTGTCGGGATAGAACTCGTTGTTGAACTCGAAGTACCAGCCGCCGGGCTCGACGTTGCGGACTTTCACAGCCCAGTCGCCTTTGTGGCGAACCTCTTTGGCAAGCATCCAGTCAACAGCTTTGAGCAAGCGCGGATCGTTGCGTTCGACACCGGCCTCTCCCAGCGCGAAGACCGCCTGTGCGGTATCCCACACCGGCGAAACCGCCGGCTGCAAGCGTAGGGTTGCCTCAGGCATCACGTCATTAGCCGGCTCCTCAATGCCCAGCTTTTCAAACTCGTCGCGCGCGCGGATCACCTGCGGATCGTCCTCGGAGTAGCCCAGGCAGCGCAGTGCGATGATGGCGTTGAGCATGGCCGGATAGATGGCGCCAAGGCCGTCGGTCATCTCCAGCCGCTCCAGCATCCACTTTTCCGCTTGCTTGAGGGCCAGTGTGCGCAGCGGGCGGATGTGAACCGCTTCCACCCAGTGCAAGAGCCTGTCTACAACGATAAAGAAATTGCGCCATGAAAAGATCGAACTATGGTCCCTGTGCAGGCGGAGTTTTGCCTTTTCGCGTCCGCCGACAAACAGCTCGTCGATGCCCTGCTCTGGCGCGAGTTTCTTGTAGGGCTTTTTGGCATACATGATAGCCAGCGGAACAAGAATCGAGCGCGACCAGGAAGAAATTTCGTAGATGTTGAAGTAGAACCAGCGCGGAAAGAGAATAATCTCCGGCGGAATGGCGGGCACTGCGTCGTAGTCGTACTCGCCCAGCGCGCAGAGATACATTTTGGTGAAGGTGTTGCACTCCACCACGCCGCCGTGCGCGAGAACCCACTCGCGGCACTTGGCCATGCGAGGATCATCGGCAGAGAGGCCCATGATTTTGGCGCTGGAATAGCACTTGACCGAAAGCGAAATGTTACCCGGACCGCCGGGATAGATGCTCCAGCTTCCGTCTTCGTTCTGGTAGCGCATCATCTCAGCGAATGCGCGCGCCAGCCGCCCCGGATCGCCGCTCTCCAGCACCGTGTGCAGAAAGATGTAGTCGGCTTCGAGCATGGCGTCGGCTTCGAGTTCACCGTTCCAGTAGCCGTCGGGATGCTGCAGAGAGAGCAGATAATCACGCGACCGATGAATGGCCGACTCAACGTCTGTCAGCTCCGCATCGAGCCTTCCAAAACGGGGCGCCACGTATTGTGTTTTCTTTTGCTGAATCTTCATGCGATTCGAAACGCCTCAGAAATATAATCCTTTTTCCCTGTTCTCGGGCAGCCCAGGGTTCGCCTTTACCTGACTGCGATAGCCTCAGTTCCACCAGCACCGCCGATAGCTTGCACAATCTCAGGCGGCAAGCCAAAGCGCACGTTTTCTGGCATCACTTCCACTTCTTCGACGTTGTTGTAGCCGTTTTGTTGCAGATAGTTCACAACGTCTTCGACGAGCACCTCAGGGGCTGAAGCGCCGGCCGTAACTGCAACAGTGGTTACGCCATCAAGCCATGCGGGGTTGATGGCATGGGAGTTGTCGATCAGGTATCCGATGGTCCCCAGGTTGCGCGAGACTTCGACTAGGCGGTTGGAGTTGGAGCTGTTGGTTGAGCCCACCACTAGCACCAGTTGGGCATTGTGCGCCACGTTGCGAACCGCGACCTGGCGGTTTTCGGTGGCATAACAAATATCCTGGGAGTGGGGGCCAACAATGTTTGGAAACTTCAACTTGAGAGCGTGAATGATGTCGCGCGCTTCGTCCAGCGAGAGCGTGGTCTGGGTTAGATAAGCCACGCGGTCGGGGTCTGGCACATGGAGCGCGGCAACTTCGGCGACGTTCGAAACAACCTGAGTAGCCTCAGGCGCTTCGCCCAGCGTGCCCTCAATTTCGTCGTGGTCGCGATGGCCGATCAGCACCAGCGAATAGCCCTGCTTGGCAAACTTGACTGCCTCAATGTGAACCTTGGTCACCAGCGGACAGGTGGCGTCAATCACCTTGAGGTTGCGTCCTTTGCTGATCTCGCGGACTGCGGGCGAAACGCCATGGGCCGAATAAATGACACGCTGGCCATTGGGTACATCGTCGATTTCATGAACAAAAATCGCGCCTTTTTCGGCTAGCTCATTGACAACATATCGGTTATGGACAATTTCCCGGCGAACGTAGATGGGGGCGCCAAAGGTTTCAAGAGCAATTTTGACAACGTCAATCGCACGCACCACTCCAGCGCAAAAGCCGCGCGGTTTGAGCAACAATACCCTCTTCTGACCAGGGGAAGTCTCGGAGCGGCTACCGTTCGAGATGGAATCGAAGACAGTTGTAGTCACACTCCCAGTATACCAATGCCTGTCTTACAAAGGCGAAAAACTGCGGATTGGGAACTTCCGGTACCAAGAGATGCATCAGGAAGCTATCAGGGCATCTTCGACTTCAGCTTGATCCGTTCCCCATCGACGGTGAAGTTGCCGTTGCCGTGATGATGGATGGTTTTAGGATTTTTCTGCGCCGGATCGAACCAGGCTTTTACGACTTCCAAAACAAAAAGATTGAAGCTGCTGACCAGATGGGTATCGACCACACGGCATTCGAGATTCGCAAAGCACTCGGCGATTAACGGAGGTGCAACAAGTTTGGCCGGTTGAGGCGTAAGAGCGAATCTTTTGAATTTGTCCACTTTGCGGCCCGAACAGTTGCCGATACCGACGACCTTGGATGCCAACTCCAACGCCGGAAGAGCGATGACGCACTCTCTGGTGGCTCTGAGTGCGGTAAAGCTGTGATTTGCGTTGCTCACAACACAGGCGACGAGCGGCGGCGTAAACTCGACCATCGTCTGCCAGGACATCGTCATCACATTGGCGTGGCCCTTATGGGCGGTGGTCAGCAAAACCACTGGGCCGGGCTCTAGCAACTGGTACACCTTTAGCAGGGGCAGATCTCTCATCGCGGCAGAGTCTCCCACCGGCCTGAGTTGGCAGAGCTAAAAATGGCTTCAATGACGGCCATGTTCTTGATGGCGTCTTCGACGGGAACGGGCACTTCGGTGTCTTCCAGAACTGCTTTGGAAAAGGCGTCCCCCTGGAGCGTGTACTGATCGCAGGCAGGGAAGGTTTCAATGGTGACACCAGAGCCGGTGAGGTCGCCGGTTGAATCGATCAACATGCGAGCGGGCCGGTCTGGAAGCGCGTTGAATGGAATCTCCAGTTCGATGCGTCCACGGGTGCCGATGAATTGCAGGCGCTGGGCGGGAAGCATCTGCATGCTGCAAGTAAAAATGGCTTGGCCAGCGGGAAAGTCGAGTATGGCGGAGGTGAGCCGGTCAGTATGCATTTGGGGATCGCGATCGATAAGCGCGACGACGCGAATCGGTTCCTGGGCAAAGGCGTAGCGGGAGGCGTGGATCAGATAGCAGCCGATGTCCATGAGTCCGCCGCCGCCCCACTCCACATGGTTGCGGACATTCGCCGGATCGTCGTTGAAGTAGCTGAAGAAGCCTTGAACGGAGCGGAGCTCTCCGATGCGCCGTTCGTTGAGCAATTCGCGCAGGCGGAGCCATTGGGGATGGCAGTTGACCATGAAGGCCTCGCCGATTTTGACACCAGTTCTGGAGCGGACAACGAGCAGAGATTTGGCCTCGGCCGCAGTGAGGCTGAGCGGCTTTTCGCACAGAACGTGCTTGCCCGCTTCAGCGGTCTTGATGGTCCAGGGGACATGCAGGTGATTTGGCAGAGGATTGTAGATGGCGTCGATCGCGGGATCGGCTAGAAGTTCTTCGTAGGACCCGTAGGCCGTGGGAATGCCGAGTTCGTCGGCGGCCTGACGCGCCTTGGCTAAATCGCGCGAGGCTATGGCGGTGACGGTGGTGAGTTGGCCCCGCTGCATTGCGGGAATGACTTTTTTCAGGCCGATGTTGGCGGTGCTGAGAACTCCCCAGCGGAGTTTATTCTGCATGGCAACCATGATAATCGCGTTGCCTACGGAATGCGCACCCAGTTCTCTGTCCGACCTAAAAGGGAAATACCGATAAAGCCGCGCAGGTGGAGATTGTCGTTGCCGGAGGTCCAGATTTTGCCCTTGTATTCTTTGCCGTTCTCCGGGTCAACGGCGGTTCCGTCTACCCAATCGTCACCGCTGGGACGGAAGTTGCGCAGGAAGACCATGCCAAGGATGAGCTTGTTTTTGAATTCGCCGGAACACTTATCGCACAGGTCTTGCGGAGTGCGTCCGGGGCGAACTTCGGCGACCTTTCCGAAGAGCTTGCCGTCTTGGAGGTAGGTCTCCACTTTGCCTCCGGGTTTGCCATCGCCGTTGACGATCTGCCAGCGGCCGATAGCGTTCTGGAGCTTCGGGGAGAGTTGCTGGGCGCGCGCTCCAGCAACGGAGCACAGAACGCAGAGAGCCAGAGCGAAAGTGCAGAGGAATTTGTACCGAATCATTTGCAAGGTGACCTCTCCTTTGCGTGAATTATAGAGCGAAAGGCTCAAAACTTTGCCGCTGGCTAAGAGCGCTGAAGCACAGTTTCACAGAATTTGCGTCGGTTTTAGATTTTCGATGCAAATGACTGATTATGTTTGAGTTGCGGATGGGTTGATTGCGTCACTGAATAAGGGTTTCTGTGTTTCTGTGAGGAGGGTGGCGCTAAATCATTGAATGCGCTGGAGTTTTTCCGGGCCCACAGTTTCACAGGCGAAGATCGCTCATTTTTTCGGGAAGAGCGGTTATTTTTATTAAGTATTTCCATTTCAATCGGTTGCGCAGAATTAACGGCAAAAAATGTCCGGATCTATGCTGAATTTTTCGGTCAAATTGCTTCATTTTTCGACCGAATTGGCTCGGCGGAGGGCCTGATCGGTGATGGAAACGGTGATGTTGCGCATGGGTTCCTTTCAGGAACAGTGAAGAAATGAATGAGTGAACAGGAAAGACCCCGTTCTCGGTTCACTCACATTTCAATTGTGCACCGGATGGGGATAATTATCTGCAACCACCACC
>CAYPYJ010000158.1:0-5274 GCA_964414945.1 uncultured Occallatibacter sp.
TGGGTTGTTCTGCTTGCCACTGGCGGCTTCTTTGGCAACTTTGTTCTCAGCTTGACCGATCATGCCACCAATGGTTTCTTTCTGAAAACCGAATGGATTCCAGTGATTTCAAGCGCGCTGGCTACAGGCTTTCTCATCGTCCCGGTTTTGATGCCGGTTACGCGCCGTTATCTGGATTTATGCCTGGCTGTGCTGGGTGTGCAGGCGCTCGTGGGTATCGTTGGCTTTGGATTGCATCTATGGATGAACTACAACATCCCCGGCAATAATCTTTTCGAAAAGTCGATCTATGGCGCGCCTCCGATGGCTCCGCTGCTGTTTCCAAACCTGGTTGCACTAGCCATGATCGGCCTTTGGCAGTTGGCCGTCTCTTTACCTGCAGGGAGCGATGAACAGCCTGGAATCATCGACCGGCTGTTGCAATTTCTGGGCGAAGAAACTTCCACTGCGGGTAAAGAAACCCGTCGCTTGTAAGATAGAACCATGATTCTGGAGAGCTTTCCTGTCGGCCCGCTGCAAGCCAACTGCACTATCCTCGGCGATGAAGAGGCCGGAGAGGCCATTGTTATCGATCCCGGCGACGAGGCCGACCACATCGCCCGCCGGTTGACTGAACTTGACCTCAAACTTAAAGAGATTCTCGTTACGCACGCGCACATCGATCACGTGGGCGGAGCTGCTCGATTGAAGCAACTCACCGGCGCGCCCATTCTGCTGAACGATAATGACTTGCCTCTGCTGCGCAGTTTGGCGACACAGGCTGCATGGCTGGGCATGGAAGCACCGGAAACCGCTCCGCCTGATGGGAGTCTCGCAGATGGCCTTCTGGTGGGATTAGATCGCTATCGAGCTGAAGTGCTGCATACCCCCGGCCACTCGCAAGGTTCGGTCTGCCTGCACTTTGCGCCGCTCAAGCTGCTCATCGCAGGCGACACGCTTTTTGCCGGAAGCATTGGCCGCACCGACCTGCCGGGCGGCAACAACGAGCAGATCATCCACTCAATCCAAACTCGCTTGTTGCCGCTTCCCGATGAGACCCGGGTACTGACCGGACACGGCCCCGAGACCACTATTGGCGTGGAACGCCGCAGCAATCCCTTCCTGCGCGGTTAACAACTTATTGAAGAATTAGGGCGACGATGCCCCATAAAAAGCGCACCACGATCAGCAGAGTCATCGCGCCTGCCAGCCAGAGGCAGAGCCGCAGCGCGGGTTCAATCTTGTTTACTTTGGCAACAATAGCTTCTTGCGCGCTCTTCTCGTGCTGGAAAGCCTCATCCAGGTAGATTTGGTCATCTTCGTCGCGAGTTAGGCTCGAACGATAAATAAAAAGAGCAATCGTAACCAGCACCAAGACGCCCCAAACACTCCACATAATCGGAACAAGCATACCCCACCTCCGAACACTACTCGACCCTGGATGCCAACGGATTCCTGAAATGCGTTCCCGGTCCCGTTCAGCAGAGGAGCCGTATGGCTGAATATCATACCCCTGTCCGCATACAGCTGTAGAGATAATTTTTCAAGCCCAATTCAGGCCTGTTCTGCGACTTTCCAACCTTGGGACGCATCTAAAGAGACAAAGCGGCGAAGGGGTCTTGAATACCCGTTCGCGAAGCAGTAAATTTACTAATAGGGCAAGCATTTCAAAGAATTGGGAGAATCCATGGCCACTGCAACCACCGTAACCCCCGCATCTGCGGAGGAAACTGTCAAGAAAGCGCCCCTCACACTGACCCCCACGGCCATCGCAAAGGTGCGCGAGATCATGGCCACGCAAGATCCCCTGCCCGCTGGACTGCGCATTGGCGTGGTGGGCGGCGGCTGCTCAGGCTTTCAGTACTCCATGGCCTTTGAAAATCAGGCTGGAATGATGGATAAAGTCTTTCCTTTCGAGGACTTGAAAGTCTTTGTGGACGCGACTTCGCTGATGTACCTCAATGGCTGCACGGTGGATTACGTCGAGAGTCTTGAAGCCGCCGGCTTCAAGTTCGACAATCCGCAAGTGAAGAGTACTTGCGGCTGCGGCTCGTCTTTCAGCACGTAAACGCCCGCGATCTTATTTAGATTAGGTTGATGCGGCAAGGCCCGTCTCAGTTTGATGAGACGGGCCTTGTTGTGTTTTGTGTCCCATTCAGTGCTGTGGGAGAACCGGTATACTACGGCGTCGCGGTCGGCGTGGTAGTAGGTGTAGTTGTAGGCGTTGTAGTAGGCGTGGTCGAGTTAAGACCGCTGACGCCCGTCGTGCCGCCGTTCATCATTGTCTGCTCGGCCAGCGGGTCATAGACAAATTCCCACTCGTTGTAATGGGTCTTCGTTTTGTAAATCATGATGGACTGCTTGGGGCTATTAGGCGAGAAGCCGATGATTCCCGCGCCGCCAAAAGTCTGGCCGGTTGTGCTTGAAGTCGAAGCGCTTGCTGCAGTGCCAGTGGCGGAACCGGCATTGCTCGTGTCGGTCGAAGTGGCGGAACTCGTCGTGGACGTTGGCGTGTTCAAGCCGTTTCCCTGCAAGTTGCTTCCGCCGCTGGGTCCGGTGCCTGCAACGGTTGAGCCCGTGAGCGGCTTGCCGAAAAATCCCATCGCTGTCGGAGCTTTATTCTTGCCAAAAAGAACGGGCTTCCAATCCTCTTTGCCGGTGGTCGGATCGGCATACTTCTTGCGCAGGAATCGAATATTGTTGGTGCCTTTGACCAGCGCGTCAATGTTGGGTGGATAGGTGCCGCTGAATTTTTTGGAATAAAGCTTGATGGCGCGGATGTACTGCTTGCCGCGGTGCATTGTTTCCAACTCGCGATCACGCTGAATCTGCTTGGAAATCTTCGGCAGTGCGACGGCCAGAGAGATTGTGAGCAGCGCCAATAGGAAGATGACCGCAACCAGGACGTAGCCTTGTTCTGAGTGATTGGGGCGGCGGACTGGGTTGGTCTTTTTCATTAGGAAACGATTGAATCGGGTTTCTGTTCGCTGTTCACTAATTCGCCTGCATCAGTAGGAGTTGCGTGTTGTTGTAGCCTAGATCAGTGACCTGAACGCCGTCGGGCAGAATCACGCCTACCTTGTAGCGGTGATCGACAATATCTCCGGTGTGGGCGAGGAAAATATCCTCTCCGTGAACGAAATAGGCTTGAGCCGTCTTATCTTTTTTCACAATATAGCCAAAGTATTTCAGGTCGATTGCCGGCGGACGAGGCTTTTCCGGCACGGGCGGGGCCGCGTTGATATTGGGCTGGCCGGGCCGAGGGTTAGCCGCCAGGTTTTCTATGTGCACGGGCGCAGGCGCAGACGAAGCTGAGAAGATGTTTCTGCCTGTTCCCCTGTATTCGACATCTTCACTCAGGGCAAGCTTGTCGAGGTACAGTATTGGGTCAATCCCAGCATTGGTCAGCTTTTGCGCCTCCGGTCCGGCGGTTGCAGCAGCCGCGCGAGAGTTAGCCTGCTGTGTGGTTGGGGGGCGAGTGATCACCACCGCAGGAGCAGGCGGCGGTGTGGGAGTGCTGCCCAAAACGTAGACTTTGAATTCATATCCGCCAGCCACGACAATCGCCACAAAAACGGCAATGATGAGATAAAGCTGGCGCTTGTTTTTGATTCCTGTTTGCAGGGCCATGGCTATTCACCCGCCTTTCCCTGGGGCTTGGCAAGTGCTTCACCGGATTGCAAAGCGGGCGGCAAACCGCTGGCCGCGGCATCGGCCGGCCTAAGCCATGTTGAAAGCCGCAGGCGCAGATTCACCATGCCGCCTTGTTGGCCGGTCAGCGACATCGCGCGGATGACGAAGAAATTCTGGTCGCGTTCCAAATCATTCACAAAGCGCATGATCTGCGGGTAGTCGCCTGTGATGCCAGCATCGAGGGAAATCTCGGTCAGATCGGAGCCCGGAGGGTTTTGCGAATATTGCACTCGGCTGAGCCGCACACCGGATTTGACCCCCAGTTCGCCAATGCGGCGGTCGATAGAGGAGTAGTTTGGCGGGATGCGTTTGGTGTAGAAATTAAGCATCTGAGCACGTGAGTCGGCGACGCGCTTGTCAAGGCCGCGCAAGGGAGCGGTTTCAATCTCCAGCGACTTCAACTGAAGCTGTTTGGCAGAAAGCACATTGGCAGAATTGCCATTGGTGGCCACCCAGTCGAAGCCAAAGCGAACGGATAGGCCGATGACCGTGACTAGCAGCACGACAAATACAAAGAAGTGCCAAGTCAGCGGAGAGGTGAGGCGCTCGCGCCAAAGCGAAGGAGTGCTGCTCATCGCTGGCCTCCGGGATTATGGTTCTGATTTAGATTGCGTCTCTCCCCGCGAGGGCCAGCTTGGGGCGGCTGAACGAGTTGCACAGCCTTAATGGGAAGCGGGCGAACCGCATGAGGCGGCGGCGCGTTCTGGCCGATTCGCACGGTTTCGGCTGCGGGCTTGTCGTTTGTCTGCATTCTCTCCGTCTTGCGTATGGCGGGCGCAATGGGACTGTACTCAGCCTGCAATTCATAGGTAAAACGGTTCGAAGCGCTGACCGGCTCTAGTCTCTCGTTGGGTCCGCCGGTCGTCTCGGAACTTTCTCCCATGATGTGTGGTTGCAAAAAATGTCTGGAGTGTTCCAGATTCTGGACAAGATCGTCGGCGTGGTCGCGGGGGCCTACAACGCGCAACTTCAAATTGATGCGTCCGGTCTTGGTGTCGCGAGCCGGCTCCAGCGTAGTGACCTGCACACCGCCGGGAAGAACGGTTTCCAGGTCTTCCATGGCCAGCGTCCATGAAAAGGTTTTTTCCTCGAAGAGCTGGTTGAGCGCGTCCTTCTGCTTCATAAACTGCGCGTTGGCCGGCTGGTGCATCATCGCTTCATAGCCTTGCCGCTCCCGTTGGATTGCGTCGATCTTGGTCTGGACCTGCTGTTCGGTTGCGCGAGCCTCTTCGGCCTTCTGATGGAAGGCGCGCACGCCGAGGAGGAGTCCAATGCCGACCACCGCAAGAACCGCCATCGCGATGCGCAGGCGCTTGATGGCCGGTCCAAGATCGGTATAGGGGCGCGTAGCGAGATTGAGAGCGATTTTCATGGTTAGTTTGCCCCCGCCAGCGCGCCGACAACGCCAGCCAGACTCAGAACGTCGCCGAGCGGTGTGGCTGCTCCGGTTTCAGGACGCGGCGTGAGATCGGCGATGGTCAGTTCAGGATCGTCAATCCACTGCGCAAAGTCCTCCGCCCCGCCGTTTCCACCTGCGCCGATTCCAGCGTAGTACAACACCTGAGGCCTTGTGCCGAGCTTGTCTTCGAAGTAGGCGGCGGC
>CAYPYJ010000159.1:0-5201 GCA_964414945.1 uncultured Occallatibacter sp.
GGTAAAGGGATTCCGGTGACGGGCATAAACCCGATGACCATGCCTACGTTGACCGCTATCTGAAAGGTCAACACAGCCACCACCCCCATAATAATCAAGGAGCCAGACAGGTCTGCGGCTGTTTGAGCGTTTTGAATCAAACGCATCAATATGAAAAAGTATAGCAGTAGGACGAATATTGCGCCGACGAATCCGTGTTCTTCGCCAAAAGCGGCAAAAATGAAGTCCGCATGGGGAATGGGAAGAAAATCGCCCTGGGTCTGTGTACCCTTCGCCGCGCCTTTGCCCCAGATGCCGCCGGAGCCTACGGCGATCTTCGATTGTCGTAGTTGGTATCCGGTGCCTTTGGGATCGAGGTCGGGGTCAATAAAGCTGGTGAGGCGGGCCTTCTGGTAAGGTTTGAGCAGCTTGCCACTGGTCCAGACGCCCCCCACTAGCACTATCGCGCACGCCATTAGGATCAAAGCCTGACGGATGTTGATGCCGCCCAGAAAGAGCCCGGCAATCAGAATTGGCGTGTAAGTGAGCGCGGTTCCGAGGTCAGGCTGCTTTAGCACCAGCAGCAGCGGAACTCCCACCAGCGCAAATGCCTTCAAGATTTCTTTCCAACTGAGGTTGCGCCCGCCCAAGTTGGCAAAGTAGCGGGCCACAGCCAGAATCAAAATCAGCTTGACCCACTCGGAGGGTTGAAAGTGCATGGGTCCGACCTTGATCCAGCGCTTGGCTCCCAGCACTTTGTGTCCCACGGCCAGCACTGCTAATAATGCCACCAGGCAAACGCCATAAGCCCAGGGAACCCAATCCAACAGGCGATGATAATCGATTTTGGAAAAGAGGAACATGGCCGCCAAACCGCCCGCGATCCAGAAGATCTGCTTGGTGTGGAAGCCGATGTATTTTGTGTGCAGAGTGGCCGAGTAGATTTCAAGAACTGAGATGATGCACAATGCCAGCACCATGCCCAGCAGCGTCCAGTCGAAGTCGCGAAAGCTCAGGAAGCGGCGCACGGGCTACTCTCCCTTTCCGGGGCGAAGCGGCAGGGCTGCCATTACCTGCGAAGTATTGGAGGGATATTTCTTCTCTGATCTTGGGGCTTGATATCCCACCCTTGTGCCAGAAAAAAGGCGCAAGGATGGGGCACCCAAGGACTTTTCTTGAGTCAGAAGCTTTGGCTTGGAGACGTTGGTGGCGACAATCTGGCCATGATCCACGAAAAAATGTCCCGCATGCAAGTCAGCCAGCTGGTGATTTTGCGAGTGATTTTTTGTGACCGGCGCGGGATTACTCCAGACAGCGCCCATCTCGACAGGAGCGGGCGTAGACGCCGCCTTGAGAGGGAGAAGGTTATTCTCCAGCCGTCGCTTTTTCTCGACGTATGCTGAGACGATTTGCGCGCCAATGCGGGCGGGATAGTAGCTGAATCCGCCATTTTGCCAGAGTACGGCAACGACCAGCTCAGGGTTGCGGCGGGGAGTGACGCCGACAAACCAGACATTTGGCACAAACGCATGTCCCTTGGCTGCGTGGCCGGATATATCGTGTCCCACTACCTGGGCGGTACCAGTCTTTCCCGCCAGGTCAATTCCCTCCAGATGCGCCGATCCGGCGGTGTGGAAGGCTCCCGGCTCGGTAACCTGAGCCATACCGTTGGTGATCGTGACCCAGTTCTCCGGGTCGATAGGCAAGGTGGTCTCGCCCGAGCCGGGGAAGCTGTCGCGCACCGCCTTCTGGTAATCCTCTGGAATATTCTGGTTGGGCATGACGACGTGCGGCCGGACCATGTGCCCGCCCGAAGCGATGCCGGCGATGATGCGGGCCAGTTGGATCGGCGTGGCCTGGACAGCACCCTGGCCGATGCCGACAGAGATGGTTTCTCCGGCGTACCACTTGCGGTGCTCGTTTTTCATTGCCCATTGCGAAGAAGGCATCAGGCCAGCCTGTTCGCCGGGCATATCAATGCCGGTTTTCTGGCCAAAGCCGAAGGCGGTGGCGTAGCGCGAGATTTTGTCGATGCCCAGCTTGTCGGCTAGCGTGTAGTAATAGGTGTCGCAGGAGAATGGGATGGCGTTGTGTATGTCCACCGCGCCGTGGCGTTCATCGCAATGGTAGAAATGGCCGTAAAAATTCGCTCCACCATTGCAGTAAACTTTGAGGTTCTGCGCGACGCCTTCCTGCAATCCCGCCACCGACATGAGAATCTTGAAGGTCGAGCCTGGAGCCAGTTGTGCCTGGAGGGCTTTGTTCATCAGTGGATGATCGGGGTCGGTAATCAGTGCGTTCCAGTCGGTGCGGTTGATGTGAACGGCGAAGTCGTTTGGATCATAACTGGGGCGGGAGACCATGGCCAGAATCTCGCCGTTGCGCGGGTCCATGGCCACTACCGCTCCGGTGCGGTTGCCCAGAGCCATCTCGGCGGCGCGCTGCAGATCGAGATCGATGGTCAGCTTGAGATCCTGGCCAGGTTTTGCGTGCTGGGTCCTCAGGTAGCCCATTTCGCGGCCGTGGCTATCCACAATCACATCACGAGAACCATCCTCTCCTCGAAGCAGTTGGTCGTAGGTCTGTTCCACGCCTGCCTTGCCCACCACGTCGCCCGGCTCATAGGCCGCATAGCGCGTGTCGTTGAGCATCTCCTCGCTTACCTCGCCCACATAGCCGATCAGATGCGCGGCAAAGCCATCTCGGGGATAAAGCCTACGTTCCATATCGACGGTTTCCAACTCGGGTAGCTCGTTGCGGTGCGCTTCGATGAAGGCCTGCTCGTCGGCGGTGACTTCCTGCTTGATGGGGATGGGTTGGTAGCCCGGCGCGGCGCGATAACGGCGCAATGTGGCGCGCAACTGCTCCAGGTCCAGATTCAATCCGCGCGCGATCAGCGGCAGGTCATCGTCCACATTGCGGTTCTGCTCACGGACAAGAAAGCAGGAGACGGACGGATAGTTGTCCACGATCAGCCGGTTCTCGCGGTCGAAGAGCTTGCCTCGGCCAGCCATCACCGGAACCTTGCGTACGCGGTTCTGCTCGGCCAGCACACGGAAGTTCTCCGCGCCCAGCACTTGCAGTCGCCACAGGCCAGCCGCCAGCGCCAGCATCATTAACAGGATGCCGTATTGCACCACGGTCAACTTGAGGGTGGAGAGCTTTTCGCCGCGATTGCTGCTGCTGGAATACATCTTCTGAACCCAATCCTAATCCCGAATCTGTGCCCGGTCGAGTAGCGGAAAGAGCGCCATCGCGATGACTGCGTTTGCTGCCGCCTTCATCAATTCCGCCAGCCAACTCCACTCAGTATCCAATCCCAGCAGAATGCGGTAGATGGCGAGGTACATGACGCTGCCAAGCAAAGAAAGCAGCAAGACCAGCATCAGGCGAATGGTATGGTTCTCCACGTCAATGCGCACGCCGACCGACCCCGCCAGAAATCCGGCGACGGTTTTGATGATTCCGTTGATGCCGATGGCATGGTGAGTCAGAGCATCCTCAAAGAGACCTAGTGCCGCGCCCATCAGCGTACCCTGGATCGGGTCGCGCCGGACCAGAGCAAAGTAGATCGTAACCAGCAGCGGCAAGTCGAAGTGCGCATAGCCATGCAGCAGGCGCGGCAGCAGAGCTTGCAGCACCAGCGCTCCCAGCGGCACCAGCGCATAAACCAGAAGCGGATAGCTACGCATTCCCAGATCACGGCGATAGTCGTTGCCTAAAACGTTCATGGCTATGGATTCCTCGGCGGATTCGTGGGCTGGGTGGGCTTCGTGGCCGGTTTCGATTCTGGCTTGTTCAGATTGTCTGCGGGCTGGCTTTGTTTGCTTGCAGGTTCGGAGGTCTGTTCAGACAGCGCCGGAGTGGGCGCGGCGCCTGGAGTAAAGCGATCAGGATGCAGCGGCTGCGGCGGGTGCGCCACGGGAGTCGGCATCGAGACATCCTTGTACGGTTGCTGATCCGGAGGTGCATTGGGATCAGCCAGCCCCGGCAGCCGCTCTGCCATGATCTGCGAGGCTTTTTGCTGTGCTTTGATGGCCTCAACCTCCGCGCCTTTCAGCGATTCGCTGGTGGCCAGATCCTGCTGTTGTTCGGCGGAGAAGCGTGGTTCGGTCGAGGTAATTACCAGCACCTCGTCCAAGCGATAAATCTGGGCCGCCGGTTTCACCATTACATCGATGAATGCGTCGCGATCGGGGTCCGTCACAACTTTCTCGACCACTCCGACGGGCAGGCCGCGCGGAAAAATCTGGTCGCCCCCGGCGGTGAGCACCTTTTCTCCCGGCTTGATGCGGTCGTCTTTCAGAATGCCAACAATTTGCAGTTGCCCGCTGGCGTTGCCGCGCAGAATGCCGCGAATCCGCGTCGTCTCCAGTATCACGCCCGCGCCGCTGGTCTGGTCGTTGATAGCCAGTACCTGCGCCGACTGGGGAAAGACATCACGCACCTTGCCCACAATGCCGTCCGCAGTAATTACCGCCATGTCGCGTTCCAGCTTGTAATTGGAACCCTTGTCAATGTAGAAAACACGCGATTGATCACTGCCGCTGGAGCCGATGGCCTGCGCCGCCAGCGTCTTGTAAATGTACTTCTGCTGGAAATCCAATATCGCTTGCAGCCGCTGGCCTTGCTTGGCGTCCTCCAGCAGTGAGGCCTGCTCCAGACGCAGTCGGTCAATAGTCTTTTGCAAATCCTTGTTTTGTTCGCGAACGCCGCGCAGTGCAATGTAGTTTTGCCATAAATCTGCCACACCCAGTTTCGAGCCGTGCAGCAACTTCTCCGGGGGCGTAATCAGCGTGTCAGCCCATAACCGTATCAGCCGCACTCCCGCCGCGTCTCGGGGGTCGAGCGAGTTGTGCCCGTTTTCCGCGCGGCGCACCTGTACGGCCAGCCCGATGATCTGCGCCAAAAGAATGGCCAGCAGCACCACAAGGTTTCGATAGCGGATGAAAAACGATTCCATGGCTACTCAGGGGGCAGAGATCAGGGATCAGGAGTCCGCAATCCGCATTATTTTTTCCACTTTGAAATCAAATAATCTGATTCCTTCAGCAGGCCTAAATTTTGATCAGGAGCTACCTGACCCCTGAGCTCTGACCCCTGATCTACCGTCAATCGATCTTGATCTTCCTAAGCAGGCGGAAGTCGGAGAGCATTTTGCCGGTGCCTAGGACTACCGAGGCCAGCGGATCGTCGGCCACCGAAACGGGCAGGCCGGTTTC
>CAYPYJ010000160.1:0-4975 GCA_964414945.1 uncultured Occallatibacter sp.
CGTGCGCGGCGTCTGTCAGTGCGGTGAGAGCCGCGGCAATGGTCTGCTGGTGGCGCAAGCTGGTGAGCATCCCCGGCTCGGATGCGGCGCCGCCGGTGGCCAGAGCCAGAATGCGCTCGCGCAGGGCAGCAATGCCCTGGCCAGTGAGAGCCGAGGTTGCCAGCGCTGGAAATCCGCCGCAATCTGGCAGTGGGTGATCGGTCTCGCCCGTTCCGCCCAGCAAGTCGCTTTTGTTCACGACTACAAGAACTGACCGGCCCTGTACGGCGGCGAGCAGTCTGCGCTCCTCGTCGTTGAGCGGCGCGGTTGCATCCAGCACGATCAGCACTAGAGCGGCTTCGGCCAGCGCCTCGCGGCTGCGGCGGATACCCAACTGCTCGGCCTCATGCAATGCTTCCGGCATTTGATTGCCCAGGTCGTCGCTTATGCCTGAGCGGAGGCCTGCCGTGTCCACCAGTTCCAAGGGAATTCCGTCGAGAGAGATGCGTTCGGCGACCGTGTCGCGCGTGGTGCCAGGGGTTGCGGTAACGATGGCGCGGTCGCGCTCTACCAGGCAATTAAAGAGCGAGCTTTTGCCGGCGTTGGGACGACCAACGATGGCCAGCGTTAACCCGTCATGGACGATGCGGCCCCGGGTGAAAGACGCTTCGAGCGAGACAAGGGGCGGCGTAAGCACATCGAGGCGGCGAGCGATATCGGCCTGCGGGGTTACGTGCACATCGTCTTCTGCAAAGTCGATTCCCGCTTCGAGCAGTGCAATCAATTCTATCAGCGATTGCTTTACAGGTTGAACGCGACGGCTGAGCGCGCCACCCATCTGGCTAGCGGCCTGGCGGACCTGTGCGAGAGTTTGTGCATCAATCAAGTCGCGGACGGCTTCGGCTTGGGTGAGGTCGAGTTTGCCGGATAAAAAAGCCCGCTGTGTGAACTCGCCGGGCTCGGCCAAGCGCGCGCCCAACTTCAGAGCGCGGGAGAGCAGCAATTCCAAAACAACTGGTGAACCATGCGCGGCAATCTCAACCAGATCTTCGGAAGTATAAGAGTGCGGAGCACCGAAGAACGTGACCAGTGCTTCGTCAATGCGGGCTGCATCCGAGCCAGGGTCTTCATCCAGCACATTAGCTAGGCGCGCGTGGGCGTGCTCCAGTGGTTGATGCAGACGCACAAGCTGGGTGGCGATGGCGGCTGCCTGCGGGCCGCTGAGACGCACGATGCCGATGCCGCCGCGTCCTGGAGGGGTAGAGACTGCGGCGATAGTATCGAGATTTGTTTCCAGGTCAACCATGCGCTGTAGATAGTTTAGAGGCATTGCCCCGTCACGTGTTACTGGCAACTCAAGTAACTGGATCGCAATGCCTACTCTCTTTGTTCGAGGTAGAGACACTTGCTCCTATGGATTGATAACAAACCTATGCGTCTGGAGTGTCGTACACAGCAACTTTGGATCGCTCTTTGCTCTGTAGAACTTCACATTTCGCTCGGTCATAAAGGCGTGAGGGAATCGTTGGAACCACCTTTTCAATTTCGTCGCGACGGGATTTGATCGAAGCAATCTCGTCATCGCCAGCTGATGCCCCATCTTGAAGGCGCGTCAACACGCACTCGATCTCCTGGCGAAGAGATTGGTACACTCGCCCTGCCTCGCGGTGCTGTGTGGCGCGTTCTTCAAGCCGTAGGTATTTCTGCTCCGCCGCCAAAAGAGTAGCCGACATGCTGATGATGCCGGCGGCAATCTGCCAGCCATGATGAGCAGACCCCAGGCTCGCGAAGATCGCCGAACCGACAATGGCCGTGGCGGCAATCACCGTTCCGCCCAGAATGTCGTTCCATTTGGTATCACGCTTGGAAGCATAATAATGACCATTGGCAAGAATCTGCGCCCCGATCTGCCACTCATTCAGCATTGACTCCCGATGCGTAAATATTGCGGAACTGCCCATTATCATTCTCCTCTCACTACTTCTTTACCCCCTGGCCTTCAAGGAACTTGACCACTTCCTGATTGCCCGTGGTTTTTTTGTTGCCGACGCCTCTTCCATCCTTTGCATATTGCAAAGCGGAATGGCCATAATCATCCCGGGCATAGATGTCAGCGCGATTGGCGATCAGCAACTTCACCAGATATAGATTTCCGGTTTCAGCGGCTCTCATCAACGGATAGGTTCCGTTCTGATCAGGAATATCAACCTTTGCGCCGTGCTCCAGCAACATGGCGACGGTCTTGGCCACATCTGTCTGTGCACATGGGAAGCGTTTTGTGCCTTCACCTTTAAAATAGTTTTCGGCATAGGCATCGCCACAACCCCTCACCAAAGCAACAACAAGAGGCATCGTGCGGCTCTTTCCAGCGATATTTACCTGAGCTCCACGATCAAAAAGCAACTTGGCGATGTTAAGGTTCTTATCCGTGAGGAAAGATAAAGAGCCATCAATAGGAGATTGCTCCTTGGTATACTTCAGCATGAGTTCCACAATTGCAGGATCACCTTGCCACACAGCCTTGTAGAGCGGTGAATATCCAGCAGCATCGAGCCGCCCGTCTGGCTTGGCGCCGCGTTCGAGCAACAGCTGCACAGTTTCAACCGAGTTTGATTCCGCTGCGAGGTTCAAGGGCGTGTCAAAGTTCTTGTCTTCAGCGTTGATCTGCGCGCCATTTTCCAGCAGGAACGCGACATTCTCTTTATTGCCGTGTTGAGCAGAAAAGTGAAGGGCTGTTTTGCCTTCGCCGTTGGCTACATTGATATTTCCGCCATGAGCGGCAACCAGCTTGATGGCTTCCAGTTGACTAATGTGCAAGGAATCTGCGGACTTGTTTTTGACAATCGCTATGATCGGAATAAGCGGAGGCGCCTTCGAAGTCAGTTTCATGCGAAGGGTACTGGAATTGCCAGGGGACACGCTTACACATGTGGTAATGAGAAGACCTTGCGATTGGGTATCGTAGGCTACAAAGGTTGTCTTCAAGTTCATGGATCGCCCGTCTTCGCTCACAGTGCCAGTAATATTTTGTGAATAAGCTGGCACCGTGCATGCGCTCACGTCATAAGAACTGAAATTGGCGTCGCCGTCTACCAAACTGTTCTTGACGGTTCCGCCAACGCTGAATGCGTGCGTCCCGTTTGTCACGTTGGCGGTAATGGTTCCACTTAGATTTCCATCAATAATCCTCAAATCGGCGAAATTGCAGCTGTCGGAGGAATTGCTCGCGCAAGCCCAAGGTCCTAAAAGCGCCTCTTGCCGGTCTTGCTTGTTGAGGTCGAGATTGAGTTGCAGCCAATTCACTTCTGATGTCTGTCGATTGGCCGTGGCTTGCGCCGCGGTCTTGCGCTTTACCGATAACTCCTTTTCCACCTCGATCGCATAAATCTGCTCTTGCGCATCCTTGGCATCCTTTTCTTCCATGTGAGCCAGCAAAGCCAGCTTCAAGTTGGCGGTCGCCTCATCAAACTGCCCACTTGCTTTGAGAACCATCGCCAGGTTGTAGTAAGCGCCGCCCCACCAAGGAGCAAACTGAATAGCCTGCCGGTACTCTTTCACGGCAGATTCGAATTCGGTATCCGTCTTAGCCTCTTTTCCGAAAACAGATCCACGGATGAAATGACGGTGAGACTCTGCCGGTATCGCCGGCGCAGGCTTGACGGTTTGCGCAAATGCGATGATCTTTTCCCGCAACGCGGAATCATCGGGATTCTTCTGAAGATCGGCGACGTACTGGTTGAGAGTATCCTGCGGACTGGCCGCCTGTGCTGGAATGGCGATTGCACATAACATCAAACAAGATATAAGCCAGGTAAGAATCGTTCTTGCTTTCATGGCGTCTTTCCTCGGTACAGCGTAGTTTGTTGGGGTGCGGCGTATTATCTGGCACCCACGATCAGAGCGGCCACGCCGAAGACGCGAACGCTTCGCAAGGGGATTAGTTAGAGTTGGATAACTGTTCGGAATTTTACACCTGTAGCGCCAACGCGCGGAATCTAATTCTTTGCGGTGATAATGTTCGGCTTACATAGACTCACTGTGCACCTCGCTCTCGCAGCAGCGCCACAATGTCGGTTTTGCCGTTGTTTGCAGCCAGCGTGAGCGCAGTGGTTCCGTCGTCGCTTTTCGCGTTGACGTGCGCGCCTTGATCCAACAGCAGCTTGACCAGGTCGACAAAGCCGCCGCCGCTGGCCGCCATCAATGCCGTGAAGCCGTTCTTGTCTCTGGCTTCGGTGTTGGCGCCGTGGCTGAGAAGCAGCTTCACCAACTCCGGCGAACCAGAGACAATCGACAGCATCAGCGGCGTCAGGCCGCCCTCTTCCTGGACTTCGATGTTAGCGCCTTTGGCCAGTAGCAGCTTCGCTACATCGATATTGCCGATCATCACCGCATAGTGCAGCGCGGTGTCGCCGCGATCATCCTGTAGGTCGAGGCGGGCGCCTTTTTTGAGCAGCAGTTCCACAACATTGGTCTGGCCCGAAGCAGCAGCAACAATCAGCGCCGTAAAGCCTCCCCGGTTCTTGGAGTCGATGCGGACTCCCTTTGCTAGAAGTTGTTCCACCAATGCGAGATCGCCCTTGCGGGCGGCATCCACTAGCTGATTCTGGGGGCTCGGCTGCTCCTGCGGGATCGTGGCCGCAGTCTGCGCCGTTGCGCGGAGCAACAAAGCCATGAACGCGAGAACGAATGCCGCCTGGATTTTTCTCATCGCCGACTCCTTGCCTTTACCAGAGCAGGTCGCGCCGGAATTACGAACGAATTTTCAGCGAGGCCGGGAACCGATGAGAATTCTACACCCGCCGCAATACGAAGCGGATTTGGCTCGCAAAAAAACAACGGAGAGACGCCTATGAGGCTCCTCTCCGTTGTTGTCTTCAGTCCAGGGTACAACGGCTAGTCCGCAGCCTGAAACTACTTCTTTGCAGGGGCGATCACGTCCTTGGCGGCCTTGGCCACGCGGAACTTGACCACGGTCTTGGCCTTGATCTTGATGGCC
>CAYPYJ010000161.1:0-4948 GCA_964414945.1 uncultured Occallatibacter sp.
CTTGCCCTCTCCTCGGCCAGCGTTGCCTCGGGCACGGCCGTCACGCTCACGGCTACAGTCAAAGCTGGCGCCACCCCCGTTGCCGCTGGCCGGGTGAATTTCTGCAACGCCTCGGCCGCCCATTGCACTGACATCAATCTGATCGGCACAGCGCAGTTGACCTCCGCCGGCACCGCCGCATTCAAGTTCGTCGCTGCCCCCGGAGCCCACAGTTACAAGGCTGTCTTTACCGGAACCGCCGCCTATACGACGAGTTCTTCCGCAGCCTCTCCGCTGACCGTCACGAATGCTTTTCACACCACCACTACCCTTGCGCCTACGGGCAGCGCGGGCAACTACACGCTGAAATCCACCACCACCAGCGTGGGCAACAACCTCTCGCCCACGGGCACGGTCTCCTTCCTTGACACCAGCAACACGAACTATGTTCTAGGCACAGCCTCGGCGGCAAATCTCTCCACCGTTCTCAGTTTCGTCAACTCCTCCACTCCCCCCACCGGCACAAATCCCTATGCCGTTGCAGTCGCCGACTTCAACGGCGACGGCATCATGGACATGGCCGTGGTGAACAACGGCAACAACTCCCTGTCCATTCTGCTCGGCGTGGGCGATGGAACATTCACAGCGGCAGCCAGCCCGGCTACCGGCGCGCTTCCTTATGCCATTGCGGTTGCTGACTTCAACGGCGACGGCATTCCCGACCTTGCCGTGGCAAACGCCTTCGATGGAACCGTCACGATTCTGCAAGGCAAAGGCGATGGAACCTTTACCGTTGAAACCCCGCTGAACGTGGGCACCGGCAGCAACCCAGTCGCCTTGGTCGCGGCAGACTTCAACAACGACGGCAACGTTGACCTGGCCGTCACCGACACCGGCAACAATACCCTGGCCATCTTCCTGGGCAACGGCAACAGCACATTTACCGCCGCCGCCAGCCCCGCCACCGGCACGTTGCCCTGGGCCATCGCCACCGGCGACTTCAACAACGACGGCATCGCCGACCTGGTTGTGATCAACGCCACTAGCAGCACTCTCACCGTGCTACAGGGCGTGGGCGACGGTACATTCACCGCAAAGACTCCGGTTGTGCTGGCCAGCGGCAGCAATCCCATCTCCATCGCCGTGGCGGACTTCAACGCCGACGGCAAGGCAGACCTGGTGATCGCTAACTTTCAAACCGGCGTCATCACCCCGTCCACACTGGCGATTCTGCTAGGCAATGGCGACGGCACATTCACCGCCGCAGCCAGTCCGGCCACAGGCGTCAATCCAAACTCTGTCGCCATCGGCGACTTCAACGAAGATGGCGTGCCTGACATAGCCGTGGCCAACTTCGGCGACAACACCGTCTCCGTCCTCTTCGGAACGGGTACGGGCACTTTCACCGCGGGCGGCTCTCTGGCCGCGGGCAATAATCCCTATGCCGTCGCTTCAGGCGTCTTCCATGCAGATGGTTCATTCTCTCCGGCAGTCGTCAACTTCGCCGACAACACCATCTCCGTCTTCGGCTCCCAATTCGCGCAAACCGCTACGGCTACCGTGAACAATATCGCGATCGTAGGTACCGGCTCTCACTCAGTGGAGGCCAGCTACCCCGGAGACAGCCTTTATGGCGGCAGCGTCTCAGCCGCCTCCTCGCTCACCGCGCTGCCCGTGGTAACCACCACTACGCTCACTGCCAACCCATCGAGCAGCGCCTATAGCAACACCGTCACGCTCACAGCGATCATCGCTCCAGTTCTGGCTCAGACCCATGTTGCCGGCGGCTCTGTCACCTTCTACAACGGTGCAACCAGTCTGGCTACGGTTCCGGTCACCTCCAACACGGTCGTGACAACCATCTCCACGCTGCCCGTCGGCACAGACAGCCTCACCGCCGTCTACACGGGCGACACCAACTTCGCCACCAGCACCGGAGCCTCCTCGGAAATCGTCATCAGTAACTTCACCTTCGCTGCGACGACCACCACCACTCCCGTCCTGATCCCTGGCCAGTCCGCGCCTTACAACCTCGCGATTGCGCCCCTGCCCTCCGCCTCCGGCTATCCCGGCGTAATCACATTCACAACCTCCGGCTTGCCCACTGGCGCAACGGCGTCGTTCTCGCCCAACAGCATCGCCGTCAATGGCGGAGCGCAGACGGTCGTGATGACGATTCAAACAGCAACCATGTCGGCCAAGTCGGCTGCACCGGCACCGTATAGCCCATTCCTGCTAGGTCTGCTTCTGTTGCCCTTGGCTGGTGCAAAGCGCTTCGCACGCACCCGCAAGAGCTTCAGCCGCCTGCTGAGTATCGCTCTGTTAGTGGCGGGCCTGGCCGCGGTAGTAAGCGTTTCGGGATGCGGCTCAAAACACGGCTTCTTCGGCCAGTCCCCCAAGAGCTACACCGTAACGGTGACTGCCTCAGGCGGCACAGTCGCTCACAACACCACCGTCAACCTCACCGTGCAGTAAGCAGAAAAGCGCGGTAAGCAAAACGTGCAATCAACAAAATGCCCCAGGACCGGCGCAGCACCATCGCGCCAATCCTGGGGCATCTTGCGTCCAGCTTTTATATTGTCATGATTTCCAGCGACGTTGAGTCTGCCAGAAACGCCACGTGCTCCATTCGCTTTTTTCTGGCGAATGGATAAGGATGCCACGAAATCCATGCGCGCAGCGCGCCTGCCCGGAGGGCAAGTCCCCGCAGGTGGCAGTTGGTTGAGACATCAAGCTTATGCGAGCGAACAGCGAGCGATTGGCCCCACCGCAGGTGGCTAGTCCGCTACCATACTCTCTCCCGGCAAAATCGGCCGCGTCCGCGGCAACACTCCCTGATACGAAAACCAGCCCATCACTGCCAGCACGCCCACAAACACAGCCAGCTTCACCCAACTGGTTTCCTGCGTCTGCGGCAACAGCTTCCACAACACCAGCAGCACCGTCTGCGCCGCTGTCACAGACCACACCGTACCGTAAAAGTAGCGCCGGTGCGTGCCTTCTTTCCTGGTTGACGACTCCACCCTCGGCAGCTTGCCCAACCCGCCCAGCAGCAAAATCACCGCCGCCAGCGGCAGGTAGGCATAGTAGTAAATCTGCTTCATCTGCCACACGCCGGTCACTGCGGCAATCGCGAGGCCTGCAACATTCAGCAGCGCATAGTTCAGCGCGGCATTCCAGGCAAAGGTATAGCAAACCCGCCGGTAGAGCGGATTCGGCTTGTCCTCGTCAAAACGCAAAATATAAGGCCCCGGTTCCCCACCCGGCACCTTGCCGCGCACCAGGGCAAAGCCCGTCCCCAGCAGCACCGCCGCCAGCCACAGCGAATTGCCCACGCTGAAACCATGCGCAAACAATGTAAATGTCAACGGCCCCGGCGCCAGAAAAAAGACAAAAATCCAAATCGGCCAATGCAACGAGCGATAGATACGCGTATTCCGCGTACGCAGCTTCCGCTCTTCCGCGTACTCCACTTTCCCTTTGTATTCCATGTACACAAGCCTCGCAGAGCCACCTCGGACGCGTCAATCGGCTAGGAACTTGCAGAAATAACAACTCCTACTCTTTCGAATAGGTGTAACATTTTGGACAGTCGGGTGGGCGAGCTGAGAATCCCGGCACCCTCAAAATCTGAAGCGGTCGCGTACGCTTCCGAACTATTCCCGTGAAGACCGCCTCCGGGACGGGCCATCCACTTGGCCGAGGTGAGCAGCATGACCTTTGACCTCGCCGTATTTCTGGAAGAAGCCGGAATAGGACGAACCCTCATCCATCTGCAACCCAAGCAAGTCTTCTTTTCGCAGGGAAGTTCGGCTGATTCCATCTTCTATCTTCGGACAGGACGCGCAAAACTCACTGTCGTTTCGCAAGACGGCAGAGAGGCCACGGTCGCGCTGCTCAACGCCGGGGATTTCATTGGTGAGGAGTCGCTGGTGAGCGTGGGTAATTTGCATATGGCCACTGCCACGGCCATCTCCGTATGTACTGCGCTCAGGATAGAAAGGGGAGAGATGATCCGCGTGATGCACGAGGAGCACGCCTTCTCCGAGTTGTTCCTGAAATTTTTACTCACCCGCAGTATGCGAACCCAGGCCGATCTTGTCGATCAGCTTTTTAACTCCAGCGAGAAGCGTCTGGCAAGAATTCTCCTATTGCTGGCCGAATTTGATGAGCCAGGAGAACAGGAACACATGATTCCTCCCATCACGCAAGAAACTCTGGCAGAGATGATCGGCACCACTCGTTCTCGTGTAAGCTTTTTCATGAATCGCTTTCGCAAGCTTGGCCTCATCGAATACAACGGCCGCATCCGGGTCCATAAGTCGCTGCTCAATGTGGTTTTGCATGATGAATTCACGGAGCGTAACCCCGAAAGACCTCCGGGATCGGCCACTCCACGTGTTCGGTCTAAGCCGGTCAACCCGCGGCGGTAAGCGAACCTGTAGCGTCGCTGCCTTCCCTGTAACACTCCTGGAGCGTTTCGGATACAGGCGGCCCATTTGAACCCTCAATCACCCAATGAGCGGATTCTTGCACCGAGGGTCTTCCATCTCAGTCACGAAGCCACCGAACAGGCTTCTGCACCGGGGGTCTTCCATCTGAATCGCCGCGATCCTGCATCGAGGGTCTTCCATCCTAACCACCGCGCTATTGAACAGGCTCTTGCACCTAGAGTCTTCCATCTCAACCGCCCCGCCATCGAACAGGCTTCTGTACTGAAGGTCACCCATCTCAATCACCCCGCCATTGAAAAAGCACTTGTACCCGATTGCTTTTTCAACGAACTGAGGTCAGACTGATGCGGACAATGGTATAGTGGCTGCTCAATATCGCACATACCGCCCCTAAGCTACAATAAAAGATGGGCCAAGGCCAATTTTTCTGCGCAATGCGCGCAACCAGAGCAAGGAGCTTCCACCTAGATGTCGATTCCAGCCACACAAATGCGTCCCGGCATGATCATCAAACA
>CAYPYJ010000162.1:0-4927 GCA_964414945.1 uncultured Occallatibacter sp.
GATATCATCTATTCCGATCTGTTTATTCATATTACGTGAGCGGTGATTACCGGACATCCCCAGCCTTCGCTGGTTTCTTCTTCTTCTTTTTCTAAGTGTACGTGAGCGGTGATTCCCGGCCATCCCCAGCTAGATGCACACGGTTCCGCCCTTTGTTTCTAGTGTACGTGAGCGGTGATTCCCGGCCATCCCCAGCTGACCGTTCAGGTACTAGTCAATAAGGTTAAGTGTACGTGAGCGGTGATTCCCGGCCATCCCCAGCCGATCTGCGCCGACCTGGTGAAGCTGCCCGAGTGTACGTGAGCGGTGATTCCCGGCCATCCCCAGCCCTACCAGAACAAAGCTGACACTGTGGCCAAGTGTACGTGAGCGGTGATTCCCGGCCATCCCCAGCCGCTGACGACACAACTGCGAAACGAGCGCAAGTGTACGTGAGCGGTGATTCCCGGCCATCCCCAGCTCTACTCTGGCCCGCGTTTTGTGCGGGCCAGAGAAGAGCTGAAAAAATAGATGGTTTCAAGCAAGAATTCAGTGACCATTCGGTAAAAATTCGGTGTAAATGGAGGAGCGATTTGTGCAGTTCTCAACCCCACATCATCCCCACAGCACAAATTCCTCTCTATTACCCACCGTTTCTTTTCAGTACTTTAGGTTGCCAGCCGTCCTACGTAAGTCGTTGATATTACGTTGGTTAATGTCCTGTTAACCGAAGGGTTGTAGGTTCGAGTCCTACCTGCGGAGCCAATAAAATCAATAATTTAGAGGTTGCTTTCCTCCGCAATCCACGGCCACTTTGGGGAGAACTTTGGGGACCCCGAATCAAAATGGTTCTTTTTGCGATCGGTGACCCTCCGCTCTTCGAAAAGTCGAGCATCCCGGAGACACTGTAGGTTGCCCCCAGTGTCCAGGTCTGGGGTTGTGCCTTGATCTCCTCAAATTCGGAAGCAACTGCGCAGTGAAGAAGTAACGGGACAGTTGGTAATACGACCAGAACCGGCAAATCTAGGATTACAGTCGCAGAGACTGCTTGTCGTTACTGATCTGACCAAAGGTATTTTGGCCGCGATTGGTAGAGTCGCGCAAAATGCGCAGGAAAACCGAACCGAGTGCAACACGCATTCCCAATACCAAGGTAGCGATTCTTATCCCAAGTGATCAGATTTGTGGTCAGCTCTCCAACCACCTCGCCGTCGATCAACTGAAAAAAACCGCTGATCTGCAGCTCCCCATTCCAGGTCTCGGGGTTTATGCTGCCATGCATGCCTTGTTTTGCGCCGAGGACGGTCCAGAAAAAATCGAGTTCATTGTCGAGTAGATATTTTTGGAATTCCTCCTCGCGAATGAGAAGTGCGTCTGGTCCAATCTCTTTCGTTGTCGGATCAAAAGCAACTTCTTTGCCGGCTGCATCGCAAAAAACTCCGTCATGACCGCTCCAATGCAAAGACATTCCTTCGGCGATGGTTTTGGCTGGCAACTTGATGCCGATTGCATCCTTGATCGAGCAATCATAGACCCTCTCTTTCAAGTACCCTCGGCTGTGACACAGACACTTTTGATCAACCGTTGCCCGCAGTCTCCATTAGTCCAAGCATTGTGATTGCGATACGGCGTGTCGTGGGAGACGTACACTGGCGACCAGAAAAACGCTCCCTGCAAAATATTGAATTCTTCCCCGCTTTCCGGCATCCAGCGGCCCCAAAAGTTCTTTCGCCTCAAAGAGGCGATCAACGTTGAAGCATCCTCTTTCCGAACGAGATAAGACCTCACCATGTACCACAGCTGCTTGAATGGACTGTCGAACCTCTCCTCTCCGAGGGGTGTAGGCTCATCGAAATTTCTATGCGTTTCCATGACAAGCCAATTCGAGTGGCCGGACGGTCTTTGCACCTTGAGCATCGGCTGAACCGCAGGAAGATCGCTCGCCAATCGGATCCAATCCTCTTCGGACAACTCATGAGACGGGTGATGCTGGACCGGCGACCACCATGCCGGAGCTTTCGAATCGCCGAGATCTTTTGTGAGGAGACTGGACGGATCGATGTTACGCACTTAGCCGACTTGCCACGGCCCTGCATACTTGGTGTCGCTGGCATCCCAACGGTCGCCGATGTACTGGAAAATGTCCGCCACCCTCGCTAGAAATTCATAGTATGCGATCCATTGGTACTTCTTGCCGATGCGTTCTGCCTTGTCCGAGCGCCAATCGAAGTACCTGCGATTCACTTCTCCATCGAACTCCGCGAAGAGAGCCGGTGTCCATCCTAGTTCAACTACTCGGTTGAAGATCCAACACTGTGCGATGGACAGATCAAAAGTCTCATGCTCCTCCCCTCGCTTCCGCAATATCTTCGGCTCTGCCAAACCAGCGCGAACCATGACGATACCGGGGCGTCGGTCACTTGTTCATTCCCATCCAGCCAAGCGTCGTTTGAGCTATGGTCATTGCGCCCCCATCTGCAGAGTCCTCGATGAAACCAGCATCTGTTTGAGCTGGGGCATATCGCTGCCAAAATCCGGATACAGCGCCGCCGCGCTGAGTGGCAGTCCCCTTTGTCGACGGGCAACTGGAGTACTCAACAAATCATCTTTGTCTGCAAGTGCCGCACTTTCCTGAATGCAAATCGGACGGACCATGACCCTTGCCAATTCAAACCACGGATACTTCGTCAGCTCAATAAACTCCACCATCGCGGCATTGTTGCGAGCATTCATGCGAAGCAGTGCAAGCCGCAACCCGCTGGCCACTGCTTCCTGCGGTGTCTCTCCCACGCCGCTTGCCTGCAATCGATCGGCAATCTTGAAGAGGCTCCAGCCGCTGGCGTGAACCTGCGATTCCAACTCCTGTGCATTAGCTATCGACGCAAAATTCCATCCGTTGCGAAATTCTTCTTTCGCAATTTTTAGGCTTGCGGGAAGCTCAATCTGTTCGCGTAAGAGAATGTCTAACTCAGAAATTGCGTGCATGGTCTCTTTCTTCGTTCTCAATAGCTGTACTGCACCGTGGTTACGGGCTTCTGAAAGCGCCCCGCAGGGAAATGCTTAAACGCTTCCAAGGGCGACCCATTTACGGGTTGAGCAATTGCATAGTGAATGGAAGTGCTGCAATAAATACAATTTGCTTTTTGCAACTCAGAAGGAAGGCAATCGAGCGTCTGGTAAAAGCTCCGCAGGCACTCCGGGCAAACGATCGTCACATAGTCGTTCCCGGACGCATCTGGTCCATGGGCCTGAACCAGCACAGGGGTCAGCACCTCTGGGTGTTTAGGTAGCGGACGCTTTTGCGAGGGCATGGATTGAATGACTTTCAGCAACGCAGCAATGCCGCAGCCTTTTCCATAGAAGCCATCGGCGGCCACGCCAGAAGGCACTTCCCTGCCGGAAAACGAGCCACTCATGGCGATAACCTGGATGGCAGGAAATCGGAAGCGAACTACTGTAAGCAACTCGAAACCAGACATGCCTGGCATGTTGAGATCAGAGAGAAGAATCTCAGGTACTTCTCTTTTCATCTCACGCAATGCCGCAAACCCGTCTGCGGCTGAACTCACCCGATACCCAAGCTCGATGAGCACCTGCGACAGCGATATTCGAATTGACTCCTGATCATCCACGATCAGAATCCTGGTTTGCGGATGTTGCATGGTACGCTCCACCAATAGCATTGCTATTGGAAGTGAGGCAAGTATCCCATGCAGCGAACTGCCATGCTGCTCAATTTAGTACAGGTTAGAACAGAGTGTGCGAAGAACATCAGGCACAGCTCAGGCCAGCTCGCCCGGAATACCATAAATCTCCGGCTTTTCGGCGTTATCGCCCGGCATTTGATCGTGCAATACGACGTTGAGCAGCGACTTATGCACGCGGATACGGCCGTCGTAATCGATAAATCCCATCTTGCGGAAGCGGTTCATGAAGAAGCTAACCCTGGAGCGCGTTGTCCCAATCATCTCCGCCAGGGTCTCCTGTGTGATCGGTGGAATCAAGGACTCCGGATCGCCCGGTCTACCAAACTCCGCCATCAGCAGCAGAATTCTCGCCAGCCGTTTTTCGCTGGAATTGAAAAGCTGATCCACCAGATCTGCCTGGGTGCGCATACTGCGCGCCAGCAAAAACTTCATGAACAGGTCAGAGAATGCAGGTTCCTGGTGCATCACGCGGATCATCTCATCCCTGCTGACTTTGAGCGCCGTGCAAGCAGTGATAGCCGTGGCCGTGGACAAACGCATCCCTGGCACTGCCGCCAGCGCCGACTCGCCGACAAACTCGCCAACGGTGACAATGGTGATGGTCGCTTCCTTGCCAACGGACGAAACTACCGTGATTCTTGCGCGCCCTTTCCGCAGGTAGAAAACTGAGTCGGCGGGATCTCCCTGGGAATAGAAGTTTTCCTTGGGCTCCAGTTGAACAATTCTTCGTCCCAGGCCTGCGTTGGCCAGAAATGCAGCGGTATCGAAACCGGGTAAGACATGAGCGGAGAAAGCAATCTGATTCATCGGTGAAGCCCCCTTTCGGCGACAACCTGAGTATGAAAGCCGTAAGAAGCCTATAACCACATATAGATTTGGATGTGGAATCTCTGCGAAAGAAAGACAAAAATCATCAGGGGAACAGGCTTCGATGACTCGGTAGATACGCATGGAAAGCGCGTATCCAAATCGCGCTAGTCCACGAAAACAATCCTACTCCCCTCTATCATGCAGGGGGGGGGGGGGGCAAAATCTGTATCTTTTTGCACACAATTTGCTGATTTTATGGCTGAGAGGAGTCAGTCTGGCCATTAACTACCCGACCGATGCTTTCATCGGTCTGGGCTGCATGACCGCGTCTGGTGCGACCGCCCCATCTCGGCGCTTACACCTCTTCTACAAATAATAGCTCCGTTCTCCTGAGCCTCGCACCATTGCGTATTTGCAGGAGTTCATAATGC
>CAYPYJ010000163.1:0-4864 GCA_964414945.1 uncultured Occallatibacter sp.
AAAAATGCTTCCTGTATTGTCGTGCACAAAGAACGCGGCGTGACGGGAATCAAGGTTCAGATCGTAATATGTCACCACAGCGCGCAGATGAACGGGATAGGCGCGCGCTGCTTCTTCCAGCGTGAGATTGTGTGCTTCGCGTGTGGTGGTTAACGTACGAAGGGGTTTCTGCGTACTCTGCAAGTCCTCAGCCAAGACTGCCGCGGAGATCAGGACCAAGGCAAGAAAACCTCCAGCCCAACGCGGAAATCTCATTTTATTCCTCCATAAGAGAGGCCCGTTCTACCTAGAACACTCAATCACTGGCAGGCCTTATCTCTTGAATCACATAGGGTTTACAGAGCGCACTATCTCCATATCGGCAGCGATGCGGGAAGACGTTAACTTGCGCTGCCTGAACCACGTGTCAATAGCTGGCACGCCGAACATAGCTTTGTACTTATCGAAGAGAGCCAAGCAAAAGAATGAGGAACACGTAAAAATCGATCGATTTAATAAAAATGATTCTTTTACTTTACAGCAGTCAGAGCCGAAATTGGTACCAGCATATCTTCTTTTCGCATGACCAGATTGGTGGCGTTCAGAGTAGCCAGTTCGAAGCCGTGGCCATGGGTGATGGCGTCGGTGGGACAGGCCTCGACGCAATAGCCGCAGAAGATGCACCGGTTGTAGTCAATGTTATAGACCTTGGCGTAGCGCTCAGAAGAGGAGATGCGAACTTCCTCGGTGTTTTCCGCGGCCTCGATATAAATGCAATTGGAGGGGCAGGCGGCGGCGCAGAGGAAGCAGGCTACGCACTTTTCCAAACCGTTTTCATCGCGCTGCAAAATGTGAGCGCCGCGATAGCGCTGCTCAAGAACAGCTCCGCGCAAGGGGCCAGGGCCGTCGGGATAGTTCTCCACCTGGATGGGTTTGAAGATCTCCCCAAAGGTGATGCTCATACCCTTTGCGATGGCGGCGATGTTGTCCACAATCGACATGAGGCCAGTATACGACGAATTGTGACGAAAGAGCTTCCCATTGGGAGCGCAATCGCTGCCGCCATGAAATTGACGGGTTTGCGACTGCGCTCCCATTGTCCTGACAGCAACCTAGGCCGATGCAGTGATCGGTACGGAGTTAATTCCTAGGGCGAGCATCTGCCGGATGCTGTTGCGGCGCACCTTGATGCTGCTGTTGAGGTGCCGCCTGACGCTGCTGTTGCGGGGGTGCTTGCCGCTGCTGCTGTGGTGCAGTCTGTCGCTGCTGTTGTTGTGGTGCAGTCTGTCGCTGCTGTTGTTGTGGTGCAGTCTGTCGCTGCTGTTGTTGTGGTGCCACCTGACGCTGTTGCTGCGGGGTTGCTTGACGTTGCTGTTGTTGTGGTTCTGCCTGACTCTGAGGCTGCGGAGATGTCTGTCGCTGCTGCTGCTGATGCGGGGCTACCGCTTGGTGCTGTTGCGGGGGTGCCTGTCTCTGCTGCTGTTGAGGTGCAGCTTGGTGCTGTTGTTGAGGGGCTGCCTGACGTTGCTGTTGTTGAGGCGCAGCTTGGTGCTGCTGTTGCGATGCAGTCTGACGCTGTTGCAGCGGGACTACCTGGCGTTGCTGTTGTAGTGGAGCTGCTTGATGCTGCTGTTGAGGGACTGCCTGACCACGGTTGATCGGCTGATTTTGGTTGGCTTGACCTCGGTTCATCTGGTTCTGATTGGGCTGATTCTGATTGCGGACGGACTCGTTGGCATGTGCCGGTTGGGCTGAAACTGGATGCGCTTGCGCCGCGTTTCGCTGCTGCGCGGCGGCCTGATTGTGTGCCTGCAATGCCGCGGGGGGTCGCACGTTGCGATCTGCCGCCAGCGGCTTGCTAACGATCAGACTGGCCGGACGGCCATGGTTTACGCTGGCAAACTGCGCCCGGTTAGTGCTGGCAACTTGCTGATTCTGAATCTGCGCCCGCATCGGCACTGCGTGCTGTTCATGCCGTGCCGCCAGTTCCGCAGGTCTGGCTCGTACCTGCAGGCCGCCCGTTCCGCCATTAAAGCTGACACGAGCGCCACTGCGGTTGTTTCCGCTAACGGAACGGTTGTAAACGTTGTGAACCACGGAGACATTCACATTGTTGACAGAGCGGTTGTAGTTAAAGTGTCCACCGCCCCAATAACCGCCCTGGTAGCCAATGCCAACATAACCGTATCCATAATCGACGCCACCATAGTAGCCAATGTGCGGCCCCCAGTAGCCACGGTAAAAGCCATAATGGTGATGGTGGTAGCCCCAGTAGCCAGGGGTCCAGAGCGCACCCTCGTAGGGAGCCTCCACCCATCCGCCGGGAACCCAGTAGTAGCCGGAGGGAGCATAGGCCCAGTAGCCGGGTGTCCAGAGGTAGTCGTCGCCGGGAGCCGGGGGCTGGTCGTAGTCAGGCAATGGCGGCGGCGGCTGATCGGCGTATGCCACGGGCTGCGAGCCATAGCCGGGATCCTCTGAGTCCTGATCATAAGAACCGCCCGTCGGGGCCGCTGAAGCGCTCTGCTGAGCGGCATACACGGTAGGCGTGGCAGTGTTTGAATCGGCTGGAGCCAGGTTAGCCGACGCAGGGTCCGAGGCCTGATCTTGCACCCCGTTCTGGCCTGAGTTGGCGGCAACCTGGTCCGAACTCTTGGGACATCCGGTGAGGCAAAGCACGACCGTCATCGCAAAGAACGGTAATAGTGCAAATCTGGGTAATCGATTCATTTCACTCTCCAATCAGCTCGAATGCTATCGGAAGAGTTTGGGGCAAAACAGCCCTCTTTTGACCATTCTAAGAAATCAATGGCGCGCGCCGGGGGGTTGCGAAAGGCCGTGATTGTTGGCAGGGGGTTTGGTTGTGGGCTTACGTTCGATGCGTTGCTTGACGGCTTGCAGGCAGAGGGGTGAGTCCTGTCCTCGCGCTAGACCAGGACTCTCACTCTGCGCGGCGCAGAGACGCTGCTTCATGGAGTCCGCCTCTTTTCCGACGAGCAGTTGTGTACGCTCCAGGCCGCTGTTGGGGTCGAGATCGTAGCGGTAAACGCTGTCATCTGGGTCCTTTTCAGTACCGTAGTCGAAGTGGCCCCATGTACCGATGAGTTGACGTCCGTTGGGTTCGGCCAGGACGGCGTAGAGCTGGCTGAAGGCAACGCCGGAGGGCGGTTTGGCGGTCCAGACGGGTGCGCTTTGGGTGCCGCGCATCCAACGGGAAGCCCACATGTGGTGCGGAATGTCGTAGTAAAAGGCGGTGATAAATGTCGAGGCTGCGCATTCGTGGCAGTCGTCGTAGAGAGCGCCGAGTTCGCGCGGGCGGCCGTCGGAAAGGAGCATCCAGTCGATGAAGCGAAGATTGACGCCCTTGAGGAGCGGGGCGACGACATGGCTGGTCAGCGAGAGATTCCAAACGGTAAAGGTATCAGAGGCCGGGTCCGATTGGGGCGTGGCGCGCAGCGTGGTTACTACCAGCGCGGCGTCGTATTGGACGCCGATCTCGCGAACCGCAGACCACTTTTCTGGCACCAGCGAGCGCGTGACCCAAACGACTACGTCCTGGTCTTTGGCGGAGTGAAAGTCGATCCAGCGAAAGGTTTCCGGAGCCTGCTGGGCGGAAACGGGAACGGCCACAAACACTACTGCCGCAATCAAGCCGTGAAGGAACAAAGAAGAAACGAACCGCATGAATCTAGGGTATAGCAGAGAGGCGCGACGACCAGGATTTCAATTCCCAGGTCCGAAAATCCGGATCTGGGGCACTCAATTATTTTTGGATGGTCAAAACAGGGTATCTCGGCGACGCAATGGAACTCCGTCTTAATTGCAGATCAGAGGTCTCTTGCGTCGCCGTTTTCAAATGCTTTAGGCCGCTCTCCGCCTCCGCAGCATGCCGGCCAACCCAGCAATCCCCGTGCTCAACAGCAGGATCGAGGATGGTTCCGGCGTCGCAGCCGCTTCAAAATCCGCAGCCAGAATCGCGTCGGTGGACGTCGTGGGGTGGAAGCCGTCCCAGAAGAGATATTGGCTGGGATCGGAGCAGACTGAGGTGCCCGTGAAACAGGGGTCGGTTAAATCGGTAATCCCATATGCAGCGGGGTTGCTTTCGATCTGATGCATGAGGCCGAACGTGTCGACGTACGTCACGCCAGTTGGCAACGAGGCTTTCAACATGGCGTTGAACTGTGCGGCGTATGCCGTCGCCGTGGCATCTCCATAGAAGTCAGGTGTCAGGCCGAGGTCAGGCATATTCGGCACCAGGATATGCATTGCGCCTTCGGACTGGAGCGTGGAGACGATAAGATTGATGTCCGCCACTGCCTGGGTTGTTGAGCCACCAACCAGAAAATCGTTGGCCCCGCCCCACACTACAAACAAAGATGTGGACAGGTTCAGCGAGGAGACCACTGAACTTGAACCGATCATCTCGGGGATCATTCCCGGCAGGCCCAAACCACCAAAGCTGGTCTGCGAGCCCAAATCAATATAGTTTCCAACTCCAGAAGTGGCTCCGCCCCATGCGAAGTCGTAAAGAGGCGATCCCAGCAGCGCAGCAAGTTGTTCCACCGCGACAGGCCCATTGGAAAAGCGACCGTTGTAGTACGGGGAAGGCGGATAGCCGCTAACACTGTAAAGATTCCCGTTGTCTGAAAGGCTGTCGCCGTAGACAACTATGGACGAATACGAACTGGCGCTGGCAATCGAGGTGAACGCCAGAAGCATGATGACGATTGAAGCTGAGAAAGCTGCGGTCTTGCAATATTTCATGATCTCTCCTTACTTGCAGGGGACGTGCGATCTGCCATGCTCTTGGTTTTAAAGGGGAAAATACCATCAAACGCAAAGCAGCGTCCTTTATAACCTTCACTTTGCGGATGTGTCAAGGCAAATC
>CAYPYJ010000164.1:0-4853 GCA_964414945.1 uncultured Occallatibacter sp.
TCATGCCAATCAGTCGTTGCATCGCATAAGGCGAAGAAGGGTCCATGCGAATCTGGCCGTCCCAATCCACCGTCATAAAACTGAAAGTGGGATCAACCACCTCGCTGACCACGGTAAGTCCCAACTCATGATACTCTGCGATTCGCTCCCAGTAATGGACACCGGCACCGCCGAGCGGATCAACGCCCAGATGAAGTTTTGCGCCGCGAATGATGTCCATATCAATCACGTTGCCAAGGTCGCTCACATAGGCGGTGAGGTAGTCGTGCCGACGCGTGGTCGCGGCGCGCAGCGCTTGCACGTAAGGAATTCGTTTCACGCCCGAAAGCCGGGCTTCCAGCAGTTCATTTGCTTTTTCTTCTATCCAAGCTGTGACATCAGTGTCTGCTGGCCCACCGTTCGGCGGATTGTATTTGAAGCCGCCATCATGCGGTGGATTGTGCGAGGGCGTGATGACAATGCCGTCAGCGAGTCCCGTGGTGCGACCGCGATTGTAATTAAGGATCGCATGGGAAATCACCGGCGTCGGCGTGTATTCATCGCCTTCAGCAAGCATCACTTCAACTCCGTTTGCCGCTAAAACCTCCAGCGCGGTGGCGCAAGCCGGAACGGAAAGCGCGTGGGTGTCTATGCCGAGAAAGAGTGGGCCCACAATGTTCTTCGACTTGCGATAAAGACAAATCGCCTGCGTGATCGCGAGAATGTGCCATTCATTGAAAGCCAGATTGAATGACGAACCTCGGTGACCGGAAGTGCCAAACGCCACGCGTTGTGCCGGCACTTTTGGATCAGGCACACCGTTGAAATACGCCTCAACGAGTTTCGGCACATTGACAAGAATTTCTTGTGGAGCAGGTTTGCCGGCCAGGGGACTTATTTTCATGACATTTTATTTACTGATGGGCTTTTCGAGCTGCACCACTTTTGCCAACCGGCGACGAAAGCGTTCCGCGCCTATGAAACGCGCGTGAAGAAAACTCTGTGTCAATTCCCAAGCCAGCGCGTGACCGATCACGAGTCCGCCAAAGCAGATCATATTTAAATCATCGTCCTCGACGCCTTGATGCGCGGAAAAGTTTTCGTCAATCAGGCAAGCCCGAACGCCTGCCACTTTATTCGCGACAATTGAAGCGCCGACGCCGCTTCCACAGATACCCACGCCGCGATCCACCGTCCCGGCGGCAATCGCGCGGGCCAGGGGAATTATAAAATCTGGATAATCATCGTCCGAATTTAACTGGCGGTCGCCGAAATCAATGACTTCATATCCGGCTTCGCCTATTTTTCCGGCCAGAAACCCCTTCAATTCAAAACCGCCGTGGTCGGCGGCGACGCCAACGCGCTTCAACGGCTTAGATAAATTGTCGGCAACATGAAGGTGCATCATCTTTCGACGAGTTGTGGTCCCATTGCGGGATAGTCGGTATATCCTTTTTTCGAACCGCCATACAAAGTCGCTTCCTCTAACGCGTTCAGCGGGGCGTCCAAACGGAAGCGCTCTGGCAAATCAGGATTGGCAATAAACAAACGACCAAACGCGACCGCATCGGCCAAGCCGTCCGCCAAAACTTGAGTCGCGGTTTCGTAAGTGAAGCCATTCGCGACGATCAACGGGCCATGAAACTCTTTGCGTAATGCGGCCAACGGCACTGGCGTCGCGCCATGTTCCAAATCATCTTTCGTGGACACGATCAAATGCGCATAGGCGAGTTTGAAGCGATTCAACTCATGCAGCACATGGCTGAAAGTCTCGAGCGGGTTTGAATCGTGCATGTCGTTGAACACACCGCCGGGCGAGAAGCGGATGCCCACGCGATCGGCTCCCCAAACTTGCGTGACGGCGTCGGTCACTTCCAACGTCAATCGAGCGCGGTTACGAACGGGACCACCGTATTCATCCCTGCGCTGGTTCGTGCCATCGCGGAGAAATTGGTCGAGCAAATAGCCATTGGCGTTGTGGATTTCGACGCCGTCGAAGCCTGCCGTTTTCGCATGGTCCGCCGCGATGGCATACTGCATCACAATACCCGGCAGCTCCTCTTTGGCCAACGCACGGGGCGTGACGTAAGGCTGCATCCCGCGTTCCGTAAGCACCTGGCCGGTGCGCGGAGCGATGGCGCTGGGCGCGACTGGCAATGCGCCGTCCGCTTGAAAACTCGGATGCGAGATCCGGCCCATGTGCCAGAGCTGGAGAAAAATTCGCCCGCCCGCCTTATGCACGGCCCCAGTGACTTTCTGCCAGCCGGAGATCTGTTCCTCAGTGTAAATACCTGGCGAGTTCGGGCAGCCAGTGCCTTGCTGGGAAATCGCAGTCGCTTCGTTGACGATCAGTCCTGCCGCCGCACGTTGCGCATAATATTCCACCATCAATTGTGTGGGCACACGGTTCGGTCCTGCGCGCATTCGCGTAAGCGGAGCCATGATTATGCGGTTCGGGGCTTCAATCGCGCCCAGTCGGATGGGAGTAAATAAATCGGGTGTATTCATAATTTTGCCATGAAGAAGCTGTCGCTTTTCGCCACCATGAACAATGGGGTGAACACCCCATCGCGTAAGCCTGCCAAACGCCTAAAATGTCATTTGCAATAAATGCAAAATGAAAGATCCAATATGATGACTAAGACGAATTGCGCGGTGGCGGTTTTCAAATCTCACATCGAAGCCGAAACCGCCGTCAAAGAACTCCAGAAGTCCGGCTTTGACATGAAAAAACTCTCCATCATCGGACGTGACTATCACACCGAGGAACACGTGGTCGGCTATTACAATGCCGGCGACCGCATGAAATACTGGGGAAAACTCGGAGCCTTCTGGGGAGGTTTCTGGGGTTTGTTATTCGGCTCGGCGTTTTTTCTGATTCCAGGTGTCGGCCCATTGCTGTTTGCCGGGCCCATTGTGACTTATATCGTCGGCGCGCTCGAAGGCGCGGTGGTCGTGGGTGGTTTGAGCGCGCTGGGTGCCGGGCTTTACGGCATGGGCATTCCCAAGAACAGCATCATCCAATACGAGACTGCCGTGAAAAGCGGCAAGTATATTTTGATCGCCCACGGTTCCGATATGGAAACAATTCATGCGCGTGAAGTCCTAAAAAATACCGACCATGATTCATTGGCGGAACATCAACCCAAACGCATCAGCAATGGGGCGGCGGTGATGACGGCATGACTTGCAGCAAATTTTAGAATCGCCGAAAGGGGTTCCGATTTTATTCCTGACATGAATGAAAAATCCTCGGCCCAGCTGGGCATGATTGGCTTGGGCCGCATGGGCGCGAACATGGTGCGGCGGCTAATCAAGGACGGACATCGTTGTGTCGTCTTCGATCATCTGCCGGAAGCCGTGAAAGCTTTGACGAGAGACAAAGCCGTGGGCGTCGCCTCGCTCGCTGATTTGGTCAAGCAACTGGATAAGCCGCGCGCAATTTGGCTGATGGTCCCGGCGGCAGTCGTGGATCAAACGATCGGCGAGCTGGTGCCGATGCTTGAAGCGGGCGACACGCTCATTGATGGTGGTAATTCCTATTACATTGATGACATCCGACGCGCGAATGATCTTGCTGCTAAAGGAATCCATTATGTGGATGTGGGAACCAGCGGCGGCGTGTGGGGCTTGGAACGCGGCTACTGCATGATGATCGGCGGTGACCTCGAAGTGGTTCGGCGGCTTGATCCTATTTTCACCACGCTCGCGCCGGGCATCGGCAACCTCACACGCACACCAGGCCGTGAGAAACTCGTCGGCACTTCCGAGCAGGGTTATCTGTATTGCGGGGCGAATGGTGCCGGACATTTTGTGAAGATGGTCCACAATGGCATTGAATACGGAATGATGGCAGCGTATGCCGAGGGCTTGAGCATTTTGCGCAGCGCGAACATCGGCAAGCAGCAAGGTGAAATTAATGCCGAGACTACTCCGTTACGCGAACCGGAGCACTATCAGTTTGATCTCAACCTCGCCGACATTACTGAAGTTTGGCGGCGCGGCAGCGTCATCGCGTCGTGGCTGCTTGACCTGACGGCGGAGGCGCTCGCCAAAGATTCTGCCCTCGCCGGATTTGCCGGACGTGTATCTGATTCAGGTGAAGGCCGGTGGACCATCAAGGCTGCCATTGACGAAGGTGTGCCCGCACCCGTGCTGACCACGGCGCTCTACGCACGTTTCAGTTCGCGCGGTGACTCCGATTTTCAGGACAAGCTGCTTTCGGCGATGCGCTACGGGTTCGGAGGCCATTTGGAAAAGCCGGTGAAATGAATCATTGGTAAATTCAATTTGCGGCAGCTCATCATTCAAGTCGCCAAACGCGGATACAATCGCGCTCCAACCAAAACCAGCACAGTCGTGGTCGCCAAAATCACCGCATAATCGAGACTCAAGCCGAAGGTGCTGGTGCTGTTGGCCAACATGCAGGTGCGTAGTGCATCCACGACGTAGGTTAATGGGTTCAAATGCGAGACCATCTTCAACCAGCCAGGCATGATATCGGTCGGATAAATGGCGTTGCTGGCGAAGAACAGCGGCATGGTCAGCACCTGGCCGACACCCATGAAACGCTCGCGCGTCTTGACGATGCAGGCAATGACCAGCGAGAACGTCGAGAACAGCGTCGCCGCCAAGATGACGATAACCAACACGTTCAGGAGCGCGAGCGGACTCCAATTCAGCTTCACACCGAGCAGCAGCGAAAGACTGTAAACAATGACTCCTTGCGAGAGCGTGCGGATTCCAGCGGAAAATCCCTTGCCGAGCACCAGTGCCGCGCGCGGTGTCGGGCTGGCCAGAAACTTTTGCACGATGCCGAGGTCGCGCTCCCAGATGACATTGATGCCGTAAAATATGGCCACGAACAAAACGCT
>CAYPYJ010000165.1:0-4387 GCA_964414945.1 uncultured Occallatibacter sp.
CTCGTTGTGCTTCTATCGACCTTGTCCGGCTGGTACATGAGGCATAAGACAGTACCACCGGACGCAAAGCCTTGAGCAGCTGCACAAACATCGGTCAGAATAATTCATCTTCCCGTAGGGGTGATGCCCGAACGGAAGCTCAAGGCACGGCTCAAACCGTGGACGTCAGTGAGGATGCCTCCTCACTGGCGTTTCCTTTTGCCCTGTCCCCCCACGGCAAATCGTGCCTGAGTACCTCAACACATCTCGCCCCCGAAGCGACAGCGAAGGCGGGCGAAACCCTCAACACTGAACCCACCAACGCGGACTGTAACCTCGAGCCGTGGACACTGGACGACCCAAGCCAGATAGACCTTTACGCCGATCTTCCCCCGGATTCATGCCCTGAAGGTGATCGAACCGCGTCACCGGATAGCGATTGCCGGACCGAAGCCGCTATTTCACTTGAGAGGAAGGGATTAACTTCACATCCCAAACAGAGTGAACTCTGGCTCAAGGAGCTGCACCACGCAGCAGCCGTTGTGACAAAGCTCGACGCAACCGGCTACAGCCACCTTGCCGATAGAATTCGTGACTGTCACACACACCGGTCAGTAATTGAATGCCGAGGCTGCAAAAAACAGACGTTTGTCTGGAACCGATGCGACGTCGGCTGGTGTCCGGTCTGCGCCCCAAGGCTGGCATACAAGCGCAAACAGCGTCTTGAATGGTGGACTCAGCAGATCAAGCAGCCGAAGCACGTTGTGCTCACAATCGAGAATCTCCCCATGCTCACGAAAGGCGCGATCCGCACGTTCAAAGCTTGTTGGAACAGGCTTCGGAGACGTGCCTTTGCCCGCAACTGGCTCGGCGGATTCTACTCGCTTGAAATCACCGACGTGGGCAGGGGAGCTCATCTGCATCTACATGCGCTCGTTGACGCACGCTGGATTGACCAGCAGCAACTCGCCACTGAATGGGCAAAAATCGTTGGGCAGGACATTGCTATCGTCCACGTCTCAGATTGTCGACACGGTGACTACCTCCGCGAAGTCGCCAAGTACGCCGTCAAGGGCAGCGAGCTGGCAGCGTGGTCCGGTCAAACCATGGCCAATTTTATCAAAGCCGTGGACGGCGTCAGGCTCTTCGGGGTTTTCGGCTCCTGTTACGGTAAGCAAAAGCAGTGGGCACAATTCCTCGAGGAGGCGAACTTAAACGCATCGCGCTGCGAGTGCGGCTGCGACGACTACAATTTTCTCAGCGACAGCGAAATCGCTTGGCGCGAAACAATCGCCGGAGGAGCTCCACCGCGGGCGGTTACACCCATAAAACCACAAATGGAAATGCCGGTCCTCATCCCCGCGCCGGTATACCAGCAACCACGATAACACCATGTCAACGCATGCAACTACGTCCCAGCCAGCAAAGCGTTTTTCGTGCGGCCCTGTCTCCGTCTCAGTTTGGCCGCGAAGAGCCAACGATAAAACCTTTTACTCCGCAAATGCTCAACGCGCATTCAGACGCGATGACAATTCCCCCTGGGAATACACCGACACTTTTGACCGAGCCGACTTGCCCGTTGTCAGCGCGCTACTACTCGCCGCATTCGCTTGGATAACGCAACAGCCTCCAGCATGACCACCGAAAGCCATATCGCATGAGCAGGCAAGTAGAGTGGGCACGAAGGAAACGCGCCGAACTGTTAAGACAGCTCGGCGCCTTCTGCGTCGACTGTGGCGCGACAAACTGTCTGACGTTTGACTGCATCAGGCCGACCGGGGACATTCATCACCGCATGAGCAGCGTACAGCGCATCAGCTACTACGTGCGGCAGGCCCGCGCAGGCAACCTGCAGGTCCGGTGCAGCGAATGCAACAGCCGCAAAGGAGCAAACGAGCTGCCTCGATACCGCCGTTGTACTGCCACCGATAAATAGGCCCTTCTTTTTCTTTCTTCCTTCTGCTTCTCTTTAATTTGAATTTGCATCTCACTCCAAAAGTATGAGGTTCTCAAAATGGAACTTTACAAAGCTGATTGTAATTCTCAATTGATTGGACTCTACTGCACTGAACTATGAACCCGACAACTTTCCCGTCGCCCTACTACCACGCCGCTGTTTCAAACCGTGGTAGACCCACCAAGCGTGATCCTAAGCAAAACCTCTCTCGGCATGGAGTCATTGCGTCAGCAGTCATCCCCGGTCAAACTGGAGTTTACATTCAATTCTCGGATGGGGACTGGTATCTCTTTCCCGATCTCAACCGGAACTGCTTTGATTCTCTCAACTCCACCAGCAGTCCAACTCAAGTGTTCTGGAATTTCGGGAAGCGTCAACCGTCACTCATTGCCAATTATGGCTTGTCCGATCCTCCACCAGCTGGAGCCTACCTTATTCGCCGGTTCAACCCGAGTTGATCTTTCAGCGTCAATTGTTCCGGCTCTATGAAATTTGCAGCTCAACCGGGCACGTCGTCCGCGGCCCAGTTGAGCTGGAATTTTAACCTTCGTGGCCGTTCGAGTGACCATCTTACGGCATGCTGGCGGAGCATCCTGCGCGCGCCACTTTAGTTTTCCCCGGTATCCCTTCACTGCTCCACGCTGGTAGGGCTCGCTCTCGCTCGCTGTCCGGTCGCCCGCGCGCCGCACCACTGCCCACATGCATCTGCGGAGCGGTGTCGCGCGCAGGATGCTCTCGCCAGCATGCCGGAAGCTCCGCACCACCGCGCCAGCAGTCTCCGGCGCGCGCGTCGGTCATCCCTCGCAGATCAGGGCTCGCTGTCGCTCGCTGTATGTGCTCGGGACCGTCGCCCACGGCTGGAAACCAGCCGGTGCTCGGCTGGCTCGCGCACGAGCCCGGGTTGAATGCGCTGGCGCGCACGCCTGCGGCGCAGTTAGCTCTGCTTGGAGCCAGTTCCCTTTATAGCCCGCGGTTTCGGCGTGGCCGCAAACGTCGAAGGGTGGTCCCCCCCGCAACGATCCACAGTCCGGCGTGGTCCAGCACGGGCAGGACACCGAAATTCTATTTGTGCTGGCGTGGTTATGGTGGGGTGGTATACCATTAGTTGTGGTCATTCTCTCTTGACACCTCTATTAGAAGTGTGATAGGGGGTTCTCCCGTATGAAGATCATCGACATCCCCCAGAGTGGTTCGATTGGTAACCAAACATCGAGCCGGAACCGTAGTGGCCAGTACCGCCGAGCGCGGGCCATCCCCACCCAGCCGCGCACCCCAGCTCAAGTCAATGCACGTGCACGCCTGAGCAACATGTCCGCAGGCTGGCGCGGTCTGACCGACGCACAGCGCGCAGCATGGGCAGGCTTCGCCAACTCGTTCACCGTGGTGAACAACATTGGCGCGAACATCAACCTTACGGGCCACCAAGCCTACGTGAAGGTGAACACAACTTTGCTTCTCACCGGAGCCGCCGCCGTCATCGCTCCCCCGGCCCTGCCGTCATTCGCCGCATGCCTTGCGACCGCGCTGACCGGCGCAGCAGCCGTGCCTGCTCTGGCCATCACCTCCACCCTTGCGACCGGTACGACCTCGTACATGGTTTACGCAAGCCCGCAGTCCTCGGCTGGAGTCTCGTATCAGGGCAACTACCGGTATCTCACCACGTTCACCCAGGCCACCGCGGGCAAGCTGGACCTTCTCGCGACCTACGTCGCAAAATTCGGCGCACTCGTTGCCGGCAAGAAAGTGTTTGTCCGCGTGGTGCAGGTCCAAAACGGCATGCAGGACAACGGCACACTTTTCGCCGCGATCATCGCAACCTAACCTTATGCGGCCATCCCGTTCCGGTGGGGTCGTGCCCTTCACAAGCACGGCCCCTCTTCCATCACCGCAGCTCGGCTACGATCCGGACACTCAACGCTTTTTTTGGTTTTGGTCTGGATCCTCACCGGTTGAGTGGTGGATTTACTGCAGCAATCCTGCGTTCAACCCTACGCACTTCGTCGGGGAATACCCCGGCGCAGCTCGGACGGCTGACCGCGATGATCTTGTCGACACTCCGTCCACAGGCGATCAAATCTGGATTGTGGCAGTTGACGGCAGCGGGCATGTGATCTCCGCACCATCAAACAAAGTGATAATGCCCTGAAGTAAATATGAAAACTCACATTGCCGTGAAAGTCTCGTTCCTGCTCGCCGTATTGTTAGCATTGAGTGTTACTGTAGGTTGCGCCTCGATTCTCGGGCACAACGCAACCCAAAATTCACTGCCCGTAGAGCTTGGAGTGGCAACGACGAACGATAACGTTGCCGTTGCTTACACCCAGCTAGCCGAACAGATCAATACGAAGTTCAACCCGACCCCGACGCAAGAGCCGATTTCGCTTGCACTAAACGGACTCGTTGTGCTTCTATCGACCTTGTCCGGCTGGTACATGAGGCATAAGACAGTAC
>CAYPYJ010000166.1:0-4379 GCA_964414945.1 uncultured Occallatibacter sp.
GAATATCGCGTTGCAACTGGAAAAGCGCGTCAGCTTCCGTCGCGCCATGCGCAAGAGCGTGGATTCGGCGCTGCGCTTCGGCTGCAAGGGAATTAAGGTTAGGGTCTCGGGCCGTTTGAACGGCAACGAAATCGCCCGCTCGGAGTGGTACTTGCAGGGACGTTTGCCCTTGCACACGCTGCGCGCCGACATTGACTACGGTTTCACCGAGGCGAACACCACCTACGGCGTAATCGGCGTCAAGACCTGGATCTATCGCGGCGACATTTACGAAGCCAAGCGCCGTCAGCCGGCAGCGGTAGGCACGTCGGTGTTCTAGAAGCAGCGAGCAGCTGACAGCTAACAGCTGACAGTTGATTGCTCGAGATAAGAAAACTGTGAGCTGCCGGCTATGAGCTGTCAGCTGGTTTAAGAGGGTTTCGCTATGTTGATGCCAAAGAAGGTGAAGTTTCGCAAGCAGCAGAAGGGCAAGAGACGCGGCAAAGCGTGGCGCGGATCTACGATTTCCTTCGGCGAGTACGGTCTGCGCGTCATGGAGTGCGGTTACATCACCGACCGGCAGATTGAAGCCAGCCGTATCGCCATGACCCGCTTCATCAAGCGCGGCGGCAAAATCTGGCTGCGTCTGTTCCCGGACAAGTCGATAACCAAGAAGCCGGCCGAAGTCCGCATGGGTTCGGGCAAAGGTGCTCTGGATCATTGGGTAGCCGTGGTGCGGCCTGGCAAGATCCTCTTCGAGATGGAAGGGGTTGATCCGGTGACGGCGCGAGAGGCAATGCGTCTGGCGTCGAACAAGCTGCCATTGCTGACCAAGTTCGTGATGCGGCCGGGTGCCGACAAGATTGTAGCTGCGGCCAAGTAATTGCGGTCGAGTGATTAGGGACGCGCCGCAAGCCTGAAGATGGGCTTGCAAGCGTCGGAGAGAGAAACACAATGGAACTCGAGAAGATTCGTAATTTGAGCGACGAAGAGCTGGCGCACCAGGTGAAGACCACCGCCGAGCAACTGTTCCGGCTTCGCTTTCAGGTCTCATTGGGGCAAAACGACGGTGTGAAGAAGCTCCGTCTGATGCGCAAGGAGATCGCACAGATCAAGACCGTGGCACGGGAACGCGCGCTGGGCATTCGCGGCGCGGCGCCAGACACAGCCGCGGACAGCAAGAAGGGAGCCCGCTAAATGACGGCGACAACACCAGTTGAACAGGCGCCGGCGGCAGTAGGCGCCCGGCGAAACGAGAAGGTTGGCGAAGTGGTTTCGACCAAGATGCAGAAGACCATCGTGGTCGAGGTCGAGATGCGCAAGGCCCATCCGAAGTACAAGCGGATTGTGCGCAGCACCAAGAAGTTTTATGCGCACGATGAGCAGAGTTCGGCGCGCATGGGTGATGTGGTGCGCATCCGCGAGACCCGTCCGCTGAGCAAGCTCAAGCGGTGGGCTCTGGAAGAGATTGTTCGGCGCTCGGCGCTGGGCCAGCTTGAAGACGCCGCGGTCAAGACCGGAAACAAGGTTGCCAACTAAGTCGAGCGAGTAAGGAGAAGATTTCATGGCTGTGCAAATGAGAACCATGCTCGCGGTAGCCGATAACTCCGGCGCGCGCAAGCTGCAAGTGATTCTGCCCCTGGGCGGCGGACTAGGCAAAAAGGCCGGGCTGGGCGACATCGTAACCGCCGCGGTCAAGGAAGCCTCGCCCGACGGCACCATCAAGAAGGGCAAGGTGGTGAAGGCGGTTATCGTCCGCACCCGCAAGGAGTATCGCCGGCGTGACGGAACGTACATTCGCTTTGACGAAAACGCGGCCGTGGTGATCGACGATTCACACGAGCCGGTGGGCACGCGCGTTTTCGGGCCGGTGGCTCGCGAACTGCGCGAAAAGAAGTTTCTGAAGATTGTTTCGCTGGCCCCGGAAGTGGTTTAAGAGCAGGGAACTGTCGAAAGACTGACCACTGCATGGAGAGAAGATGCCGAGTTTGAATATTCATCGCAACGATACGGTCAAGGTCCTCAGGGGCTCTGACCGCGGCAAGACGGGCCGTGTACTGCGCGTCTTCCCCGACAACGGCACGGTTCTGGTGGAGCATGTGCGCGTGGTCAAGAAGACGGTTTCGAGCAAACAGGGAAAGCGGACCCAGGGCGGCATTGCCGAGCAGGAATCGCCGATCGACGTCTCGAACGTAGCGTTGATCTGCCCCAACTGCGGCCCCGCTCGCGTGGGATCGAAGATCGACGGCGACCTCAAAGTTCGCATCTGTAAAAAGTGCGGGCAGACGATGCCGACCAAGAAGTAAACGGATTACGCCCGTCTGGGCAGAGCTCCAAAAGCTCCGCCCGTGCGGCAAGCACCTTCCGCAACGGTATACGGCCATAAGGGCCACTCCGGGTCCGGAAGAAAGAGAGCAAAGCATCATGGCAGCACGATTGAAAGCGAAGTATCACAAAGAGATCAAACAGGCTCTGCTCAAGGAGTTGGGGCTTGACAATCCGATGGCGGTTCCCGAGCTGAAGAAGATTGTCGTCAACATGGGCCTGGGCGAGGCCACGCAGAACACCAAGCTGCTGGACCCGCTGGTGGCTGACCTGGCGGCGATTGTCGGACAGAAGCCGGTGACCACCAAGGCGAAGAAATCCATCGCGGCCTTCAAGGTGCGCGAGGGAATGTCGATTGGCGCCATGGTGACGTTGCGCAACGAGAAGGCCTATGAGTTTTTGGACCGGCTGATCTCGACGGCGCTGCCGAGGGTTCGCGATTTCCGCGGCGTGTCGACGAAGAGTTTTGACGGGCGCGGCAACTACACGCTTGGCCTGCGCGACCAGCTAATCTTCCCGGAGATTGATTACTCCAAGGTGGAGAAGATGAAGGGCATGAACATCACCATCGTGACGACCGCCAAGGACGATAATGGAGCGCGGGCGTTGCTGAAGCATTTTGGAATGCCGTTCCGGCAAGGTGCGTAGGACGCTAGCGCGTCAAGGCGCATAAGGGGATTTGAGGATTTATGGCAACCACTGCAAAACGAGTGAAAGACGCGCGGAAGCCGAAGTTTAGCTGCCGCAAGCACAATCGGTGCCAACTCTGCGGGCGTCCGCGCGGTTTTCTGCGCAAGTTTGGCGTTTGCCGCCTGTGTTTCCGCGCGCTGGCGCTCAAGGGCGAGATTCCCGGCGTCGTCAAGTCGAGCTGGTAACGATTAACTGTAGTAGACATTCCCGCTGGTTTCCGCTCATGCGGACGAACGGGGAATGAAGGAGAAGGAATGAGTCTGACCGACCCAGTTGCCGATTTTTTGGCGCGCATCCGGAATGCAATCCGCGCACGCCACCAGAAGCTGGATGTACCAGCTTCGAAGCTGAAGGCTGAGATTGCCCGCATCCTCAAGGAAGAGGGCTACATCTCGAATTACAAGACCCAGGAAGAGGAAGGCAAGCAGATCCTCCGCGTGTACTTGAAGTATGGCGGAACGGAAGCAGCCATCCGCGACTTGGCGCGCATCTCGCGTCCCGGTTGCCGTGTTTACATCGGCCGCGACGAGATCAAGCGCGTCCAGGGCGGCCTCGGCATCTCGATTATGACCACGCCCAAGGGTGTGATGACTGGCCGTCAGGCGCGCCGCGAAGGCGTGGGCGGCGAACTACTCTGCGAAGTTTGGTAAATGCAGCGGTCAGCTTCTGCCGTCAGCGATCAGCTTACGGCCATGTGTTGAACGCTGTTTTTCAGGCTGCAGTGGAACGTATGGGCCGAAGGCCTTGGCGGGACTCGCAAGCCAGATGAAGGATTGAATCGATGTCGCGAATTGGAAAGAAACTGATCCCGCTGCCCGCGGGCGTGAAGTACAAGGTTGAGGGCAATACGGTTCTGGTCGAGGGGCCCAAGGGCAAGGTATCGGCGCTGATCGCCGACGGCATCACCCTGGAATCCAAGGACGGCGTGCTGCATGTCATCCGCGAAAACGACAAGCAGGCCGCGATGCACGGGCTGACCCGCTCTTTGGTCGCCAACGCGGTGCAAGGCGTCACCACGGGCTGGAAGAAGGAACTGGACATCGTCGGTATCGGTTATCGCGCCGAGTTGAAGGGTAAGGGCACAGTGGTTTTCACGCTGGGCTACTCCCACCAGATCGAGTTTCCGCTGCCCACGGGCATTGAAGTCGCCGTCGATCCCAAGCAGCTTCATCTGACCATCACCGGCATCGACCGGCAGAAGGTTGGCCAGGTTGCTGCCGATATGCGTTCGCTGCGCAAGCCCGATCCGTACAAGAACAAGGGCGTGCGCTACTCCGACGAGAAGCTCAAGAAGAAGGCCGGCAAGACGGGCGCGAAGTAAGCTGAACATCAACCGAACGGGGCCGCAGGGCGGCTCCGCTGATAGGAACGAGAGACCATGATTA
>CAYPYJ010000167.1:0-4170 GCA_964414945.1 uncultured Occallatibacter sp.
TTGGGGCTGCGTCCAATGAATTCCAGGGAGACCGTTATTCCATTTGGGAATAACGACGGGGGTTTATGGGGGAGGATTGGCCTAGAATTTGTAGTCGCGGATGGTTTCCGGTGCTCCGGCGCCACCCTTATATAAGGATGCCTCCACGGCTGGACGGACCGTGACGTAACAAGTGAAGCTGGTTCCGTCTGAGAACTCGATCTGGACGCTCGATCCCTCCCCAACATCCCGATGGATGCGGAGCAGTTGAATCGTCTTGCCCGCCAGTTCCGGACAGTCGATGAAATCGGTTTTCATGGGTTCTCCCTCTACCTCCTTAAGAATCGTATCTCTTCCACCTTGATGCTGGACTATCCCGATGAATTTCCCGTCAACTGGGGCAGTTACCGGCAGCGTAGGGCGAGGGCGGCGCATGGAGGAAACACCGACCAGGACATTATCACACTCATCGTGTGTAGACGCATAGTGGTCAGACTTCGAGCATGGAGATGTGGCCACACGCTCTGTTAAGTCTCGATTTGGCGATAGGTTGCGGCAACTCCGCACCGAGCGGGGTTATTCCCAAGAAGAACTGGCCGAGCGGGCCGGGCTGCACCGCAACTACGTCGGTGGTGTCGAGCGCGGCGAGCGAAATGTGGCCCTTGAGAACATCGTCAAGCTGGCAAAGGCACTGTCCGTCAAGCCGAGCGACTTGTTTACAGATTTTGCTTGATGGCTATGTCCTAGCTATCTGTTTAGCTGTACGCCGCCATTGCCAGAGGTTCGATGAAGCTGGTGGTGTGCAGCCCAAGTCGCTTGGTGGGGTAACAGATCATACAACTCGCCCGTGACCTGGCGAGTACCCGATCTACATCCTTTCGTTCTTCCTGTTGTCAGCGAAAGGATTATCGATTATCCTTTTGTAATGACATCGTCAACGAAAGGATACTGTGGCAAACGCTGATCAGCCCTCCCGACTTGGACGCTATGTCACCCAGCGGTATCAGGGTGAGGCAGTACGGGCATTTGTCCCGCCGCCGCTGCCACCTATACCGGCGGTCGATCTGGCGCGGCTACAGATACTGCTCGAACAAGCAAATCAGGCCATAGGACGCCTGGATGGCTTGGCCTCTCTACTGCCTGACATTTCGCTGCTTATCTATACATATGTGCGGAAAGAGGCCGTGCTATCCTCGCAGATTGAGGGCACGCAGTCGTCGCTCTCTGACCTGTTGCTCTATGAAAGCGACGAAGCGCCGGGCTCTCCGATTGAGGATGTGCAGGAGGTCTCGAACTACGTAGCGGCCATGAACCATGGCCTGGAGCGAATGCGCTCTGGTTTTCCGCTGAGCCTGCGCTTGATTCGTGAGATTCACGAGATCCTGCTTTCAAAGGGACGAGGTAGCAGCAAACAGCCAGGCGAGTTTCGTCGCAGCCAGAATTGGATTGGCGGCAGTCGCCCCGGTAATGCGGCCTTTGTGCCGCCGCCACCGGAGTTGCTCGACGACTGCCTCAACCAACTAGAGCTTTTTCTGCATGATGAAGAGACTGGCTTGCCTCTCCTCGTTAAGGCTGGGCTCATTCATGTGCAGTTCGAAACGATCCATCCCTTCCTCGACGGAAATGGAAGGTTGGGACGGCTACTGATTACATTCTTGTTGTGCGCGAAGGGCACGCTTCGTGAGCCTATTCTTTATCTCAGCCTGTACTTCAAGACCAACCGCGCAGCTTACTATGAGCTGCTCGACCGCGTGCGCACGAAAGGCGATTGGGAATCCTGGCTTGATTTCTTCCTTGTCGGTGTGCGCGACACCTCAGAACAGGCCGCACATGCTGCAAGAGAGATTTTGCAGCTATTCGACGAAGATCAGAAAAAGATCGAGACACTCAGCAGACCAGCGGCCTCGGTCTTGCGCGTCTTCCAACATATGCAACGCAACCCGATCGTTGCGATTCCTTCGGCAGCGAAGAGGATGGGCATTTCCGCGCCCACCGTTGCCAAGTCGCTTGGACACATGATCGACCTTGGCATTCTTGAAGAGATAACAGGTCGCGAGCGGCATCGCCTCTTTGTTTACCGCCGCTACCTGAACATACTCAATGAAGGGACAGAACCAAACCGTTAAAATCCTCCTAACGAGCACAAAGACCGAAGGGGATCTTAGAACCGACAGGACATGATCAAAGCTACGCACCATTACCGGGCTGATATCACCGCTGGAGCTCTGAAGCTACCGGAGACAAGAGTCATTGCAGATTTGCTCCTCCGTGACATCGACCCAAAAGGCTGGAGTGAAGCAATAGTGAAGCAAAACGTATTACAAGCGCGTAACCCTGCCACAGCGCGGCGTCTAACCCAACTCATTCGAGGGCGGCTGGAGCTTATGGGGCCAGATCTTTGGGAAATGATCCGCGATGCCAGAGGTGAAGTTGCGACCCAGGCGGTGTTTGCATCAGCGGTAAAGCACAGTCGCCTCTTAGGTGACTTCCTACAGTTTGTAGTAGCTGAGCAATGCCGTCTGTTCAGCAGCACCCTAACGGACAAATTATGGGATGAGTATCTCCAAGGTTGTCGAGAACGCGACACCGATATGCCACTCTGGAGCGAGACAACTAGCAGGCGGCTACGGTCCTCAGTGTTCCAGATGCTCGCTCAGGCTGGATACATCGATAACACTCGCACCCGGAGGCTCCAAACTGTCCACTTTGCCGAGCAGGTACTCCGCTATCTAACATCCAACGATGAGACGTATGTATTGCGCTGCGTGCAGGTAAAACCATGAGTGAATCTCTGAACGAACGCCTGAACAAGATTCTTCCCCGAGTCATTACCGATGGGTTTCTAAGTGGTAGCGGTATCGGCAACGAAATCGCCTTTTACGTGTTCGATTATCCTCCGGAAGATGAGCTGAAAGTTCGAGATTACCTGCGAACCTTGGTTGAGCATATTCCGAAGCAAAAGCATGGACTGCGGGTCAAGCATCTGAACCTTTTCGATTTGGTGTTGGAGTACCTGAGGGTCAGGAACTTGCTTGAAAAGGCAATCCAGATCCAACGAGAGAAGGGGGACCAGGCGCTAAAGAGAGCTCTCGCAGGCCCGTTGCATGAAGCCAAGATGAGCAGCATATTTGCTGAGGCCACTCAGCCCGAGCAACATGATCTCGTGATCATTTCCGGTGTGGGTAGTGTCTGGCCCTTGATCCGTTCACACACGCTGCTTAATAATCTCCAGTCGGTCATGGGCAGCACGCCGCTTGTGATGTTCTATCCAGGCCGCTATGACGGTCAATCGCTTCGGCTGTTTGGGAAACTCAAAAACAACAACTACTACCGAGCCTTCAGGCTGGTTCCGTGAATCGAGACAGACATGCTTATTAAGAATCTATTTGAGCGCGACATTTCAAGGCCGATAAACGGCGTAGTAAAGGCCGACCAGCTTGACGATTCCTCAGTCTGGCAAGAGCTGGATGAGTTTGTCATCACACGAGAACTCGATACGCATCTTCGAAAGTTTATCTCATGGTATCTCGAAGCAGTGGACCAAGAGAAGAATCCAAATCCCCAGGGCAAGATGGGCATCTGGATTTCGGGCTTCTTCGGCTCTGGCAAATCGCATTTTTTGAAGGTTCTCTCGTATCTCCTTAAGAACCGCACGCATATCCATGACGGCGAGAGCAAACAGGCTGTCGAGTTTTTCCAGAGCAAAGTTAAAGACGCAATGCTGTTCGGAGACATCAAGAAAGCGGTCGTTGGGAGTACTGATGTCATCTTGTTTAACATCGACAGCAAGGCTGACCACAGCAGCGGCGCGGGACGCGACCTCATTTTGCGCGTTTTCCTCAAAGTCCTGAACGAATTGCAAGGTTATAGCGGCGATTACCCACACATCGCACACATGGAACGTTACCTCGAATCCAAAGGTAAACTGAGTGCATTCCAAGCCGCTTACGAAAAGTACACAGGACTCAATTGGATAAGAGAGAGGGATGCTTACCAGTTCAACCGAGATGAAGTGGTCAAGGCTTTCGGCGAAACTCTCGGCCAGAGCCAGTCGGCAGCGGAAAAATGGATCGACGGGGCGGAAGATAATTTCTCGATTTCGGTTGAAAATTTCTGCAAGTGGGTCAAGGAATATCGTGAGCGGTGTGCGAAGCCCATCTTGTATTAGCTTGTAAAAGGTCTGATTCTTAT
>CAYPYJ010000168.1:0-4093 GCA_964414945.1 uncultured Occallatibacter sp.
GCTGCCGGCAAAGGCTTGATGGAAGCTCGATTCGTTGAGGAACCGCTCGATGCGATTGGAAAGACCACTGCTGTTTGCCATAGCAACTCCTAAAAGGGTTGGGCGCGGCAAGGCCGCGAATTCAAGCAGGATTTGGGCATAGGAAGAACGGCTTGCGGCCACTTCAAGACCGGCGTGGTCACTGATTGCTTCGCCCAAATCAGAAAGTTTGCGTTTGAGCCACCAGGCCAGTGGGCTGAACCAGAAGAGAGCCGCGTGGAGACCTGCCAACGCCTGAAGATAGAAGTCGCCCTGACGAAGATGAGAGCGCTCGTGGGCGAGGACGACGCGAAACTTTTGCCGGTCCCACTGCGCGTAATCAACGGGCAGAACGACGCCGGATGCGAGAGCGACGGGAGAGGCAATCTTTTGGCTGGAACGAAGATTCAATCCGGCAATCAATTCAGACTCCGACGCAGAAATGACTGGCTGGGAAGTTGCCCATAACGTCACAATCGCGCCGAGTCCGTATATCAGGCGCGCCAACAGAAGTACGCAAACACTGAGGTAAAGGAGAGTAGCTAGAGCCGCGAATCGGCTGGAAAACGCAGTGGCCGCTTGCCACTGTCGCCGCAAAGTATCCGCATACACCGAGATGTCCTGAATCCTTTTTTCAAAGGTCGGTGCGGCGGGTGGCGCAACAGTCGATGAAACGAAATTACTAGCGGGCTGCGACGCAGTTCCAGAAGAGCGAGACGAGACTGAAGCGGGTGTTGGCGGGGACGAGAGATTGGCGCGCTGCGCGGAAAAAGGCGTCTGCACGCGAATGGGCGCAGACGCTGAGAGCCATTGCCAGCGCATCAACAGTGGCATGGCAAGAGCCGCAACCAGAACTATGCACCAGGCAATTTTTTGCGCCCGAACGTTTGAGACACGCAACAGGCGCAGTCCAGCCGCCACAACCAGAGCAACTGAGATCATGCGCAATGCGGCTTCAATCAACAAAGGGATCATGACTCTACCTCCTTGTTTTTGCGACCGGAGCGGTTGCAGCGAGAGTGTTCTGCTGCGCGATTGCGATGCGTTCCGCCAGCCGCTGCAACTCTGCGCGGCTGAGTGCCTTGGAATCCACCAAACCGACCAGTAGCGCCTCTACCGAGCCCTCACAGAACCAGTCCACGATGCGTTTGACGGCGCGACCGGCGACTCGTTGGCGCGAGACAGCGGGACGGTAGAGGAAAGTGCGGCTCTCAACCGAATGAGTCAGGTAGCCTTTTTCTTCCAGACGGCGGAGGACGGTGCGAATTGTCGATTCTTTGAGCGGCCGGCCCAACTCGTCGCGCACTTGCTCGGCGGTGATTTCAGTTTGACGCCAGACGACGGAGAGAATGCTGCGCTCCAATTCGCCCAGTTCCGCTGGATCGTGACCGGTTGTAGTGTTACTTGCCATAATGTTACACACTGTAGCATATAAAAATTGGAGACGCAAGAATTATTTTTTCGGATGTTAATCCGATCTAGCCGAAGATGCCGGCGTGGCCGAGCCAACCTCGCAGGTAGGAGATTTGGCCGAGGTGGTAGGTTTCATGCCAAGCCAGCACACTGATGAAGCCGCTAACCTTGCCGTCTGGTGTGGGCGGCCCGGGCGGCGCGGGAGCAGCCAATGCCTCTGGTGTGAGCGCATTCAAGGTGGCGTCCAGCGCTATGGCGGAGTCACGCCAGAGGGCGAGCAGCGTTTCGGGCGCCGGGTAGCTGGCGTTCACATTGAGTTTGACGGAGCGGGCAAAGGGCTCAATGCCGGGGCAGGACCAACTGCCACCGACGCGGTTGACAATTGCATGGCGGCCCCAGAGTAGGTGGCCGGTGATCCAGGTGATGTGGTTCGAATGGTCGCTGGGACGGGCAAGCCATTGCTCAGGCGTGAGGTCGGCGACGGCCTTTTGCAAGAAGCCGGTGTTCTGGGTGTATTCGCCGGCAGCACCGGCGATGACGGCTGGAACGGGCATTTGAGAACCTCCGAAGGATAAGCTGGATTGGTGCGGGGTATTCACAGGGTGACGGTGAAATTGCATCAAGGAGCTGCAATTCCTATTGTTTGAAGCGAGTATAAAGGAAACGATTCAGAAAGACGAAGGCGGAAATATTGGGCAGACCTTACTTGGTTGGGTCGGTGATGCGGCCCATAAAGAGGATGCTGCCGGAGTGATTGTCGCGGATCAGATAGAGGAAGGGATGATCGGCGCGGAAGACGAGCGGCTGTTCGTGGGGCCTCGGCGCGAGCGCCATCAATCCAAACACCGCTGCCGTCGCGGCTGCGGCTTCGGTTCCTTCTTCATTCACATCGATGAATGCTTTATGGATTACTGCCGAGATAAATAATTCTGGCTTGCCGGTCATGGCGGAAAAATCCGCGGCGTGGCTGTCAAATGCCAACGGCATTCCCATTGCGCTGAGCGTACCTGCAAGATCGATTTGCTGCGTCATTTTGAATTTGGGGATTGTGACTTCGACTTCGGGAAGCGGGCCCAACTGGCCGAGCCATTGTTGCAGTTTGGATGCCGTCAGTAACTTTTCAAAATCAGAGAGTCCGTCAAAATTTTTGGGCAGAAAAATGATCAAAGATAATTCTTCGTTTTTGTATGGGATTTCTAAAATCTGAAAGGTATCACCTTGGTAGTAATTGAATCTTCCCGTGCGGTGCATCAGAGGGGCAATTACGTTCTTGTGTTCACTGGAGAGATAAAAATTTTCATTTTTAGTTTCCGATTTCTTGAAAGTTGTCTGCCATTCACTTTTGAAATAGATGGCGTTGGTCAGCACCAGCCTTGTATCGGGCTTTAGGACGCCGGGGCGGAGCAGGTCTTTGATCTTGTTTTCGGTCTTTTGCTCGGTCCATTGATTGATGGTCTGGCGCGCTGCCTCAGTCGAGTTTTTGAAATCCACTCGATGGAAGCTTGCTCCGTAATTGCTTTTGTTCAGATTGAGAAATGTGTCGAGAAACGAGGAATCCCGCTGTGCCCAGAGAGCGTTCGCTACGTGCAGCTTGTAGCCATCGTGCGTGGCGTTGAAGCCGTTGAGCAGCGATCCCATAGCCGGATGCAACTGGTCGGGCGGCAGGTTGTAGTGCAGAGTATTTGCCATCTGGGTGGCGGTATCGCCCCGCGCCCCGCTGTAGGTCATGGCCAGGGCAGTGGATACGCTTGCGGGAGAAAAGAAAAGATTGCCGCTTTGATTGCGCAGATGGCCGTAGAGATCGACCGCGAAGGCATTGTTACCTGCGACGAGTTTTTCGCTGACCGTTGCCGACATCGGGGTGTTCTCCGCAGAGCCTGCGCTGAGTGGCAAGACAGAGCAGGCGATGAGCAATGATAGCGCGAGTTTCATGTTTCACTCCATCCGCACTCGGTCATGGCATTTTCGGTTCTGGCGTTTACCGTCGAATTAGGCTGTTGTGCTATCCCACCCATTTCGCAAAGGACACGAAATGGATGGGGCACCCAGAATCTTGTTAAAACTTACGAAAAATGCTCTAGGTCCAGGCCGCGTTATGCGCGGCTGAGGTAAGCGCCCTCGCTGGTGTCAACGCGGATCTTTTCGCCTTCGTTGATGAAGGAAGGGACCTGCACGACGAGGCCGGTTTCGGTTTTGGCGGGCTTGGTGACGCTGCTCGCGGTGGCCGACTTGAGGCCGGGTTCGGTCTCGATGACGGTGAGTTCGACCGCCGAGGGAAGCTCGATGCCCACGGCCTGGCCGTCATGGTAGCTGACCTCGATGCGCAGGTTGGGCGTGAGGTACTCGATGGCGTCGCCCAGCGTGGAACCCTTGAGGACGGTCTGCTCATAGTCGACGGGATTCATGAAGTAGTAGTCGTCGCCGTCGTTGTAGAGGTACTCCATCGTTACCTCGTCCACCACGACCTTATCTATGGCGTCGGCGGAGCGAAAGCGCTCTTCGAACATGGCGCCGGTGCGGATGTTGCGCAGCTTGGCCTGGATGAAGGCGCGCAGGTTGCCGGGGGTGCGGTGCTCGACTTTGAAGACCAGATGCAGTTGGTCTTTATGTTTGATGATCATGCCGGGACGCATTTGTGTGGCTGGAATCGACATCTAGGTGG
>CAYPYJ010000169.1:0-4026 GCA_964414945.1 uncultured Occallatibacter sp.
CTGATTCTGATCCGCATGGGGATGGGATGGGCGGCGATCTCAACTCTCATCGTCTCAGTTACGGGAAGCTGGTTTACCCTGAACGGACAAGGACCGTTTGCGGCCTCGCATTCTCTCACAAAGGTCGACCCCTTTATTCCTCTGCAAGTCTTCATCGCAACCGCGGTCTTCCTGCTTTTCTGTATTTCGGTCGTGCTGGAAAGACAACAGGAGATTGTGCGTGAGCTCGAAAAAATCGCAGCGCTCCACGCCCTGGTCACCGAGAACTCCAGCGACGTTATCATCCTTTCCGACTTTAATGGCCACCGCACGTACGTCTCCGCCGCCACGTTAAAAATGGGCGGATGGAATTCAGAGGAACTGGTGAGCAAGGATTACCTGGAATTGGTTCATGAAAACGACAGGTCGAATGCTGAAGCCATTATGCGCGATCTGCACTCAGATGGCAAAGACGCCATTCTGGAGTGCCGCGTCAGGAACAAGGATGGAGATTATTTTTGGATAGAAGCAAACCTGCGGCTGGTGCATGACCCACAGACAGGGCTTCCGTCTGGCATCCTGAACGTTGTCCGGGATGTCTCTGAGCGCAAGAAAGCTGAACAGAAGCTGCAAGAAGCCTACAACGTCGTCGAGTCGTTGGCCATCACGGACGCACTGACCGGATTGGCGAATCGGCGACGCTTCGATCAGTACCTGTCTTCTGAGTGGCGCCGCAGCATGAGAGATCGCCAACCGCTCTCGCTGCTCATGCTCGATGCGGACAAATTCAAGGCGTACAACGACACCTACGGTCACCAGCGCGGCGACAATTGCCTAAAGCAGATTGCGGAGGCGTGCATGGATGTAGTTTCGCGGCCCGGAGACCTGGTGGCACGTTTCGGTGGAGAAGAGTTTGTCGTGGTTCTACCGAATACGGATAGTGCGGGCGCACTGCATGTGGCCAACGAAATTTGCGAGGCATTGCGTAGCCGCAGACTGCCTCATAGCGAAAACCTGCCAGGCATCGTCACCATCTCAGCCGGCTGCGCCACACTGATTCCCAGCTTTGGAAAGCACGCTCCTGATCTGATTGAGGCGGCTGATCAGGCACTCTACAAAGCCAAGCATAATGGGCGAAATCAGGCTTGCGAGGGGAACTTGACTGCTGAGGCTGGGGCGGGGGCGGAGTCAGCAGCCCCACCAATGTCCCCGAATGGAGCGATCCCAATTGAATCGCTCCAAGGGCTCGTTGGATAGCGAGCTTAACGCACCATGCTCTGGAAGAGCGGCGACTTTAGCAGGCTATCGAATCCATCATCGGTAGTGCCGAAGTGAATCGAGAGGTGCCCTGAGTTGGAGGAGATTGAAGTGGCGCTCAGCGCCTGCTTCTCTGTCTCCGAGCCGCTCATCTTGCGCACCGACAGCGCGGCTGTCATCAGCGAAGAAAGTGTGGCGGCGGAAAATGGATCGCCGGTGGAGATCGTCAGGTCAAACTTGACTCCGTGCTGAAAGTCCATCGAGTACCACGAGGCTTCGAGCCTCCTGCTGACAGTTTCAAAGTCCGTCACCGAACCGGCCTCACCCAGCACTTGGCGCATCATGGTCTGCGTACCTTTTTTGTCGAGAATGCTCCACAGAGGTTCGGTGTCCACAGACTTCATTGCGTCCATGATGGACCCGTTGGTGAGTACACTGGGTGTAATTCCATCGCGGGCATCCAAAGCCTTTCCCACGGCTTCACTGGAGCCGAAGACCATGGTAGAAGGATCAACAAAGCACACCACCATACCTGTCTTGGACATTGGGTAGACCCGGTTGCGGCGCACCAAGGTGACCTTCAGCCCCTGCTTGCGAAAGTTGGCCATAATATCCGTGAGCGAGAACTGGCCTTGGGCAACGCCGACGGTCTCCAGCCTATCGTCCCCCTCCTTGAGCCGAAACAGGGCGAAGGCCAACTGCTCGACATCATGGTTTTCGTTCAAGCCTGACTTGTGCAGGGCTTCTTCAAATTTCTTGAGCTCGGGCGGCATCACTCGGTCGCGCAATCCCATCGCCGCGGTCGAGTTCTCCATCGCGTGATAGTCGATAGCCACCAACTGTTGCACATTATGCGGTATCGCTTGGCGAGCATCGCTGGACAACTGTGCCGCCGGCGCCGAGACAGCAACAGCAAGCATGATAGCCGGAATAGTAACCTTCAGATAAGTCTTCAACAAATGCATCCTCCACAGTTGCAGTATGTGAGAATTCTCGGGGAGAGAGGTAGCTGCAAATCCTGCACTCTTTCCAGTTCTTGATGGCCAAAACGAAACGTGGCCAGCTTTCATTTTACCTGTCGGGCACAGAAACAAAGCGTTTTGCATGCCGTTCAACCGTTCATGCCACTCCAGGCCAAGCCAGGGGAGACTCGAGACGGCGTTCCAAAACCTTGGTCTCCGCATCGAACCCAACTAATTGACGCATCCACTCGCTATCCCGCTCACAGGCTGCCTCGGGAAGCAGGCCAATGATTTCTCCTTCAACCGGTGCTGCCTTGTGGCCCAATGCCAGAGCCGTGGCTGCGCGAAAAACCTGAGAGATGGGCGTGATCGTAAAATCGGTAATGTTCATTGTTAGTTGCGCTCGGCCATTGACCAGAACGCCCATCGCTTTGACCCCCTTCAGCCCGCCGGAAGCAGAACGAATCTCGCGGGCCACAGCGCGCGCCATGGCAACGTCGGCAGAATCGAAGTAGATGTTATAGGCCACCAAAAACTTGCGCGCGCCCACCGCGCAAGCACCTGCGGTGGGATGAATGCCTGGACCGCCAATGTCGGGCCGCCGCGATGATTCCTTGACGGAGGACTCGCGCAGCCCTTCAAATTGCCCCCGCCGCACCTCTTCCAGGTTGGCGCGATCAGGTCTGGCCGCCGCAGCCTCGTAAAAGAAGACCGGCACATTGTAGCGACGCCAGATTTCCAGACCAGCCTGACGGGCCAGCAGTGCACACTGCTCCAACTTTATGCCGCTGATCGGCACGAAAGGAATCACGTCTGCCGCGCCAATGCGAGGATGAACTCCTTGCTGACGGGTCAGGTCGATCAGTTCGGCGGCCTTGCCTGCTCCCAGCACCGCCGACTCAACCACTGCCGCCGGATCTCCCGCCACCGTTACCACGGAACGGTTATGAACTGCGTCCATCGACCAATCGAGCAGATGCACCCCGTCAACACGCATCGCAGCCACAATGGCCTCGACCCGCTTTGCGTCCTTGCCCTCAGAGAAATTGGGAACACATTCAACAACCGGTCCGCTCATCGACTCCTATTTCATTTACTTCCAGAAGGTGTATCCCAACTGGAATTGGAAGCTGGCATTAACGCCGGGATTGCGGTCTCCCAGCGAGGCAGAAGAGATGTGAACGGCGTTCACGCCCAGATCAATCGACCGCTTGGCGCGGGTAAAGTAGTGAATGCCTGCGCCACCCTGTGGCGAAAAATTCCACACACTGGTCGAGCCATTGAGATGGACAATCTGACCATTGATGGTCTGCGTGCTTTCAAAATTCGGCGGAAACTCGTGGGTCGTATAGATCAGTCCGCCTGCGGCCTGAGCCCAAGGCTCAATACGCTTCGATTTGGTGAGGAAATTCCAGCGCAGAATCAACGGCGTTAGGCTGACACCGTGATAAGTGCCGCCGCCCACCAGCAGGTTGCAAGGCTCAACGCCTCCGCCCGGCGCCGAGCAGGTGAATTGCGCATAATGAGGGGCTGGCGTGTAGGCCTGCCAGAGCGGCATGATGTTGCCGTTAAGCTCGAATTGGCCGGAAAGCGGTCCGGCGTGAAGAACCGGAGTCAACGTCTTGCCGGCCTGGAAGCCTGCCCAGAGAAACTTGTATTGCGAGCGGTCGCCGACACCAAAGCCACCATTGACAAACGGGCCGTACTCCCAACTTTTGGCATCGCGGACTTGGGCTATGGGATTGATAGGCAAGTATTGGATTCCCGGGCCGGTGATTAGTGGCCTATCGCCACCCCCTGCAACTGAACCACCAGAAGTTTGAGAATC
>CAYPYJ010000170.1:0-3987 GCA_964414945.1 uncultured Occallatibacter sp.
GTCAACATATTCATTGGGATTGGGATGACTCGTCATCGACCCTGACTTTCTCTGATCCTAATCTGACGACAGTGCGTGTTCATTGCTCGGTGGTCGGAACTACACAGGGGAATTCATGGCAATGGTCGTGGGCAAACCAGAACATTCCGCCGCATGCAAAGCTCGATATGGATAAAGTCCGGGTGTTTGGCGATGAGAATGGACACGATAAACTGACCAAACCATTCCTTGAGTCCGATGAATACACGGGATGGGAGATGACAGCTGTGGCCGAGCATATTCTCGACGCATTGGGAGCCTACAGATTCCCCACTGACGAAGGCTTTTGCTATCTTATCTATCGAAAAATCGAGGAAATCGAAGCTTAGGAAGAGAACGATTTGCACGGTGCTCTGAGCGACACAGTGACCATTCTTTCTGGCGTCGATCTAACCTAAAGCGCGGTCAAAATCTGGCAAGCTTTGCCATAATGGAACGGTTCTCTGCCCGACACCGTACGTTCTATACTGTTCTTTCGCATGAACCTCTACTAAGGAGACTCTCCTATGTCCTGTATTCCCCGCATTTCCGCAGCCCTGCTTACGGCCTCTCTCTTCTTTGCACCGGCTCTTCTGAGAGCCGAAGACAAGCCCGCGACAGACAAAGCCTCTGACAAGACCGCAGTTAAAGCCACGGACAAGCCTGAAGAGAAGGCTCTCCCCGCTGACTCCACCACGCAAGGCTCCGTCGAAGTGGGTGGACAGAAAATCGCCTACAGCGCCATCGCCGGCACGCTCACCGTCGGCGCCACCAACATCCAGGATGCGCAACTTGGCCTGGACGGCAAGCCGCAGGCCGGCAGCCAGCTTGCCCTCGACCCGCCCAAGGAAGCCAAAGACGCCGCGCCCACGGCTCGCATCTTTTACGTGGCATATTTTAAAAAAGACGCTAAAGCTGAGGACCGCCCCGTCACCTTCTTCTTCAACGGCGGTCCCGGCAGTTCCACCGTCTGGCTCCACATGGGCTCGCTCGGTCCCAAGCATGTGATCACCACGGGCGACCAGCACCTGCCCGCAGCGCCCTATCGACTCGTAGACAACGCATACTCACTGCTCGACGTAAGTGATCTGGTCTTCATCGACATGCCCGGCACAGGCTTTGGCCGCCTAACCGGCAAGGATGCCGACAAGGCATTCTGGGGTATCGATGAGGACGCCAACGCCTTCGCCCGCTTCATCCAGCGCTTCATCACCAAGTACAACCGCTGGAACTCGCCCAAGTACCTCTTCGGCGAGAGCTACGGCACCACCCGCTCCGCCGTGCTGGCCGACATTCTGCAAAATGACAAGGCCATCGATCTCAACGGCGTGATTCTGCTATCGCAAATCTTCAACTTCACCACCGACATCGACTTTCCCAGCGGTAACCCAGGTGTCGATCTACCATACGCTTTGGCGCTGCCCACCTACGCCGCCACCGCTTGGTACCACAAAAAGCTGCCCCAGCAGCCGGCAGCGCTTGAGCCATTCCTGAAGGATGTAGAAGAGTTCGCCATGGGCCCCTATTCACACGCCCTGGCTCTGGGCACTGATATCGGCGCGGAAGAAAAGCAATCCGTCGCCGAAAAGCTGCACCAGTACACCGGTCTGCCCGTCGCATACCTGCTCAAAGGCAATCTGCGCATCAATGGCGGAGAGTTCGAGAAGACGCTGCAAGACGATCAGGATCTGACCACCGGACGCCTCGACACCCGCTTCAGCGGCCCCAATCTCAACCCGCTCAGCGAGGGTGCCGAGTACGATCCGCAAAGCTCGGCTATTTCCTCGGCATACGTCTCGCTCTTCAACGACTACGTCCGCCGCGAGCTGAAATACGGCGAAGGCCAGACCTACCTCTTCATGGCGCTATTCGGCGGCTTCCATTGGGATTTCGTGCACAACGGCAATCCCATCAGCGTCAACGTTGCCCCGGACCTGGCCGAGGCTATTAAGACCAATCCCCGCCTCAAAATCATGGTCAACGGCGGCTACTACGATCTGGCCACGCCCTTCTTCGCCGCTCAGTATGAAGACAAGCACCTGCCCATTCCGCAGTCCCTTGCAAAGAACATCGAGTATGACTGGTACGAATCCGGACACATGGTCTACGTGCGCGACGAAAGTCTCAAACAACTCCACGACCGCGTTGCCGCTTTCATCACCAAGACGCAGGCGGACGGAAAGTAATCAATATTCCCGCAGGCTGGAGAATTTTCAAAGATAATTGAGTGTTCGGGTGCCCCAGGTCTCGCTTTTGAGACCTGGGATTCACTTACGACGGAGGTCCAAGATGAGTTCTACATTTACGACATCCTCCACCGTTTGTGCATCCACAACAAGTTTTTTACGATCCCGTTTCACCGGCAAAGAACGCGACTCCGAATCGGGGAACGACTACTTCGGGGCTAGATACTACGCCAGCTCAATGGGCCGGTTCATGTCGCCGGACTGGTCGGCAAAAGCGGAACCTGTACCGTACGCGAAGCTCGATTATCCGCAAAGCCTGAATCTTTACGCGTACGTGTTGAATAATCCGCTATCGGGCATCGACGCGGATGGTCACGCATGCGGCGAGAGCGGACAGCCCGCTTGCCCAGTTCCCCAGACACCGCCTGCACAGCCTGCCCAAACGAACGGAACCCCAGGAACAGGTTCAACAATTGTGACTGTTTCTGCCACGTCCAATTACCTCCCAATGGTTGCTGGCGCTGCCCTTGGTGAGGCGATCGATCCTGCAGGCGGAGGAGTTGTGGGTGCCCTGCTGGCCAGCACTGTCGGAGTGGGCGGGAGCGTATCTTACGTGCCTTCCACTGATTCGTGGTACGCCGGGCCTACCGTTAGTTTTACGCCTCAACTTATGGGTGGAAATGGAGTTAGCGCGAATACTGCTCTTGTGCCCGCGACGCAAGATCCAAATGCGATTGCGAATGGGAAGAGCTTTTCAGTAAACGCACAGCCTATGGCTCTCACTGGATCAACGGTGACGTACTCGCCTGGGAGTGGTCCGCCGGTTGCAGGACCAACAGTCGGGACTCGCACTGCAACAACGACCTTCGGGGCGTCGTACAACGTCAATGTAACGCCATTCGTTCGGGCGGCCAGAGATACGATCAACAATGTCGTCAACACCGTGAGGAGCTGGTTCAATTGAAAGGTGGGTCCAAATGAACATCGCATATCGAAGCCGGCTCTTTGAGTGTTCTGAAGCCTTGTTGATCTCACCGTACGCCTGGGCAAAATGGAGGGCACGATGAAGCAAATCATCGGAGTTGTGTTCTTCATCTTCACTATCGTTGTGGTTACTGGAAACGCCGCTCTAATGGTTGTCTCTCCTCGAGCATGGTTTCGAGTTCCGCGCTGGATCAGACTGACTGGAACCATGTCTGAAGACAAATTCGCGAGCGGTTGGGGGGCCATTCAAGTGCGTTTGCTGGGAGGTTGCTTCCTGGCTATCATGGCCTGGTTCCTGCACGGGTGTCTCTCTAGCCCTCGATAATGGCCCGAGCCGATCTGGATCCGAGCCGGGTGCCCCATCTTCTGCGGATTTATCGTGGAGGGTGGGAGACCGCGAACCTCAACCGTCCGTTTCCAACACTCGCACAGACCGCTCTCCGGGGCGGCTTGCTTGCTTCAGTGGCCTCCGTTCAATGCCTCAGCACATCCAGCGGAAGTGCGCGGTGCTTTGCACCGGGAGTATAGGGACACGTCACCCCTAAAAGGGTGCTGTAGAGCAACTTCAGGTTGCTATATAGCAACCTGAATAGAATGAGCAGGCTACAGCCAGAAAGCGCAAAATATAAGGCGTTTACAGGTTGCTATATGGCAACCGTTGAAAATAAAGCAGTTATACGTGGTTCCGCCGATTCCGGTTGCTGCGGCGTTAACTTGTTGAAAACACAGGGGCGGGCCGCATGGGGCGGGTGGCGCACCCTTGAATAACCACAACTGATTGGGTGGCCCATCCTTCCGC
>CAYPYJ010000171.1:0-3894 GCA_964414945.1 uncultured Occallatibacter sp.
AGAGTCTAGATGTGGATATTACATATTCCCCCATGCAAGCCATCATGCCAATAAGTCTACGTACAGGTAGCCAAAGCATGTCTCGCCGTTTTTCTATTGATCCATCCTCCTTGATAGCTCTTGGATCAATTCGAGGCAGAACCATTGAGAAGCATGAGCGATGAACGAATGAAGGAAAAAGCTGAGGGCAAAATTCGACATCCCAATGAGCCAGCAATGCAAATAGAGTATTTGCCTGAATAGTAGAAAATGGGCGCTCTATCTCCTTCCAGTCATGTGCCGACAGGAATAGTTCCAGCATGGGTGGGTGAGCAAGTTCCATTTCTTCTGCACTCTGTGCAAAATATACAGGGGTGGAAAACAGACTATTCATCAGCTCTTTTTTGAATTCAGCAATGTCGTCCGTTACCCGAGCCTCATATAACCGTGAGCTCAACTCATCAATCTTGCGCGCAAACTCCATCGTGCGCGGGTACTCGAAGATTCCTTCAACTTGGCTTTGAAAGACTATAGAGGAATAAAGCATTCCCGGCTTTTCATTGCCAGGATGCTGTGCGAGCCGATCTTCAACTTCCTCTTTTGAGAATCCGGCTTCATCCAGCTCTTGGCGTACTCGCTGACGTGAGTATTGATCAGACTTTTCGATTGTTCCTGGACTAAGCGAAAACTCAGGTTTGCGCAAAGTCCTGGCACTAATGCCGGTGCCTTCTGACAGAACACTTGCTAGCGCACGTCCTTCAAAATTTTCAAGGAATTGAAGGGCTGAATAGTTAAGCATTGGTAACACCCATCTGACAATCAGTTCGTTTGTACAAGGCAGATTTCCGTTTTCTGGAACTTCTATCCATTTCTAAGGTGAGATTATGCCCTTCACGATGACTTCGAGTATTCCGTTGGATAACACTAAACAAGGAAACGCATGAAACCATCCAATTACAGAGAACTGGTTATTAACTGGCATCTCCGAGCTAGGTAGTCGGACGTGAGATACAGTACTTCAAAGGAAATTGACGTGTTGGTCAAGGAGCTGATCGAAGCGGGTTGGGGGTATTACAGAGGCTCTAAACACGGTCGATTACAAGCGCCAGGAGGCCGCCCAACCTTGACAGTACCAACTACGCCTAGTGATAAACGGACATTCTTAAATTTCAGGCAAGATGTTCGAAGAATATCAGCCTAAATAGCGCAGCCATGCCATTACGCTAGGTTCTTTCCCCTAGCCTTGCGTAAATTCTCTAAACAGGGGAAACAACAGGAGCAAATAATGAAACTTACAAACGCAGCAAATCCAAACTGGCCTAGTAAAAACCCTGGAGTTCCCTCGGGGACGGGTCGCGGCAACAATCCACCAGGCAGAAAATAAGCGGGGATGGGAGCTTGTATTTCTAGGCTCCCCATTAAAGTGGTATTGCATCAATTTTAGTCTATCAATTTCCACATCCCATCAACCTCATGTCTGAATTATTATCGTATGTGATAACAATCGGCCTGTAATTTATCCGATACGATAAGAATTTGGAGGCAAGCAACGTCCAATCGCATATTTATTGCATAGAATAAGTATCAGGCAATTTCTTCAATTATTTGTCCTATGCGATAAATTGCAGTGGTTCGGACTTGATCAGACAGGTGGTGTCAGATGTTCAGTATCAAAAACGGGCATTCAACTGACTGGTGAATTCTGTCTGTATTGTATCGTTTTCCTGCCGCTCAGATTTGAATGACGGCGTGCGCCGCGAAACATCGCTTCGCGCTCAAACGGATCAGCTCCTGTAAGATGTGGCCTGAATAATTAACGCGAAACTTGAAGGAGAAACACATGTCCGGCGGACGGATCGCAATTAGCGGCTTCGATTACCAAGCGATCGTCATTCTGGACCAGTTATTTGATCACTTCGACCAGCATCCTGACGCCCCACGGGCACGGCCTGAAGGACAAGATGATTTGGATTTGATTTGGACCGAGAGTGGGCGCGACCACCACCGCCACGTCCAGGTAAAGAAACCGCGCGAGACGGATCAGGGCACCCCCAAGAATCAGCCGTGGCGACTCTCCGAAGTCGCTCATGAACTCCTCCCAAACACACTGGACCAGCTTGCAACCTCGGATAGTCAGCAGGCCTGGATTCTGGGGGATGCGGTACAGCCAGAGGTTCGGCGCCTGGTCGCAGCTGGGCGCGCGGCGGCAGATCGAGAGGCGGACCTTTACTGGTCGGTGGTCCACCTAATGGCTCGCGCAGCGATATTGGACCAGCTTCCCGAAGGGCAGCGTCGATCTCTTCTCAGTTGGCGCTTCAAAAATCCGCCCAATATCGCCAATGACGCGCGTGATCTTCTAATTGCCGCCTACGGACAGATGCTGGGTGCAGCAAATGCCGGCGCCGAGGTCGTGCGTCGCTATAAGGAGCAGGTTACCTGGATCGACCAGTGTCTTCCGGGGGTGCTCGCCCGGGTCGAAATTCTGGATGAGTATGGGTCTGAGGCAGAGGTGGCACAGCGCTTCAAAGATCGACTACAGCGTGAATATCGCCTGTCGCAGGAGGTCGTGGAATACAACCTATTCGGCAATTTCAGATCGTTCATCAACGATGTCGCAAAACGACCGGGCGAGATGATTAATCGGAGAGGGTTCGAAGTGCAGCTCCGCAGCGCTTGGCCGCAGATGAGCGCTGCGACAGAGCCCCCAACTCCACCAGTAGATGGGATTTTGAGACCAGACCTGACCGATAGACTTGTCAAGCGTGAAGCCTCCACCGTCGTCGAGGTCGTCGGTATCTCCGGTTCCGGCAAGACGACGCTTGCTGCACAGGCGGCCGTCGCGTTGGTGGATCACGATCCGGGACGGCTTCCGATCTACGTCCGTGTGCGGGCTGACGCGGCATTTCGGGACGTGATGTCTGGAGTTTCTTTCTACCTTTTGCGTAGGGGTGTACCTGACCTGTTCGGACTCGCTGTTGAAAGCAGACCCGCCGACGAGACGGTAATCGATCGCTTGGCGGAGATATGCAGCGGCCTGTCGCGGCCGGTGCAGTTGCTGTTGGATCTGGCTGACGGGGCCTGCAACGCTCAATTCGGCCGAGATCTGGGACGGTTTGCACGAGCCTTGACGCCGGGGTCCTGTCGCCTCGTGGTGTTTGCCCAGCAGAGCACTTTTAGCGGATTTAGCCCCGCCGAGATTGATAGCGCAGGGATCCTCGGGATCAATATGCGCGGCTTCCGCTGGGAGGAGTTCGTAAGCCTCGTAGGTCGTTACCACCTCAATGCCGACCGGAGCGTGCTGTGGGAGATATTCAATCGCGTAACCGTGGGGCGGCCGGCAGGACTCTATGCGCAATTGGCTGAGGCCTTGGCCCGCCAATCGTCGTTGGACGCGATGCTCGCCATTGCGAACAGACCGCCTGAGGATATGGTTTCGGCTGCGGAGCAAAGCCGTTTCGATCAACTCGCGCAGGGAGCCAGGTCTGCGGCGGAGCATCTTGTCTGCTTCGCTCTGCCATTTCGACGGCATGATGCCGAGGCGGCCTTCCCGTGTGAAAATGTCGGCGCCGCGATAAAAGCGCTTGTCGATCTTGGCCTGCTTCGGGCCGAGGCCGAAGGCCTGCTGGAAATGCACGAAACCGTTCGCGCTGGACTGGAGTCTGGAATTGCACCAGCAGTGCGCCAGAGTGTTCACGGAACCCTCGCGGAATGGTATGCCAGAAAGGGCGATATCGCCGCGCAGATATTCCACCTCGATAAGGCGGGCCGTTCAGCTGAGGCGGAACACCTTGGCAAAGAGACGTTTTTGCGAGGCAAGGCTTGGCGCAGTCTCGCTAGCTACGTGACCCGTCGGACGTTGGTCACCGCGCAAGAGATCATCGCAGTCGCCGCCCAACCCGAGCGGCGACCGCCGCA
>CAYPYJ010000172.1:0-3848 GCA_964414945.1 uncultured Occallatibacter sp.
CCGTGCGGATGCAGTTGGGTCTGCCGCGGCTTTCTTTCGCATGGCCGTTACGAGCCAGGGAATGCGTGCCATCCATTTCATCAGATGGAATTGCAATGGCAGCTTTACATCGATTGGCGCACTGCAGGCCGAGATCATGACGAGTGCCCAGCAGTGATTTGGATGCCTGAGGGCAAACTGAAGCGCGCACTGACCGCCACCCGATATTGCGATCACTGCCGCGGTTGGAACTTCGAGCGCATCGAGAAGAGCCGCACAGAGGTCGGCCTGGCGCTCAGGCGTCTCCCCGAGCCCAAGGGGCGTCTCAAGATATCCGGGACGCGAGACAGCGATGAGTTGGAACTCGGAACTGCTCACAGCGGCCTGTCCCAGCAAAAGGCTTTGATCGTACCCGCCCATGGCTCCGTGAAGAAGAAGGATCGCTGGTCCCTTTCCACAAACCACGCACTCGACATCTCCCAAGCGCGTCGAAATCAATTTGGAACGTAATTCGGAGTTCAGGCTATTACATGGTGCTGCTTTCATCGATTCCTCCCTTTCACTGAGTTGCCCGTGGATGAACCTGTAGCTGGCTGGCGCTCGGCCAGGTGCCGGATCAATGCGAGTGCTTCGCCGGACGGTTGGCGTCCGACACGCCTATACTCTCGGCCGTCTGTTGTTCTAGACACCAAACCGAGTTCGTATAGTTGCCGCCGCAACAAAGCGTGATCGCCGAAGCAATGATTCGCGCGGATGTGACGATTGAGCTGATCCTCGGTCATCGTTTGCCGCGATGGCAATCGAGACCATACGACCCACAAGCAAATCTCTTGCAGACTTGCTTTAGATGGCCAAGTTGCCAGCAGGCCTTTTGAATCGAAGAAGCGCGCCAGTTGCGTTACCTGTTGATAGTCGACTGGCTTGGATGCAGGCTGCGGATGACCGAGAAGGTCGTGTGCTGCCGCCTGTGCGCGAAGGCTTTGGAAATTCCGATGGCCGGCCGTTCGCGCGAGCATGTTCAGCAACTCGACCTGTCCGGGCGCGGAATCACGATCCACGAGCTGCTCGCGCAGAGAGCGCGCCAGCGCAGAGATATCTTGCGTTGAAAAGGGAATGGTACTTCTGGACATCGCTTATCCTTTCGGAAAACGCGCCGATCCAAAATTGGATTGTCGGGGGTCGCCGTCTTCCGACTCGGCACGGGATAAGGTGTCAGTCGTATTGGGAACCTGGCAGGTTTAGCTCCCCTCGCGGGGCGGCAACGCCTTGGTGAACTGCCGACCGTAGGACAGATTACTGAAGAAGCATTCGCATTGCCGTGATTGCGATCACAGGCGTGTCGCGGCAGAAGGAAAGTCGATATTGCCGACACAAACTGAACCAGATCTCTTGCGATCAATTGAGCCACCTCGGTGTTCCAAGCGGTTGACCGCAAACCAGCTCCGACTCATTTCTTTGGGCCGGACTGACGGTCAAACTGGGGGGCGCTGGGCGCTGTTGGGAAATCCATACTCTCGGGATCTTTGGCTCACTCGCATTATTTGCAGCTGGACGGCACTACAATGATCGTTTTCACCTCAAGGCCATTTCCAAATGAGCTGTTGCTCGACTATTTATTCGAAAGCTTCGACTTGCCAACGTTCTCATCGATCCACTTCAGAATCAAGTCGGCGATCTGAAGATTGTTTTTGTCCTGCATGATCATGTGGCTGTTGCCGCGGATGCCATGATCCGGTGGGTGGAGCATTTGAGCTTTGCCGCCCGCAGCCTTGACCCTAGAGATGAAGGCCTTGCATCCGTCGAAGGCAGTCTGCCAGGAGTGCCCTGGAATCCCCGAGGGCGTGTCTCCAAGATGATCACCAAATACGACAAGGAGCGGAATAGTCGCCAGCGTCGCAATCTGCCGGTCGGTGTATGTAGCCGGGCAACTGCCTGGCTCGACGAGCACCATGCCTTTGATCCCAGTTGAATCTGTCAGCGCCGCTCCTACGGGAAAGATTCCGCCCTGAGAGTGGCCCATGAGCACCGCGCCCTTCAATTGGATCGCTAAATCCGACAGTGTTTTGAAGTTGGGATTAGGTATTGGAAGGCCGCGATTCATGTCGGGGACACTTTGCATTGCCAGCTCATCCACTGCTGCGACCGGGAACTGCTCGTCCGGATAAGGTACGCCTTGATTTGGACCGAAGCGGAAGTTCGGCCAAACGACTTCGTCGCTGAATCGCAGAAAGGGGGGTTGCACACCTGGCTGAGCAGTTCCTCCGCGAACATTGTCAAAGACCGCCTGATTGAACCCAGAACGCCCGCGGGAGACTTGGTCAGGAACGTATACGGGATGGCCTCGGCGCACGAAATACTCGTCCCAACCCATACGGCCGTCCGGCGTGGTCTCCCACGATTTACCGGTGAGCGTGGCGCCATGGATCATCACCACTGGGACGTTGCTGTCGCCGGCCTCCGGCACCATGTATCTCACATACATTTGGTTAATACTGATATGGCCCGCTGGGCCAACACTGCCGAGTTCGGCCTCGGTCTGCACGACCTTCTCTCCGCCCACGAAGAAGCTTCCTTGTGCCTTCAACAGCAGGGGTGACTTCGGCTTTTGAAGATCTTTAAACTCCTGGGCCTCTGCCATGACCACTGACCCCAAAAGACCCGCGAGTAATGCACTGAATAGGAATGCCGATTGGAATGATCTGGAGGATTGGTGGTCGCATCGCATTGAGAGGTCCTCTTCTGTTGTGTGGCAATCTGCGATTAGAGTTTACATTGGTCGTCGATGGGTGGTCATCGAGTCTCAAAACGTTGCCTCCGAGTTTTCGTAAATGGCGAGAGAGCCACGCCGGTATTGGCCGTCGCTCCTTGCTAGTGCTTCTGATCTGAAAAACCCGGCACAACTTCAAGATTGAATTTACCAGAGAAATACTCGCACTAAGCGGACAACGAAACAGGGAGAAGTGCCGTCGATATCGCATCAGCTTCGGCCAATTCGCCTCTCTTCAACTCACGACGCCACTTGAACACCTGGTTGGCGTTCACTCTATAAGCCCGCGCCACCAGCGCCACACTCGCACCGGGCTCGAACGTCAGCTCCGCGATCCGACGCTTCTCCGCTGTCGATCGCCATCTACGTGCGCGACGCGCCTCTCCCTCACCCTCTGACTCGCCGGAGAGGAAATCGAACTGACCCACATAATCAGCCTTTTGGTTACGAGTGAACTCCATTTGAACTCCATTAAGAGCCGCGTTGCCGAAACCTTCGAATTCTCCCTAAATTCAATCGCCTGAAAGAGGTGCCGGAATTCGCTATGTTCTTTGTTTTCAATTTGCAGCCAGTTTCCCAAGCTGAATGTCGCTGGTTTATCCCAGTTCGCCGCAGGGAAGGGCGCACACCGCAGGCGGATGATGTGGGACCGAAACTTACCCAACGATTTACCCAAAGCTCATACGTCTTGCATGTGAATACAGGTGCTTAGGCGGTATTCCATGTGCGGTTAAGTCGTTGAAAGTACAGGTGATATTCAGCCTAATACGGAAGAGGTCTATAGCTCGATCCAGACTGGCTATTGGCAGCCTGCTCGACGCGAGTAAGTATCCACCGGCAGAGCCGGTGGCTTTACGGTTGCTGGCCCCTCAAAGGGGCCTGTTCGCAACCGTCCGAAGCAAAAGCAAGAACAAAAGCAAAAGCCTCGTACTGCTGTCTTCACCGCCGAAGCACAGGCAATTCGAGGGAGAACATACTCCCGGAATTCTCAAAGTTCTACTGCCACCCCGGCAGAGCCGGGGGATCTCCCTTTTGGAGTAAGTATCCTCCGGCAGAGCCGGAGGCTTTACGGTGTGAGCCGCTCAAAGCGGCTTGAGCGGGG
>CAYPYJ010000173.1:0-3797 GCA_964414945.1 uncultured Occallatibacter sp.
GTATGAAAATCGAGCTGCCGCCAACGAGCTATATCTATTCCCTTCGAGCCCTTGGGGTGGTGGCGCTGAGTTGGCACTCGGAGAGCTGACAAAGGATGATTTGACCTCCCTCTATACCGATCACATGGCCAAAAGTGATCAGCCAGCCCGTTCATACTACGACCGAATTAAATCGCTGGCCCCTCTTGGCAAGTGTCCATACTGTGGATTTGGACAGGTTTCGACCCTGGATCACTTTCTATCAAAGGCACGCTATCCATCTTTCTAAGTGTTACCCATCAACCTTATTCCGGCCTGTACTGACTGCAATAAAGGCAAAGGGGCTGATGTACTTGATGCGCAAAACCAGATCCCACACCCGTACTTTGAGGGTCTAAGCATCGAGACAGATACGTGGCTGTATGCCCAGGTGCAAGAAACCACACCAGCAACGGCTATGTTTTTGGTGAGTCCACCCAATAATTGGTCTGCGGAATTGGTAGGACGGGTTACCGCCTACGTTCATAATCTGAAACTGACTACTAGGTTTTCAATTGAGGCTGCTAGTGAACTGGCTTCGCTTTCAGACTTTCTAAGTCAACTCGTAACGAGTCAGCGAATTGGTGAACATTTGGGGATGATAGCTCAGACAGAGCGAGCCAACCGCAGAAATTCCTGGAAAGCGGCTCTGTATGAAGCTCTGTCAGGGTCAGCTTGGTATCGAGAAGGCGGCTATCGACGACCAGCAGCTTAAGCCCGGTGTGTTCGAACTAGAATGGGTGGCCTGAGCAATAGTTTCGAGCTAGCGTCAACGACAGCTTCGGGTCGAACGCCGCAGGTCGTGAGGGGCCGCTTTATGATGTCCGTTTTCTACAGGCAGACGGTATTATTGTAAGTTACCCAACGGATGAATGGCCGCTACATGGCATTTTCCTTTGCGCGTACTTTCGGCCAATTAAGTCATTAACTCATAATAACGACACATCAGGTATCCGGCGCGCTGAATTTTAGATGCTCAAGCGGCCGCTTCCTGGCGAGCCATATGGCAATATGAAGTACCGTTGCGTGCCATTTGCCGTCTCTCGACGCCAATGCTGGGAAAGCTCAAACTTCGGCCTTAGGAGACACCAGCAGTTTGCCGAATTGACTTTCCGTGTAGTCCGCAGTGATGTCCGCTTTCCAGTATGGTGCGGTCTGTAACGGCCAAGAATCAGCGAACGATCGCGAATCCAAGCCGCACTTGCGTTGAACTGCTCCGGTTGTAATCCATAAGAGTATCGCCATATCCCCTGAAGAGTTGGAGAAACACAAACCCGCCGGCGCGAGTGAATAGCGGTTTGCGTAACGGATAGGAAATCGCAATTTGAGCACTGCTATATCCCGCAGTTCCAGAGCGAAATAAACCCCTCACGACCGCCCCGTCCTCCCGCCCATAGCCGAGTTCCCAGTCTGCGTATCCCCGGTAACGCGGGATGTCGGGATTATCTGTCTTGTCCTGATAGGCATAGATCTTCGGAAAAAATCCAAAAGTACGCCCGTCCGAAAAGCGGGTGGCCCATACAGGCTGCACAAAGAGCATATTGACGCTACGCGAACTGGAACCAGCCTTGCCATTTGACTCATGCTCGAAGCCGGCGCGCAGTAAATCCGGCTTCATTCCGCCACCTAGCGAGGTACTCTGCCAAAAGAAACTGGGATGATAGCTGGTGTCGCGAAACGGTTTTGAATCAGCACTCAGATCCCATACTGAGGCCTGCGTATAAGCAAAATAGAAATTGGCCAATGGCGATAGCCATGCGACCGGTTGGCTGTCAGTGTCAAACATCCGGTACTTAAAGCTGAACTGAAAGTGCGCGACACCACCATTGCCTATAACGAAATACATCGGTTCATGAACCGACAGTGCCGGTTCGTTTTCAGGAGCCAGTATGTTGATAGCACGCTCTCCATGCGGAGCATTCTCTGCACTTCCATCGTACGGGAGCATCATCTGATTGATCGCATCCGGCTCCCGAACCAATAGCGCCAACCGGTTCGACTCGACTCCGCTCAGCTCCCCCCGGGTCAGACCGGATAGATGGGTGGGCATCACTCCTCGGTATGTGCGTCGTGCATCATCCTTCGCAATTGGTCCCACAGCGGAAAGCGCCACTTCCCATACCTTGTTATCTTGTTTAAGGCGGAGTCTAAGCACCTCGGGCCAATTGTCCTGGGATGCTGGCCTAATGACATCGAGCATGATCGGCTCATCTGAGCGAAAAGTTTCGCTCGGGACTGCGACAAGCCAGAGCGGAGCAGCCCCAGCGGACAGTGCGCACAACTCAAGTAAGATAGTTAAACAGACTGTTGCGACCAACAAGCCGGCGCTTCGTGTAGATGCGTAGTTCATATTAAAACAATTCTGTTGCAAGATTTTCGTTCAAAAAATTGTCGGGTTTGCGGCTTGCCGCGTAACCCGACGAATACAGGGTAAAACTGTCGGATCAAGCTAAGCCAACCCGACCTACGTTTTTACTGCTTCACCGCCTCTACGGGAATAGTCAGCGTTATCTCATCGCCCACGTAGGGCGCGTACTTGCCCATGTTGAAATCGGAGCGCTTAACCTTGGTGGTTGCTGTCGCGCCGCAGGCATCTTTCTTCATCATCGGATGCGGCATGCACAGGAAGGAGTTAACGATCAGTGTCACTGGCTTGGTGATGCCTTTAACAGTCAGATCACCCTCCACGGAAGCGACTTTATCGCCATCAAACTTCACCTTGTTCGACTTGAAAGTGATGGTGGGATATTTGACGGTATCGAAAAAGTCTTCGCCCTGAATATGGCCGTTAAACAAAGTGGAGCCGGTATTGACCGACTTGGCGTCAATCGTGACATCAACCGAGCCGGATTTGGCCGCACGATCTATGGTGATTGTTCCGGCAACCGTGTCGAAACGGCTGAGCTGCAAAGAGTAGCCGAAGTGGCTGTACTCGAAGCGCGGCATGGAGTGCGAAGGCTCGATCACATAAGTTTCCGGGGCGGCATAAGCGACGAAAGACAACAGGGTTGCGAGCGTCAGGGCAACAAATCTTTTCATAATGTTCTCTATGTTGGTGGTTGAAAGTAGAATTACTTCTTGCTGGGTGCTGCATTCACGACGAGGTGAAACTTGATCTGGATGTCGTTGGCGACGGTGCTGATGTCGGTCCATTCGCCTTCGCCGATAGCATAGTCGAGGCGTTTGATACTGAACGCGCCGTCGAACAGGCCTTTATTTCCGATTGATTGAAAGTTGACGGACGCTTTGACATCCTTTGTGCGGCCCTTGATGCTGAGCTTGCCGCTGGCTTCGTAACGGTTGCCACCCAAGGACTTAATGCCGGTTGATACGAAGCTGGCCGTAGGATGATTTCTGGTATCAAACCACAGCTTGCCCGCCACCTCATCGTTCGCTTCGGCGGAGCCCGTGTCGATGCTGGCAAGGTCGATGTCGATCTTCGCTTGCGTCTGGTTCAGTTTGGACGGATCGAAGCGGAGCTGTGCGGCAAACTTGTTGAATTTGCCGTCCAGTGGCACACCCATTTGCGTGTAGCCGAAGGCCGACGTGCTTTCGTTGGTCTGCACTTGCCCGAATTCGAGCGCTGCGGCTTGTCCACTGAGCAGCGCCATGCTTAGCAACAGGGTGGATTTCAACTGCTTCATTTGCGTTTTCCTTTAGGTAACATGCGGGACAAAATCCCATCGCGCTCGATCAGGGTGTGTTTGGCGACAGCTGCAAGATGCATCCCCACCAGGGCCAGCAACGCACCGCCGAATCCCAGGACCGGCGCAATCCAC
>CAYPYJ010000174.1:0-3686 GCA_964414945.1 uncultured Occallatibacter sp.
TCAGCTCCGGATATGCACCTTGCATCAAATCGCGGACGGCGAAGACCATTTGGTAGAGGAAAGGCTGCTCCTGCCCCAGCAAGCGTCCGTGACGAATTCCGCGGCGGAGAATCTTGCGCAGCACATAGCCCCGGCCTTCGTTGGCGGGCAGAACGCCGTCGTTGATTAGGAAGGTTGCTGCGCGTGCATGGTCGGCGATGATGCGCAGGCTGGCGATGTTGACGTCATTCTTCGCGCCGGTAAGTTCAGCAGCGCGGGCTATCAGCGGCGTGAAGAGATCAGTTTCGAAGTTGGAAACTTTGCCTTGCAGCACAGCGGCGAGGCGCTCCAAACCCGCGCCGGTGTCGATAGAGGGCTTGGGCAGCGGGGCGAGCTTATAACTGGTGGTTTTGGTGGCCGGGTCCACAATGGCGGAGCGGTCAAACTGCATAAAGACGAGGTTCCAGATTTCTACGTAGCGGGCTTCGTCCTGGCCGAAAGGCAGGTCTACGCCGGGAGTCTCGGCGGCCTCGATGCCCATGTCGTAAAAAATCTCCGAGCAGGGGCCGCAGGGGCCGGTCTCGCCCATCTGCCAAAAATTGTCTTTGAGGCCGTACTCTTTGATGCGCTCTTTGCCAACGCCCGCTTCGATCCAGAAGTTCTCAGCCTCGGTATCGCGGGGAACGCCATCGGCGCCTTCGAAGATAGTCACATAGAGGCGGTCCTTGGGGATGGCAAGCCACTCGGAGCTTGTGACCAGTTCCCATGCAAAGGCGATGGCCTCGCGCTTGAAATAATCGCCAAAGGAGAAGTTGCCCAGCATCTCAAAGAATGTGTGATGCCGCCGCGTAAAGCCAACGTTTTCAAGGTCGTTATGCTTGCCGCCGGCGCGGACGCACTTCTGCGAGGTGGTGGCGCGGGAGTACTCTCTCTTCTCGGCCCCCAGGAACAGGTCCTTGAACTGGTTCATCCCGGCGTTGGTAAAGAGCAGCGTTGGGTCGTTGGCAGGCACCAGCGAGGAAGAATGCACGCGACGGTGCCCCTTCGACTCAAAAAAGCGCAGAAAAGCTTCGCGAATCTCGTTCCCAGAGCGGATTTCCATAGCATATTCAGTGTATCCAATGCGGGCCGCACCGCGCTGGTGAAGTGAGGTTACTCTTGTGGCCGCTGGTTGTGCAGTTGACGCAGCGTCCGGTCCAGTTCCAACTTCTGCTGTATCAATACAGCCAGCTCTGCGTGGTCGCCCCGACGCTCGGCTTCGGCGATCTGAGTGCGCAGTTCGCGCTGGTGGTGTTCGATAGCCCGTTCGTGAATCTCCTGAATGGCGCTGTGGACTTCGTTTTCCTCGGGTGGCTTGGTCTCAGCCAGCAGCGTTTCGGCCAGCAAGGCCCGCTGCGCTTCGTCCTCGATCACGTCCATCGGGTCTCTAGACTGGCGACCGGCGAGTGCCTGCAAAGCCGCGAATGCGCCAAGATGCTCAAACCACGCTGATTGCTGGGCCAACGCATCGATCGCCAGTCGGCGCGAGCGCTCGAACTCCGGGTCGTCTATGGCTAGTGCACGCAGTAGTACCCGCTCGACTTCGGTGAGAACAGTGGCCCGCGATTCGATGTGGTCGCGCCGTTTGAGCGCGGCCTGGCGCAGTTCTTCGCGCATAATTGCTGAATCGATGGACAGCTTCTGCGCCGCATCATGTACGAACTGGTCGCGCGCGACCTTCTCAGGCATGAGGCGAATATGTGGCAACAGGTAGTTCATCGCCTTGACCTTCTGCTCCGCGCTTGCGCCGGGGAAAGCAAGCCGCGCCCGCTCGATCAGGTAGTCAGCCTGCCGCTGCGCACCGCGCAGGGCCGCGGTGTATGCCTCTACCCCGCGCTCGCGGATATAGCGGTCGGGGTCGAGGCCGCCGTCGAGGGTGACGATTTTGATGGTGAAACCCTCTTCGGTGAGCAGCGCGATGGACTTTTCAGCGGCATTTGAACCGGCTGCGTCGGGATCGAAGTTGACCACAACCTGCGAGGTGTGGCGGCGCAAAAGAGCCACCTGCTGCTCGGTAAAAGCTGTTCCGCTGGTGGCGATAACATTCTGTATCCCGCGCAAAAAAACCGAGATGCAGTCCATTTGACCCTCGACGAGCAGGGCAAACTCAAGCTGGCGAATCGCCGTGCGAGCCTTGTCTAGATTGAAGAGGACCTGACCTTTGGAGTAGAGCGGCGTCTCCGAAGAATTGATGTATTTTGCGCCGGCTTTGTCGCCGGTCTCCAGCGTCCGCGCGGTGAAGGCAATCACGCGGCCGCTCTCGTTACAGATGGGAAACATGACCCGCTTGCGGAAGCGGTCGTAGATTTGACCCAGGCTGCCGTCTTCATGCTCTTTGGCGGCAAATAGGCCGCTGCTCCGGAGGGTCTCGTTGTCGGCCATGCCGCTGAGCCGGTCGCGCAGTGCGTTGAAGCTGTCGGGAGAGTAGCCGATGCGGAATGTCTTGATATTCTCGGGCGAGAGTCCGCGGCCAGCCAGATATTCGCGAGCAGTCGCCCCTTCAGGCCCGCGCATCTGCTCTTCAAACCATGCGGTCGCCGTCTCATGCAGTTCCAAAAGCTTGGCCCGCATCCGCGCTCCGGCGGCCTCCTCTGGCGAGGAAAATTCCCGCTTGGGCAGCGGAATGCCGCACTTACCTGCCACCATCCGCACCGCTTCTGGAAAGGTGACATTTTCGATTTTCGCAACAAACGAAAATACGTCGCCTGAGGCCTGACAGCCAAAGCAGTGGTAGAACTGGCGAACAGCATGAACAGAAAACGACGGCGATTTCTCTTTATGAAACGGACAAAGCCCCTGATAGTTCTGGGCTCCCGCCTTGCGCAGGCGGATGTACCCCTCGATCACCTTGACGATGTCGGCCTGCTGCTTCACGGTTTGGGAGAAGTCGATCACTGAGGTTCTTTCTTGAGGATAAGCCCACAGTGATGGCGGGTTGTGGAAAGCGTGGGCATTCCTGCTGGTTATTGGGCGCGGTTGCCCGACGAGCTCGCGGAAGCAAGAGATACGAATATCTCATTCAGATCTGCCGCCACAGCCTCCCAGCTCCGGCTACAGTATGCGGAGATGGCATTGGAGTCCCAGGTTTTGTCGAGGACCGATGCAAGGGCATTAGCCAGCGCGAGTATGTCACGAGGGGGTACGAGGCGTCCGCACTTGTCGCTGAGAATCTCGGGAATGCCGCCAACATTCGTGGCGACGACTGGCCGACCGCTGGCAAGCGCCTCCAAGACAACATTTGGACAGCCTTCCATATAACTCGGCAGGGTGACCAGATCGGCTGCCGCCATCCATAGGGCGACATCGTCGAAGGCGCAACCGGGCATCGCGTGAATATAGCCAGCAGCGTTGTTCGTCTGAATGAAGCACTGGATCAGAGGCCTGTCTGGCCCTTCGCCGATCAGATATACGCGTAGGTCAGGGTGCTTCGGATGTAGAGATGCTGCCGCTTCGACCAGTTCGCGCAGGCCTTTCTTTAGGTCCATGCGCCCAATGTAAATCACGGCCTTTGCGGCCGGGTCGATGCCGAGTTTCTGGCGCGCCTCAAGACGGTCCCGAGCGTGAAAGACTGAGAGATCGCAGCCGTTAACAATGGCGCGTACTTTCTCCGGCGATGCGCCCATGGTTATAGCCTTATCGCGGAGATCATTGCTCACGGTAACCAGGAA
>CAYPYJ010000175.1:0-3504 GCA_964414945.1 uncultured Occallatibacter sp.
GCAGAGACAGCGGATCCTGATCGCCATGGCGCTGATCAACCGGCCGCGCCTGCTGATTGCTGACGAGCCAACCACGGCTCTCGATGTCACCGTGCAGGCACAGGTTATCGCACTGCTGCGCGATTTACAAAAGCAGCACGGACTTGCCATGCTTTTTATATCGCATGATTTGGCGGTGGTGGGCCAGGTGGCAAGCCGGGTAGCGGTGATGCGGGCGGGAGAAGTTGTGGAAACGGGGCTCACGGCTCGTCTGCTCACCGCGCCCGAGCATCCCTATACACGCAGTCTGCTGGCGGCTGTGCCCACGCTGCGGACCGATAGGAGCAAGCCGCTGGCGATGGTCGGAAGTTAAGAAATCGAGCGGAAGAACCAGTAGAGAATACCGGAGAGCAAAGCGGCGGCCGGCAGCGTGAAGACCCAGCCGGCGGCAATATTGCGTACTGTGGAGAGGCGCAGGCCGCTGCCATTGGCGGTCATAGTTCCGGCCACGCCAGAGCTGAGGATGTGCGTAGTGCTTACCGGCAGGCCCCACGTGTCCGCAGCAAAAATCGTACCCATCGCCACCAGTCCGGCGCTGGCGCCTTCCGCATAGGTCATGCGGTCCTTGCCGATCTTCTCGCCAACGGTGATGACGACGCGACGCCAGCCAACCATGGTTCCCAGGCCAAGAGCCAGAGCGACCGCTACTTTGACCCAATCGGGAATGAACTTTGTGGACTTGTCAACAATAGTCTTATAGTTTGCGAGGGCGGTGGTTTCACCTGCATTGAAAACCGGCTGCTTCTTATCTTTCATCAGGCTGGCGTCATTTTTCAGCATCAAGCGAATGGCTTCGCTTGCCACGTACATATCGTTGCGAACATTAGCCTGCTCTTGCGCCGGAACGGATTTGAAGGTTTTGTAGAGGGTCACTTCGTGGCTCAGGTCCTCGACCAGTTCCCGTAGGGCCAGAATCGTGTCCGGCTGGAGTTGCTTGGTGCGAATGTAATCGGTGACTTCGGCGCGGGCGCTTTCGCCAAGAGTTCCGGCTGTGTCTACGTGGCGGTCGAAAATATGGCCAGTCTGCTCGGAGGCAGCAATGAACTGCTGAATATCACTGGCAGTGACGGCGTGGTTGAGCGCATACGCTGTGGGGACGGTGCCGATCAGAATCAGCATAATCAGGCCCATGCCCTTTTGCCCGTCATTGGAGCCGTGGAAGAAGCTGACGCCGGTGCAGGTGAGAATCATCAGCACGCGAATTGGCCACGGCGGTGGCTGATTTTTTTTGGGAGTTTCGTGAAGAACCCGGCCATCATCGATGACGAACTGGGCAAACAGAACCAGCAAAAGATGGCCGACGATGCCCACAATGATAACAACTGAGAACAAACCCAGAGGAGCTTTCCACGACTCGATCGCTCGAATGGGCAACCATTTGGCAATTCCCAACGGAGCAAAAAGCCATTCCGCCAGATTCAACAGCAGCGTGCCTGCGATTCCCGCAGACAAAATATAGCAAAGCGCCCAGAGAGGCTTCGTCCAATTCGCCCGATAACGGAGAGCTCGATTCCGAGCCCATTCTGTGTTCGTCAAAGCCTTGGAGACAAACAGCACTGCCCCGGCAAAGAAGAAACCAATGAATGGCGAAATCAGCAGCACCTTGAGAACTTTGATGGCCTGTTCCCAATCCACGCCGGAGGTGCCGCTGTGGATGTGCATCATTTGGTTGGCGATACCCACACCGATGATGGAACCGACCATGGTGTGCGAACTGGAGGCCGGAAGCCCGAACCACCAGGTACTCAGATTCCAGAGAATGGCCGCGATCAGCAACGCAAAGACCATGGCGAAGCCAGCGCCAGAGCTGACCTGAAGAATCAGCTCAACCGGCAACAGCGTGATAACCGCGAAGGCCACCGTGCCAGAAGATAAAAGCACTCCAAGCAGGTTGAAAAGGCCTGACAAGACGACGGCGCTGGTTGGATGCAGCGAATTGGTGTAAATGACCGTGGCGACTGCATTGGCGGTGTCGTGGAAGCCATTGACGAATTCAAAGCCCAACGCAATCAGCAGTGCAAGGCCTAACAGCACATAGGGCCAGGTGCTGGTGATGACGACCGTGTCGAGATCGCTTGCAACATGGAAGGCTATGTAGCAAAGACCTCCAGTCAGGGCCAGCAGAAACATCACCGTTCCAGAGCGGCTGGGCGTCGTCGACATCTTGCGGTCAAGCAGGGAAGCGCCCGAGGGCATAGCATTCACCGTGGTAGCCATATCGGCCATCAGATCTCACCAATGCGGCCGGAAAACTTCCGGACACGCCTGGGCCTCCGAAGGCAAAACTCTTCAACAACATTGCATGGGAAATAGAGATGGAATCGCTTGTAGCGGGAGAGAGAAGAGCCGTATAAATTGGCGTTCATAAAACCCCAACAACCGCTTATCTGCGCAGTTGTTTGCGTTGTCAGGCGTGGGAATTAACCTGACTGCAGTAATTCTATACCGGGCAGGGGGGGACTTGGGAAGGGGAGAAATGAGACGGCTGGTGGATATCGAGACCCAGAGCGCGTCAGCGTTGAGCCGTATTCTCTTCAAACCATTGGGCTAGCTGCTCCTCGGAGTTTTCTCCTGCGGCAAGACTCTAGAAGGCAAAGTCCGAGCCTTCTCAGCGTCAGAATCGCTCTCAATTTCGTCGAGGCTGACGCTCCCTGCTCCCGTTCCCGTCCAAACGCAGCAAGGCCCTCCGCTGTGGAGGGCCTTGCTTTGAATCGAATGAGAGACTTGCGGCTTACGCCACTACTTCAATGCCCATCGAGCGGGCTGTTCCCCGGATGCTCTTCATGGCCGTCTCAATGGAGGCGGCGTTGAGATCGGGCATCTTTTGCGTGGCGATCTCGCGTACCTGCGCTTCGGTCACCTTGCCGATCTTTTCCTTGTTCGGCGTGCCCGAACCCTTGGCGATCCCGGCTGCCTTCAGCAACAGAACCGGTGCCGGAGGCGTCTTGGTGATGAAGGTGAAGCTGCGGTCCGCATAGACCGAGATGACGACCGGAATGACCAGCCCTTCCATCTCTTTGCCGGAGGTGCGAGCGTTGAACTGCTTGCAGAACTCCATGATGTTGACCTGCGCCTGACCCAACGCGGGACCAACCGGCGGGGCCGGAGTTGCTTTGCCGGCAACGATTTGCAGCTTGACGAATCCAGTTACTTTCTTCGGAGGTGCCATGTGTGTTCCTTTGAGATCAGCCGTCAGCTCCTGGCTTCCAGCATTCTGCTGATCGGGTTCTTGCTAATTTTGGTGTTGGAGCCTAAGCTTTCGCCTGCAACCGGCGGCCTACCAGGAAGGCGAACCGGCTAGAAGCTGGAAGCTACTCGCTAAAGGCTGCAACTACTCAATCTTTTCCACCTTGCCAAACTCCAATTCGACCGGTGTGGAGCGCCCGAAGATGGTTACCATGACCTTCATTGTCTCGCGATCTTCGTTGATCTCATCCACCACGCCGTTGAAGTTGGCAAACGGTC
>CAYPYJ010000176.1:0-3393 GCA_964414945.1 uncultured Occallatibacter sp.
GTGCAGGCGCGAAGCAAGAAAGCGATAGACGCGGTGGATTGTGTCAGCCTCGGCGTTGGGGCTGATTTGAAGAAATTCGTAATGATTGGGATGATTCAAGAAAAGATTCCTCTGAGAATGACTCCTCGCTAATCTAAAAATAGCGTGGCGACACGGAGAAAGAATCGCATTTCCGCAAGCTATTTTCCTGGCTGACCTTCCCTGGAATTAAAGATCAATACAATCCCGAAATGGACCGGCAAGCGGGTGCATAGCATAGACAGCATTACCTCTCCACTGTCCGCTTAAGCTGCCCGCAAGCGGCGTAGATATCGAGGCCTCGCGGCTTGCGAATGTAGGCGGGAATCCCTGCGTCCGCGAGTACTCGGCGGAAACTCTCTACGGCTTCAGACTGCGGCGTGGCATAGTCAATGCCTGGCCCAGGGTTCCAGGCGATCAGGTTGACCTTGGCGGGCAATCCGGTGCGGCGCACCAGTCGGGCCACTTCGCTCGCGTGTTCGGGCCGGTCGGTGACGCCCCCCAGCAGAACGTACTCGAATGTGATGCGCTCCCGCGGGCGGAGCGGAATCTGTCGCACAGCATCCACAACCGCTTCGATAGGCCACTTGTGGTTGATCGGCATGATCTCGGAGCGAATTGTGTCGTTAGGCGCGTTGAGGCTGATGGCCAGCTTGGGGCGGAACTCCGGCGGCTCCTGGGCAAAGCGCTCAATGCCGGGAACAATGCCGGAGGTCGAAACCGTCATCCGCCGCGGGCTCAATCCAGCTTCCTGCACCAAGAGCCGCACCGCGCCTATGAAGTTGTCGTAGTTCAGGAATGGCTCGCCCATGCCCATAAAGACCAGATTCACGCGGTCGCGGCCCACTTCTACGCAGTGACGATCGAAAACGGCTAGCACCTGCCCTGCAATCTCACCTGCCGTCAGGTTGCGCTGCAAGCCGAGTTTTGCGGTCAGGCAGAACTGGCAGTTGACCGCGCAGCCCACTTGGCTTGAGACGCAAAGGGTAGCTCGCCAATTGCGACTCGCTGGTTCATCCGCCATTTCCGCGTCGCTGCCGTCGCCAGTTTCGCCGTCGTCGCCCTCGGGCATCCAGACGCTCTCTACGGTCTTCCTGTCTTCGCACAGAATTAAATAGCGCTCCGTCCCATCCGAGGATTGGAAGGTTTGAGCAATGGCTGGCCGGCCCACCTCCCAGCCTTGCGCGGCCAGCCTTTGGCGCAGCGGCTTGGATAAAGTGGTAACTTTACAAATATCTGCAACTCTTTGTTTGTACAAGGCTTCGGCAAGTTGCTTACCCCTCCATACGGGTTCGCCTGTCTCCATCATCACCGCCGCCAGCGCCTTCGCATCCAGCCCAAAGAGTGGTCGTCGGCTCCCCGCTTCGGGGATGATGCCGTCTAAAGGAACGAGTTCGCCGGTTTCTTCATGCATGGCTTGGCTCAGGATAGTGCATTTTGGGCCCAATCACACTCGGCAAGCCCGTTTGCCATACAATCGAAGAACGAATGACGATGACCACTGAGCGAAATCTTCAACGCACCGTACTGCCAAATGGCCTGATCGTACTGACAGAACGCATGGAATGTATGCGTTCGGTAGCCATGGGCGTATGGATCAAATCCGGCTCCCGTTGCGAGCCTGCCGAGAGTAACGGCATCTCTCACTTTGTCGAGCACATGCTTTTCAAAGGTACTCACTCCCGCTCAGCGCAGCACATCGCCCGCGAGATGGATTCGATCGGCGGCAACCTCGACGCCTTCACAGGCAAGGAGACCATCTGCTTCAACGTCAAGTCGCTTGCCGAGCACGTCCCCATTGCGCTCGACGTGCTGGCCGACTTGGTGCTCAATCCAGTCTTCGCCGCCACCGACATCGAGCGCGAACGCGGCGTGATTCTCGAAGAGATCAAAATCGACGAGGATAATCCCGACGTCCTGGTCCACGAGCTTTTTACCCAGGCCTTCTGGAAGGGTCATCCGCTGGGATGGCCGATTCTCGGCACCAAGGAAACGGTCGCGCAACTCAACCGGCAGAGCCTCCTGGACTACCACGGCGACCGTTTTCACGGCGGCAATATGATCTTTGCCGCAGCCGGGAATTTGGATCACGACCACTTTGCCCAAGCTGTGGCACAGAAGTTCTCCACACTGGCAGGCGGCGCAACACTGCATGAATTGCCAGCTCCCGAGGCAGCCGCGCGCATTGTGCAGCGCAACAAAAAATCGCTGGAGCAGGTGCAGATCTGCCTCGGCGTTCCGGCACCGCCCATCACCGACGAAAATCGCTACGCCACTTTGATTCTGAATACAGTTCTGGGCGGCGGCATGAGCTCGCGCCTCTTCCAGACCATTCGCGAAGAGCGCGGTATAGCCTACTCAATCTACTCTGATCTCAGCCCTTACCGGGACACCGGAACCCTGTGCGTCTATGCCGGCACCTCGACGAGCAAAACCATTGAGGTGGTGGACCTGATCCTGGCCGAGTTCCGCAAGCTTAAGGACTCCGCACTTCCCGACGAGGAGTTGACCCGCGCCAAAGATCAGGTCAAGGGCAACATCCTGATGGGGCTTGAAAGCTCCAATGCCCGCATGGCTAACCTCGCCCGTCAGGAGATGTACTTCCACGAGTTCATCACCGTGGACGAGATCATCGCCCGCATCAGCGAAGTGAGCGTGGCTGAGGTGCAGGCAATGGCCAAACGACTCTTTGATCCAGAGCGCATCGCCGTCACGCTGCTCGGGCGTCTGGAAGGCGTGAAGCTGAAGCGGGACCGGCTAGTGTGTTGATGGCAGGGAATCGGCGTTCCCTGCTTTTTGACTTTTCCGCAAAGTCGTTTATACTCGCTTCTATGATTCAGTCGCATCATGCCGCCCGGCATTCTGCCTGTTGTTGTTACTCGTAACAGCGCCTCCCTGCGACTGAAAATCCATTCCGCATCAGCAATTTATTGGATGTAGCTGCTATGTCTCTACATTTGCGGCGGCACGCTGCGCTCTCCACGCATTGCTCTTGAGCGGAACCCTTCCGTCGCACGATCCTTCCTCTTAATCACGATTTCATCAAGGAGAAGTTTCTATGCGTACCTTTGCGTTCATTTTCCATTCGTCATTGTCCAAAAGCCTGTTCTTAACACTAGCTTTGGTCGTCGCTCTCAACATCACCGCAGTCGCTGCAAGCGCGCAGAGCCTGGGCTATGAAGGCCCCACGGGCATCTTCGTTACGCCGCTGGCTTCGACCGCTGCATCTCCGGCAAATGGCGCCGGACACCCTGTCATCGCCTACCACGTGTTGGCCGGCGGGCCGGTGATCGGCACCTGGAACACCGCCTCCATCACTGAGGGCATCGCCAAGCGCCTTGAGTTCGGCTACACGCGCGAGGACCACGCGGCGGG
>CAYPYJ010000177.1:0-3338 GCA_964414945.1 uncultured Occallatibacter sp.
CAACACACGGCCATGCGTTCCTGATTAAGTGAGTAAAAGGTTTGTTTGCCTTCATGCCGCACGGTCACCAGGCCACACTCTCTCAAAATAGCCAGATGATGTGATACCGTCGGCTGGCTGACATCGAGTTGCTCGACCAGCTCGGCAACCGAAATCCATTCGCAACAGCACAGCTTCATGATTTTCTGGCGCGTTCCATCCGCAAGTGCCTTGGCAAACTCCACCGCATCCAAACTCGTCATATCGATGACCTTCTATGTATATTATATAGATAACTGTCTATTTGTCAAGCCGGCAGATCTGTTTTGCAGACCTGTTAAAAGAACATGAAAGAGGGTCTGAATGTAACTGGTTACCTTTGATTCAGGCCGTTATACTTTTTGCCAGTGGGATATTAAAGGACAATTGTGAGCCCCAATCAAATCAACTTAGGAGATTATCATGAGCGTGGGTAAACTGTGTTCTACGGTCGGGCTATTGATCGCTGCCAGCTTGCTGCTCTCTTCATGCGCCATGCCGGGGGCCACCCCGGTGACCACGAACACCTCTGCGCCGACCAGGAGGCCAAAGGCAACATCAACTTCCACGCCCAGGCCAACCGGCACCCCGCTACCGACCGCGACACCCAACCTGACCGCGACAAAGCAGGTAGAGGACTTTACTACAGTCATACAGGGTTATTATGGCAAGGGTTTTATTTCAACCACAAACGGAAGTTATACGCTTCTGCACGATACCAGCGATTCCTGGGCGGAACTGGGTTATTACAATCGCTTTGAAACCGGGCTTTCTCCCACCAATTTTGTCATCGAGAGCGATCTCGCCTGGAAGAGCGCCAGCGCGGCCGCCGATATGTCCGGCTGTGGCTTTGCCTTTCGTGAACAACCGAACGGCGACAATTATATGCTCTTCATTTCGCTGCAAGGCTATCTGAGATTGTCTTATCTGCTGGCGGCCAAAGGCAATTATTCGAATACAATGGGCCTGGCGACCTACGGACTTCCAGCCCAAACCGGCAGCGCCCACGTAACCCTGATAGCCGAAGAAAATATTTTCCGGGTGCTTGTCAATGGCAAATTACTCAAAACCTTTACAGGGCTTCAGGGTAAATTGACAACCGGCTACTTATCCTACGCGGTAGTCTCGGGCACAAACAAGAGTTACGGCACGAACTGCCTTTTCAGGAACACAGTAGTGTGGGAAATCCAGCAATAAAACTCTTCGAAAAGAGCAATAAAAAGACGCCTGATAATCAGGCGTCTTTTTATGCTTTGTGGAAGGCGACGATCTCACGCCATTTGTTCGTAATCTTCCGGCAGCCAGCAGCATAGCACCAGCTCGCGGGCAGCCTTGACCTCATCCATCCGGCCAAAAACCGTCTCGTGTGGAGCCGACTTGACCACTTCGGGGTTGGATCTGGATTCTTCAGCAATCTGGATTAACGCATCGGCAAAAGCATCCAGTGTGTCCTTGTTCTCTGTTTCCGTGGGAACGATCAGCGGGAAATAGTTGGTGGGCGGATGAAAATCAAAATCCATCAGGCGTTTGGAAATATCCAGGGCCCGGACGTCTGAACCTTCAAACTGGCCTTCCACTACAAACTCATGCATGCAAGTCCGGTTGAAGGGGATGCGATAATGTCCCGCCAGGCGCGCCTTCAAGTAATTGGCGTTTAGCACCGCATTCTCCGCAATTGCACGCAGACCCTCTGCACCGTGCATGGCAATATAGGTGTAGGAGCGCACCAGGGCACCAAAATGGCCCCCAAAGGCTTTCATTCGGCCAATGGTCTTTTTAGGGGTGACATAACCATACAGAGGCGGGGTTTCTACATCCCCGGCTTCCACAACGCCGATCAGCGGAGCGGGCAAGAAATCGGCCAGCCGCGCGGCAACGCCCACCGGCCCACTGCCAGGATCGCCGCCCCCATGCGGAACGGCAAAAGTCTTGTGCAGGTTGAAATGCATCACGTCAAAACCGATATCACCCGGGCGGACTATACCGAGCAGCGCGTTCAGGTTGGCCCCATCCCCGTACATCAATCCCCCACACTCGTGGACGATCTTGACCACTTCGTCTATGTTTTCATCGAACAAACCCAACGTATTCGGGTTCGTCAACATCAAACCCAGGACCGTTTCATCACATGCGGCCCTGAGCGCATCCACATCCACATTCCCGCGCGCGTCCGAGGGGATCTGCACGACCTGCAAGCCCAACATTCCTGCAGAAGCGGGGTTGGTCCCGTGCGCCGAATCGGGGATGAGTACTTTGATTCGCCGGTCGTCGCCACGCGACTTATGGTATGCACGCATGATCAGCACACCGGTAAACTCACCATGCGCCCCCGCCGCAGGCTGCAGCGTGACCGCCGCAAAACCGCTGATTTCCTTGAGCCACTCCTGCATTTCAAACATCAGCACAAGATTGCCCTGTACCGTCTCAATCGGTTGTAGAGGGTGCGTGAACAAGAAACCGGGCAGTCGGCAGGTATCTTCATTGATTTTTGGATTGTACTTCATCGTGCATGATCCAAGCGGATAGAAGCCACCGTCGACACTATAGTTGAATTTTGACAAATGCATATAGTGGCGCACGACATCCACCTCCGCCAGTTCAGGCATGGGCAGAGTTTGGCGTAGGAGCGCTGTATCCGGGAGATCGTAATGGGGCACATCCGACTCGGGAAAAGTCACACCGGTCCGCCCTGACGATGACAGATCAAAAAGCGTGGGTTCTAGAATACGACCACCCTTGGAATGGATCCGGCCAGAGAGCCTGGTCACAGAATCAGTCATGGTTGGCCTCCTTCAAGACATCCACAAGCAGGTCAATATCTTCCTTGCTATTCATTTCGGTCACGGCAATGAGCATATGATCCTTAAGCGACGGATAATCCCTGCCAAGGTCATAACCGCCCAAAATACCATGCTCGAGCAAATGTTCGTTGATCTCTGCAACCGGTTTGGGGCAGCGCAGTGCAAATTCATGGAAGAACGGCTGGCCAAAACCCAGACGGTACCCCTCGATCTTGCCCAGTTGTTCCGCCGCATAGTGAGCCTTCTGATAACACAGGTTGGCCACCTGCTCGAGCCCGTTCTTCCCGAGCACGGACATATAAACGGCCGATGCCAGTGCCAGCAGACCTTGATTGGTGCAGATGTTGGAAGTAGCACGCTCACGCTTGATATGTTGTTCCCGGGCGGTCAGGGTCAGGACGTACGCTTTTTGCCCACGCGTATCGACGGTTTCCCCCACCAGGCGTCCCGCCATTTTGTGGACGTAGGCTTTGCGCGTCGTAAAGAAACCCAGGTATGGGCCTCCAAACCAGAGCGGAA
>CAYPYJ010000178.1:0-3137 GCA_964414945.1 uncultured Occallatibacter sp.
TCTGTTGCCCGGCAAAGAAAATACCGTGGCCATGATGATCAATATGGCCACGATAGTTTTGATCTGATCGCGGGCGGCGGCGAGCCGATATCGTTCCACAGTGAAACGATATTGACAATGGGCACGGGCGAACAGGATTGAGAAAGACAGACCGGAAAGACGGGCTAATCGTCCACGTAGTGGTTGATTATCATCCACGGATTGGTTGATGGTATCGCAGTCAAACCACCTGGAATGACACTCAGCCGGAACTTTTCTACTGGCGCACGGCTTCGGGCAAGAGGTTGACGTAGTTTTAGAAGATCGCGCAGGCAGAGTCGTTGGAGTCGAGGTCAAGGCCGCAGCCACCCTGAGCGGCAATGATGCGCGGTTTGCAAGCACTGGCAGCAACTGTCGGCAAAAACTGGGCGCGCGGTGTCGTGCTTTACACAGGCACCGAAGTCATTCCATTTTCTGCCAACTTGCACGGCGTTCCTATGGGCCGTCTTTGGTCGGCCTGATGTTAGGTGTCGCGATCGGCGGGTACGTTTCAACAGCACTTTCGGGGCATCACCGAACGCGGGTCCCAGAAACAACGTATTGGAGTCTCTTCACATTGGTAACTACGACTCTGTCCACGTTCGCGATTCTTGTTGGCAAGATGGGGCACTTGGGTGTATCGTTGGGGCCAAATCTTATCTGAAGAACAGGCACGATAACGGATGACCATTCCCGAAGTCTCTATAGAGGAAGTAAGAAGGATCATTGGGAGTTTCAGCATTGAATCAGTCAGGAACTGGCTCAAACGATGTGAACTCCCAAGCACCGCAAGGAGCCGCGATGAACTCGCCGCAAAAATACACGGGCAAATAGCAAAGGGCGAACTGACTTTAGACGGTCTCAGTGTGGCAATCATCGGTATTGAGGAGGCAAGTGCGAAGCGGACATTTTTGTATCGCGTTCCCGTCTCACCCAGTACAACGGCCCGAATCGAAAAACAGTTGGCGGACTTACATGTGACCCTGTCCGACAGACCGATTCGAACAACGAATCCGTCTCAAACCACGAAAGTGGTCTATGTCGTGAACTCCACAGAAGGCCTGCGTGCTAAATGGACCGAAATTCACACCAAGATTGAGGCCGACCGGATAAAACGCCAATTTAAAGAAACAAAAGTCCCGAAGTCGATTGTACTAATCATCAATAAGATGACAGGACTAGTCCAACTTCGCTGCGATAAGCCAGAGGACGAACATAGTCATCCAGGTCCAAACGGTCCCACCGACGATGCGTATTTCGCTTATTTTCGCGAGCAGGCCGAGAATCTGACAGGACTTCCCTTCGAGCCGATTGACTTGCGTACTAGCCTCGAAAAGTTGCTGAAGGCTACTCCCCGCATTATCAAAACGTCGTACACTGTTGACCAGTCCGATGATGGCGGCTACACGAAGCGGGCTCAGAAACAGAACGGTAAAGACGTTCGAGATCTGGAGGATTGGCAGCAGATGACCAAGTCTCGGACGGTGAGAACGTTTGAAGAATCTCCAGTGCACTGGCTCAAGGAAATGTCCGGGCGCGAACTCCATAGAGAGGTGTTCAGCTATATTTACGCGAACGAAGGCCAAGTACGGTTTGATGCTGACTGTTACGAGGAAGAGATTGCATATGTCCTTAGCCACTTGGTTTAAGCGTGCAATTGCGGGAGGGGCCTCGCCTCGCCTTCAAGCCCTGCTCGTAGACGTTGTCGCCTATCTCGAATCGAGGCCGACAAATGAAGAGATCGTCCCAAAGATAGTAGGCAAGGTCATCGGGGAATCTGAGCTTGCGGCAATGACCGCGCTGTCGATGCTCGAAAGACGCGGCATCACGAGACATCATTTTGGTGTCTACTGCGGAAAAACTGAGGTTCCGCTGGACACCTTCGACGACCTTTCGGATGTTAGGGATGGCTTCGATTGCAAAATCTGCGATAAACGCCATTCGCCTAGCGAGGGAACCTGCAAGGTCGAAGTCTATTACACTGTGGACCGCGACTCCCTTGGTACTTTCGCTGCGAGAAGATCGGCGGCCTGAGTCTATGAGACCCAATTCGTTCCTGGACCAGATAGAGCGAGTTCAGTCCCAGCTTGCAGACGAGCCAGATTGGGCGACGCGATGCCAGATGCGGAAAACAATTAGATGCTTATATAAGGAATATCGCAAGTCGATCGCTGTTAGAACGCCATGGTATGGCCTCAAACGAATCTCGATATTCTTACTTCTGGTAATGTGCATCCTGGTCTCCCTCTTTTTGGTCGCCGAAAGGAGATTCGGTCTCTGGCCTGCCTTCGTGGCTACGTTCCTTGCCATGCTCACCTTGATCATCGTAACTGGCGTGGTACTGGTTCTGAAAAAGGTAATTTCACCGGACGTGTACAGGGGCATCCTGACGATGTGCGTTAATGCCTTGAATGGAATTCGGGACAAGGTCTTGGGAAGGTCCGCTTAAGTGCGGACAGTTGGCGGACAGGCGAGTCCCCAAGTCGGCTGGAATGTGGTGGCCGATGCTGGCCCGATTGTCCCGTTGCCTTCGGCGTCTCGGTACTGATCCAAAGGCATGACTTCCGGATTGCCCGTGATCCGCGCGGAATTTGGCTCCCCCACATTGGATGCATTGAGAACTCTTGCTGCCTAAATCCAGTGTCGCTCGAACCCTAGCAACTCCTGCCGCAGATGACCTAGCTTACACTCAAACTACATGCTCAACCATGGCTATGCTTACACGACAATCACAAGTAGCAAATACCATGGACAAACCCTGCTCTCCCATTTGGCAAGCCTTTATCCCCACTCAACCGCACAAGCATGGCAACAAAAACTGAACAACGGCGAAGTCACCCTCAACGGCGTCACCGCGACTGGAAGCGAATCGGTCAATTCAGGCCAAAACCTTGTCTGGAACCGTCCGCCGTGGATCGAACCAGACGCCCCTCAGCACTTCGAAGTCCTGTTTGATGACCCCCATCTGTTGGCCGTCAACAAACCCAGCGGACTGCCCACCCTCCCCGGCGGCGGCTTCCTGGAAAACACCCTCCTGCGCCTTGTGCAAAAGCAATTTCCCAATGCAAACCCTGTCCACCGGTTGGGCCGAGCCACCTCCGGCATCGTCCTCTTCGCCA
>CAYPYJ010000179.1:0-3055 GCA_964414945.1 uncultured Occallatibacter sp.
GTTCGCTCGCATGGGGTTCGTGGTAACCCAGGTGCCCAAATGCGAGGCACCCGGGCACCTGGCTACCGCTCTGTTCGCCGAGCAAGGTCAATTTCTGTTGTGATTAGGAAGTCGATCAATGGCCCTTTCTTATCTGACTCCTTCATCCTTTCGCTAGGAGGTTTTTCCGCTGTTGCCTTATTGAGGGCTTCTTGATAAATCTCTGAGGGTGACTTTGGACGCTGATTCATAAACAGCTTCCTCCCTGGAAGCTGTCAACTAGAGTAGCAAATCGGTATTTTTGTCTCTGATTCTCGAACCAAGCGAAGGTGAAATCGCAGGCTCAGGTATGACAGGACGAAATCAGGGCCACGCGGCTATTCTAATGGCAGTTTTGCCGAAAGTAGAGAAAGGACAAATATGCAACATCGAAGAGGGGGGCTCACAGGTCCTGAATCGGCTATTCATAAAACTGGTACTCGCATGATCGTGCTGATGGTCCTCGCGCTTTGCATTGGAACTTTGGGGAGTGCCCAGACAATAACGCATTCCAATAGCCAGCAAGAACGTTCGCGCCACATCCACGAAATACTCCAAGAAGCCAAGTCTTATCAAGCAGCCGATGCGAAGACTCGCGCGGCGTTACAGGAGATCGTAGGCCGACAGACCGGGACATTTTCAGGGTTCGAGAAACAGTGCGCGGATTTGCAGGCCACTTTGGCCGAAAGCGATGCCATGGAAAAAAGGAAGCGCAAAATGCTCGCAGATCTCCAATTTGAGTTCCGAGGCGACTCGAAAGTGAAGCCGGTTTTTAACCTTCTTTACCAACTGGAAGACATATCGGATAAAGTCGAGCCGGTTTGGCGCGGCATGATTGCGTGCTCGGGCATCCTCGCTTCTGCGGCCCAAGCCAAGCAGGAAGCGTACCAAACCATTTGCGTAGATCCAGCCCATCAGCAGTTAAGCTTGCTGGTCCCAGAAATAAATAGACTGGGGCGTCAACTACAGGCTGAGGTGCAGGAGCACGGTGGCTCTTTGCCTCGTGACTTTCTGCAGGCGATCGGACAATGACGCCGTACAACCCGTTGTCAAAGCATAACGATCTCATTCTTTTGGTACTCGGTCTAATTCCTCCTTCCGACGTTGCACTTCACGTTCCGATATAGCGATTGCATTCTGATCTGGATTCGGTTGCGCCTTCTGGTAGGCAAGCTCCCGTTCCGCTGCATTTAGAAAACCGCCGAGTCTTTCACTGAAAGTAGGCATGTGCAACAGAGTAGCATGCCCAGTTTTTGAGCATACGTGGATGGGGTACCAGGCCGCAGACAAGTTGCTCATATCCCGATTCTGAGATGTGGGAAACGACCAAAGTTATTACAGGATTTGGCAAACCGGACAAAATGCCGTGAAAAGTATGGCATAATGTCCTTATGGGTCAAAGTGCTGCCATTCCGTTGGTTCCTTCACCGGCTTTCGCCTTTGATTGGCGAGAGGTTGAGCGTGGATTGCCGCTCTCAATGCTTGAGGAGTTTTCTGCTTATTCTGGGATTGCCGTCAAGGATTTGCTAGAGGTGGTGATTCCGGCGCGGACGCTGAAGCATCGGCGGCAGCGGCAGGAGCCGTTGAGTCTGGATGAGTCGGATCGGCTGGCGCGAGTGGCTCGTCTCTATGAGCTTGGCGTCAAGGTCTTCGGCGATCCGGATAAGGCGCGCCGTTGGCTGACCAAGCCCAAAATGCGCTTCGATGAGCGTACTCCGCTGTCCATGATGCATACGGGTTTGGGCGGTCAAGGCGTGGAAGAGATGCTTTATCAGATCGACGAAGGGGTCTTTGCTTGATCCCGATGCAGACCTTATGGCGGATTAGCAATTACATCGATCTGGGCGGCTGGGGCGGGAAGAAGTTTTCCTCGCGTTGGACGAACTTGGGCCGTCGTGTTGTCTATTTGGCTGAATCGCCAATGGCTGCACTTGTTGAAACACTCGTGCATCTTGAAGTGGAGAGCGAAGACACACCGGATTTCTACACCCTGCTCAAAATTTCTGTTCCCGATGGATTAGCGATTCAATTGCTTGATCCGCCTGCGGGGAGCGACTGGAAGAAGGATTTGGCACTGACCCGACGCATGGGCAATGCGTGGCTGGCATCTATGGAAACTCCGTTGGCGCGTGTGCCTTCGGCGATTGCGCCGCAGACGTGGAATTATCTGCTAAACCCTGAGCATCACGAAGCGAAGAAGATTGAAATCGCCGAGGTGATCAAAGAGCGATTTGACAATCGGCTCTTCCGATTTGGGGCGCGTTGAGCGGGTTAGGTTTGCATTCGGGTTCCGCATGGGCGAAGGCATGACGAGCAGTGCTCATTCGTGGTAATCTCACATTAGACACTGAAGAGTGGACTGAGTAGACAAGAGGAGTAACACACGCCGTGCTGGCGACTGCAAAGAAAACTACCCTGATTGAAAGCTTCCGCACCCATGATACGGACACCGGTTCGCCGGAGGTCCAGATCGCGATACTGAGTGCGCGCATCAGCGAACTGACCGAACACTTCAAGACCCACAAGAAGGATCACGCTTCTCGTCGTGGTTTGTTGCAACTGGTCAGCAAGCGCCGCCGCCTTCTGGATTACCTGAAGACGCACGATACCGATCGCTATCGCGACGTTATCGGCAAACTCGGTATTCGCAAGTAGCTGAATACGCTACCCAGAAAGCCAACTTTGAATTCAACCTTGACCCGGAAGCGCCCAGACCGAACATTGGTCACGGCCCCCGTTCCACCCAGAACCTGGGGCCATGGTGTACCTGGCGAAGTCGACCCGCTGCCAGGGACGGCGCATGATTGCGCCTCCCTGGTGCGGAGTCTGGCATACAGGCCGGACGGCAGGGGGGGAGAATCCGCTCCTCCGCGCAGCCCCCACTCTTTTGCGCGCGCTCTGCATTTTGTCCCGCCAATCGCCAGCTTGCCTGCTTCACCCCGCGCCTTCCATTTACAAGTTTCCCAAGCGAAAACAATGAAACGAGGACTCTATGTCTAAGCATGAAGTAGCCGTCGAGCTTGCCGGTGGCAAGCGG
>CAYPYJ010000180.1:0-3002 GCA_964414945.1 uncultured Occallatibacter sp.
TATGCGCGAGGATAGTCGCTGGGCGAAGAGATCAGTTTTGCTACGGCGTCCTGCGACTTATGGCAGAACGAGCAGCGCAGTGCTTCTTCGTTTCCCACGCGCGTTTTCATCATTGAAGTGCTCCCTCTTGGGCGGCAACTGCTGTGCTAACTCCCTTAATTCCCCAAAGCAACGCTAAATCCGCTTACAGTTACGTTCTCGGCCTGTCGATAATCTCATCGATAATGCCGTATTCCTTGGCCTGTTCGGCGTTCATGATGAAGTCCCGCTCAACATCCCGTTCAATCCGGTCCAGCGGTTGATCGGTGTGCTTGGCCATCAGATTGTTGGTAATTTCGCGAATGCGCAGAATCTCCCGCGCATGAATATCGATGTCGGTTGCCTGACCACTCAATCCGCCCATCGAAGGCTGATGGATCAGAATCCTGGAATTCGGCAACGCAAAGCGCTTGCCCTTGGCCCCCGCAAGTAACAAGAAGGCTCCCATGCTGGCAGCCTGACCTATGCAGATCGTCTCCACCTTGTTTTTGATGAATTGCATGGTGTCATAGATGGCAAGGCCTGCCGTGATCGAGCCGCCGGGCGAGTTGATGTACAAATGCACATCTTTCTCCGGGTCTTCGCCCGAGAGAAAGAGCATCTGCGCCACAATCAGGTTCGCCACCTGGTCGTCGATGGGCGTGCCCAGAAAAATGATATTGTCGCGCAGCAGACGAGAGTAAATGTCGTAGGCGCGTTCGCCTCGGCTCGTCTGCTCAACCACCATGGGGACCAATGCCATTGAACCTTCTTCTCGTACATCCGTTAGGGATCGTTTCTTCCCGTTCTCTGCTTGCCGCGCGGCCCGTAAACCATACTCCGCACGGCGTTTACGTCTTACGCTGGCAGCCGCTCGTACAGCACAGACGCGGTTTTCTCGCGCTTGAGCTGTTCACGAATTCTAGCCAGTCCGCCGTCTGCCGTCAAACGCGTACGCAACGCATCAACCGGCTCTCGGGATTGCAATGCTGCAAGTTGCAGTTCGCGGTCCAGTTCCTCGTCGCTGACGCTGATATTTTCCTCACCAGCAATACGATCCAGCAGAATCGAGGCTCTCACCTCGGCTGCCGCGCCGTCACGCTGGGCCGCACGCAGACGGCCAAAATCCAGCTTGCGCATCTGCTCGGTGTTCATGCCCTGAGCCGCCAACGCACGCAGGCCGCGCTCCAGGCGCTCGTCGATCTTCTCCTGCACCAGCGACTCGGGAACCGCAAAGGGATACTTTTCCGTCAGAGCGGCAAAGAGCCGGTCTTTGGTCTCGCTTTCCACACTGCGGCGTTTGCGGTTAGCCATGTGATCGCGAACCCGTTCTTCCAGCTCCGCCATGTTCTCGTAGTTGCCCATCTCCTTGGCAAAGTCGTCATTGAGATCCGGCAAGGTGCGCTTTTTGATGGCCTTAACCTCGACCTCGTAGGCCACGGTCTTGCCAGCCAGTTTGGGTTCGGCGTAATCGGCAGGGTAGATGACCTCGGCCTTCAGTTCCTGGTCGGCCTTGGCTCCCCGCAAAGCTTTGGAGAAAGCCTCCACCGTGTCTTTGCCGCCAATCTCCACCATCGTGTCTTCACCGGCAACCGGGGCCGCATCCGCTTCGTCCGCAATCAGACCCTTATAGGTAATCTGCGCCCAGTCGCCGTTCTTGAGCGCGCGCTTTTCTTCCACCGGCTCCATCACGGCGCGTGACTCGCGCAACTGCTCCAGTTCGTTCTTGAACTCTTCTTCCGTGATCTCTACCGACGGTTTGTCCACTGTAACCGACTGATAACCCTCGATGGAAAACTCCGGCACAAACTCAAAGACCGCTTTCACGTGCAGCGGCGCGCCATCCTCGACTGTTAGTTCAGTCACCCGCGGTTCGCCCACCAGCTTGACGCCCAGTTCAGCAACCTCTTTGTTGAAGCGCTGGGGCAGCAGGCCATCGATCACATCCTTGCGAATTCCATCGGCAAAGCGCCGCTTGATAACCGTTTCCGGCACCTTGCCGGCGCGAAAGCCGGGAATCTTGGCGTATTTCTGATAGTTGCCGGTCACCGTCCGATAGGCCTTGGAAACCTCTTCGGCGGGAATGTCCAGCACCAACTCGCGGGTGCATTCAGGGTTCAGAACCGGGCCATGATTGTGCTCATGATCGTGGCCTTCATGCCCGTCATGCGCGTGATCGTGGCCAGCGTGCTCTGCCTCGCCCGCCGCTGGTTGTAGATTATTTTCAACTGTATCCGCAGGACTCAACGTTTTACCTTCCATGCGCTGTATGCGCTCATCAAACTCCCGGCTGAGCTTCAATCGCCCGATACGGGTTGCAAATCACCCATCCTGACGGCACACTGCCAACTTTTGCAGGCAAACGCTGCCACAGACTAACGCTCCGGGCCAAGATCAGCACCGCGCGGCCAGGGAAATGTCTCTACTCATGGTAAGAGGGTTTGCAGGCAGGGTCAAACCCATTGGAGATGATTCGGTGGGAAAGAGCACCGAAATAGGCACTACCGATTCAGAAAAGGCACTATTGTTCCGAAACTTCCGGTTTTCGAACGTAAGGCAGGAACCGGGGATGGGCCGCGCCGCAGTTGGCAAAGAAGGCACGCGCCTCGGCAAGGCTCAGGGCGCCGTTGACTGTCAATCGGACTTCGGAGGCATCAGCGTCTTCCTGACCATCATCTTCCCACCAGCAAACCGGGCACAACGCCAAGGCGCCGGGCGCATCCAGCGTCTTCAATCCGCAACACGGGCAGCGGTAACGACTCTTGACAGCGGCCCCCATGGCGCAGTCTCCCCCCTAACCCATAAGACGTAAACCAAGGCTCTCAAGTTTACCCGACACGAAATAACCAGATGTATCCATCACAAATCCCCGTGCAGCCATAGGGGCTTACCCGGCTGCTCACGGACAAAGTAACTTAAGTTGTTGATTTTTATGGTGGGCGCTGCAGGATTCGAACCTGCGACTTCCACCGTGTGAAGGTGGC
>CAYPYJ010000181.1:0-2982 GCA_964414945.1 uncultured Occallatibacter sp.
CCCGCTCCCCCAGCACCAGGCTCAGAGCGCCGATCAAAATGGACTTGCCCGCCCCGGTCTCTCCGCTGATCACATTGTAGCCCGGTCGCCAGTCGACCGTCAGATCCTCCACCAGGGCGAGGTTTTTGATGCGCAGGGCTGTTAACATGGATAAAGTCGTCAGGTTTATTTGAGCGGATATGTCAACGTTGAGCAAAAACAATTTTAAATTCATTTTCCTCGGCACCGGCACCTCCCAGGGTGTCCCCGTCATCGGAAAGGAATACCCGCCGGAATTTCTGTCCAATCCCAAAAACCACCGCACCCGCCCCTCCATCTACGTCGCCACCGATCACGCCAAATTGGTCATCGACACCGCACCCGAATTCCGGCTCCAGATCTTGCGCGAGGATATCCGGTGGCTGGACGCGGTGATCTTCACCCATCCGCACGCCGATCATATCATGGGCCTGGACGATTGCCGCCGATTCTGCGATCTGCGCGAGGGCGCCTTGCCGATTTACGCGAACGACGTGACGATGACAGCCCTGAGGCGCGTTTTCGCTTACGCGTTTGACCATGGGCCCATCGCCAGGGGCTATTTTATTCCCGAACCCCACGTGATCACCGGCCCCTTCCAGCTCGGCGACTTGGAAATCATTCCCCTGCCGTTGCCGCACGGGTCCATCAGCACCAATGGTTATCTGTTCAAGCAAAACGGCATCCTGCGCCTGGCCTATATGAGCGATTGCAAGGAAGTGCCCACAAATGTCGTGGACCAGGTGCGCGGAGTCGAAGTCGCCGTGCTGGATGCCTTGCGTCGCACGCCGCATCGCACCCACATGTGCCTGGACGAAGCATTGACTGCCGCGCGCCGCATCGCCGCCCAACGCACTTACTTCACTCACCTCACCCACGACTACGATCACGACCTGGCCCAGGCCGAACTGCCCGACGGAGTCCAGTTGTCCTACGACGGTCTCCAGGTGACCTCTTCCTAGAGGCTTGTTGACCCGCGCATCGGCGTGTAAGTTGTGCCTCCTTTGCATGAAAAGACGCTGTGTGTTCCTGATCGCGTGTGCCCTGGCAGCGCCATTGATTATGAAGGCCTCCGCCGAGAGCGAGGTCGTCGTCGTTTATAATTCCCGAGTCCCCGAATCCAAGGAGATTGCTGAGTATTACGCAACGGTTCGCCATGTCCCCCGCAACCAGGTCATGGGTTTTTCCCTCAGCACGGGCCTGGAAATGTCGCGAGCCGAATTCCAGGACGCACTCCAAAGACCCCTGGCACAGATGTTGGAGGACAGGAAATTGTGGCACATCAGTTCGCAGATCCTCCGCGCCGCCGACGGCAAAGCAAAGCAGGTGGAGTGGAAGGTCACGCAATCCAAAATTCGTTACGCCGTGCTGTGTTATGGGGTGCCGGTCAGCATCACCCGCGATGCAGCCCTCAAAGAAACCGGCGATGACAAACTTCGTCCGGAACTGCGCCGGGACGAAGCTGCCGTGGATACCGAATTGGCGCTGCTGCCATTGATCGAACAAAAGTTATCCATCGCCGGACCGCAAAAAAACCCGGTATTTGCAACCACCAATAGCTTCATGCTCCATCCCACCAATGGGGTGTTGATGGTGACCCGGCTGGATGGTCCGACGGCGGGCATTGCTCGCGGGCTGATCGACAAGGCGATCGAGGCCGAGACCAACGGCATGTGGGGCCGCGCCTATTTCGATCTGCGCAGCACAACTGAGCCAGGATACAAACTGGGCGACGATTGGATGCGAGAAGCGGCTGACGCCTGCCGCAAGCTGGGCTTTGAGACCGTGGTGGACGCCAAGCCGGAGACCTTCCCGGTGGCATTTCCCATGAGCCAAATCGCCATTTACTGCGGCTGGTATGATGGGCACGTCTCGGGACCGTTCACCCGGCCGAACGTGGAGTTCATGCCGGGCGCTTTTGCTTATCACTTGCATTCCTTCAGCGCCTCCAACCTGCGAAGCGCAACCCAAAACTGGGTGGGACCGTTGCTGGCCAAAGGGGCCACTATCACCATGGGCTGCGTAAATGAACCTTACCTGACTGGAACTCCTCAATTCGCTATCTTCCTCGTTCGCCTGATTTATGATCGGATGACCTTTGGCGAAGCCGCCTACGCCGCCCAACCTGTGCTCTCCTGGCAAACAACCATTGTCGGCGACCCGCTGTATCGGCCATTCGGGATTCCTCCCCTTCAATTGCATGCGCAATTACAACGCGAACAGAGCCCGCTGATCGAATGGTCGCACTTGAGGGTGGCCAACCTGAACCAGGCCAAGGGCGCCACCCCAGCCGCCCTCGCCCAATACCTGGAGCAACTCGACACCACCCGGCACAGCGCTGTCTTAAACGAAAAACTCGCAGATCTTTATCAGAAAATGGGCAAACCCGAATCCTCCATCGAAACGGACGAGAAAGCCCTGCAACTCAATCCGTCCCCTCAGCAACGAGTCCGGCTCCGGCTCTCCATCGCCGACAAACTCGCCGCCGTCAGCCCGCAGGAAGACAAATACAAAGACGCCAAGGCTTTTGACAATTACACCCTGCTGCTGCGCGAAAATCCGGATTACCCCGACAAGCTCGCGATCTACCAAAAGCTCCGCCCGCTCGCGGAAAAACTGGGCAAGGACATCGACGCAAAAAGATACGCCCAATTGATCTCGGACCTGACGCCTCCCCCGGCTGAAACCAACAAGCCCCCAGGCACAAACACGCCGTAACACAAGGAGCGCGGACAGCCCTGTCCGCGTTGGTGGGTTCACGCGAACAAGGCTGTCCGCGCTCCGTATTGAATGGACTTACCCGCCCATTCCCTCTTCAAAAGATCCAGCCGCAATTGGGAAGCAAAGATTCTCGCGCACAAATTGGATGCCATTGGCGCTTGTCGCGTCCATGTCGCGGTAAGCGCTTTCGGCCTCCACAATCAGCGGCGCCGTCCGCGTCCCCATCACCCGGCAATAGCGCTG
>CAYPYJ010000182.1:0-2920 GCA_964414945.1 uncultured Occallatibacter sp.
TGCGCTCCGCGCCCGGTCTTTGTCAGCGGCGGCATCAAGGCAGAAGGCGATGGATGGGTAGACGCCAAAGGAATGTTCATGGCTGCCACCGCCGCGGGGCCGGTCTATCGGTTGCTGGGCAAAAAAGATATGGGCACGACTGTCTTTCCGCCCGTCGAAGCTTCTCTGATCTCTGGGGACATCGCTTTTCGCCAGCACTCAGGCGGTCACACGCCAGGACCAAACTGGCCCACCTTTATCGACTTTGCCAGCCGCTATCTAAACACGAAATAGGAACTCCGCGAAGTCCAGCTGCGTATCATGAGGTCAGAGCAAGGAGAATATGCCATGAGTACGCAACTGTACCCTAACCCGCAAGCCATCTTTTATCAACGGTTCGAAGCGGTACGCCGCGATGAAATTGTCGGTGTTCTGCTGGCGCTGTTTCTGGGCTTCCTTGGCATTCATCACTTCTATCTGCGCAAAACAGGCTTGGGGATTCTCTACCTCTGCATTGACCTGACGATTGTCGGTATTATCTTTACCTCGTTCGTCAGCTTCATCGAGTGCTTTTTCATGCCCGGAAGGGTACGCGAGTTCAACTCTATCCAGGCGGCAGGGATTGCCGCAATGCTGGGAATCGCTGCGCCCGGATGGGGCCAGCCCTGGAATGTGACCATCAATATGCCGCCTCAAGCACCGCAGCAGGGCTCTCTGGCCGCGTGCTCTTGCTGCCATCACACCAGCCAGCAGGGTGCGCGTTTCTGTGGCGGCTGCGGAGCCGCCTTATAAGTTATTGGCGGGCCGGTGCAATAAACGCACCGGCCCGACTGTCTTCCTGCTTGCAAGTTATTTCAGATTTTCGTTGAGCAGCTTGGCAAGCCGGGCGCCAGCCAGTGCGACACGGCTGTTTGCGTCACGGATCGCACGGTTGTAGTAGGTTGTCGTGATCAGGTAAGAAGTGCTGCTTGTGGCTGGATTGGACTTTGAAATAGCCGGTTTAGGTCCTTTGCCAATCGGCGTCCTATACACATCTGATTTAGCCAGTGCCAGAGATTCCGCGGCCCAGTCAGCGGGGTCGGTATCGGCCACCGAAGTTGCACTTGCCGGCGAAAGTCTTTGTGCGAAAGCAGCGGCAAAGGGTAAAGCGGGTGCGGGCTGACCTTCGCCCGGAAGATCGTCCCAAAAGGCATGCAGTTCGGTTGGAGCGCTCGTTGACAGTGTGCCCTCAAACGCCTTTTTCATCGCGGTGGTAAGCCTGATTTTGATCGCATTTCCGCCTTCATCACCTGAGCCTGCATAGTAGCGGGTGCATCCGTGAAGAGGCTGATGAACGTCGCCCACCAGATGCTCAAGCCAAACCAGGTCATAGGCCTTCAGGGGGTCGTCTTCGCTCGAAGCGATGAACTGGCGCAGCGCGGCGATTTGCGTAGCTGCGTTGGGAACCGGAGTTGCCGGCACGGTCGATTTATCTGAAGCAAATCCGCTGTCAATGAAGTGCCAGTATCCATGGCTTTCCGTGTCGGTGAACCCAATATTGACTTCGGTAGTCCTGCCCGCAGGCGGCGTGTCTGAGTCCTTAAACCAATGGTGCTTGATGGTATCCGGCCAGGTTGCGGCCCGCATGAAAAGATAGAGGTTTTGCTGATCTTGCGAGAGGCCCGGTGGCAGATCAGCCACCCATTCTGCATAGCCGGCAATCAATTTTGTGTTATCAGCGTTATGCAGCGTCGGCACCTGCTTCAGCAGTTCAATGGCTCGTGCTTGTGCCGCCGGAGTCATCTGCTGCCAGGCTACATACGCTACGGCTTCGTGGCCCGTATTGCCCCATGCCCAGGATACCATTGGCATGATGAGTAACATCGAAAATGACAACGCAAGAATCAACTTGCGGAACGATATGCGCATATGGGTTCCTCCTTTTTTGGGGTGATCTCCCGGTGTCTCCGGGTAACGGCAACCATGCTAACGCACAATCGATGAAATATAAAATAAAAATCACGCCCGTCGATTTGCTACATTGCAAAAGGCAACAAAGCCCATGCGAGCGGATCGCGAGCGTTTGGCCCCGCCGCAGGTGGCAGGTGCCGTTTACAATAACAAGTGTGCAGCCTGAAAAATCTTCGCCCATCATTCTCGCTGAAAACCTGACCAAGGTTTACGCAGCGGGCCGGCTCCAGGTCACCGCCGTCCGCGGAGTTTCATTGGCCGTTGAGCCGGGTGAGTTTGTCGCCATTGTCGGTCCCTCAGGTTCGGGCAAGTCCACACTCTTTTACCTGTTAGGCGGCCTCACCCAGGCCACCAAAGGCCGCGTGGTCATCGACGGAATCGATTTTGCCCAGCTCTCGGACGCCGAGCGCACCCGCCTGCGCAAGCACCGCATTGGCTTCGTTTTCCAAAAGTTCAACTTGCTGCCGACGCTTTCGGCCATGGGCAATATCGAGATCGCCCATGCCGTTAGCGGCCGCAGAGAACCGCTCGATCGCGAGTATCTCGACCACCTCAGCGATCTTCTATCGATCAAAGGCCGACTCCCGCACCGCCCGTCCGAGTTGAGCGGCGGCGAGCAGCAGCGTGTGGCCATCGCCCGTGCGATGATCTGCCGTCCGGCCATCGTGCTGGCCGACGAGCCTACCGGCAACCTGGACACCAAAAGCTCCGATGCGGTCCTGCACATGCTGGTGCGCTCTAACCGCGAACTGGGCCAGACAACCCTGATGATCACCCATAATCCCGAGGCGGCCTCGATTGCTGGCCGCATCCTGTATATGCGCGACGGTGAAATTGTGCGCGAGGAAAAAGGTAATGGGGCAGCCCCGGCGGCTCGGCCTGATTAGGTCGTTGTTTGACCTGCTTTGGATGGCCCGGTATACTCAATCTTGCAACAAGCGGGAGTAGCTCAGTGGTAGAGCATCGCCTTGCCAAGGCGAGGGTCGCGAGT
>CAYPYJ010000183.1:0-2908 GCA_964414945.1 uncultured Occallatibacter sp.
GAGCTTCGTGCCGGGACATTTCGCGCCTCCACAGCGTCAGATTTTCTACAGCGACAAGCAGAAGTAGTGTTCGACGCAGCAGCTTTGTGCCCTGTGTGGGACAAGTTCATGAAAGACATTACATGCGGTGATGATGAGCTTTGTGAATACATTCGCCGGGCTTTGGGATACACCTTGTTTGGTCATGCAGACTTGCAGATATTCTTTATGCTGGTTGGCTTGGGAAGTAATGGAAAAGGTGTATTGATGCACACCCTTAAAAAGTTGCTTGGAAAATATGCCGAGAGCGTAGCCCCCAACCTGCTCACGAGCGCATACGACGGCAGCGCAAATGCGGCCACACCAGCGTTAGCGAAGCTGGCCGGCGCACGTTTTGTTATTTGCACTGAGTTACCCACTCGCCGAAAGTTTGACGAAGCTTTCATAAAAAACTTTTCGGGTGGGGATGAATTGACAGTTCGCAATACATACGGCGCAGTTTTTACCTATAGGCCGGTAGGTGCATTGTGGCTGTCAACCAATGACGTGCCCGAGATTGATGCGGCTAACAAAGCTATGTGGCGCCGTATTATTCCGATTCCTTTTAACGCAACATTCCGTGGAAAATCTGTTGATGAAAAACTTGAAGATAAGTTGGTTCTGGAATTTTCGGGTATTCTGAATTGGTTGCTGAAGGGAGCGAAGGAGTATGTTGCTAATGGACTGGGTAGCTGCAAGGCCGTAAAGGAACTGAAAGTACAATTGCGTAAAGATGCCGATTCGCTGCTTGCATGGACATCGGAATGCTGCCTGCCTTCACCTAAAGCCGTAACGCCCCCTCAGACCGCCTACGACAGCTACAAGGCGTTCATGCGAACCACGGAAAGAAAGGCGCTGGGACAGCCTGCATTCAGGGCTGGCCTGACCCAAAAGGGGTTTGAGCACAAACGCACTGCCAAACACAATTGCTACGTTGGTTTTCGTCTGCGCGCATAGTCTAGATGTTTGCCGTGCCTCCACCCTCTCCATGCTTATCATGATGGAGGTAGTGGAGGCATTTTCAAAAACCCCCAACCCATTCACGCAATAGTTGCGGACAAATCGAGAGGTGAAGCCAAACAGTGCGACCTGCACAGACAACTCCCCAATTCCGATGGTCATGGCGCTGCGATGAGCTTGCATTGCAAAGCCATTTCATAAGCCGTCTCGAAGTGCGGAGCGAGAGGCCGCTCCATTGCCTGATGCTGCGTGATAACGGTGGGCTTGTCCGAATCCACAAGACGACCTTTGAAAATCAGCCAGGAAAAGAGGTGTGGCGTGGTCTGGGTCAGGGCGTGCCCCGAGTTTTCGGCAAGCTTGCGAGCTTTAATGTCATCGGTAAGGACTGCTTGTCCGATCTTCATCGCGAAGGCAATGGACGACAGTTCACCCTTGCCGAGTCGCTTTCGGCTTTCGAGAATCTTGACGACCTGCAAGTCGCCAATGTCGCAAGAGTGGGCCGCAAAACCACCACGGGCTTGCTCTTGGACTAGGCGACGTATTAGCTCGGCCTCCGCATGGGTCAGCGACTTTCGCGGCTTCGTCAGGCACTCGTAGCGCACGAAGCTGGTGATACAGAACTCGCAGCGCGCCTCTTTTGCGGCGGCGTGCAGCCTGGCAGACGACAGTACGTTCCACACCGAGCAGGTATCGGCAACATTGATCAGGTGGAACTTCGATGGGTCAATGGCCATGGAGCCTCTGGCTGTAGAGGCTCGCAAGTTCAGCAAGTTCACCGTGGCTGCACAGCAACGCTTCGGCCAGCCGACCAATGCTGATCACTCCTGCACTGTAACCTTCAAAGCATAAACTGACATAGTAGTCTGATAGGCCAAGCTCCAAGAGGAGGGCTTTGCGTCCGCGCTGCGTGGCATTGAGGCTCTCTGGCAACTCAGGGTCAATCTTTGCCTCGCGCGGCACACGCTGGCGGCTGATACGGTTATAGGTGGGGTTATCAATGAGCTGGGCCTCTTTGAGTGCGATGGCGAGGGCGGCGCAACTCACGCGCAATTCGTTGGCCCATCGCAACGTGTCAGCATCCGTCCATTGGGATGGAACTGGAAGCTTTGACAAAAAAGCCGGAGGCATCAGAAAGCATGAGGCAAAGCGGTTGGCGCGAAGCTCCAATAAGTCTCCTCCACTGGGGCCTTCAAAACTGACGCTTGTGCCCTGCGCTGAGTCGAAGATCGCATGGGCCATTTCGTGCGCCGCGCTGAACCGCTGTCGATAGATATCCTCGCTATGGTTAACCAGTGCGCATTTGCCGGCAACCGGATGCATGATAAAGAGACCTGAAATGTTGGAGTTCCCCAGCTTGCGGCGGAAGACATGGACACCAACGCTGCGGAACTCGGCATAGACATCGCGTGGTACGGCGCGATCCTCGTGCCCAAGAGCAACTCGTAGCCGCGCGGCGGCGGCCTCGCCATGCCCCTTGAAGAAGTCACCAGTCGGAACAAAAGAAAAGTCCTTGGGCGGACATCCAAGCTCTCGCATCAGGAAGTCTTCCGTCTCACAAAGATAGAGAAAATCCTGAATGGCCCGGCGATCCTCCTTGGTGAAGTCTCCGCCGTGAGCGCGGTAGAGCGTCTCGGTTTGCTCGAATGGGGCAACCTGCTCGTTGGAAATGAAAAACTTAAAATCACAGCGGAAGTGATCCGCCAAGATCAGCACCTCGTCGCCGGTGGGCTCGGCCTGCCCAGCTTCGATGGAGATTAGTCGGACAGCATCAATGCCGGTCGAAGATGCGACGTCGTTAATGGACTCTTTGAGTTGTCCTCGGTATTTGGCAAGCTTGGAGCCTAGGGTTTGCAGGTCGATAGCCATCAATAGTCATCATAGCAGGGCTCATGCCGCTTCTGGATCAATTTTCACGGCGCTAGGGTCGGTG
>CAYPYJ010000184.1:0-2908 GCA_964414945.1 uncultured Occallatibacter sp.
CAATTGTCTGTGCGTTACGTGCGAACTTGTTCATAATGGACGTGATGTTTGCCATCTTATTTTCTCCTTTAGAAAACTTAAACTTATACTATGATCCTACCAGACGTGCTTACTTAAACACGTTGTATGTACCTATTTACTACCCTCTGTAGCTATTGCTCCTAGAAACAACTTATGTAGCTTTTCCATCGGAAATGACTTGCCACACTCGCGACACTTTACTTGATACTTAGAGTAAATCTGATCCTTACCACAATCATCACATACTATGTACTTAAAACTCTTATCTTTAATGCCCCTACCATCATCTAAGGCTTCACTTTGAAGTACGCCTCCACCGACGTTAGATGTTGGGACTCCAGCTCCGCCATAACCGGCAGTGAGTGCCTTCTTAAAATGCTTAGCTGGTTTCTTAATAGACTGCAGTGCTATCTTTTTATGGGCTTCCATCACTTGCTTAACATAGTCAGCGTTTTTAATAGCGTCTGGACCTTCATTCTTATAGCGATCCCATGTGCCTTTAAGTCCATGATTCCACGAATGAATCAACATATTAATATCTTTTGTCTTGCCTTTGTTTCTCTTTATTAGAGCATCTGCAAATTCGAAAGCAGCTTTTGGATCAGAGTTAAAAGTTTCTGTGAAGACACTATGGTTCTTCTTCATATCCTTAGCAGCTTCGGCAAGTTTAGGATATTTAGCTGCAAGCTTTGGATTAGTTCTCAACGCATACTCAGCAGCATTCGGCATCATGCCAAACATGCCACCAGCTACGTGTCCAGCGTGCATACTCTTAGCATTACTGATAGGAGGGTGAGAATAATTGAGACCGCCACTTGACTCCACCATACCGATAGCACCAAGGACAGGGTTCTTTTTTGCGATATTCTGGTAGAAGGCTTGATGCTCTTTTGGCATCTTGGAAAGATTGACTTGATGCTGTTGAGGTTGTCCTTGTGGAGTAGACGGCGCTTGAGCAGCGTGTGGTGCGAGAGCTGCCGCACCCATCATAGCTGCACCTGCTATTTTGTCCTTAAAGCCTTTGCCAAGCTCTTCCTCAATCATCTGGTGTATTGCGGAAACGTTGTTCTGGATCTTAGCCTCTAGAGCGTATTGGAGTATCTCTTGCTTCGTAGGTATATCAATAGTATCGTCGCCTTTCATAAGGTGGACGATCTTTTCAATGTTACTGCGAACCTTAGACGCAGACGCATCACGGGCTATATGACGGAACGAAGGGACATTGGTTTCTGCAAGATGTATAACAGATTTGATGAGTTCCATATCGGCGTTTATATCGTACTGGGTCTTATCAAGATTCAATGGCTCTACGAGAGTGGCTTGGTTCGCAGGAACAAATGTAATTGCGCAACTATGTATCTTAGTACGAGCAAGTAATGTGGAATCCGATATACCACGACTAATAACTCCACCTTCGACACTTAGTTTTAACTTGAGAGGACAATCAGTTTTATGAATATTTCTTAGAATAGCTGCACATGCCTTGGCATTTTGATGTTCTTCGTCATCAAATAGAAAACCTCGACCATAAATATACGGAGCGCGTATCTTATTCCAATAATATCTTTGACGGTCGTCTTCACAATCTTCTTCTTTAAATATCTTTTTTGCTGTAGCAATTCGACCCACTATCGAACTAAAGGACTTACCGTGGTTGTCATTCCATCTGCCACGACCTGCTATAAGTTCACTAATATCTGCGCCCTCTACAGAAAGCATCTCACCTTGAGTATCTCGAATTTGCGATCCCAAAATCCCATCAATTTCTAAAGGTTTTCTATTTGCCATAATCACGCCAATTCAAAAGAAAGACCATTTGACTTTCTTTTACCAGTAAAGCTATCTCTTATCTTAACAACACTTACACTTAACGCCTTAGAAGCTTCTGCAATAGATTCAAACACCTGTCCAGTTTGAACACACTTGATCCTTTTTCGATGTGGAGATGTAAGTAGGCGGGTTTTAGCGTATTCTGCAAGCTTTACAGGGTCTGATTTGAGTTGTTTCCAGGCTTTCTTAACGTTATGCCTCCAAGAATCAGAATTACATATTTTCTTCATACGTTGGCTTTGCGCCTTTTTGGCACCAGGTTTTGCCCAGCGCTCGCGCATTCTTGCTGGATCTATATTAGATACGGTCCTAACGGCGTTATATCCAAAATCACTTTTATATGATTGATAATGATCAACCCAATATTGTTCACGAATCTCAAGCTGTGACAAATCATCAACAAACTCAATAATTTCATAAACAAAGTAAGAAGAGTCTATATTGTAGGATTTTTGGAGGTGATCGGAATGATGTTTGTTTAAGCGAAGACGACTTTGGTGAACGCGCCAACGATTGGAGATATTACGGGAAGATCCTATGTAACGTTTGTCACTAATAGTATTACGAATACAATAGATACCAGCATTTGCCATACCTATACAGTATCATAGTTTTAGCTAGGGTAAAAGTAACTATTTACACTTTTTAATAACAACATCAAAATCATGGTCTACAATCTCAATAGGATCAAGTTGGCCTAACGTAAAAATAGTCCCACTTCGATAGCTATAAGTATATTCAAACTTGGCCTTACAGATACCCAATTTATTAAGTAAAACTATTAATGCAAATTTATGGTTCATCGATAAATACGATAATCTTCGTCTGATGGTTTGTCGTCTACTATACTTTCACCATCTAGTGACTCTTTAAGATCTTTAAACTGCTCTGTATCCCTGATCTTGTTCAGGGCGATCTTTTCGGTCTTCTTGACTGCTTCCACAGATATACAGTTTAAGGATGCAACTTCTACGTCAGAAGGATGTTTATCGCCAGAGAAGTTTTTTATATAGTCAAAAAAACAATAATTTGACATTTGATGATTAACGCTCCAAGG
>CAYPYJ010000185.1:0-2864 GCA_964414945.1 uncultured Occallatibacter sp.
ACCCCGTTTCGATGTGCGAAACCCAGCGCCACGAGCAGCCTGCGGAACATCCATGCCATGTCTTTGGGATCGATGCCGCGCGGATAGACGCGCCGGACATCTTCGAATGAATGCCAGCCGGGATAGCGGTCAAACACGCTGGCCTGATGTTCTCCAGCTTCATCCTGATAGACGAAGGCCTCAATCAGCCGGGGAACATAGGACGAAAACTTTGTCGCTTCCGGCGAGTCCGTAAGGCGATGATTTCATTTTGAGACAGCTCGTTTTGGTGTGGATCGCGCACGATTTTGACCGTCCCCAAAAAATGTTGCTCCTGTTCGTCGAAATGGCAGGGATAGGAAGTAAACACGTCATCCGGCGTGGGTTGGTCGTCGATGCAATAAAGATGGTATTTGGTCTGCAGGAGCATTTTCCCGGGTCTATGGTCTGATTGCCCGTATATACCCAATTTGGCCTGCTCTTCAGCCTGTCTGAACCATTCGATTAGCTGTCCGAAGGCGACGTGGGCCAGGATCTTGTCTTCCGTTGCGAGAAACAAATCGGGGTGGATGACTTTCGCAAGGGCGTGGTAATTCTTCTTGATGGCAGGCAAGCAGTCTTGTCCCGATACCTTTCCAAAGACATCCTCCGGGGTGCGAGCATGCTTGAGATGGGCTGCAACTCGTTCCAATTCCGCATTCATACTCATCTCCTCTAATCAAACCCACTGTAAATGTATATAGTACACTTACTGATGGCAAAAAAAAGAGAATTAATCCAGAACAACAAATTCTCTTTTCTTGAAACAGTACAGCATTGCCGGACGGTGCGCACCGATGATTTCTTTCTTGCCAGTTTCCTTCAGCAGACCGGTAGCCAGCATTCTCTTCCGAAAATTGCGCTTATCGAGGGTTCGATCGATGATGATCTCATAGATTTTTTGAAGATCAGAAAGTCGGAACTGGATTGGCAAGAGGCCGTAAACAATATTGCTGTAGCTTGCCTTGGCGCGCAAGCGGCTTATTGCGTAAGCCAGGATCTCGTGATGGTCAAAGGCTAACTTCGGCAGTTGGTCAACTGGGCACCAGTCCAATTCGGTCACCTTGCTCGATTCAGGCTGGACCAGGTTTTGCCAGGGGATCAGGGCAAAATAAGTGACGGTGACAACCCTGGTTCTCGGGTCCCGATTGGGTTGACCAAAGGTGTACAACTGCTCAAGATAGACTTCCTTCACTCCAGTTTTTTCTTTCATCACCCGGATTGCTGCGTCATCCAGCGATTCCCGGGATTTCAGAAATCCACCCGGGATGGACCAGACGCCGACAAAGGGCTAGGAGGCCCGCTTTACCAAAAGCACCTTGAGCTTCTCTGCGCTGACGGTAAAGATGACCAGGTCCACGGTCACGGCAGGTTGTTCGTACTCAGGATAGTTAGTGTTATCCATACGTTTAGTATACGATGTTTTTGCAATTTGTCAAGTTAATTCCGCCGTTAATCCAGGTGTCGTTCGGAACGGCGTTTTCCGTCCCCAAATTTCCGTTCGGGCCAGAAGCTGTGGTTTGTCCAGGGAACGCATCCACGTTGAGAGCGGGCTGTTTACCATGTTTGCTGCAACGATTGCATTCGTTTGTATTGAAAGTGATCCCCGTTAAAATTGTCGATTGACGATTACCGACTTCGGCTTTAGGATTGACTTTTGGTGTCAAATCTCTCTTCCCATAAAAATCAACCATGCTGAACTCAAAACCACTCCAACACTTGCGCCTGCGTTTGCGCAGGTTTGTTACTGGTGGCGAGTGGGCGATATCCCTTCCCGACGAGGACCGTCGCAATCTGACGCGTTATTGGCTAGACGGGTTGTTTGCTGCCGCCAGCGATACCATCCCGCTCAACTATCTAACTCTGTATCTCCTGGCGTTGGGAGCGACCGGTTCGCAGGTGGGGTTGTTCACAGCGCTGACGAGTCTCGCGGCGGCGGTCTGCCTGCTGCCGGGCGCACTGTTGGTCGAGCGCTTCGGCCATCGTAAGGAAATCACAGTTTGGTTTGGTGGGGGTATGGCGCGCTTTGCTTTGCTGGTGCTGGCCTTATTGCCATTTGGTTTTACCGGGCAGGCGTTGATATGGGCGGTGATTTTGTTGTCGGTTGTTCGAAGCGCAGCGGGAAATCTGGCCTTCCCTGCCTGGATGTCGATAACCGGTGACATTGTTCCGCAAGAGGGGCGAGGACGTTATTTTGGTTCGCGTAACTTCGTCATGAATATCGCCGGCATGGTGATGACCTACCTCGTGGGCGAATTTATCACGCGCGTTGGGTCGCCGCAGGGTTATCAGTTATCCGTCCTGCTGGCATTTGGGGTGGGAATGGCCTCGACGTACTTCTTCTCGCGCATAAAGGACCAACAAGCCGGACAGCCTGTATATAGTTCCATGCGGGTTTCTTTGCCGGACATCTGGAAGGATTTGAGCGCTTCCCCGGTCTTCCTGGCCTTCTGTTTTGCTGCCGCCCTGTGGAATTTCTTTATAAATGTTGCCAGCCCCTTCTTTAATGTTTACATGGCTCAGAATTTGAACTTTACGGCTGCCATGATTGGCATTACCGCAGTCGCTACCGGCATCTCGAAGCTGTTGATTCAACGCAAGGTAGGAGAGCTCTCCGACCGCTGGGGCTCGGGGCGCGTGCAATTAATCTCGATGTTTCTGATCCCCATCTTGCCCTTAATGTGGATCTTTATTACGGAACTCTGGCAGGTGGTGGTCCTCAATATCGTCGGCGGTGTCTTCTGGGGGGCATTTGAACTGGCCTCCTTCAATTTTCTGTTGGTTTTGACACCAGAGGGCCAACGCGCGCGTTATTCAGCCATTTACCAGATTGTGGTGACAGTGGC
>CAYPYJ010000186.1:0-2826 GCA_964414945.1 uncultured Occallatibacter sp.
AGACTCGATGGACCACCAAATCGCTGTCTTTCGCTTTCACCGTTACCCCTCCGAACTACCTATCTATATACCCATGAGTATACCTATTGCCATCGGAGAGGTCTATGATAATTGGGAAATTGCCCGTTTACCGCCTGATGCTCGAAAGTCGCTACTCAAGCTATATCGCCTTATCGGAAGCTATTGCGGACACGGATAACCCGGCCAGCGTTCGTTTGTAGTGATAGAACCGTTGGAATCCGTCGCGATAAAAATGAATTGCCCAGACTTCGACAGATAGGCGATGCCAACGCCCGGCCCACGCAAAGAGTATGCGCTGCTAAACTGAATAAAGGCGGGCTTTCCGCCCACAAGACAGATGTCTGGCGGCAACGTCTGCACCGACGATGGCGCGTTTGGATTACTCTTGGCCTGAAGGGTGGCATATTCTTTCGGGTCAAACGTGAATACCACGTTCTGGGTGATCCAGAGCATTGCCACGACAATTAGAGCCAGGATGGCCAGAATGACGACGGCTATGATAATGAGCTTTTTCCCCTTCGATTCTTCGTCTTCTGGCGGTTCCTCCATGCTCGGCAACTCAGGAGGGATCGGCTCATCGTAAGGATCAGGCTCTTGTGCGTGACCTTCATGCTTGCGATACCAGTTCATTTTGACCTCTACTCTCTACGCTTATCGAAAGCTATTCAGGCTGATTCGGATGCAACCATTCCGGCGTTTTCCAGAGGTGCGCTACACCCTTCTGCTCGAGCTTATAGTACCGCTCGCCATTCGCTTGCTTGGTAGACACCTTCCCCGACAGTCTCAACGCCCATAGGTCTCCGCGTGGGAGCTTGCCTACCACAGATGAGATCTGAGCCTTGGTCAGCTTCTTGTTGGGATAGAGGCAATTTAGGATAGCCATGAGGCGCTGCTTTTCCTTTTCCAGTCTCGCCAGACGCGCATTGTGTTCCTTGTCTTCTAGCGCCTTCTCATCGTCTGCAATCCGCGCCGCACCTTCAATCCTGGACTTTTCAAGCCAGGTCAGCAATGGTTCGGCAAGAAGTGTCCTGACTATATAGTAGATGGCGATCAGACCCATGAATGTGGACAACGTGTAGTTGGAGTTGGATGCGATGTCCTGGCCATATAGGAATACGCCTGTCGAAAGAAACGCGACCATGACGACAGTCTCAGCAAACTCTAGAAGCGAGTTCCCAAACATGAAATTGTTTGAGACGAGGAGTGTGCTCAATAGCATAATCCAGATAAACACGCCTAGATCGACCGCAATGAGGTTCATCGGTATGAGTGTCACCTGGATAACCGTCAGAGCAGCAATCCCCAGCATGGTAATCAGACAGCCCAGGACAACGAGCGAGAAACCGCCCATGAGGCCATAATTAATGACCGCAAAATTGGCCGGGACATCCTTCAGACTGCTCTTGATAGCGGCGACGATCCGCTGCTGGCGAGATATGACCATTTCAGACATTCGATCCTCCTATTTCGTAACGGGCGGTTGCTGGATAACAGGTGTTTCAACTTGGCGGCGAGCTGGGGGCACAGCAGCGCCAGCGGCTGGGACGGGACGATTCTTCGGAGCCACGCCATAGCCTATCGCGTCCGCCTTGCCCAGGGGCGAGCGCAGCCGGTAGCCCTTGAGAGCGATCCCCCTGGCGACCCAACCGCAAAACATGAAGAATATTGGGCCTGCACAGCAGACCACAGAAATAGCTAAGAGACCGTTATTGTTCATCGTGCAGCCATCTCCATTGGATAAGAATGCGAAGCGGTTTCGGGGATTTCAAGATCCTCTATAGCTTGCTCTACGGTTGGCGGGGTGGCGTCCAGTGGCATCTCGTCAACGACTGGTGTTTCGGCAGTGGCAGATGATGTGGCGACCTCGTGGCGTGCCACTGAAATATCCCAATATTTGCCCGTCTTGCCATTGCGCCTAACATCGTGCGGCTGATGACCTTTCTTCCTCAAAAACTCTGGAATGTCGAGGTCATCCGGCAACTCTTTGTTGCTCTCATCAAAATAGGAATTAATACTCGCTTTGATCTCTTTAGCTCTAGTCGCGCTCTTGCACTCCGGATCCGGCTCAACGCATTCCTTGTACCACTCGGCGAGCGGGTGCAGATCCTGAGTGGCCTCTATGAACTGCTCGACGGCAATCTCTGGTAGATTTGTCCGGACAATTCCAGCGCAGCGCTGCTTGGCGATCTCAATTGATTCCCTAACCTCTGCGTCGCTGATGAATGGCGTTTGTACCGTCGTCAGGTCAGACCCCTCACGCACCATCATCCTGCCCGGAATCTTTGGCAGCGTCTCCAGACCCGCGCAGCCGATAATGACCTCACTCTGAGCGCGGTTTTGGACCCTTCCGCCGATGGTTAAGGGCATGTTTATTTTTATGCTGTTATCCACCACCTGGCTGGCCGGGCGCTGGGTTGCCAGGATGATCGTTACTCCGATTGCGCGTCCCAAGTTGGTAATGGAGCTGATCAACTCAATGGCCTTGGCCCGAACCTCCGCGCCGGAGGCCATGACCATCTCGGCGGCCTCGTCAATCACGACGATGATCCGATTCAAGTGCTCGTCCGGGTGCGCGGCGTTGAAGTCTGCTAGCTTGCGGCCACGCTTGCGCATGATGTGTTTACGGCGTTCAATCTCTTTTTGTATCCGTTGCAGCAGCGCCAGCGCGGTTTGGGCGTCCTCCGCGATTTCCCGCACTTGCGGAGCTTCGTCGTAGTACACCAGTTCCATGGCTTTTAAGTCGATCAGGTACAGGTCAAGATCGGGATCGCCCACCTGGAGGAGCGAGCACAGGATCACATTGAT
>CAYPYJ010000187.1:0-2807 GCA_964414945.1 uncultured Occallatibacter sp.
CACATCAGGTGGAAGACGGAGAAGACGACGTTGGCAATCAGAACCAAAAACAGCAAGTGAAATGGCGGGTCGAATCGCCCGTGGTTCTTGAAACTTTGCGGAGAAGATTTACTCATGTGCGACCTTGATTTCTCTAAGGCCGGAGTTGGCTGTCCCGGTTTCGTCGGCTTCGACGGGTCCGCTCACAACGGCGCTGAGGGCCTGCACACCAGCGCTTTCGGGATTCTCAGTGGGCAGGGCTGGAGATGTCAATGCAAATAAATTGTTTGGCGCCAGAAGCACTGGATGTTTGGGAATGAGATGGTGGTGGCCACGCGTGGCATAATCCACAAGCAGGCCACCGGCCAAGTACGGATTCACCAGTACGATAGGAACGGCGTAAGTGGTGGTCAGCGATTCAGCGATGCTCTTATTCTTGCGGCTATGGCGGCGATAGCCAGGAACCTGCGGTATCTCATAAATCGACAGTCTAATTTCTGGATGTTTGCGGGCGTAACGTTCCAACTTGTAGGCAATCTGCTTTGGAGCGGTCATGCCGGCGTCTGGAAAGATGCTGCGCTTAAAGGCGCCGGGAAAGTAAGAACTCAAAACAATCCGTGCAAAATCCCCGCAGTTATTGAACAGGAGATAGAAGTGGGAGCGGTTGGGTTTGTCATTCATCATATCGATGAGTGCGTCATCTTGCTCTTCTGTTGTTTCAAAGCGAAAGGCAAACATACGCCGTTCATACGAGAGACCAACCAGTTGGGTCCAACCGCCATGCCAAAAATTGCCAGGAGACAGGTCTTCTCCCAAGCTTAGAAGATGCGCTTCGTGGTAGCGATTGCGTAGACGATTGACTGTCTTGCGATCTACTGTCGCAGGAACCTCAGAAGCGTCTTCAACGGAATAGAGATAGGGAAGTAGAGGAATCGCTACCCAATCCAAACCTTTGAGGCCTTGGTAGCGAGAGAGAACAACTCCCATCTCGCCTTTCTCGCAGCGACGTAGCTTGACGGGAGTCTCAGCGCAAATGCGCCGAAAATAGATTGCGTTGTGCCCGGTTGGGTTGAGGGAACCAAAGAAGCCATACGGCTCCTCTAACAGCAGGGCTGCCTGTGCTCGGCTCAAAGCGGGGAAAATGAAAAAAAGCGCTAACGTTATGAGAGCAAATGCAGTTGTTCGCAGCTTTCGCGTAGAGAGCATCGATCCTCCATGTTCTGAAAATGCAATGTCCTTTCAGTGTGCCCCGCTGCCGGGAAATGGACTGGTCAGGATACGACATAGATTAATAAGCAGTGATTGCTGGAACAGGCGTCCAAATTGGGAAATCGCCGGGACAACAATCTCTTACGTAGATGATGACACAATTTAGAGAAAAAAGTTGCGGAAGCATTTCTGAATAAAAAGAAGTTGTAGGTGGACGGCAGTGTGGCATGGCCGCAGATAAATGCCGATTATTGGTTTTCCGCAACTGTTTCTGCTGGTCGAGAATAGCGAATTGCCTCGACTGTGGAGGCAGCAACAAGCCCCTCCTCTACCATGACATCGAGGAAGGGAATCAGCTTGCCGATCTGCTCTTTGTTATCAATGATGCTCATTTGAATGGGCGCGTCCTTGCTGCGCGGCCAGTGGCTGGAATGACGAATTCGGCTGGCTGATCCGTAGCCCTCGATGCCACGGAAGACGATCGCTTCGCAGATATCTAATTCCATGCACTTCGCCAATATTGCTTCATGCAGGGGCTTCCCCTACCAGCGGTCATCTTCGCCGAAGTGAATGCGCAACATGCGTGCTGTGAATTGTTCTTTCACGGAGTTAGCCTCCAGTTATTCTGGTGCGGGTGGAATATCGGGTGCGCGATAAGCATACTTGATGATGTCCACGCCGGAGAAGACCACGAGGCCCTCCGCGACCATCTGGTCAACAAGGGACAGGAAGGCGCGCAGCTTTTCCGCCGTGTCGATGGCCGAAAGCATGATGGAGCCGTGGTGCGGGTGGATAAGCGGCTTGTCTTTGTGTACCCGGCGATGTGCTCCATAGCCAAGAATGCCGCGATACACGGTGACGCCGGCTATGTCGTTGGCGCGCATCGCCTCGACCAGCGCTTCGTGCAGAGGCTTGTTCTTCCATCGGTCTTCTTCGCTGACAAAAATGCGCATCATCTGCGCCTTGCCTTCGATCTTGAGGTGCGCCGGAGTGAGCGTCGCTTTCGACTTCGTGATTTGGGCCGGTTTCAGCACCGTGGTCTCCTGCATCTCGATCAGCCCGCTCCCTGTCAGTTCTTCCAGCTTGCCCAGCAGCGATTCCACCTTTTCGCGGTTCTCGATGAACTCTATTTTGATGGGCAGTCGGTCGGAGATCTCGACCAGATGCGAGGCGTGCATATGGTGATCGGCTCCGAATCCGGCAACGCCTTTGGTCACCGTCGCACCGGCCACGCCGCGATAAAAGAGGAAGTCCAGGATGCTGGAGTAGAGCGGAACCCCATGATACGTGGCTCCATCGCTTAGGTAGATCGTGACTTTAACCGCTTTTCCGGGCGTCAGCATTTGATTCTCCACTGGTAAGAGAGGATTCTAGCACCTGCGGTGCGGCCAATCGCTCACTGTTCGCTCGCATGGACTTTTGTCTCAAGAGATCGCTTCTGCCAGCACGGCGCCACACCAGACTGCGGCAAGTCCCAGAATAAGGCTGCCGATAGCGTACAGAGCCGCCATCGCAAAGGCTCCCGACCGCAGCGTGGAAAGCGTCTCCCATTCATAGGTGGAGAAGGTGCTGTAAGCACCGATGAAGCCCACCGGGATAAGATATCGCCAAGCCGGATT
>CAYPYJ010000188.1:0-2746 GCA_964414945.1 uncultured Occallatibacter sp.
CGCAGATTCTTGGCAGCGGTCCAATTCTCAACGAAGTCCTGCGCGCGCAGCAAATTTTGGGCGAACAATACAATATCTCCGCCCACGTATGGAGCGCCACCAATTACAAACTCATGCGCAACGACGCGATTCGCTGCCAGCGCTGGAACCGGCTCCATCCAACCCAACCCCCCAGGAAATCCTACGTCCAGGAATTGCTCGAGCGGGAGGAGGGTCCATTCATTGCCGTGTCGGATTTCATGCGCATCGTGCCCGACCAGATCGCCCCGTGGGTTCCGGGCGGGTTGACGACGCTGGGCACCGACGGCTTCGGCCGCAGCGACACGCGCAAACGGCTGCGCCGATTTTTCGAAGTCGACGCCGAATCAATCGTCGTCGCCACCCTCTACGCCATGGTCGAACGGGGCGATCTGGACCCGCAAACGGTGGCCGGGGCTATCAGGAAGCTGGACGTCGATCCGGAAAAGATTTATCCGCAGATTGTCTGATCAGTCAGATATCAATCACATCTGCAGGCGGTGGGGCTTTCGTCATCGTATCCTTGCGACGCATCGCGAGCACGACTGCCGTGCACCCGGTCCAGGTTGGCAACATGTCGACCATTGGGAAGAATTCCAAAACGAACGTGGGGAGGAACAACGGATGAAATCCCACGAGGAAGGTCAGGGCCACCATGACGGCCAGGTCGATGGCTTCGTCCACAAACGCACAGCCGAGCGGCCCGAAACCTAATTGCAGGGCGTCGGCGGCAATGGCGACGATCAGAGCCGCCCAAATCCGGCGGCGTGACAGCGGCTTTCGAAGAACAGTCATTTTCTGGTCGCAACGTAGCATGAATTGCAAGAGGTTTGGCGCGAATTTCGGCGAAGGATGCATGATAGAATGCGGGGCAAGGACTATTCTCATTAACACCGCGCTTCAGCGCGGTGATCCGGCAGACCAAAGCGCGCGAAACCGTTTCAACGGTTTCCACCTCTCTATGCTATGCTTGAGCGTAGCACTCCACAAGCCTCGGAGTTCTCCGAAAAACTTGCGCTTGCGCTGATGCTCCTCCTGTATCTCAGGCGGCCGGCAATGCAAGCGGGGAAACCGTTGGAAACGGTTACCCCTGACTTTCGGAGCCTCCAACACCCCCATGAATGGCTTGTCATTACCCACATTTTTTTAGTCTTGGTTTAGTGTTGCTACTCCTTCGCACATCCAGATCAGTCGCTGCCAGCCGCGCCAGATTGTTTGCCAGCCGGGCATGCCGTCATTTTTGCGCGCCAAGAAGCCGCCGAGCCGTGCTGTGGCGATGATTACATTTTGGTTTGTCCAACCACCCTTGGGTTTGCCCAATCTCTTCTCCAGTATGGCCAGCATTTGAGGACCAAAACTCGCCGCTGCCTCAGAACCCTCCGGCCTGCTGCGCGCCAGCAGCTTGGCGCTGAGCAAACGCACAGCCACAACCGACAGCACCGCAATCAACGACTCGAGCCGATCGGCTTTCTCCAACTGACTTTCCTCTACGCCCGCTCCGCTCTTGAGTGCCTTGTGATATTCTTCTATCCACCATCGCGCCATATAGCGGCCGATGATTCGCTGCGCTTCAACTTTGGTTGTGCATGGCAGCGAACTCAGCAGGATCCAATGCAATGGTTCCTTGACCCCTTCGGGGGCCTCGACCTCTCTGACCTCCACAGCGCTGATGGACTGTAGCGGAGCTTTTCGTTCCCCAGGTCGCCAGGCCCCCCGCAAATCCACCCGCACGCTGCGCAGCTCTACTATGGCCGTGCGCGCTGATTGCCCTGGACGAGCTCGCAGTTCGACCGTGCTTTGTCCCAGCACCGGTGCCCGGGCCAGTCTCTCTCGCAAATGCCCGCTTTCATCGGCTAAACAGCGGTCATGGCAAGCCCGAATCACAAAATCAATCCCGTGCTCCTGACACCTTCCCATCACCTCATAAATGTCCGATTCACGATCCGCCACGTAAATCCATTGACTGCCCTCAGGAGGCCTGCCCGCTGATTTAATCCCTGCAGCCCACCGCTGTGAGGCCCGCGGCCGGCTCAGAAGTTCCCGCCGGGTTTCACCTTTGGGCGCTGGTCGCGGAGTGCGGCACTGTTGATCAAACAACCCCAACACCACCCCTTCAGGCCGTTGATCCAGTGTCCAGGACTCAATTCTCACAGCCAGTGCGCTATGCAGCTCAAAACCCCGTCCGCTTCCGTCCCCGATCACCCCCAGTTCCTGGAGCCCCGGACGATTGCTGTAATCCAACAACGTCGTGTCTTCGATCAGCAAATACTCCCCGGCCTGCCGACAGCTTTGTCGGGTCCGAGCCAAATGGGGTGCCATTACCCTCTCAAAGTTCACACCACTCTGTCCGAAAAACCGATACGCCGCCTTCAGTTCGGCCCAATCCGAAAAGGCTTGTGGCATCGTTCCGCCAGGTGTGGCGGCGAGATTCGTCGCAATTTTCACTAAACGTTTGTTACGGCGCCCATCGCCCAATTCAGCAAATCCGAACTCGTTCTGCGCCCATTGACCAGGCGGTAGTAGCGTTGTGCTCATAAGCCGACCGGTGAGGAACCGACCCGGCGTGCCGCAGCAGCGCCTACACTAGGAGTAGATCGCTAATTAGCAGAATTAAAACAAGTTAGAAAAGATGTGGGTAATGACAAGCCTGAAGGCGACTGCGACCAGATCGGAATGCCACAACCGCGTTGCGGTTGTATTCCATTTTTAAACGCGTTACCCAAGGTAG
>CAYPYJ010000189.1:0-2727 GCA_964414945.1 uncultured Occallatibacter sp.
TGCGGGTTGCCGGGCTGCCGCAACCACTGACGAGCGTAATGCCGGAATGAGCCAGAAGAGCGCCGGATTCTCCGGCCAAATCATAGGCAGTAGAACCAGGCTCAGCACTCCCTAAAACACATACCTGGGGCTTACGAATGGAAGCAGGTTTCATCATGGTTAATCCTGGATTTTGGAATGATCCTGCGGGCTAACGGTGTGCGTCCGCCGCGTCCGCCAGGTGCGCTGTCCGGCCGGACCGAGATGATCATGGCCGATTTGCCACAAGCGAAGCTGTCTCAGTGTAAAGTAAACTCCTGAACGATTGTCCTGCCTTTCCCATAAGCCACTTCATTGCCCAGTTCCGCGGTTGCGAGAAAGTGATCCGGTTTTGCCAAACCACGCCCTGTCAGCATTTCCATAAATGGTTGTAATTCAAGGGTGCCCTGGGAGCGAGGTTCGGTATCCATGACAAACAGCGTCGGCCAGGTCTTGGCAGGCTGCTCGGCCGAGGTTTCCATGATCGCTTGATAGGTCCTGCCTCCGATCTTGACGATTTCGTGCCTCCCGAGGTAAGCCGGCGCTAATTGATGTTGCCTTGTCCAGAGACACAGGTTACAGGTAATATCTTTTGTTTCGGGATTGGTCTTGCCGGTAATCCAAAAATCGAAGCTGTCACTCCAGGAGCCGCGTGCCTCCGTTGCAAAATCAAAATCCAAAACATAGCGGACTTTTTCCAGGGGACAAGGAAGCTGGCTGCCGTATTCCGCTTTACTCCATGGAGAGCGCCCTAAAATAACCTCGGGATAGGTTTTGACCGATGGGCCGGTATTTTCCGGCCAGTCCCATTCCCAACCAAATCGATCTCCGTCCAAAAAAACTTGTTGAAAGGCATTTTGAATATCGCCCTTCGCGAAAACGTTGTTGTAAAGAACTCCATGATCGAATGACAGCAAAGCAAAATCCTTGTACTGCGTTACCCTGCGAGGTTGCGGGCCGGTGGGGGAAGAAGCCGCTGCGAGAGTTGTCTGTTTCAAAATATCTTGCTCCATGGGCGTTTTTTGTGGTTCCGATCGGTTCCATGCTGAATTTGCCTTTTTTCTGGCGCCTGCTACGATTATTATAGAATTGATTCCCGAAGAGTCAACTGCGCTCACTGCGGTCAGGTCTCTTGTCATTCATACCAACCTTTTGGGCCCCAGTTAAGTATTAATCACGTGAACGTTCATACAACCAACGGAGTCAAGCATGGATGATGTCGAAGCCATCCGCCGCCTGAAGCGCGGCGAGATTGACGGTCTGGAGCTGCTGGTGACGCGTTACCAGGTGCTGGCCGTACGCAGCGCCTATCTGGTGACTCAAGACGAAGCGCTGGCGGAGGACGTGGTGCAGGAGACGTTTGTAAAGATCTTCAAACGCATCCGTTCTTTCGACGAGACCCGGCCCTTCGAACCCTATCTGCTGCGCAGCGTGGTCAATGCCGCGCTGACCGCTGTCAAAAGAACCGGGCGCGAAGCGCCTCTGGAAGACGGAGATAACCAGGTCGAGCGCCTGCTCGGCAAGGTCGTATCGGTCGAAGCCCAGGCGGAAACTCATGAGCTGGAAGAGCGGCTCCTGGCGGCGATCGCCGGCCTGCCTCCCCGCCAGCGCGCGGCGATTGTCCAGCGTTATTACCTGGAAATGAGCGAGAGCGAAATGGCGCTGGCGCTGGATGCCCCGCCCGGCACGGTCAAGTGGCTGCTGAACGCCGCCCGTACCCGGCTGCGCACCCTGCTTGGGTCGGAAAGGAGTGCGAAATGAATCCAAAATTCTATCGCCAGGCGCTGGACCGTGCTCTGCGCGGCCGCGTTCCCGACGACACAAATCTGCTCCCGCACATCTCGGCGCAGTTTACGAAAGGACAATCTTCGATGAAAACCCGCCAAAAAATTACCCTGGGTGTGGTCCTGGCCCTGATTCTGTTTGCGCTTGCTCTGTTCAGCCTGCCGGATGTGGCCCGGGCTCTGCGACAGCTTTTCGGCTATATCCCCGGCCTGGGGGTGGTCGAGACGGGGACATCCCTGCGCATGCTGGCCCAACCGGTCGTCGTGGAACGGGGTGGTCTGATCGTCACCGTCGAAAAAGGCACGATCGACACGCAAAAAACCATCCTGCTTGTCGACATCACAGGACCCAAAGGTGATGACGGATTCTCGTCTTGCGGGCTCCTGCGTTTGGCAAATGGCACTACACTGGACGAGATCAATGAGAATGGCGTTATTGGCGGTGCCAACAAACCCGAACAAACGGACCTGCTGACTTTCCGCGCCTTGCCCGCTGGAAATGACGACGCGACTCTGGAAATGCCTTGCCTGTCGCAGGTGATCAAATCGGAAGACTGGAAGTTCCCGCTGCACTTTGTGCCGGCGGAAGCGGCCGGCGTCAACCCGGTGATCGAGCTTTCGTCCGCCACGCCCACATCGCCGGCGGCTTTCGAAACGGCGCAGCCGACTAAATCCCCGTACGGGATTTCGCTGGCGCTCGATAAAGTGGTTCCGCTTGATGACGGCTATCTGCTGGCAGGCAGCATGAGCTGGACGGATCCAAATGCGAAGATCGGCCCGTATGTCACCGATACGGAGGATGTTCGCGCGGTCGATGCAAATGGGCGGGTAGTGCCGCTGGAAGAACCCGAACAAAGCGCCAGCGATCTATTACCTACCATGCCAGACGGCAGCCTGACTACCCAGTGGCTTTACAAGGTTTCGG
>CAYPYJ010000190.1:0-2663 GCA_964414945.1 uncultured Occallatibacter sp.
AGCTTATGGCTAATCAAATTTTATTACGCATAATTTCATGGCGAGCCTCGCCAGTGACAAGCGGAACCCGATTTGTTGATTTCAGCTTTCAGCTTTTCCGTTCATCCTGAGCAAACCCGACCAATCCCGACCAATCCCGAGTAATCCAGCCTAAAAATGAAAAAAAGCAGCGTAGTCCCCACTCCACTTCTTTCCACTCCTTTCCGCGGCTAGGCGCCTCTTATACAAACGAGAACTTTCCGGGTTCACACCGTCTTGCCCGTGCTCGATAGGTATCGAGTGATGGATGGTAATCGTTTCTTGCCCCACGTCGATCTGCTTTACCAGTAAACGAACGATCTTTTGCCGTTCGGCGGGGCACAGAGTTTGCGCCGTTTGATTGAGCCGGGCGACAAAGCTTTCCAGTGATTGGTTCAACTCCAGCCATTTCTGGTCTTCCAGCACGCGGACTTTCAAGTTTTGGTGTTCATTCTGCAGGGACGCGATCTTTTTCTTAAGCGCCGGAGCTCGTTCGCGTAAGTCGCTCAGGCTGAGCAAGTCTTCCTGGTAAGCATCGAGCAGTTTGTCCATTTGCTGTTGGGCGCGGCTTAATTCCCGTTCCAGTTGTTCCTGGCGTTGTTGGACCGGGCTGCTGCTGAGACTTTCGGTCCGCCGCCGCTCCATTTCCGCGCGGATCAGTTCCGGAGAACGAAGCAGTTCCAGAATCTGACGCCAAATTAAATCATCCAGGTAATCGACTCCAATCATCCGGCAGGAACAGGCTGGGCTTTGCAACCGCTCCCGATGGTCGGCGCCTCCACACCGATAATATTGGCGGCGCTGCGACTTTTTGCCCGTGGAGTTGCGATAGAGACCGTAACCGCATTGGGCGCAGACTAACAGTCCTTGCAGCAAGCTTGGTTCTTTGGTGTTGCGCAAGGAGAGTTGCTGGTTGTGCGCCAACCGTTCCTGGGCCAAGGCAAAGGTCTGGCTATCCACCAAGGCCGGCACCGCGATTTCAATCCACTGCTGGCGGTCCACCGCCTTGCTGGAGCTGTGCCGAGAATAACCCCGCTGCCGGGTCGTTCGGGTGAGCTTTTGGCTCGGAGAATTTTGCGTTTTCCCATACGCGGCCCGTCCCTGGTAGGCGGGGTTGCGCAGCATTCCCCAGAGCGTGGCCGTCTGCCAGGGGCCCTTGCCGGTGCGAGTCCGAACCTTCTGCTCATTTAAATGGCGGGCGATGGCAGCAATGCTCCAGCACGGCTGAGTGTAGAGTTCAAAAATTTTACGCACCATCTCCGCCTCGGTTTGGTCCACCGTAAAATAGGCCTGAGAATGCTCGGTTTTGCGGATGTAACGGTAGCCGTAAGGGGCCTGAGAAAGCACATTGACAGAGCCTTCTTTGGCCCGGTGACGAATGCCTCGACGCGTCCGCTCGGCAATTTGCGCCCGCTCATATTCGGCGATCATCCCTTGGAACTGCAGCAGCAAATGCTCCTCGGGCGTCTGGGCCGAGGGCGATTTGACGAACTTCGTCTCCACTCCGTAGCGGGCAAATTCCTCGACCAGCACCACCTGATAGGCATATTTGCGACTCAACCGATCCGGCGCATAGACCAGGATCAACTCCAGTTGCCCTTCGGCCGCCAGGTCGCGCAAGCGCTCCAAAGCCGGACGCATCAACACCGCTCCGCTGTAACCCTCGTCCTCAAAAATCCATTCCGGGGGCACCGTGATTTCATTGGCCTGAGCGTACTCCAGGAGCGCGGCTCTTTGGCTGGCAATCGTTCCTTCCTCTTTCTGCCGCTCAGAGGAGACTCGAGTGTAAATGGCTGCGGTCTTTTTCATGTCTCATAATCCTTAGTCCAGTCGAGGATCGGCCTTCTCCAGACGCCGGCCCAGGCACCAGCCGTCGATACACTTCCGAAATTTTCTGGAGCCCATGACGATCCGGCCGATAGTTGATTTGACAACGCCACTTTCGCTGACCCTTCGATTCAACCATGAGATCGGGGCTGCTCCAATCCCACGCGCAGGGCCCTTTCGACCCAGGCGCTGATCGAAGAGCGCTGCCGCCGCGCTTGCCGCCGAACCTCCTGGATTAACCTTCGCGGAAGCTTGACGGTGAAAACGCTCTTGGGGTCGGGAATCGACCAAGGGGAAGCGGCTTGTTGGGCTTGCTGCAGATAGCGATAGGTTTGGCGACGCGACAGTCCATAGCGAGCGATCAGCTCGCTCAAAACCCTCGCAGCGGAGGTTCTTTGCTCGAGTAAATGAATCGTCGCGTTCACGCGTCTGGCTTTTTGGGCCGCAGATGCTTTCGCCACTGTGCCTTAATAGTAATACCATACATGTCACATAGTCAACCATCATTTTTCTCCTGGCGACGGCGCCCACGGCGCGGCCACTCCAACTGCGTCTGTCTCGAAAACACAAAAGTCTTTACTGTATAAGAGGCGTCTTTCCGCGGATTACCGCGGATTGGCGCGGGAGATTGAGGTCAGAGCAGGTTCAAATCTTCTTCGATGAGATGGCGGGTGTCTTCTTTGAGGCCCTTGCGTTTGGAAGCGGCTTTGGCTTCTTCGATCTTGGCCATGCGCGCCGATGCTTCGAGGCGGCGGTGCTCACAGGTGACTGCACCAGTCGTGAGCCGTGAGAGGGCATTGACGAGGCGAACGTAGTTG
>CAYPYJ010000191.1:0-2658 GCA_964414945.1 uncultured Occallatibacter sp.
CAGAGGGGGAAGGCGATCAAGGGGAAAGATTTGTGACCGTGCTGGAAATACCGCCGGTTGAATCCGCCGTGACGGCGGTTAGGGCTTCAATTATGGCGGATTCAAAGAAAGGAAGACATAAATAAATGAGCAGATACGAGCCATATTCTGATGAAAGCCAATTTAGAGACTTTTTAAATGAAATCATAAAAGCTGGATATTTGTAAGCGTCCCACCGGGCACCTATTGACAGACGTATAGCAGAAGTCATAGACGTCAGATCAATATGCACTGACAACTATGCCGTGGCTTTTTGTGGCAAGTTGGTTTTGGCCCAGTTGGCGGGCGTCACGTCAGGAACTTGGTGATTGGTCATCCTGGGCAGCCGAGTCAGGACGTCGCGAAGATAAGCAAAAGGATCAATGCCGCGCCGGCGGCAGCTTTCGATGAGGGTGTAGATGACGGCCCCGCGTTCGCCAGCCTCTGCCTCACCAACGAACAACCAGTTCTTTTTTCCGATCGCCGTCGGACGAATGGCATTTTCCACCAGGTTGTTGTCGATCTCCACCCGGCCATCGGTTAGATAAACTTGCAACGTTGGCCATTGGCCCAACGCATAATCAATGGCTGTGCCCAACAGGCTTTGCGGCAAATAGCGGCCACTGGCTTTGAGTTTTACCAGCGCGCGCTCCAGCCGTTGGACCAGCGGACGGCTTTCGCTGGTTCGTACGGCCAGCCGCAGCTCGGGTCCAGCCTTTTGCTCCCGCAAACCGGACTCCACCCGGTAGAGTTGTTGGATTACCCGCAGGATCCACGCCGTTATTTTATTGGGTTGTTCCAACGCCTCATGAAACTTCCGGCGCAGGTGCGCCCAGCAACCCGCCAAGGCAATCCCGTTCCGGCGATGGGCAAAGGATCGGTAAGCCGCATAGCCGTCACATTGGATGGTGCCGGTGAAATTAACCGTGATCACGTTATCCAGGCATGCGGCCGCCCGGCTGGTTTCCCAGCGGTAAAACACATCGCCGCCCGGTCGGCTACACGCCCACAAATAACCCTGTTTGGTTTTGCCGTTGCCCGGTTCCAAATAATCGACCGGGGTTTCATCCACCTGAACATAGCCGCCACTCATCACGCCCGTTCGGATTTGTTCGTAGATCGGTTGCAACCATTCCGCCGAAAGTTCCACCCAACGCGCCAGGCTTTGGCGGGACAGGTTCAACCCATGCCGTTGAGCGTAAATTTGCTCCTGCCGGTAGAGCGGCAGATGATCGCAATACTTTCCGACCAAAATGTGGGCCAGCAAACCCGGGGCAGGCAGGCTGCGATCCTGCAAACGTTCCGGCAAGGCGGCGATGACCGGAGCCGCTTCCGGCTTGGTTTTGTGAACATACTTCCGGCGCACCACCCGGCGTTTGAGGAAACGGCCGGGTTCATAGTCGAGTTGCTCGCTGACTTCCTGCCCAATGCAACGCCACTCCGTCGGTTGCGCTTTTACTGGTTCGGGGTCGATCACCTCTTCCACCACCGGTAAGTTTTCGGGTAAGCGGGGTGCACGCTCCTTGCGCAAACGGGGAGCGCGTTCTTTGGCTGGAGCCACCGTGACGTTTTCCACCGGGGCACTGGCCGGTGTTTGCATGAGCAGTTCCAGCTGGTTCCGGTCGAGGTGTTCGCTGCTGGCACCAAAGACCCGCTTGACGAGTAAATCAATCTTTTGTCGCAGCAGTTGGTTCTCCTGCCGGGAGAGCTCCAGCGCGGCTTTGAGCGTGGCGACGAGTTCACGCAGGGAAGCCAGTTCAACCTGGGTTGGCGCGGTGTTCATCGTCGCCAATTCAGACGTGGGCCAGCGCGCAAAAGTTCAAACTTTTTGCAGCTTTTTTTATTCGGCCCGCTCGTACCAAGGCCGAAACTTGGCCCCGCGTAAATCGACGCCGTCGGTCAGCAGCGCCAGTGCCTGGGGCGTCAGACTCAGCTTGGTGGTGTGGGGTTCCAAGTTTTTTGGCCAGGAGAAAGTCCCTTGCTCCAGCCGCTTGGTCAGCACCCACAATCCGGTGCCGTCCCAGCAGAGGATTTTGAGCCGGGTATGCCGCCGGTTACTGAAGACAAACAAGGCCCCTTGGCGGGGATCCTCGCCCAACCGTTCCGTTACCAGGGCATGCAGTCCGTTAAATCCCTTGCGCAAGTCACACGGTTCGAGCCCGACAAACACCTTCAAGCTGCCGGAAAAACTTAGCATGGCTGTTCCAAGGCCCGGAGCAAGGCCACAACCAACGGCAGTTGTTTGCTCTCGGTGAGTTCCAATCGCGCCCCACCAGGTAAAGCCACCACCAGGGGATTTTTGCCGCTGGTATTTTGGGCCTGTTCGACCACGGCCTCCAACCAGCGCACTGGTTCGGCTGATTTAGTCGGGGCGGCAACCACCGATCGTTTGCGCCGGCGAAGGCCCCAGGCGGCAAAGGTTTGATATTTGATCCCGGCCAGTCTGGCGAACTTCGGACCACTCAGCCCGCTCCGCGCAAACTCATCCAGCAACCTCTCCTGCCGCGCCTTCGGCGTGTGCACCCGTCCCTTAGAATCGGTCTTGAGAATCGGCCCGTCAGATGTTTGCATATCCGTCATACCAGCTATGCTATGACATCTACGCTAAATTTGCATAGGGGTGCTCGGTAGGACGCTTAC
>CAYPYJ010000192.1:0-2633 GCA_964414945.1 uncultured Occallatibacter sp.
AAGCCCGTCAGTTGGCATAATATTGTTCTCCGACCTTGAAGAGAGAAATTCTGTTGGCGGCATTCGTCCAGCAATGCCGCCAACCGCTCGACCACGAACCGGTGTTTGAAAACCACTCAACTACTCCCGAATAAATGCCAGCAGGTCTGCATTGACTTGATTTTTGTGAGTCGAGCAGAGTCCGTGTGATGCGCCAGAATAGACCTTCAGCGTGGAACCTTTGATGAGCTTGGCCGACAACTGGGCGGAGTTTGCAATCGGCACAATCTGATCATCATCGCCATGAAGAATAAGCGTCGGCACATCGAACTTCTTCAGATCTGCCGTAAAGTCGGTCTCGGAAAAGGCCTTGATGCAGTCCAAAACACCGATCAATCCCGACCGCATTGCCTGTAACCAGAATGAGTCGCGCAAACCCTGCGAGACGGATGACGAAGGCCGGTTCGTCCCATAAAAGGTTTCCGTGAGGTCTTGGAAAAACTGGGCGCGGTCAGCAAGAACACCGGTGCGAATTCCGTCGAAGACCTCTATCGGCAGACCACCGGGGTTGGCTTTTGTCTTCAACATCAATGGAGGTACAGCAGCAATCAGCACTGCCTTGGCAACTCGCTTCGTACCATGTCTGCCGATATAGCGCGCTACTTCTCCACCACCCGCTGAATGGCCCACGTGGACCGCTTCCTTCAAATCCAGCATTTCAGTCAGCGTCGCAAGGTCGTCGGCGTAGGTGTCCATGTTGTTCCCATTCGATGGCTGGCTCGACCGGCCGTGACCTCGGCGGTCATGCGCGATGGCGCGATAACCATGAGCGGCCAGAAAGACCATCTGGTCCTCCCAGGCATCTGCGCTGAGCGGCCAACCATGACTGAAGACTACGGGTTGTCCCGTGCCCCAATCCTTATAGTAGATTTCGCTGCCGTCTTTGGTGGTAATCGTGGGCATTAGGAATCTCCTTGTTTCCGGTTATGGAATGCTCGCTGCTACGCGGCCTGGAGTTGATTGGACGCATTCTTGCTCAAGGCGGTCGTCAGGGCAGTCTGGTTAATTTGCTTGTCGATCTGAATTCCTCGAATTTGTTCGCAGATGGCATACTCGGCTAAATCTTCACACTGAAGAATCCGTTCACTATAGTTCCGAATGGTCTCCGCTTCGTTTTCGCGCGCCAATTGCAGCATCTCGATTGCTTTCATCGAAGTACTGAGGGCGCTGGATTCGTCCACCAGCATATCGGCCAAGTAATCGATCTGCTCACCAAGGATCAGGGCGTGGTTCAACTCTCGTACAACGTGCTTTTCAAGTTCACCCACGATATGCATGAACTCAGATCCCTTCAATACCTGTGAATAGACGACAAACGCAATAATTGCCTGGTATTCGCGCGAAAGGTCCTGATTCAGCAAATCGATCAGCTCCGCATGAGACACTCTCTTCAATCCTTCAGCGGGCATTGTATCGATCAAGGTATCTCTCCTAACAGTGACGGTATCGTATTGAGCGCAACAGGATTCCTAGGCTTCACCTGGGTACCAATTTGCAAAAGCGCAGGAGTGTACTTCACTCAAGCAGTGGAATCATGGGCAAGGCCATCTGAACTCAGAAATACACTTTCCTCTGCTGGATACGCTGATAGGCTTATGCAAAAGCCATCGGCGAAGATCGAAAGCGCAATTGCTCAATTCGTCAGTGCGGGTAGTCTGCAAGGTGCGAAGACGAGCCGGCAACGGCACCACGTTGCCGACTCGCCAACTGTTGAGACTAGCTTTTGCCTATTGTGCTCTGAAGGTGTTGAGCCATCTGCAGATGCTCGGCGATAATCGGTTCTCCGTGTGTGGCGGCACTCTTGACGGCTGAATCCTGAGCGTCTGTCTTCTCCATCTTATAGAGTTGGAGAGCCTTGCGATGGCCGTCCACCATTGCGCTCACATATGTAGCGTCGAAGTCGATGCCGGACTCTCCCTGGAGCTTCGTGAGCAAAGCTTGATCGTCCGGGGCAAGCTCGGTTGGCGGAGAGATTCCGATCTTTGCTGCAATTGGCGTGATCTCATTTTCCAGCCAAGTATGGTCGGCGATCATTCTTTGGCCGAATTTCCTCACGCTTTCGCTAGCTCCTTGCTTTGAGACAAGTTGCCCGATTCTAATCTCTGCGACGTTGATCTCCATCGCCGTTTTGACGAAGTTCTTGTCTTGCTGGGTTTGTGCAAAAGCTGTGGCACCAAGAAGAAGTGCCATAGCCGATACACTCAGGATGCACTTGTAGACTTGCTGGAAAATCATAATTGTACTGTCCTTCTGCGCGGAATTTTATCTACCATCGGGCGAACTTAGAGCCGCGCGGCCACAATCCCCCCTGTTGCCTGATGCTCATTCTCCTTTTTCATCAGAATTAAGGCTGTGCTCTTTTAGACACTAGATGGTGGCACACATTATCACCGGAACTGGCAATAAGCTTTTCTTGCGCCGACAAGGGGACGCTGGTTTCCGCTCATAATCGGGTTGTTAAGCTTCTGTGCAATTGTGACCAAGTCAAAGTGAACGCAGAATGTAGTATAGGTTTTACATTGGCGGTCGCGTCCCTTGCGGAGTGACTGCACACGGTATCCCGATCGGGCCTTTGCAGTTTGACCGATTGGAAG
>CAYPYJ010000193.1:0-2533 GCA_964414945.1 uncultured Occallatibacter sp.
GTTCAGACATGATTCAACTATCGGGCTTGGTCGGGTGCTTTCAATGGTCTGTTGCCTCGACGCCAAGCAGCGAGCGAAATTCCTTTTCACAGTCCCGCAGGGCACTACGGGTATCGACCTCAACCTCCGACAGCATGCCTTCGTATGCAGCGGTGTTCTCTCCCTTTTGAAGCGCCTCGCAATGCGTCTCGTAGGAGATGGCCATATCGATGAGACAGGTATAAAGTTCCTCAAGATGTGCCGCCAGCCTCTCGCTGAAGTAGATTTTGTTTCGGATGATGAACTCCGCCAGATCGTCGCCCCGTTGAGCTGCCTTCTTGGCTAGGTCGAGCCGTCGTTTATCCGGCGTCTCTTTGAATGCATCAAGGCATTCCTCGGCCGCATCATTGGTCTCCACGATGTGTTGGTAAAGCGCAGCCACGATTTCACCCCTCTTTGCGTGCAGATGGCTGAACCGAATTTCATGTTCTTTCAGCAACCGCTGAAATTCCGCTTTGGAGTGCTCCAGCGCGATCTGATGTTGGGCCTGCAGGTCGGCCTTGAATCGCTCTACGTCCTTAGAGAGCAGGTGCTGGACAAGAGAACGGACGAGCCAAGCGGCAGCAGCGAAGAACGCGGCAGAGCCACCAATTAGGCTTAAGACTGTCGTCCAGTTCACCCATCGACCGTGCAACGGGAGTCTGCGCCACGCGATCCGAAATTCCTAGTTTTATGCAAGGGCTCGAGAGAGTCCAATGCTCGACCTTTTAACTTGGAGGCCGCGCCACAAGGTCGACCCGGTCCGTCGACCAGCCAGGGCGCCTGCGCCCATCGCCCAGCAAGGCCACGTCGCGCCTGCCACGGCCGGAAAAGGCGAACCCGGCCACCCTCTCTGTAGTCGAATATTGAATACAACGACTGTCGGGGTTAAAGCTAAAGCGCGGCCCCTTTCCTGTCCCGGATTTATAATTACGCATCGATTAGTTATAAACGATATTGAGCTCCATCCATCACTTCGCCGTTATCACATATGATCCAAGGACCCGCTTATAGTCTTCCCAACGCTTTGGAAAATCTTCCGCTTTTGCAAAGAGATAAACGGCCGGGATGTGCTTATTTCCCACGGCAAACGCCACGACGGAGACCACGATATGCCCCTGCTGCCTTCCCACGGCCGCGTAGCAAAGTCCGCTTTCACCGGCTATTTGGATAGGCACTGGACTGGTGATTTGAACGTCTTCGTTATTGGAACGAGTCCCTTTGAGTTCCGCCTCGAGGTGGTTCTCGTTCGTAACCCAGCCCCTTAAAAATGTTTTTTTGTAATACGCCGCATAGATTACGTCGCCGTCAACCCCGCCAATCGTCGTTCCCGGCGTGATAAATCGTCCAGCCGAGGCATTTTCGTGCAGCGAAATCTCCATGTCTTGCGGGTAATTGCATTTAAACTCCCTGGAAGGACTTTGAAAACTCGCCAGGGCTTGTGTGGGAGCCTTGATTGGCGCCGCGACGAGCTGTCCAAACTCCTCTTGAGTAAAAAGCTTTGGAATCGGAGGTCCGGAGGGCTGAGACACGGCAGGACTGTCCGCCGACGAAGGTCCGGTCAAACCCGATACCCTGACCGAATTGGTGACCTCGGCCTTCGTCAGCACGCTACGATCTACCCTCCAGCCTTTTTCAGTCTTATCGAGCGTTATGGTTCCATTGATAAAAAACATCCCTCCGCTTTTTACGCGGGGACCAGGTTCGACCTGGATACTGTCCCAAGGGCTGGCCCCGGGTTTTGGGCGCTCTATGCGCGCGACTTGGAATGTCAGCTCGATTGGCAGAAAACCTATTCCGACCCAAATGCAGTCGTTGGAAAATCGAAGCGTTGCCTCGAAATCCATGGTGTAGACGGGCACTCCATCCCTGATCGACGATAGGCCGTTGGTCTTGCGAAATGAGGCCAGCGAAATGACCCCCTGCGATTGCTCGCCTGCGATGCCGCCAAGAATCCGTTCCACCTCATTTTCACTCGGCGCTTCAGCAACCGGCGCGGCTGTAGTTGCAGACGCGCCCTGCGGTGCGTGAGGCGTTAGCATGGCTTCGATCACCTTTGCACTCACCCCTGAGGCCTTGAGCTGGATCAAGGCATCCGGCGACAAGTCGAAATCACCCGGGCTGTTTTGAATGGCGAGAATGACGGTGGAATCGGGAAGCTCCGCCTTTACCATCTTGATCACTTCGCTGTTGGTCAGTGATTTGGTTGCAGCGGCGGACACTGCGGCACAAAGCATCGCCAATACAAGCGACGTTACTGCGGTGATTCTCATATGGATAGGCGGTTGCTCTCGTAGAACTTTGCTTTCTGGAAGTTGGCGACTGACGCAGCCCTCGACTAGGGGGAATTCAAAAATGTAACTCAATGAAATTCAAAAGTCGGTCCGGCACGAGTGTGCCTTCTACCATGTCACCTATCACCGGATCGAACCGCTACCCCGGCCGAAAATTCAGACAGGAAAATTCAGACAGGGTCATGTCTTGATTCTTGACAAGACCTCCGCCCCCTATCGCT
>CAYPYJ010000194.1:0-2474 GCA_964414945.1 uncultured Occallatibacter sp.
CCCTCTGACCGCTCGTTCCCTTCGACTCCTGCATGAGCCAGCCCTCAAAACTCCGTCGCTCGCTTAGATGGACATTGCCGCTCTTCGTAGCCGTGCCGATTCTCTTGCTTATCGCCTCGGAGCTTGGCTTCTTTCCGTGGTCTGGCATCAATTGCACGGTCCAAGAGGTGGACATTTACAGCGGGCGTATTCGGCATTCGCGCTACCTGTTGTTCATTCCCATCGGGCGCAGGATCGAGGACTCGGCACTGACTAGCCCTAAAACAAGCGCATTAGGGCCACTAACATCCGAAAACTCCATTTGCGGCGTTTTTTTGATTTCGACGGCGCGTTTTTTCTTTAACCTCCCCACAGATGCCCCGCAAATCGCCCTGAAGACGCTCCCGGAACCTTTTAGCCGGCGGGCACGGTCGTTTTGATCCCGTTTTGCGCCTCGCACAACGACAGCTCGCCCTTCCCAAACACGAACAGTGTGTTGTAATCTAGTCTTATCCATACACTACCCGGGGACCATTCCGACCAGCCGTTCAAAGGTCGCGAAAAACTCTTTCAACCACCCATTGTAACCCAACAACCGATAAACGACCCGGCGACCTGCCCGGATGATCTGAACCGGTAACAAAATGATCGCGTGCAAAAAGCGCCGAAATTCCATTCTGACCAATTCCAGGCCCCGCTCCCGATCCGGTACCAGCAACCCATACCAGGCCTTTAAATTCCAAGCCAACGCCGCCATCACCATGTAGGCCCAGTTGCTCACCAGATCGTCCACCGGCATCCGCATGGCGTTGACTCCGTTCTTGAGTTGTTCGATCACGTTCTCCTGATCGCACCGCCCATTGGCCAAACCGACAATCTCTTCCACCGTTAAATCCCAGCGGTTGGTCAGGTAAAAGAAATACCGCACCTCATCAAAGAGCACCCGCTCGCCTTTCTGCACGCTGATGTTCTTGCGCAGAATCACCAGCCGGTATTTCTGAGCGCACTGATTGGGTTGATAGGTCATGTCGCTGATGTGTTCAGCCACCAGCTTCTGGTTCAAATAACCTCTTTGCACCACCATTTGTTCTTTCACCCGCTCCGGCCGGCGTCGCGCTTCGGTCAAAATCTCATATTTGGGCAATCGCTCCAAAAGCCGCCAGGACTGTTCGGAAAGGCCTCCGGCCAATCGCACTACCTTGGGATGCGCATCCATCCCCAGAATGAAACCTATCTTGCTCTCATCCCATCGGTCCAGTTGCGCGGTGTGGGTGAAATCGGTATCCCCGCGCAACGTGATCCGCCCTGCCACCGGCTGAACCAGCGCGATGGCCCGGTCGATCCAACTCACGCTGTCCTGATGACTGGCCACATTGGCCGGACGATTGACCAGATACAAAACCTCTCGCGTGTTGGCCAGACTGACCAGCAACGGCCCATAGCCCCAAATCCCTTTGTAGGACAGCGCCATGCCCCCTTTGCATTCGCCGGAGGTCCCCGCAATCGTCCCGTCCACGTCAATAAACGCTTCGGCCAAGAAGCCTTCCGGTTGTTCTTTCCATACTCGTTGCCGCGCCCGGTTGAGGCACTCCTGCAACTCGGTGATGTCCTCGACCCGGAAGCGCCGCGTGAAATCTCCGGCCGTGGTCGGATCGGGAATCCGTTGCGCTCCCAGGCCATCCAGAAAGCTTTCATCTTGCCGCCGCAGTTCAATGTCTTGGAGCCGTTGTCCGCCCGTCACTATGTTGTAGGCGATGTTCAACACGTGGTCGCTCTCATGATAGGGCAAATGGACTTTGAGCAAATGCAGGTGCTGATCAATGTCCTCCACCAAGCCCAGCCGTTGCACCATCGTGTGGATAGCTCCCAGGCCCCCGTAAGCATTGGCTCGGGTTTTGTCACTCAACTCGTAGTGGATATTACTGCCCCCCATCATGGGCGCTGGCTGATCTTCCCAAGCCTTTGGCGCCAATCGCCGCTCAATTCGGCCCTTGCGGTTGCGCAAGATCTTGGGGTAGTTTCGGCTCACTCGAAATGTCGTTTTCATGGGTTGATTGAGTTCTTTAACAAATCCATTTCAACCTTTGTTGACAGGCATTTCGAGCTTTTTTTTCTGCTCGGACCCTTAAATCACGCTTGTTGAGGGGCTAGTGATGACGATAGCGGCATGGGCTTGAATAGCCTGGTGAACTTCAGGGTCGTTTCGGGTGCAAATTATCAAATTGCCGTGGACGGCTATCGAGGCGCGGGCGGCCAAGTTGTATTGAGTCTGTCTTTGGAGGCTGATCCATTGCCCCCGCCGAACGATGACTTTGCCAACAGAAGTTTCATTTCAGATGTGACCCAGCCCATCCAGGGGAGCAACCTCGGCGCTACGCGGGAGGTTGGCGAACCTTGTCATAACGGTCAGCCACAAGAACATTCAGTCTGGTGGACCTGGATTGCGCCTTCTAACTGTCTATTGCTCGCCAGCGCTTCCGAGAGCGATTTTGACA
>CAYPYJ010000195.1:0-2462 GCA_964414945.1 uncultured Occallatibacter sp.
CATCGCCAGGAGACCTGCCCCTCGTGCCACGGTCAGGCCGCGGCCGGCGGAATCGCGCAGTGCCCGGAGTGCAATGGAACGGGCCAGGTAACGCAGATGGGCGGGCGGATGAAGTTCAATATTCCTTGCCCAGGGTGCAACGGAACCGGTCGCACATCGAACCTTTGCGCCACCTGCCGCGGCGAGGGAACGGTCAGCCGGGATGAGACCGTGGAGTTCCGTATAAAGGCTGGCACGCGCGACGGGCAGCGGATTCGACTGCAAGGCAAAGGCAACGCTGGTGTGAATGGCGGCGCGGCGGGCGACCTCTTTCTCATCGTCCGCACCGGGACGCATCCGGTCTTTACCCGCGTGGGCGACGATATTCAGTTGACGGTTCCGGTGACGGTGCCGGAGGCCTCGCTGGGAGCGAAGGTGGACGTGCCCACCATTGATGGCCGCGCGCAGTTGAAGATTCCGCCGGGTACGCAGAGCGGGCAGAAACTGCGCCTGCGCGAACGGGGAGTGGAAAGCGCACAGCACCCTGGCCAGCGCGGCGACCAGATCGTAACTATAGAGGTGCAGGTGCCAACGCTCGCAGACGAGCGCAGCCGTGAGATTATGCGCGAGCTGGCCAAGCTGAACAACCAGGACCCACGTGTGGCGCTATTCGATAATATGTGACCATGTGCGGTGGGGCGTGCGTATTTCGAGAGCGATCATTGACTAGCTTCACGAAGAATGCACACGGAGTCAAGGAATTAAGATAAGCTGATTCGGGTAAGACAATGGCCGCAAAACGAAAATCGAAGGGCGCGTACATGATCTCGGCGGTGGCCGAGATGTACGAGATTCATCCGCAGACGCTGCGCTTATATGAGCGCGAGGGGCTGTTGCTGCCGTCACGAACCGAGGGCAATACACGGTTTTATACCGACGAAGATCTGGAGCGACTGGAATTCATTCTGAGCCTGGCGCGCGAACTGGGAGTGAACATTGCCGGCATCGCCATCATCCTGCAAATGCGAGAGCGGATGGAAGAGATGAACCGGCAGATGCAGAGCTTTGTGGAGTATGTGCGCACCGAGATGCTCACTCGCTTTCAGCAGGCCGCGCCAGGGTCAGGGGCGATGGTGCCACTGCGCAAGTCGATGGCAATTAAGCCTGCTTTGGCGACGAAGCCCAGCTCGAATGGCCGCAAGGCATAGAACCTAGAGGACTGACGTGATCGTCTGCGGCTCATCACTGAGCTTGCGCAGTTTTCCCTGTGGAAGCAACTGGAAATGGTAGCCGTGATAGCAGAGGCGACTGGGGCCGAGGTAACTTCTGACCCAGAAATAGAAGCCCATCAAATCACGCAAAGGGTAAAGCCATGCTTTGCGGAAGGTGGGGGCATCTTTAACTACACAGCCCGCGATCAGCAGGCAGAGCAAAATGCGGTCAAGAACTGTGAAGGCCAGAAGCGCCAGTCCCAGAATGAAGTGACCAGCCATTCCCAGAGTGGCGAGAGCCAGTAGGCCAAAGGGAACGGCAAAGGTCAGCACCGTGCCGGGATGGCCCATGGGCCTAGAAAAACGCGTGCTGGTGGCCCAATCCTGCTGATGCGAAAGGGTGCTTTTGAATGTGGCGTTCAAGACGTGGTGCTCAATGATGTAGGAAGAGAGCTCCACGGTTTCTCCGGCTTTGGCTGTCCAGCTTCCCAGTACAAAATCGTCAGCATAGAACTGGGCGACGCGTTCGAAGCCGCCAATTTTATCCACCGTGCTTTGGCGCATCACCATCGAGGGGCCAAGAGCGAATTTCATGCCTTCGAGCATCTCGGCCACCAGTACGCCACCGGTCATTTCGATGGACATTCCCATGGCTTCCAGTTGTGCCCAAAGTCCGTGGCTGGTCACTCCTCGATAGAGGCAGGTGACCATGCCAACCCGCGGGTCTTTGAGCGGTTGGACGACGGAGGCCAGGTAATCAGGACCGACGCTGACATCGCTGTCAGAGGCGACGAGGATGGGATGGCGTGCCGCGCGACGCATGATTTCCAGCGAGTAGGTGCGCGCATTGGGCCAGGGTGGTTCGCCGCATGTGAGGATGCGGCACTGTACATTAGGGAAACGGGCGGCCACGCGACGAGCCGCTTCCAGGCCGGCGTCTGCACCGTGGCGCGCGCAAAAGATAATTTCAAAGTCGGGATAATCCTGCTGAAAAAAGCTGGCGAGCTTTTCTTCCAAATCGGGTTCATCGCCATGCACCGGCTTGAGGACGCTGACTGGCGGCAGGTAGGCGCGGGATCTTGTCCGAGTGATGGCGGCACGGCGGCGAAAGCGGAGCACGGAGATGGCAACCATCAGACTGTAGATTGTCGAGGTGGCCACTCCGAGGGCTGCGAGCGTTCCGAGCGAGATGGCAAGATTGGGAAAGAATGTCATAGTGATGTAATCGATCTCAGACCTCCGACCCAGGTCGCGCCTCCTCAGAGCCGGCTC
>CAYPYJ010000196.1:0-2450 GCA_964414945.1 uncultured Occallatibacter sp.
TCTCTTTCCCCCTTCAACATCGTCAACGAAAGGGCCGACCAGGCCGCCTTCGAGCAGCTCAAGACCCTGGCAGTCCAGGCCGGTCGCAGTGGCCCGGTGCTTTTTATCGACGAGCGCCAATTGCTGACTTTTCACCAGATCGATCTGCCGCTTGTGCGGGAGTATGAACTGGTGACGCTGATGGAAATGGCCATGTCAAACAACCAGCCATACCTCCAGCAGTTTTATGCCGATCTCAAGAACCATCGCTTTGCAGCGATCGTTGCCGGAAAGCAAAACGTGGGCTTCAAAGAGGAAGGCGCATTTTCCGACGAGAATAACATCTGGAATACGCGCGTCTCGCCCTATATCTTGTGCTATTACCAGTCGGTTGCCGTGCTTGACACCGAGGAGGGCAAGATCGAGTTCTTTACGCCGCGACCTGTGCCGGGGAACTGTCCATAATGCCTGCGCCGCTCGTCTTCCGCTTTCACGACATTGCCGCTGTCGAAATCCGCAGCGATGCGCCCTTCGCGCGGGAATTCTTCGCGGCTGAATATGGTCATCACCGCATAAACGGGGACCAGCCGGAGATGCAACTGCCCTTGGTCCGTGTCGACCTACAGCTGGCTCCTGCCGGTGGGGTTGGCTTTACCCATCATGTGCATAAGTTTCTGGCCCGCTGGGCGTATCAAGTGACACTCGCCAATCGGCGTGTGGATCTTTGTATCCGTGGCAACCGGATGGCCGTTCCAATGGTGCATCACATGCTGATTCATCCCTCACTGCGTTGGCTGGCTTCCCGCACTGGAACCCTGCTCCTGCATGCGGGTGCTGTCGCGAAAAATGGCAAAAGTGTGATTTTTACCGGCCGAGGCGGTGCCGGCAAGACAACGACCACCTCATTGGTGTTGGCTTCAGGAGTGGGTTGGGAACTGCATGCTGACGATTATGTGTTTCTGCGCCCGGGTCCGGTGAGTCTGGCCTACCTGACCCGGTCACACCTGTATCGCGATTTGTTGAGTTGGGTCCCGCCGGTTGCGGCGCGGCTTTCGCCCTGGGAGCGCCTGAGTCTGGAGTTCTTGGGCGCGCTGAGAAAATACAGCGGTGAACGGATCAAATGGCCGGTACGGCTCGGGCCCCAACGTCTGTGGCCTGGCAAAAAGATCGCCGATCACGCCATCCCGGCAGCCATCCTGTTGCTCGAGCGGGCAGATGTTGCCGAGCCGGTCGTGGTTCGGCTGGATAATCTGGATCAAGTCGCGAACGAACTCCTGGAAATGAATTTTGGAGAGGCCAGGCACTTCTTGACACTCCTGGCGGAAGCCGGGCAGGCGGACGAATCCTGGCTGGCGGCCTGGAAACAGGCCGAAGCAGACTTGCTGGCGCGATTGCTGGGTGAGGTGCCGGCCTACCGCCTGATCCTGCCAGCCTCGAAAACGGTCAAACAGGCGCAGACAGCCTTGCTGCCCCTGCTCGAGAAACTTGTCGCCTAATGAATATAAGAATGAAAAACTTCTATTTTCAGGTAACTGCTCAATGACAACGCCCAAATCTTCACGCAACAGGAACATTGCCACCACTGTCCGCTGGCTGGGTACGATCTTGAGCACCGGACTGTTTATCTGGCTGGTTTCGCGTCAGAAATGGGAGCTTGTCCTGGCCTCTGCAGCCGCGATCCCGTTTTGGGTTTTGCTGCTTGCCATGTGCATGCTTTTTCTATCCTATGGGTTTAATACTTTGCGTTGGTGTATCCTATTGTGGGCACAAGAGGTCAAAGTCACCTTCTGGCAGGCGTTTCGTATGACCTGGGCCGGCAATTTTGCCTCAAATTTCCTTCCATCGACGATCGGTGGCGATGGGTTGAGGATGGTGGGGATTTTCCGCTATACAGACCGGAAGACGGTTGGGATTGGATCGGTGGCTCTGGATCGCATCATCAATATGGCCGCCATGCTTTGTCTGCTCCCGGCACCTTTGATGGTCTTCGGCAGTTCCCTGGGAAAATTGTTTGCGGGCCTGGCTTTGGCCATTCCCGAAGCGCCAGGCAATTTTTTCCAACGGTATGCTTCGAAGGTGATGACTGCATCGCGAACCTGGGCGGCGCGCCCGTGGGCCTTTGTCTATGCTTTTCTGGCGGCCTGGCCGTCAAACCTGTTCCCGATGGCTGCCACCTACTTGATTGCGCATCAACTGGGCATGAATGTCTCCTTCTGGCAGGTTGTGAGTGTTCAAACCGTCACTTATTTTCTGTCGGTCCTGCCGATTTCGGTCAACGGGATTGGATTGCGGGAGACAATTTACACGACCCTCTATACGTCCCTGGGCGCATCCCTCGAACAGGCCTCCACCTTGGCGCTCGTTACCCGTTTTCTGCCGCTCCTGGCTACGGTGCCGGGCGCGCTGTGGCTTTCGGGATCGGTCACTGAGGCCGCCTTGAATGAGCAGGAGATCGAGTAGCAGCCTGCAGC
>CAYPYJ010000197.1:0-2410 GCA_964414945.1 uncultured Occallatibacter sp.
CCATGCAGGAAGTGTTCCGCGCCATCGGCCGCCTCGCGCAATCCAACGCCACCGTGCTCATCAACGGCGAATCGGGAACGGGCAAGGAACTGGTGGCCCAGGCACTGCACCGCCACAGTCCGCGTGCAGATAAACCCTTCGTCGCCATCAACACCGCCGCAATTCCGAAAGATCTGCTGGAATCGGAATTGTTCGGCCATGAACGAGGCGCCTTCACTGGCGCGACCACAACACGCCACGGGCGTTTCGAACAAGCCGAAGGCGGCACGCTGTTCCTCGACGAAATTGGCGACATGCCGGCCGAATTGCAGACGCGCTTGTTACGCGTGCTGTCGGACGGCAATTTCTACCGTGTGGGCGGCCACCAGCCGATCAAAGCCAACGTGCGCATCATCGCTGCCACCCACCAGAACCTGGACGAGCGCGTGAAACAAGGACTGTTCCGCGAAGACTTGTTCCACCGCCTCAATGTCATTCGCCTGCGCCTGCCGCCACTGCGTGAGCGTCGCGAAGATATTCCGCTGCTGGCAAAATATTTCCTGCAAAAGAGTGCGAAGGAACTGGGCGTTGAGCAAAAGACGCTGAGCGAAGCTGCGCTGAATTATCTCGCCGCGCAAGACATCCCCGGCAACGTGCGCCAGTTGGAAAACCTCTGCCACTGGCTCACCGTGATGACACCCACACGCGTGGTCGAAATTGCCGACCTGCCCTCAGAGTGGCGCGACACCCACGCCAGCACCTCGCTAAATCAGGACTGGCGCACCGCGCTCGCGCAGCAAGTCGCACTGGCACTGCAACGCAACGAATCGAACATCCTCGACACGCTCACCAAACAGTTCGAAAGCACGCTCATCACCCAGGCGTTGCAGCACACTGGCGGACGGCGCATTGAAGCCTCCACGCTGCTTGGCATGGGGCGCAATACGTTGACGCGGAAGATTCAGGAATTGGGGTTGGATGGGGAACACGAATAGCGAATGCGCATGTAGGATGGGTTGACGAAGGATACCCATCATGCAAAACGATAGGTATCGCGTTGGTCTGTCAATTTCTCACGAGGCATGCCTCGTAGAGAATTGCGTAACTTTGTTGCAACCTCTCCTACTCTGGCTCGATATTGGTCACAAGAAAATGCGGCTTAACTGATTCTCTTTAGCCATCTTCACTTCCCGCGTAGACAATTGGTTCTCTAACTAATATCCTTGAATAACCGCATAAACACCCTGAACCACTTTTGCCATTCTTGTATAGTCGAGCGTATCCCAGGTATCGCCACCCTGATGATAATTGTCATTACGGTAAAACGCAGTGTCGGTAATCATCAATGCGTTGATACCTTCTTCCCAATAGTTCAAATGATCTGAAAAGTCCACGCCGGGGATCATTGCAAGGCCATTCATGGATCGAACGGGCAAGTTCGTCGCTCCTGCCATCAAGGCTTTTACTCGACGTGATTCGGACGAATCCTGGATGCGCCCAACCACGGTAATGTAATTTCCTTTGTCTGGATACAGAATTGACATGCCCGGCACAGGATAGTTTTGACTCATGGGTTTTTCGCTGAAGAATCCAATCATCTCCAGCGAGATCATGAGTTGCACTGGTTGTGCTTCTGATCGCAGTGATCGGGCATGCCACGCGCTCCCCATATTCTCGGTACGGAAGTAGGGTGGCTCTTCATAAGAATATGCAACCAGTTCGACTGGGCGCTTTGGCGGATTTTCCGCCAACAATCTTGCCAATTCCAATAGACCGGCGACTCCACTTGCATTGTCGTCGGCACCGGGTGTATGTGTCTTTAAACTGAATCCCTCAGGATAGTTGGCTCCGTCAGATGAGTCGCCGAACGAATCGTAGTGCGCTCCAACGACCAATAGAGCACCTTCCAGAGGACCGAATCTGGCGATGATATTCCGGGTTTTCCCCTCGTCCACCGTCATGATTTGATCGGTTACTGCTGCACCCGTCGCTGCAAACTCGCGATGAATGTAACTCGCGGCGGCATCAAGCTTCTGCGGAAAATCGAAACTGCGTGGATAGTCTTTTTGCGAAAGCCACTGTACATGCCGCATAAGTCGCTGCTCGTCTACCGTAGGTGGTTGTGAGACGACAGGTGTCACCAATGGCTGTGTGGCGAAACAAAACACAAGGGCCAGCAGCAATGTGAAGCCGACGACCACTCCAATTGCCAAATGTCGCTTGGTCATTTCACTTTTCCTGCCTCAGTGGTTTTCACCCAGATGCTCTCTATCGCTTTGGCCTTCGCACTCTCGTTCAGAAATGCCAAACCATGCATATCTTCCAACGTATGCAACACATTGTAGTGGTCGATATGCTGATCGTACTTTCCCGACTTGACCATCGCACCCACCAGGATGGTAGCGACGCGGTTGTTGCTTGAGCCGTCGTC
>CAYPYJ010000198.1:0-2403 GCA_964414945.1 uncultured Occallatibacter sp.
GTCACTACCGTTCGTCAGCTCGTCAACCCTTGGGCGGTGAGCCCCTCGATCCGGTACTTGTGGATCCGGTAGAGCTCGGTCCAGCCTTGGCAGACGGCGACGCCGTCGCGGTACACCCAGCCGCCGATGTGGCCGAAGTATCCGTTGGCGTTGCCCCATTTCTTCGCGAGCGCCGCGCGCTTCTGGTACGAGCGCTCGGGCAGCTTCGGACGCGGTGTTGGTGTGATCGGGTTCATCTGAATCTCCTTGGCAGAGGTGGGGGCCGAAGCCCCCGGGTTGGATTTACAGCGGCGCCACGTGGCAGGGCTTCGAGACGACGGCGTTCGTGTCCATGTTGATCTTGATGCCGTTCGGGAAGGCCTTGTCGAGCCCGTTCAGGTAGCCGCAGACGAACATCCGACCCGACGTGGAGTGGATGTCGTGACCGCGCGCTTCGGCCGCGGGGTGTGCGCCGAGGAACGTGTCGCCGAGCTTGATGGACGCGGCTTCGTTGAATCCTTCGTTGTGGGCCCTCACGAGCGCTTCGACGTTCAGGTTGTTGGCAGACATCTGAATCTCCTTGGTGGTTGGTGGTGCAACGGTTCCCATTCTGTTCCTCTGGCGAATAGCTGTCAAATTCGCCCGACGAACGGTAGTTCTCCTATGAAAACGAGGGTGGTACCCATGAGCAAAACTCCCCGCGGTGACTTCGCCCTGCCGGCGAAGAAGGCGTTCCCCCTGAACACGCCCGGCCGTGTGGCCGCGGCTCCCGGGCTCGCGAGCTACAGCGAAGCCAAGGGCAACATCACGCCGGCGCAAGCCGCGACGGTCAAGGTCAAGGCGCACGAGCGCGCGGCCCCGCCGAAGCGTCCGGCGCCCGCGCCGCTGGCGAAGCACGAAGGCAACATGAGCCGCGCCGAGTTCGACGCGGTCAAGCAGCGAAAGGGCTGAGATGGGACAGGGGGAGAGGAAAGCGCAGGCGCCGGGGTACCAGAAGTTCAACGTCACGCCGCGGAAGAGCGCGAAGCACAACGGCAAGTTCCAGATCGGCACGAAAGCATTCGAGGAGCGGAAGACGCGCCTCGCCCAGATCCTTGCCGCGCTGTCCCGCGGCGAGAGCATTTCTCAACTGCAAGCCGGAGGGGTAAGCAAATGAGCCACATCAAAGCACTGTGCATGACCACGTTCTTCCTGTTCACCTGTGCGGTGATCAGCGCATGCAGCCCGCCCAAGGTGCCGAGCCCGGTGCCCGCGGTCTCCGGCGCGCAAGCTCTGGAGATCCCGAGCGCGGACTCCCGCGCGTTCATCGCGATGGCCGCGGTACCGCAACCGATCCACGTGGAACCGCTGAAGGCCAAGCCGGCGCCCAAGGCGAAGACGGTTCAAGCCGTCACAAAGCCGGTCAAGGTCGCCGTGAGCCAACACGCGGTGTCCCCGGGCCCGAAGGTTAGCCGGGCGCAATGCAACGCCGAGCTTGCCGCCCAGCTCATCAGCGCGGTCGACACGAAGCTCGACAACGATGTCGCGTTCGGCCACATCCGCGACTTCGGCAACATCCTCGCCCACCCGTCGGTGATTCAGTTCGCCGCGGCGTGCGCGGCGTTGCCGGCATGAATGGCCTGACCGTCGGCTCGGCCGTGCTGCCGAGCATCACGGTGCCGGAGCTGCCCGACAATGCGCCGTGGCTCGTCCCGTACCCGCCGGGCTGGGGCGAAACGCCGCCCTTCGACCGATACGCGGCCGAGGCGCAGCTCAAGGCCAGAATCACCAATCGCCTGACCGAGGAAGAGGTCTGGCTGCGCGCCCTGTGCGCGTGCCTCGCCTGTCCACACATCACCACGCTGGTCAGCACCAACACCGCGGACGAGGCGCTCAAGCTCTTCCGGGCGCGCTTCCCCGCGTAGCGCCCAACCCAAGGAAAGATCATGCCGTTCGACATCAGCCAGCCTCACGGAGTAGTCACCGGCCGCGGCTTCGGCGCAGCCTTCGTTCAGGGCGGCACCGTCTACAAGTCGGACGGCGCGGCATGGACGCCCCCCGCGGGATCCACGGACGTGCTGGTCAACGTGAGCCCGGCGGGTGACCCGTCGACGACGAAGACCCTGAACCTGACGACCACGCTCGCGGCCATCACGGGCTCGGGTGGCACGTCGATCCTGTTCGGCGTCGTGATCCCGACCGACAGCGTGACCGGCAACGACGGCGATTACTACATCGATACCGCGCACGGCATGTTCTACGGACCCCGCACCGCGGGAGCGTGGGGCGACGGCTGGGCGATGACGAAGTCCACGGCGGCCACGAGCGGCGGCGAGCTCCTGATGAGCAACGGCGTTTCCTCGCAGGGCAATACCTCGTGGGCCGCGCCGGGCCCGAGCACGACCAACGGCTTCACCTCCCGTTCGCAGGCTGTGCTGGTCGGCG
>CAYPYJ010000199.1:0-2399 GCA_964414945.1 uncultured Occallatibacter sp.
GCCCGAAGCTCCGGCTCGAGCCCGACGACTGCCGGCTCGCCGCACGCCAATTCGATCGTTCGACCGCGGTGCACGATCGAAAGCGGGGCGCCGTCGACCAGCAGGTAGGTCGCGTCGCGCTGCGACAGGCTGACCTCCAGAAGCCGGCCGTGGATCCGGATCCGGAACCGCATGCCGGTGAGTTGTTCGGGCAGTCGCGGGGAGAAGCTCAGCAGCTGGCCGCGGTCGGCCATGCCCCCGAAACCGTAAACCAGTGACATCCACGTCCCGGCCATCGCCGCGGTGTGGACTCCGGCAACGGTGTTCCCGCCGACGTCGTCGAGGTCCATCCGGGCCGTCCGCTGGAAGTAGGAATAGGCGCGCTCGGTGTAGCCGAGTTCGGCCGCCGCGACGCTCTGGATCGACGGCGCGAGCGACGAATCGCCCGTGGTCAGCGGATCGTAGTAATCGAAGTTGCGCCGCTTGTCGGCCATTGCGAACCGCTCCGGCAGCAGAACCTGCGCCAGAACGACGTCGGGCTGCTTGAGGACCTGGAAGCGGTAGACGTTGAGCGGGTGGTAGTGCAGCAGCAACGGGTACTTCTCGGGCGGGGTGCCGGCGAAGTCCCAGACCGCGCGGGTCAGGAACAGGTCGTCCTGGGCGTGGATGCCGCGGCCGTGGTGGTAGGGGAGCCGCATCCGTGCCGCGGCCTCGCCCCAGCCCTCGACTTCGGCAGTGGCGAGACCGATGGCCGCAGCGATCCGGCGGTAATCGCCAGGGGCCGAAGCCGCCAGATCGCGGGCCACGGATGCGGCGTATTCCAGGTTCCACTGGGCCATCAGGTTGGTGTAGAGGTTGTTGTTCACCAGGGCCGTGTATTCGTCCGGGCCCGTGACTTCGTTGATGCAGAACTCGCCGCCCTGCTCGTCGACGAACGCGCCCAGATCCCGCCAGAACCGCGCGGTCTCGAACAGCAGCTCGGCGCCGCCCTCGAACAGCAGCGTCCGATCGCCCGTGGCGGCCACGTACTTCGCCAGCGCGAAGGAGATGTCGGCGTCGATGTGGTACTGGGCCGTGCCGGCGGGGAAGTACGGCGAAGTTTCCTCGCCCGCGATCGTGCGCCACGGGAAGAGCGCGCCCCGGTGCCCCAGCTCGCGTGCGCGGTCGCGGGCCTTGTCGAGCGTGCGGCAGCGGAACTCGAGCAGCGAGCTGGCGATCTCCGGATGGGTATAGATGAAGAAGGGGAGCGCGAAGATTTCCGTGTCCCAGAAGTAGTGGCCTTCGTAGCCCTCGCCGGACAGACCCTTCGCGGCGATGCTCGTCCGGCCGTCGCGGCCCGCCGCCTGGAGCAGGCTGAATAGGTTGAAGCGGATGCCCTGCTGCAACGCGTCGTCGCCGTCGATGCGGACGTCGCTGATCTCCCAGAAGCGGTCCAGCTCCGCGTGCTGCTCAGCCACGAGCGCCTCGAACCCGGCGGCTTTGGCGGCGGCGGCATCGCTCGTGGCGGCCGCGGCCAGGCCAGCTGCCTGCTCGGCGGCCGGCTCCAGCGACGTGCGGTAGGCGATGAATTTGGTCAGGGTCACGGGCGTTCCGGCGCTCGCCGCGACGGACAAAGTGAAACGGATCGAGGCGCTGTCCGTCTCCGGATCCGGCTCCACGATGCCCCGCATCTCGCCGTGTGACCACGCGTGATCGACCGCGGCTGCCAGTGTGTTGCCGCTGTTCCGCGCCCGCTGGACCAGCACGCCAGCCGAGCCGGTCGCCGACTGCTGCACCGCGATCAGCGATTGGGACCCGAGCCGGCTGCCGACGCGTGGGTCGTCGCCGGTCTGCTGGTTCTCGGTCTTGCCGTCTATCAGCGACTCGAACCGCAGCCCCGCGCCGGCTTCGGGCATCGTCACCGTGTAGTCGATCGCGGCGGCCTCGCTGCGGGCGAGCGAGACCAGGCGGCGGATTCGAATGTCCGCCAGGATGCCGTTCGGCGAGCGCCACCGGACCGTTCGCGTCAGGACGCCTTCCTGGAGGTCCAGGCGGCGCTCGAAGTGCTCGATGCTGCCCGTCCACAGGTCGAACATCTCGTCGCCGATGAAGAGCTTGATCGGCTTGGTGTCGGCCACGTTGAGCATGACCTGGCGCATCGGGGCATAGCCGTATGCCGGCTCCGGGTAGACGATCGCCTCTTCCTCGTAGAAGCCGTTTATGTATGTGCCGTCGGCCGCGCTGTAATCGCCCTCTTCGAAGTTGCCGCGGAAGCCGATGTTGCCGTTGCCCAGGGCCAGGATCGCTTCGTTGCGAGCCAGCATGGCCGGGTCGAAGGTGGTTTCGCGGATGCGCCAGACGTCGACGGGGTAGGCCGGCACGCGGCCCGGCGGGCTGCCCGCGTTCTGCGTGTCGGGGTGGTTCTGTGCTGATCCCGCCCC
>CAYPYJ010000200.1:0-2349 GCA_964414945.1 uncultured Occallatibacter sp.
CCACGTCCAGATCGTCTTCGACAATCAGGATCTTCGATTTGGGGTCTGCCACGCGGTCCTCGCTAGGCGATCGGTTCTTTTTGAATGATAAATTCACAGACCGCATCGCCTAGGGCGATGCATTTTGATTCATTTACACGGAATTCATTCCCACCAGAAACCCACTTCAAGCCCTCCTGCAACAGCCCAACAGCCACGAAACAGGCCGGCTTGTCTACACCCGTTCGCCCCCAGCAGACAGGACACTTATGGATCGTATAAACGAATTCATTTTCGTGCTCTTCCACAGTGCTGTGCTGGTCACTTACCTGTGTGAAGATCTTGGCCATGGCAGGAATACCAATACGCATCTTGGCCTGCAGGGGCAATACCTTGAAGGCAAGATCGCCGGCACCGGCAAGTGCCCCAAAGTTCTTCAATGCGTCTGCAAAGGTGGCCCGGCCGGCGCGCAGCGCCAATCCGCGCCCGCCGCGCGGACCATACATTTCCTCCAAGGCAATATTGATGGATGAAACGTCTGCAAAATCGAATGATTTTTCCAGGCTATCCGGTGGGTAATTATCGACATAGTTATTCAGCCCAGCCAGGTTGAGAATGGCGTTCAGACCATTCTTCCCCATGACATCCTCAAGGGCCTTGATCATGATCAGGCCAAATTTACTAGGATAATACAGTCCAGCTTTTGGGATCGGGCTCATAACGGTCTCCGCCTTAGATGAGTTTTTGGAGGTCTTCGGTGGCCCGGCGCATATCCAGGAAAATCAGGCCGAGTTTTGCTTGTTCGCGCGCCAATACGGTCAGCACCGCTTCCTCACCCACGGACATCAGGATAACGTACCCCTTTACGCCTTTAATGTATACCTGTTCTAGCGAACCGCGTCCGAGTTCTGAAGCAATCCGCTCGCCCAACGACAGCATGGCTGCGGACATGGCTGAAACACGGTCTTCTTCGACACCCTGGGGCAAGGCAGAAGCAATACTCAAGCCGTCAACGCTCACGATGGCAGATGCTTCAATATCCGAAGAGGAAGCCTGCAACTCTCGCAGGCGATCCACCATTTGTTGATTGCGGGACTTAGACAAATCAGCCCTCCTGACGCAAAGGATAAACCCGGTTGTCCATCAAGAGAAACGGACAATATAGCTACACGTGTCGCAACTTTAGCACACCGCCGAAACGGTGTCAAGTTGAAACGACTTTTTTATTATAGCATGAGACTTACAAAGAGTTTGCACTTTCAATTCGGAAAGGACGGCGTATTCCCATGTATAATTCAGCGACAGGCCCTGAAACCGAGACGCACATGAAAAAGCTTATTTACCCTATCACCCTACTCTTACTGACCTTGTCACTCGCGCCTGGCCAGCCCGCTCGCGCACAGGCCGGCGGACAACCGGAAGACAATTCCGGAGCGGTAGTGTGCCCACCAGACGTTTACGAGCAACCTCCCACAGATTGTCTGCCCCTGGGTCCGTCCGAGTTTCTCACACAGATGGCCAATCTTGGCCTGACCTATCCAATCCAACCGCTGGATGCCAGTCCGGCGGACCCAAACCTGAAATCTCTGCCTTATTTGTACTATAAGGTGGATCCAAAAACCGGCACCGGGTTCTATCCGACCATTGGCGCTGCACAGGATCATGTCGGTGCGAGTCAAATCATCTCGTCCGGGAGCATCCTGTATGTGGTTTATGACGCGGTCCAGGAAACGGGGAAAGGCGTATTCTTCGAGTTGCCATCGGGCGAATGGATGCCCGGTGACGGATCGCGCGTCTCCATCCCCGATGCCCAGCCGGGGCTTGAATTCCATTCCACGCCCCACAATGGTTTTGCGTGGGTCATCGAGCAGGGCGCGCCTATCAGGAGCGAGCCGAACTTGCGGCCCAGCAATATCATCGCGACGCTCTCGCAGTATCAAGCGCCGAATTCGTCGGTCGTGCAGATTTACTCAGTCCAGAGCATCGACGGCATCGATTGGGCTATGGTTGGCCCCAATGAATGGATGCAGGCCAGCCAACTCGCGATTGCCTTTCCCAACACCACCCCGCCCCCCGGCGTAACCAACGGACGCTGGATCGATGTCGACCTGGCCGGACAGACGGTCAGTGTCTATGACCATCAACAACTGGTTTTTGCCACGGTCATGGCCAGCGGGCTCGGCCCCAACTGGACCCGGCCGGGGCTCTTACAGATCTACCAAAAGAAGGAAACTGAGACGATGAGCGGCGACCAGGGCACGCCCGATTATTACTTTCTCCAGGATGTGCCCTGGACCATGTATTTCGATAAGGCCCGCGCGCTACACGGCGCCTACTGGCGCGCGAGACTCGGTTATCCCCAGTCGCACG
>CAYPYJ010000201.1:0-2341 GCA_964414945.1 uncultured Occallatibacter sp.
TTGCCGCCCGCTGGTTATGCCGACTGGCTGGCCGATCTCAAGAGCCGTATCCATACCGCCCAGCAGCGCGCGACACTGGCGGTCAATCGCGAGCTGCTTCTGCTGTACTGGCAGATCGGGCGCGACATTCTGGCGCGGCAGGCCGAACAGGGCTGGGGTGCGAAGGTGATCGAGCGTCTGGCGCATGATTTGCGCGCCGCCTTTCCTGATATGAAGGGGTTTTCGCCGCGCAATCTCAAGTACATGCGCGCTTTTGCCGAGGCGTGGCCGGATACCGAATTTGTGCAACAGGTTGCTGCACAATTGCCCTGGGGGCACAATCTGGTCTTGTTGGACAGGTTAAACGCGCCGGAAGAGCGTCGCTGGTATGCCGCCAAATCCCTTGAGCACAACTGGTCGCGCAATGTGCTGAATATCCAGATCGAAACCCGCCTGCTGGCGCGCAGCGGTACGGCAGTGACCAATTTCGATGCCAGTTTGCCAAAACCGCAGTCCGATCTGGCCCGCGAGTCGCTTAAAGACCCATATCGTTTCGACTTTCTGGGCCTGACCGACGAGGCGCAGGAGCGCGAGCTCGAAACCGCCTTGGTGAAGCATGTCACCGAATTTCTGCTGGAGCTGGGCGCGGGGTTTGCGTTCGTCGGGCGGCAGGTGTTGTTGAATGTGGGCGGTGACGAGTTTTTCATCGACTTGCTGTTTTACCATCTCAAACTGCGCTGCTATGTGGTGATCGAGCTGAAGGGCGGTAAATTCAAGCCCGAGCACTTGGGGCAGCTCGGGTTTTATATGACCGCCGTGGATCGCCAGGTTAAAAACGAGCACGACAACCCCACCATTGGCCTTTTGCTCTGCAAAAGCAAAAACAAGATCGTGGCCGAATATGCCTTGGGCGATACGACCCAGCCCATGGGCATTGCCGAATACAAATTGCTTGAATCTCTGCCTGTCGAACTGCAAGCCAGTTTGCCCAGCATCGAACAGATTGAGCTCGAACTGGCAGGCAGCGAGACACCTACGGAGGATGATGCGCAATGACCAACCCGACCAATGCTTACACCGTGCCGTCGGTGTCCATCGCCACGGCGCGCACCGGTGCGTCCAGCAAGATCAACGCACTGGGGATGCGCGCTATGCAGGAGCGCGCTTATGCCAAGCGCGGCGAGCAATATCTGCTGATCAAGTCGCCACCGGCATCGGGCAAATCTCGCGCGCTGATGTTCATCGCTCTGGACAAACTCAACAATCAGGGCTTGAGGCAGGCCATTATCGTCGTGCCGGAGCGTTCCATTGGCAGCAGCTTTGCCGATGAACCTCTGAGCCAGTATGGTTTTTACTGGGATTGGCGGGTAGCGCCGCAGTGGAACCTTTGCAATGCCCCCGGCGTTGAAGACGCCCGCGTTGCTAAATCCAAGGTGGATGCGGTGCGCAAGTTTTTGGAAAGTACCGACCAGGCGTTGGTCTGCACCCATGCCACTTTCCGCTTTGCGGTGGAAGAGTTGGGCATGGAAGCGTTCGACAACCGCCTGATCGCTATCGACGAGTTTCACCACGTCTCCAGCAACCCGGACAACAAGCTGGGTAGTCAGTTGAGCGCGTTCATTGCTCGTGACAAGGCGCATCTGGTCGCCATGACCGGTTCCTACTTTCGTGGCGATAGCGAGGCAGTGTTGGTGCCGGTGGATGAAGCCAAATTCGAGACGGTCACCTACACCTACTACGAGCAGCTCAACGGCTACCAATGGCTCAAATCGCTGGATATCGGCTATTTCTTCTACACAGGCCGTTATGTTGATGCCGTCACCAAGGTATTGAATCCTGAACTGAAAACCATCGTCCATATTCCCAATGTGAATGCCCGCGAAAGTCTCAAGGACAAGCAACGCGAGGTGGATGAAATCATGCATGGCTTGGGTGAATGGAAAGGCGTTGATCCGGTCACCGGCTTTCATCTGGTGCAGGGCCATGATGGCCGTACCCTGAAAGTCGCGGATTTGGTGGATGACAGCGATCCGTCCAAGCGCTCCAATGTACTCGCTTGGTTGAAAGACCCAGAGCAGAAGCATAACCGCGACCATGTGGATATCATCATTGCGCTGGGCATGGCGAAGGAAGGCTTTGACTGGATTTGGTGTGAACATGCACTGACCATTGGCTACCGCAGCAGCCTGACCGAAATTGTGCAAATCATTGGCCGCGCAACCCGTGATGCCGAGGGCAAGGAGCGGTCGCGCTTCACCAATCTGATTGCTGAACCCACCGCCGAACAAGCCGCCGTGACCGAGGCGGTGAACGACATGCTTAAAGCCATTTCCGCGAGCCTGCTGATGGAGCAGGTGCTGGC
>CAYPYJ010000202.1:0-2313 GCA_964414945.1 uncultured Occallatibacter sp.
CAGCTTCCCGTAACTGCGACGATGAGAGTTGAGATCGCCGCCCATCCCATCCCCATGCGGATCAGAATCAGGGTCAGCAAAGGATAAATGAAAAACAGCAGAGGAACCCTGGCTTGAGAGAAGGCAGCCAGTGTAACTGCGACGAGCAAAAACAAATAGATCCAATACCGTTGAATAAGATGCGCGACCCGGAAATTTCCGCGAAGGATTTCCACGCAGACGGGGGTAGCAATGCCCACGCCCAAGCAGTCTGCGGCAATCCATTGTAGGGGGCTGGCTCCCAAGGAGATTTGCGGCCACTGAGCGGCTAGAATGGCCACCATCGATCCTGATGCCAGTGGGCCAGCCAGAATGCCAAATAATACAAAACGAATGAGGTAAGAGCGATCAGTAAAACGCGGAGGAGCGGTTGACCGCCTGCGCAACAAAGATGAGGCAATCAAGACTTCGAACAGGTTAAGCGCCGCCAACAGCAGAGAGATTCGCCACGGCATGCCAGTGAGCGCGCTGCCGGCAAACTGGGCCGCAAACCCGGCGGTCAAATAGGCGGGCCAGTGACGGCGAGAGGCCAGCAGCAAGTAGGCGAGCAGCACTCCGTTAGCAATCCAGATCAGACTCGTCGCGGAGGTAGAGCAAATAACTCCTGTAGCCAGAGCGACAGACAGCGGGCAACTTGAAAGGCGCGCAGCATACTCATGCCTCCGTAACCACGGAGGATGGCGATGAGTTGTGATGGATAAAGCGCTTTCGCGCATCTGGCCCTCTCATCCTTGTTTATCGGAAAAAAACGAGGAGAGAATAGCCGGAGGAAGCCGTTTCATTGCGGCTTCAAGGGTTTCACACAGATTAGAAGATACTTACTAGCACGGTCTACCCTTCGCTACCAGTCTTGTCACTGGGTGCTTGCTCCTGAGCGGCCAGCTTCTTTTCCACGCGGTCCAATCGTTTTAGCAGCTCTGGCAATCGCTGAAAGATGGTTACCGCCCTGAGCCAGACGCGGTTGTCGAAGCCGGGGGAGCCGGAGATGACTTTTCCTGCCGGCACGTCGTGCGAGACCGCCGATTGTGCAGTCAAAATCACCCCGTCGCCCACTTTGCAGTGGCCTGCCACTCCCGTCTGACCCGTGAGAATCACATTGTTACCCACATTCGACGAACCGGCTAGACCGGTTTGCGCGCAAATAAGCGTGTTTTCACCAACATGTGACCCATGGCCGATTTGGACGAGATTGTCCACCTTGGTGCCGTCGCCTATTTCGGTTGCGCCCACTGTCGCCCGGTCAATGGTAGCGTTCGCCTGTACATCCACTCGGTTTCCCAGTCGAACCGGCCCGGACTGCGGAATCTTTTCCCAGTGACCTAGCTCGTTTTTGGCAAACCCAAACCCATCCGCGCCGATGACGACGCCGTTTTCCAGCGTCACATGGTCGCCCAGAATGCAGTTTTCCCGCACAACTGCGTGTGCATGAGCGAAGAAATGGCTGCCGGTCGTAACGCCGGGATAGAGCACAACGTGGGGCAGCAATGTGGAGTGTTCGCCCAGCTTAACTCGTGGGCCAACCACAACATATGCACCGATGTGCGCTCCTTCGCCGATTGCCGCCGTGGGGTCGATCACCGCCGTCGGATGAATGCTTGAGGCGTAAACAGGTGGCTGATAAAAGAAGCCCAAAGTATGCGAGAAGGCCAGGTATGGGTTCTTGATCCTGATCGTCGCCGTTTCAATCTCAGGGAACTCCGGCTCGACCAGCACGGCGGCGGCTTTGGTCGTGCGCGCCAGCCCAGCGTACTTGGGATTGGCCACGAAAGTAACTTCCGTGGGGCCAGCCTCCTCAATTCCTTTAACACCAGTGACTTCCAGCTCCGCGTTCCCGCGCAGCTCCGCACCCAGCTTCTTTGCCAATTCGCCTAGCTTCATGGATGGAATTGTACCGGAATGGAAGCAGAATCGGTTTTCGACCGTCTAAGAATCGTGCGGGAACAGCTCCGGCTGCTCTATGAGCGGTCCTGGAGCACCCGCTCGCTTGCGGCCCATTGCGCCGATCAGGCTGACAATTTCCAAGGTTTGAATGGCTTGGCGCGGCACATAGATCCGCTGCGTGTTGGATCGCGTATCGGGAGGGGTAATCAATAAGCCTGCGCCGCCGATCAGGGAGCGATCATTAGCTGCCAGCCCTTCCAGCTCCTCGCCGTCGGTCAGGGTCATGCGCAGCCACAGGCCGGGAGTCCGCGGACGGATGGCGAAACGCTTGTGGAGGAGACGCTCCGGGTTGGCTGAGTCGCCTGTTGGGATGTCGCGCACGTGCTGCCCGAA
>CAYPYJ010000203.1:0-2297 GCA_964414945.1 uncultured Occallatibacter sp.
GGGGCCCAGCTTCCGATACCGGGATGGGCACCGTAATGAGTGGGCCAACTGCCCACCTACCGTCATCCCAGAAGCGCTCCAGTCGAGATCGGTAGAGTCGAGATGTGGCGCGGTGGTTTAGGCTGGGCCTGTCTGTTTCCGGCTCTTTCGTCTGCCGGTGCCTCACTATCCAAGCCATGCTCCGTTTCCACATCCCGCTCGTCGAACCGGACAGGCGCATTTAACGCATCCGGCTCCCGGAGGAAACATCACGGTTTCGCCCACGAAAAGCTGCGCTTCCGCTCAGCGAGCCGAACAAGACCAAACTTGCCGTGTAGGACTGCGTCCGAATATTTCCGAAACACCGGCCCTTGCACTTTGTGTTTGGCACGCAACCACTGACGCAGCCGTTTACAGGTATGTCGATCCACTGCCTGATAGGCTTTGCTGACTGGCCCGAGACAGAAGTAGTTGGCCCAACCGTTCATCATTTGATTGAGCTTCGTCACCACTGTCTTGTGATCCAGTTGGGTTCTGTTTCGTCCCGTTTCGTCGCTGATCGCCTGACAGATGCGGATCACTCGCTTCTTGGCGGGAACCGTGCCCAGATAGGCGCGTCCCGTCTTCGTCGAGTAGCAACGACCAAACGTATACCCCAAGAACTCGAACTTCTCTTCCGGCAGCTTCGCGACCCGCGTCTTGGTTTCGTTCACTGTCAGCTTCAGCTTCGTCATCATGACCCGCATCGCGGACAGAGCTTCTTCCGCTCTGCCCCCACAACAGATCACGAGGTCATCGGCGTAGTTGACGATGTACGCTCCAAGACGCTTTTCGTGCCCCAGCTTCTTCCATCCAAGCACGAACCGGCGCATGTAAAGATTACTGAGCAGCGGGCTGATCGGAGAACCCTGAGGGGTTCCTCGGCCTTCGTCCCGATTGCGCGTACTCCGATGCTTCTTCCCACCACCATCCGTTTCTTCTACCGGAGCTTTCAGCCACATCTTGATGAGATGAAGCATGGCGCCGTCAACGACTCGGCGAGCTACCGATCTAAGAAGTTCGGAATGCGGAAGAGAATCAAAGTATCCCGCAAGATCTGCATCTACAATCTCTCCATGTCCAGTGTTAATCAGCTTATGGACGTGTCTTGCCGCGTCCAGAGCGCTGCGGCCTCGCCGATAGGCGTACTGTTCCGGTTGTAGATCGGCCTCGAAGATGGGGTCGAGCACCAAAACCGCCGCCATCATGACCGTGCGGTCACAGATAGCGGGCACTCCTAACGGGCGCTGTTGCCCTCCGGGCTTCGGGATGTAAACCCGTCGCACCGGAAGTGGTTGATAGGTTCGGCTTTTCAGCTCTTGCATCAGTTCGTCCAACCATCGCTCTGTTCCGTACGCTTCGATGTCCTCGAACGTTTGATCGTCTACTCCAGCTGTTCCGCCGTTGGCTTTCGAGCATTGGTAGGCGAACGTCAATACGTCCTTCCGGTACACCTTGTCGTACAGCGCATAGAAGCGAAAATCAGGCGATTCCTTCGCTTTGTCGTGTAACGCTGCCTGTAACTTCTGAACGCTTTCTGGGGTTGATAGGCTCATCGCCAATCCCTCAGTCTTCGTTACTTCTTGCGTTGGTTTCCAACTAAGGCCCCTTCCCTCCCCCGGCATTACCCGGCTTCATCGGTACTACGAACCTCACCGCCGCCCCAAACAGCCCGGTCTGGCTCTCACGAGTTACCGGTTGGTCTTGAACTTCCAATACCACTGTTGGGGTTTCCCGTGTTCCTCATGCTTTCCTATGCATGCATGTCGCCGTCACTACCCCGGCAGAAACGATAGACTCTGTTCGCTCGTACTCTTCTATCGTTAGCAGCTTTGCCCGAAAACGCAGCGGGTCAGCTTCTGCATTGTCCGTTTCGGGGCTTGCTCAACGTTCACTCACATTGCAACCTACATGCTCACCGAGCCGCTTAAACGGCCCTTTATATCGAAGGCTCCGACGGCTTTGTTGCCTCCACCGCCGCTTCGATTGTTACCGGGCGGAACGAACCAGTTCCCGGGTGGGTCTATCTCCCACTGGAAAGCACCGGCTTTCACGGCGCACGCGTTTGCCGGGAGTAATCCGTTGACCTCTGTTGTGACAGAAGTGCTTTTGATCGTAACCCATTGAATACATGGGCATTGATGGCTAACAAGAGCACTTTAAGTCCTTTGAAAGCACTACAAGAAATCTCCCAGCACCCCCATCAGCACCCTCGCGGACCTCTGCTTTTTTGCCCCAAACCGCTGCCCTACAGCGGCAGAGGTCGGCAGAACAGGCCT
>CAYPYJ010000204.1:0-2296 GCA_964414945.1 uncultured Occallatibacter sp.
CCGACTTGGCGCGCTTATTCATGAGTGCGCTTTTTTTGTGCCCCTCTGCCACATGAATAACCAAGTATTTGGCTGTCTGGCCGCGTTGGCCTCGCTCCCCGTCCTCGCTTTCGCTCAAAACGCTTCCCCGGCTCAGCCGGCCCCGGCCGACGATCCCCTCCAAACCGAGATCGCCCTCGTAACCCAGGCCCACGCCACCGCCCTCGTTGCGAACGACCTGACAGTCGTCGCTCGATTTGAAGCTGTCCAAACCTCAACGGTGAGCCAGGCACGGGCACTGATGTTTGGACCAGGGTTCCCGCGGAAAGAAATCGACGCCCGCGAGGCCGGTATCGTCCTTGCGAAATCCGTCCTCGATTTCTGCGGCTAACGAACACGATTCGCCTCTTGATCCCATCCGCAGGGTCACCGCCAGTCCCGTAGTCATGACTAACGACAGACGAAGATCGATATTTAACTCAATGTTATCAGGTAAAGGCCAATGAAGGAAATAGTATACGAGCAGGATCGGCAACTGAGTTCAGAAACCTACGTGCTCCGCGAAACGAGCGTGAGCGTCCGAGGGAGACAGACGTATGCCGAGAGGACATTCCAGCTGTCCTTGATATCGTCTGATTGTAGTCCAATTAAACGTCGGTTCAGCAGTCTGTATCTTGTGCCTTTTTCCCTCTTCGGCATTTCCTGTGCGGTGGGGTGGTGGCTCTTGGCGGGCGCGAATTCCTTCTTTCGGGAACTTGCCGGAATTGTACTGATAGGCCAGGCGCCCTTCATGTTGCTAATGTTAAAATTTGCTCCGGTCGAAGGGGTGCGTTTTGTGGATATCCGTGGGAAAATTCTATTCGAAATCTATCGTCCCTTCAAGAACGTGTTCAAATATGACGAGTTCGTGCGCGAATTGAACCGGCGCATCGCCGAATCCAGGACAAGCCCGACGGGGTCCACAAGCCCGACAGGGTCGGGTCGATAATTGTTGATTCAAGCTCGGATCGCTGCCGAGCGCACGATCGAAGCTATTGAGGGTTACCTTTTTTTGATTCAACCTCTTCGGATAATTCGTGAAGCAATCATGGACCTGCTCCTCGTTGGACCGACCGCTCGTCACAGCAATCTGCTCCATTCGACAATTATCCGCCTTGCCGACCCCGTTGAAATGCCGATTGATTGTATATGAAACTGTCACGCTAATTTATATCGTATTGAGATTTTATGAACCGAAATAATTGTCTCTTGTGCATATTCGTGGGTTGCCTTTTTATTTCGGCTTGCAGAAAGGCCGGTACGATCGATGGCAGTTCCCCCGAGCGCTTCCGTATATCTATTGGGCAAATCGATAAGACACTTGACCATGATCGCCTATACGAGTTTACCGCAGCGATAGTCGCCTTGCAAAGTGAGGGTTATACCAACGAGCAATTAGTTCGAATGCGCGAACGGCCAATTGACGATCGGTTCTTGAAAGAAGTGGATGGCAAGACCGTCGAGGAGGTCATCCGTTTGGCGCAGAAACTGCACGGGGAAAAGGCTAGGTTTTGAGGCTCAGACGGTTCGATCCCGCGTGATCGGTGACACTTAATCCAGAGTAATGGGTTGCTTTACCTCTTACCTCGGCCCTGCAGCGTTCGCCGCCGGGTTGCCCATGAATCCGCCCTTTCTCTCTGAGTTCCTGATTTCGCAGGCGCAGCCTGCGTCTCGCCATCTGTGTCCGCCGGTCGTGTCCACCATAGCTCCGAAGGAGCGAAGGTGGAAGCTCCGGCGTAGGTGGAAGCCCAACCGGGCGACGGCGAACCATTCTATAGAGCTTGGATCTTGGACCGCTTTGGGCTTCCGGTCCGCCCGCCCACCTCACAGCTTCAGTAGCCGCTTGATTTCGTCTTCGAGTTTCGGCCCCCGGGCATTGGTCGAAACCAGCATGCCGCTCTGATCGAGCAGGAACATCGCCGGGATGCCGGAGATCGTGTAGGTCGCCACTAGCGAGTCCCTCCAGCCTTTGCCTTCGAAACGCTGCGGCCAAGCGATCCCCTCGGTCTTCACGAGCTCGATGAATTTCTTCCGATCCTTCGCGTCGTCGAGCGACACGCTCACGACCTCGAAGCCCTTGTCGTGATAGTCGGCAAACGCCTTCTTCACGTTGGGCAGCTCCTGGATGCACGGCCCGCACCAAGTCGCCCAGAAATCGATCAGCACGACCTTGCCCCGCAGCTTCTTAAGGTCGACCTCGCGCCCGTCGATCGCGGTGAACGCCAGTTCGAACGGCGCCTTGCTCAATTCGAAGAACCGCAGCCGGTCCTTCACGTAA
>CAYPYJ010000205.1:0-2256 GCA_964414945.1 uncultured Occallatibacter sp.
GGAATCACTTTCGCCGTCGTGCCGATAGACTGGCAGGTGACCGGCACATATTATTTAGTGGCGCATTTTCATTATGTGCTTTTTGGTGGCACTTTCTTTGCCGTTTTTGCCGGGCTTTATTATTGGTTTCCCAAGATCACCGGACGGATGTTATCGGAACGGCTCGGCAAAATAAATTTCTGGATGGCGCTGATAGGATTTAATACTGCGTTTTTCGTGCAACATTTTCTCGGCCTCATGGGAATGGCGCGACGTGTTTATACTTATCCCGATCTGCCGGGTTGGGCATTGCTTAACATGATTTCCACCATCGGCGCATTTTTGCTCGGCGCGTCGGTGCTGGTCTTGTTGTGGAATATTATTACGAGCCTGCGTCACGGCGAACCAGCAGGCGATAATCCGTGGAACGCCTGGACGCTGGAATGGGCAACGACCTCGCCGCCGCCCACGCAGAATTTTAATCGCGTGCCGCCGATCCGCAGCCGCCGGCCGCTGTGGGATTTGGCTCACCCGGAAAATCCTGATCCAATCGTCGGTGGCATCGCCTCGAGCGACGGATTTGTCCTGGAAAAAAACCGCGTCGGCATCGTAAGTTTTCTGATCACCGAAAGCGTGTTCTTCCTCATGCTCATTCTGGCGTATCTGTTTTACAACAGCCACGCGATGAACGGCCCGACGCCCACAAGCATGTTGAATCCGGACCGAACCGGAATTTACACATTATGCCTGCTGGCGAGCAGTTTAACGATCTGGCTCGCGGAAAGAAAATTGCGGGCGGGAAAAGCTTCCGCGTTTCGATGGCTGCTGGCGCTGACGATTCTACTTGGCATCGTTTTCATTTTTGGCCAAGGCCGGGAATATCTCCGAATTTTCCACGATGGCGTCCTGGTCAATTCCAATTTGTTCGCCACTACTTTTTTCACCCTGACCGGCTTTCACGGTTTACATGTGTTCGTCGGGTTGATCGCCTTGCTAATTCTCATGGCGCTCGCTTTCGCCGGCGATTTCAGACAAGGCCGCATTGAGGCGGTAAAAACCATCGGGCTTTATTGGCACTTTGTGGACGTCGTCTGGTTGGTGGTGTTTTCGGTCATTTATTTAAGGCTGCTTTTATGACCACAAGACAATTTTTAATTTCTGCGTGGAACTTTAATCCATGGGTCATCGCGATTTGCGGCGCGATAATTTTAATTTGCGGCGCGCGAAATAAGTTTCGATTCGCTCGGAAATCTGCGTGGTTGCTCGCCGGAATAATTATTTTCTTTCTCACGCTAGCGTCGCCGATTGACGCGTTGGCTGACGGTTATCTTTTCAGCGCGCATATGCTGCAACATTTGCTGCTGCTGTTGATCATTCCGCCTCTGATTTTATTGAGTCTGCCGTCAGCTCAGGTTCCCGAAAGCTGTCGAAGCGGCCGCTGGCAATGGTTGAACTGGATTTTGCGGCATCCCGTGGCCAATTGGCTTTTGGGCATCGGCGGGATGTGGTTGTGGCACGCACCCCTTCTGTGCAATGCCGCCGTATCGAACGCGTGGATTCATCGCCTGCAATATGTCTCGTTGTTACTGATGGGCTTTGCCTTTTGGTGGCCGATTCTCACTCCGTGGAGCAAACAGAGAATCGCTCCGCTCGCCGTTATGATTTATCTGTTCACCGCGTGCCTCGGTTGCACCGTTTTGGGAATCATCATTACGTTCGCGCCCGTGGAAGTGTGTTCCATTTATCTTCACCCAGTGGACCGGCTCGGAATTTTACCGCTCATTCAAAATCAATGGGGACTGACGCCCGCAAAAGACCAGCAACTCGGTGGGCTGCTCATGTGGGTGCCCGCGTGTTTGATTTATTTCTGCGGAATCTTGGGGCTGTTTGCCCGTTGGCATGGCGAAACCAGCAACACAGCCATTATTCCTGAATCAACATTCACAAAAGCGATCAAGGAACAACCTCATGTCCGCTGAGATTTCAAAAGCCGCACCGCCGAATTCACATTCAGGTTGGACTGTGCTGCCTCCTGAAAAACTGCCTGAGCCGAGCATTTGGCCGGCGACGCTCGCAGTGGCAATCACCTTTTTGGTGTGGGGACTGGTCACGTCATTAATCATCACCGGCGTTGGCATCGCGTTGTTTGCCTTGGCGCTGGCGGGATGGATTCGAGATATTCGTCATTAACGAGCCAAACACTGAACCATCCTCCGGTTGCTGCCAGGCTTCTCCGGCGGAACTTTCGCGGCGAAAGTTTCTCGCGCGCGTGAGCAT
>CAYPYJ010000206.1:0-2220 GCA_964414945.1 uncultured Occallatibacter sp.
CTTCAGTCGCGTGAATTTGTTTCGCTCTTTGGGGCTGATGCAGCGACATCTTTCGAGGATTCTACGTGGCGCGAATCGTGGGCAAAGAATCTGACTGACGTTACACTCGGCTCAGATGGTTTTTTACCGTTCCGAGACAACGTTGATCACGCCGCATCTGTTGGAGTAAAAACCATCATTGAGCCCGGAGGCTCAATCAGAGCATCTGAAGTCCAGCATGCTGCACAGGAGCTGGGTATTAGACACATAGAGACAGGACTTCGGCTCTTTCACCACTGAAGCTTACTATCAAGCAGAACGGCGTCCGTGAGGAATTCCTTGCGCCGCATTGATTGACTGCGCTTGGGAAAGCTGAAGGGCAGGGTTAGTGATCGCAGGAAATTATGGAAAAACGGACTTTCCAGTACGCTACACCAACAGTTTTTCCAGTAAGTCATCAGCGTCCGGTATGGTTGAAGAGTGAGCTTTCCCTGAAGCACCATCGAGCGACAGCAAATGGCACAGAGCGCTCATTCTCCATCGCGAACTGCCTGCTGTAAACCGGTCATTTGTAAAAATTATTGTGGTGGTCATAAGCAGTCTGTCGCCAACTCACCCTCTCCACCCGAAGCTGACTATGGCGCAAAACGAGTTGCAGCGCTTGCCACCATTAGTCGAAGCATCATAATTCAGCGACTCAGCCCACTAAATCAGGCCTCCGCTATTGAAGGATGAGCTGGAAAAGCAATATGATGTCCATTGAGAAAATCATATAAGTGAGACGAATAATATTAATACGGCCGGTTCTACTTGGCGGAAGTGGGACTTGCACGTCCACACACCATCCTCAGTTGTCCACAACTATCCGGGGTCGGACGAGGAAGCTTGGGAGGCGTTCTTACTTGATCTTGAAGCCCTGCCGGCTGACGTTAAGGTCATTGGCATCAATGACTACATCTTTATCGACGGTTACGAGCGCGTGCGCAACGCAAAACTCAAGCAAGGGCGGCTGAAAAATATTGACCTCGTTCTTCCGGTGATCGAGCTGCGTCTGGACAAGTTTGCTGGTGTGGTCAAGAAGGACAAGGATGGCAGCTATTCCCAATCGGGCTGGAATCGCATCAACCTGCATGTCATTTTTGACGCGCTGGATCCAGAGGTCATTCGGCAGCAATTCCTCGGTTCTTTGGCTCCTAGCTACCAACTGATCCCTGACTCCAATGATTGGCACGGAAAATGGAAGGGGGTCATCACCCGAGACAGCTTATCAGAACTCGGGCAAATGATCATCGACTCGGCGCCGGCCGAGAAGAAAGCCGACTACGCTCCGCCACTGCAGGAAGGGTTCAACAACCTGTGCGTGAGCTTGGAAAAGGTCATCGAAGCACTCGACAGACATTACCTCGCCGGCAAATATTTGATCGCAGTCGGCAAGACAGAATGGGACAACCTGAAATGGGATGACCAGTCCATCGCCGAAAAGCGCAACATCATCAACCAGGCCGATCTGGTGTTTACTGCTGCGGCCAACCCCGCGGCCTATGCCGCTGCGAGAAAAAAACTCTTGGACTCCAACGTCAAAGCCACGCTTCTCGACTGCTCGGACGCCCATGCTCTGAGCAGCTCCGCAGACAAAGACCGAGTCGGGAATTGCTTTACTTGGATTAAGGCCGATCCTACATTTGACGGCCTGGTACAGGCCATCACCGAATTCGAAGACCGGGTGTTCATCGGCGACACGCCACCCAAGCGGCTTCTGGTTGAAACCAACCGCACCAAATACGTCTCCAGAATCCGCGTCAGCCGCAAGCCCGGTGCCGCCTTGGCCGACCCCTGGTTCAATGTTGATATGCCCCTGAGTCACGACTTGGTAGCCATCATCGGCAACAAGGGCAGCGGGAAGAGCGCCCTGGCCGACATTGCGGGGCTGGCTGGCGACACCAAGAACTTCAAGAGCTTTTCGTTTCTGAACGACAAGCGCTTCCGCAACCCACGGAACAGGCTCGCCCAGCACTTTGTCGGCGCGCTGGGCTGGCACGACAGCACCGAGACCGAGCGACAGCTCGATCAAGATCCATCAGAGACCAGCGTGGAGCGAGTGAAGTATTTGCCGCAAAGCTATCTTGAAACACTTTGCAACGAGCTCGGCGATGGAGGTTCTGCAACGTTCGATGCCGAGCTGCGCAAGATCATTTATACACAAGTTCCGGAAGAGGCTCGCTTGGGCTACAACTCCATGGA
>CAYPYJ010000207.1:0-2208 GCA_964414945.1 uncultured Occallatibacter sp.
ATCTGCTCCGGCGACTCGAGTTGCGACTCGGTGGTTCGGAAGTCGGTGCCGCCGGACTGCACCGACCGGAAGAAGCAAGAGCGGTACCCTTCGTGGCAGGCGGCGCCGATTTGTTCAACCTGGATCAGGAGCGTGTCACCGTCGCAATCGAAGGCGATATCCTGGATGGCTTGAGTATGGCCGCTGGTTTCGCCTTTCATCCAGAATTTCTGGCGTGATCGGCTCCAGAAATGGGTCTTTCCGGTCTCGATGGTTTTCTCGAGGGAAGCGCGGTTCATCCAGGCCATCATCAAAATCCTGCCGGTTTTTTGTTGCTGGATGATGGCGGGAATCAGGCCATTCGCGTCGAACTTCAATTTGTCGTAAAAACTCATGTAATAGGGGAGTTTAGATTTTAGATTCCCGAATGCAAGCGCGGGTGCGCCGTGGGGTGCGATGTGAAGTGAGGGTCAGAAAGAAGAGTGAACTAGGTAATTTTTGCCTTGTACTTTTGAAGGATGTGTATAGTTAGAGAGTTCATGAAAGATGAACCTCGAAAATCCAAGAGCCAAGAGTCCCTTGATAAACGGTTCTCCAAACATCCGGAGATGTACGAGCAGATGCATCGGATTGCCGATGAGATGGAGCAAGCGATTGCCGGTGGTATGACAGCGGATGAAGCGGAGGAGATGGCCATCAAAAGGATCAATGAGTTAGGTCGTGCGATGTTGACCGACTGGGCCAAAGCGCGACACGACCGCAGCGTGGAAGAAGTGCATCAGGACAAGCCAGCAGCGATCCGGGACTCAAAAAAAAACTGAGTTGGCAAACGACCTTTGGAGTTGTTCAGATCCAAGAGCAGATCCTGCGGTTGAGCCGGCGTGGAGCTCGTGTGCGCCCCTTCTGTTTGAAAGCTCGAGTTCAACCGGGAGGCTACTCGCGTGCTTTGCAGCGTGCGCTGAGTGATTTTGGAGCCGAAGAGTCCTTCGCTCGGGCGGCAGCGCGGGTGAAGGAGCATTACGGGATAGAGATTGCTGGCAGCGCGATTCGGCGCATTACCTACCAGCACGCTCGACAGATTCAACGAGTGGAACCAGCCCGACCAACCCAGCCGGCCCGGACGGTGGTCACCCAGATCGACGGGAGCATGATTCCCCTTGTAAAACCGGCTCAGAACGGGGATCGGCGGTCTGGCAAAACCCTGCTGTGGAGTGAAGCAAGGCTGTGTTGTGCCCGGGCTGAGGATCAGGTGCGTCGAGTCTACGGAGCAACTTTAGGCACACTGGAAACGGTTTCGCTGCTGTGGCGGCAGACCGCTCAAAGCTGCGGGTTGAATGAAAAGTCCTTTGTCCACGGGATTGGTGATGGCGCGCCTTGGATCGTGGAGAAGTTCAACGACAACTTTGGATCTCAAGGCAAGTATCTCATCGATTTTTATCACGTCAGTGAATACCTGGCTGCCGCCGCTCTCAAGATTGCCGGTCCCAAGAAAGCAACGCGTTGGTTGAACAAGCAAAAGGCCAGACTTATGACGGGCCAGGCCAGGAAAATACTCCGAACCTTGGAACCTCACCGCGAGATCCACGGGGCCACTGAAGCTCCAGTGCAAGACGCCTACCGCTACATCCGCCAGCGACTCGATCACCTGCACTATGCTCAGGCCCGCAAAGCCAATTTACCCATTGGCTCGGGCGAGGTTGAAAGCGCCCATCGCCACGTGATCCAACACAGGCTCAAACTAGCTGGCGCCTGGTGGAAGGAAACCAACGCCCAGGCCATGCTGAGCCTGCGCGTTGCCCGGGCCAACGATTGCTGGAATCCCTACTGGTCTTCAAATTGACCCTCACTTCACATCGCACCCGTAGCCGCGCTGGTGACAGCGCGGATTCGGCGACGGGGGGCGAATGGGGAGGGAGCCGCGTTTTGACAAACGCGGCTACAAAACCGCGGAGGATTGACGTTTGCGGTCGATTCCGGCAGGGTGCCGGAGCTTCGCTCACCATGACAAAAGCAAAGATTTCCAAGACCACCCTGTTCACGCTCGCCTGCGAACGCTACGCGGAGCAGGGGGTGGATGCGGAGCGCGCGCTCAGGCTCCTGGCCCGAATTCCCATCTCGCTCCACTGCTGGCAGGGGGACGATGTGGGCGGGTTTGAATCGGCCGGCGGGGAACTGGGCGGAGGATTGGCGGCCACGGGAAATTATCCCGGCAAGGCGCGCACGCCGGAC
>CAYPYJ010000208.1:0-2201 GCA_964414945.1 uncultured Occallatibacter sp.
GAACTGGCCATCGCGGTCTGGCGCGCCGCCACTTTCCATACTCGAGCTCCTGCTGCCAGAGACCTGTTGGCCTGGATTATTCCCGCGTATGATTGAAACTGAGCAACAAAATATTGGTCACATAATTAAAACGAAGCTCGTAAACCGGGCAAGAGGAGAAGAGCATGAAGCGATTGACAGGACATTTGTATTTTTGGGTTCTGCTGGCCATTATTGCTGGCGGCACGTTTGGATATTTTGATCCGGCCTCGGCGGTAACGCTCAAGCCGCTTGGGGACGGCTTCATTGCCCTGGTCAAAATGCTGATTACTCCGGTGATCTTCTGTACGGTCGTGCTTGGCATCGCCGGGGCAGGCGACATGAAAAAGGTCGGTCGTGTTGGCGGCAAGGCATTGCTTTACTTTGAAGCGGTGTCGACGCTAGCCCTGATCATCGGGCTGACGGTGGTTAACTACATCCGGCCGGGAAGCGGATTCAACGTTGACCCGGCCACTCTGGATGCCAAAGCAGTGGCTAACTATGCCAAAGTCGCCTCGGAACAAAGTGCCGTGGATTTCATCCTGCACATTATCCCCAAGACTTTCACGGACGCCTTCACCGGTTCCGGTGATCTGTTGCAGGTGCTGCTGGTGGCCATCCTGTTCGGCTATGCCATGATGCATATGGGCAAAGCAGGACAGCAGGTTCATCACTTCATCGAAGAGTGTTCGCACATCTTTTTCGCCATGATGAACGCCATCATGAAATTGGCGCCCCTGGGTGCAGGCGGTGCGATGGCTTTCACAATCGGCAAATACGGCATCGGCGCGCTGAAACCACTGGCCGCGCTTATGGGCAGCTTCTATCTGACCTGCCTGCTATTCATCATCATCGTCCTCGGTATCATTGCACTACTGGTCGGGTTCAATATCTTCCGGTTCATTTTTTACATCAAGGAAGAACTGCTGACCGTACTCGGCACTTCATCCTCCGAGTCCGCACTTGTACCGCTGATGGGCAAGCTGGAGCGCCTCGGCTGTTCAAAATCAGTGGTAGGTCTGGTCGTTCCATCGGGTTATTCATTCAACCTTGACGGCACCAACATCTATCTGACCATGGCGGCATTGTTTGTCGCCCAAGCGCTCAATATCGAACTTACCCTGATGCAGCAATTGTCCATACTTGGCGTTGCCATGCTGACATCCAAGGGAGCTTCCGGCGTCACCGGGGCCGGCTTCATCACACTTGCCGCTACGCTGGCTGTCGTCCCCTCTATCCCGGTGGCGGGTCTGGCATTAATCCTGGGTGTTGACCGTTTCATGTCGGAGGCGCGCGCGCTGACCAATTTCATCGGAAACGGCGTCGCCACAATAGTGGTCTCAAAATGGGAAAAGGAACTGGACCACGAGGCACTCAAAGAACAGTTGAAGAGTTAGACGACTGGCGCATCTGCCAATGAGGCATGAACATGATTCATCGCAGATGCGCCACCTCATCCCAATTGGACCAGGACGGGCCTGTCCGTTCAAGACGAGCGTGCTTGTTTCCTGTTCTGGTAGCCCTTGCAATAAACGTCTCAATAATGGACCGTTGCTTTACACAATTATATAAATTCACGCCTTAAACCTTCGGGAGAGACTTAACCATGGACAAACAACTGCGCGAAGCTGCACTGCAATATCACCGCCAGGCCCCGGCAGGCAAGATCTCGGTCAACTCCACCAAGCCGATGATCACTCAGCGCGATCTCGCGCTGGCGTACTCGCCCGGGGTGGCATCGGCCTGCGAACTCATCGTGGAAAATCCCGCCGAGGTGCGCAACATGACGGCGCGCGCCAATCTGGTTGCGGTCATCACCAACGGCACTGCAGTATTGGGCCTGGGCAACATCGGGCCGCTGGCGGCCAAGCCGGTGATGGAAGGCAAGGGTGTGTTGTTCAAAAAATTCGCCGGTATCGATGTATTCGATCTGGAGATCAACGAGAATGATCCGGACAAACTGGTGGACATCATCGCCGCGCTGGAACCCACCTTTGGCGGCATCAACCTGGAAGATATCAAGGCCCCGGAATGCTTCTACATCGAGGCCAAGCTGCGCGAACGCATGCACATACCGGTTTTCCATGACGACCAGCACGGCACTTCCATCATCGTCGGTGCAGCGTTGCTGAACGGACTCAAGGTCGTCGGCAAGAAGATCGAAGACATCAAACTGGTGGCGA
>CAYPYJ010000209.1:0-2165 GCA_964414945.1 uncultured Occallatibacter sp.
AGACACTTATGCCAAAAAAATATTGTCTCGCTACGATTGTCTTGTTTGCTTCCGGTGTTTCGGTTGCTGAAGCGGATCAGAAAGATAATCCGGCAACTGCAAACCCTGTTGCATCCGCGCCTGCAGCCGCAACCGCTGCAGTTCCGCCAGCCCCGGTCAAAAAAGCCCGTGTGAAAAAGGCCACTGCTCCTGCGGCAGCACCCACACTTTCCTCGGCATCCGCGCCAGCGGCTGCCACGTCGATGGCGGCTCCTGTACCTTCCGCCGGTAAGGTTGGTGCAGACAAGGTCGCGATTCCGGCGACACCTGCCCTGACCCCAGAACAGTCGATGTTCAAATTTGGCGGGTTCGGGTCGGTGGGCTTTGCTCACTCCAGCCTGGATCAGGGAGATTACGTTGTGGACAGCTCCATGCCCAAAGGGGCGGGCCGTAGCAGCGAGTGGTCGGTGAGCAATATTACCCGGATCACTGCACACGCCACTGCCAATTTCACGCCCAAAATCTCGGCTATCTTCCAGGTTGACTCGGAATATCGTGCCGATGGATCTTACCGTCCGGAAGTCGAATGGCTCAATGTGAAATATGCGTTTACGCCGGATCTTTTCATGCGGATTGGCCGGATTGCATTGCCGACTTTCATGGATTCGGAAAATCGCGATGTCGGTTACAGCTATGTCTGGGTCAATCCGCCGGTTGACTTGTATCACCAGTTATCGATTCCACACAGCGATGGCATTGACGTAGTGTACCGTTCTGAAATTGGGGAGGCCGGAAATACCGTCAAGGCAATTTTCGGCTCAAACACCGAGAAAAGCCCGAACAGCGAAACAACCTCAAGAGATTTGTGGGGGATATTCGATACGCTTGAATATGGCCCGGCAATTTTTCATGCGAGCTATCAGCAGCGCAGATCCTCTTCTCTGAATCTCCAGACCGGCGTCAGCGGAGCGTGGAATAATTACAGCGATTTGTCAGTTGGTGCAAGTTACGATCCGGGCAACTGGTTCGTTATTTCGGAGTGGGTCCAACACCGGACATTGACCAAAGTTGATGCGATGTATGTCAGCAGCGGTTACCGCATCAATAAATTCACTCCTTATTTCCTGTATAGCCAAAACAGTGCCGGTTCCTTTCTTTCTGATTCGCCACCACCATCGTTGGCTGCCATTGATCGCGCCAATCGGGCCCAAAACACAACCGGTATAGGTTTACGCTGGGATTTCATGAGAAATTACGATTTCAAGATTGAGTATGATCAGTTGAAACTCAGTGACAACTCGAATGGCTACCTCATCAACGTGCCGGTGGGCGTCACGCTCTACGGAAGCAAGTTTCACGTAATTTCTGCGGTTGTCGATTTCGTGTTCTAGAAGCACTGAAGATTGTGAGCTCGACAATAATGTTCCGTTGTTGCCTGATACTGCCGCTGCTGCTTGCAGTGACTGCATTTGCCGCGAATACGCAAGCCCCGATTTCGCCACCAGCGAATGTTCAGCCCCAGATTTTGCCGTCCGTGAATGCACAACCCCAAAATACGCAGCCTGCGAATGCACAATCCAATGTGGTCGTTGTCGTTTCGTCCAAGAGTTCCGTCAAGAGCCTGACTGCCTAACAAACCACCAAGATTTTCCTCGGCAAAGTCGTTACCTTCCCGAACGGCCAGGCTGCAGTGCCTATCGACCTCCCAGAAGGCAATGCAATTCGGGATGAGTTCTATGCCAAGGTCGTGCACAAGAATTCCTCGCAACTTACCGCTTATTGGGCAAAGGTCATTTTCACCGGCGACGGACGTCCGCCGAGTCTGCAGACAGACAGCATGGCTGTCAGAAAAGCCGTTGCGCACAACCCGAATGCCATCGGGTATATCGAAAAAAGCGCAGTGAACCGCAGTGTCAGGGTTGTGCTGGAACCATAAAACAGGCTCTCCGTTCCGATGAATAAATTCCGTAACTATCCATTGAAGGTGAAATTGTTGCTGGTGCCCGCGGTCGCCACGCTGAGTTTCGCTGCCTACCTGATTTACTCTTCGTTGGTTCTGTCCGGTGGAAATTCCATTCTCAAGGAAATTCGCGATACCCAGTTTCCGATACTTTATGCAGCCGGCGAGAACATCAAGAGTTTTGAAGGGGTCGTGGAATCGCTCAATACGGCAGCGGCAACCGGTG
>CAYPYJ010000210.1:0-2145 GCA_964414945.1 uncultured Occallatibacter sp.
CATCATCTGGACCGCCGCCCCGCGCGACACTCCGACACCCATTGTGTATCAGCCCCCGACGCCCACGCCGTTCCAGGCCAACGGCTGGCCGGTCACGTTCTCATCATTGGACCAGAGAGTGAATCTCGGTGGACTTGTGATTGGGCCCGACGGCGGCATCTACATTCAAGGTGTCCCGGCGCTCGATTCGCGTGGAAATGTGCGGCCCGGCTGGCTCCAGCTTGCGGCTGGGGGCTTCGCGACCGTGGTTGGCTTCGGCCCAGATGGAACCATCTACGCCGGCGTGGGCAACCTCAGTGACGCCGACACGAGGTTGGAGGCGTTCACCGCAGCCGGCCGGCAGAAGCCGGGCTGGGACCTTGATTTCGGCAACTCTCCGCGCTTCGAGATGGGCCCGGGCGGCACTGTGTATGCCTTTTCGGACGTCGGCTCTCTCAGGTGGGTCACCGTCCTCGATCCCACAGGCAAAACGAAGGCCCGATGGAGCGTCGGCGACAATACCGGTTGGTCGTGCGGCGACGCAATTCGCCCATACGGAACCATGTTCTACTGCCACACCTCATCGCCGCTCTCAGGCAACACGATCGCCGTTTATGGTCCGACGGGCCGGCTGATATCCGACAACCCCTCAGGCGGCTGGGACAGGATCTCGTTGTCGCCCGACGGATCGATCTACGCGTTGGGCTTTGACTACGAGCCATATAGCGGCTCGGTCGTGGCCCAGACGCGGATCGCGGTGATCGGCACCGACGGCAAGCCCACGCCAGGCTGGCCGGTCGCCCTCGAAGGCTCGGCCTCTCCTCCCGCGTTCGGCACCGACGGGACCATCTACGTAGCGCACGCAGGCCTCGGGACCGCGGCATCACAGGTCACGGCCTACGATCGATCGGGGAACCTCGAGGCTGGATGGCCGGTGCCCCTGCCCAAGGGTCTCGGGACGTTCGCGGACGTAGGCGGCAACCCGATGGCGCCGGTGGTCGGCAGCAACGGCAACGTCTTTGTGGCCGCGACGAATAGACAACTGACGGGTCTGATCATGGGGTACGACTCGTCGGGCAAGGTCCTTCCGGGCTGGCCGTATTCGATACCAGATGCTTTCGCCATGGTCCAGGATCCATTCAAGAATGGCCAGAATCCCGGTCCGGTGTTCGTCAAGTCACCCACGGGCCAGGGCTCTCTGTATCTGCTGCTCGAAGGCGAGATCGTGGCTATTGGCAATGACGGGTTAGTGGCGAAGGGTTGGCCATACCACAGCCCCGGGCCGGCGTCGGCCCAGTCGTATTGGATCACCTGGGCGGCTGCGCCGGATGGCGGCCTGGTGGTGGTCAGCGTCTCGAACACGGATGTCACTCAGACCGCCACCATCGTCCATCTGACTCCGGATGGCACTCTCGCCCATTGAGCAGATCCGCGCCCGCGCCCGCGCCCACGCCCACGCCCACGCCCGGCCCGGGTATTGCCCTAAGGGCTTTCCCCTAGAGCGGGAGCGACGCCAGTGGCGGCGTCCCCGTGAAGCCGGCGACCCGGCCGTAGGAACCGCCCGACGGCGAGGACCAGCGGCAGACCCATCGCAATCGGGCCGATGACGGCCAGACCCATGGGCGCGGCGCCGGAGAGCAGGTCGGCGATCAGCATCAGACCGTAAGCCGCGACCGGCATGGCCCACACGGCGGGAGCCGCGGCCTCGGAACCGGTGGACCAGGCACCGCCGGCCGCGGCCCTTCCCCCCGACACGCCAGCCCCCACGGCTCCGGCATCGGCCCATCTCCGCGCGAGCCACCTGAAGGCAAGATAAACAGTGAATGTCGTCAGGAGCCAGCCGGCATAGTTCTGGATCGGGATGCCGAAGTACGGCCCGCCCGTCTCCCAGATCCAGGCTTTGGCCGATGGTCCCGACAGGATCGGGTCGATCACGAGATCCCAGGCGGTCATGACCACGGCGCTGACGGCCGCAAGCCTGACCAGGCTGCGCGCCCGCTCGACGGCCGGGTTTGCCCTTCCGGTGCCTATCAGGTTGGCGGTGACGTAGCTCGGGTAGATCATCATGAACCAGGCCAGTGGGATGAGCAGCGGAACGTCGCCCAGCTTCGGGCCCAGGTAGTCCGTGTAGTGGTAGGCGCCGAATACCAGGCCGGTCATGACCCC
>CAYPYJ010000211.1:0-2111 GCA_964414945.1 uncultured Occallatibacter sp.
CTTGGTAAGGACGAGGTCATCAGTTCAATCCTGATCATGGGCTCCATTTAAAAACATAACGAGAACTAGAAAAAACAAAACCAGGAGATCGCAATGGCAAAAGAACAATTTCAACGCACGAAACCGCACGTCAACGTCGGCACGATTGGTCACGTCGACCATGGCAAGTCCACCTTGACCGCGGCAATTGTCCACACCCAAAGCAAGAAGGGTCTTGCCACTCCCATTTCCTACGCCGATATCACCAAGGGTGGTACGGTGCGCGATGACACCAAGACGGTGACGATCGCCGTGTCGCACGTCGAATACCAGACGGCCACGCGCCATTACGCCCACGTCGATTGCCCCGGCCATGCTGACTATGTGAAGAACATGATCACCGGTGCGGCGCAGATGGACGGCGCCATCCTCGTGGTGAGCGCTGCCGACGGCCCGATGCCCCAGACGCGTGAGCACATCCTGCTCGCCCGCCAGGTCGGTGTGCCGGCGCTGGTGGTGTTCCTCAACAAGGTCGACCTCGTTGACGACAAAGAATTGCTTGAGCTCGTGGAAATGGAAATCCGCGACCTGCTGAACAAATATCAATTCCCCGGTGACAAGACGCCGATCGTTCGTGGCAGCGCCACAGCGGCCATGGCGGACAAGCCGGAAGGCGAAAAAGCGATCCAGGAATTGATGGACGCGATCGACACCTTCATTCCGCTGCCGCCCCGGGAAGTGGACAAGCCTTTCCTTATGTGCGTCGAAGACGTGTTCAACATTGAAGGTCGCGGAACGGTGGTGACCGGTCGTGTGGAACGTGGCGTCCTCAAGAAGATGGAAGAAGTCGAGATCGTGGGTCTCAAAGACACCCGCAAGACCACGGCTACGGACATCGAAATGTTCCGCAAGCTGCTTGATTCAGCGAGCGCTGGTGACAATGTCGGCGTCCTGTTGCGCGGCACGAAGAAAGAAGAAGTGGAACGCGGCATGGTTTTGGCCAAGCCCGGCTCCATCACTCCGCACACGAAGTTTAAAGCGGAAGTGTACGTGCTCTCGAAAGATGAGGGTGGCCGTCATACGCCGTTCTTCACCAATTATCGTCCGCAGTTCTATTTCCGCACGTCTGACGTGACCGGAACGCTGGCCCTGCCCACAGGTGTGGAAATGGTCATGCCCGGCGACAACGTCGCTGTTGATGTGGAATTGCAGAAGCCCGTGGCCATGGAAAAAGGCCAGCGGTTCGCCATTCGCGAAGGTGGCCGCACCATCGGTGCCGGTCGTATCAGCGAAGTGCTCAAATAAGAGGTTGTTTTACACTCGGAGGCGGCGGAAACCCGTCGCCTCCGTTTTAGTCCAGTTGAGGCAGACGGAATTTTTGTGTAGGGCGTTAGCTCAATTGGTAGAGTAGCGGTCTCCAAAACCGTTGGTTGTAGGTTCAAGTCCTACACGCCCTGCCAATAACGGAGAGGTGGCAGAGTGGTCTATCGCGGCGGTCTTGAAAACCGCTTCGGGTTAACGCCCGACGGGGGTTCGAATCCCTCCCTCTCCGCCAGCTTTCGCCTGAGGCGAAGGCGGAAAAACGAAGAAAGTCTGATGAACTATACAATCGCAATCTGGGCCGGGGTGGTTCTGGCAGCCTTCATTATCGCGTGGCGCGGGGGCTACATCGCGAAACTGTCGGCTTATATACAGGCCACCCGTGACGAATTGAAAAAATGCGCCTGGCCGACGTGGGAAGAATTGAAAGGTTCTACCCTGGTAGTGGCTATTTCGATCGCGCTGTTAGGCGGATTGACTGTGGCGCTGGATCAAATCTTCCGCAAAGTGATGGAGACCATAATTTAAGTGAGCAAGCAGACCATGCAAAACCAGTGGTTCGTCATCCATACGCTTTCCGGCCAGGAGCAAAAGGTCAAGGAGAGCATCGAGAAACGCATAAAATCCGAAGAGATGCAGGATTTTATCCACGAAGTCCTTGTCCCCATGGAAAAGGTCGTGGAGGTGCGCAACCAAAAGAAAACGGTCTCCACGCGCAAGCTGTGGCCTGGTTACGTTTTCGTGGACATGGCGTTGTTGGATGAGAACGGCCGCATCATCGAGAAGCCGTGGTATTTCATCAAGGAAACGCA
>CAYPYJ010000212.1:0-2099 GCA_964414945.1 uncultured Occallatibacter sp.
GTGCATCCTGAGTCGCGCCATTGGTTTATTCACGTGGACCGGGCCGGGACCAAATATGTGGGTGAGCTTGGCTTTTACTCCATCGATGGACCCTGGCAGGCCATATCCGCGTCGGGCCCGACTGTAACCCCTGCCGACGCGTTGTCGGCGGATACGTCGGTGGAATTTGCGACGATTCCATTCGAGCTGCCGTTGGCGAGGTTATTGGCGATCATCCAGGAAGCGACTCAAGAGCACAGGCCGCTGGCCAGGGCATTGGAAGAGTTGCGCGCGGCGGGGCACCCGGGATTGCCGGTTGCGGGCAAAACACCTTCACCGGGAGCCTGGACGGCCGCGCAGGAGCAGGCGCTTGCCGAGGTGATCAGCATGGACCGGCTGCGCCGGGTTTGGATGGGATCGTTGGAGATCACGGAATTGATCCGGCGCCAATTTGCGCAGCAAGCCGCGGGAGGTGGACCAGAGGGTGGGCCGACTTCCCCGACTGTTGCGCCAGGAGCTGTCAGCAGTCCGTTAGGCGGCGAAGTTCCGGTCAGGGGATTTTGGTTCAATGTCAATGCAGAGCTCATTGTTTATGGCGCGACTGAACCGGGTGCGACGGTGACCATCGGAGGCCGGCCGATTGCGCTGCGCTCTGACGGCTCTTTCAGTTACCGCTTTGCGCTTCCCGACGGGCAATATGAGCTGGCCGCCGTGGCGGTGTCGGCGGATCAAACCGATGGGCGCGCAGCCGAGATGAATTTCAGCCGCAGCACGCAGTACCGGGGCGAAGTGGGTGCGCAACCGCAGGACGCGGAATTGAAGACGCCCGCGGCGGATCATCTCTAAGGCAATCGGATGAAACGCGCCGTCCGAGCCATACTCCGGCTGGCTGCCGTGGGGTTCATACTTTTTGGGGGATTGGAGCTTGGGCTCGAAGTGGTGCGAGACCGGGTGCGGCAGGCGCGATTAAGTGTTTGGCATTGCGTGCTGGGGGCGGGTTTGATTTGCCTGGGGGTGATATTGTTTATCCTCAGCGCCAAGCTGGCTGAATGGCTGGCCGACGATTTTGACGAATGACCCACCCCCGTTAATACTTCATGCAAGGTCATCTCGCCCTCCTTCTTCATGCGCATCTGCCGTTTGTGCGCCATCCGGAACACGATAAATTCCTGGAGGAGAACTGGCTCTTTGAAGCCATCACTGAAGCCTACGTGCCCTTGGTTCAGACCCTGGCAGGGTGGCAACGCGACGGAATGGACGCGCACCTGACGTTGACGCTGAGTCCGACGCTTTGTTCGATGTTGATGGACCCTCTTTTGCAGGATCGCTATGTCGGGCACCTGGAGGGACTGATTGAGCTGGCGGAGAAGGAGACGCACCGCACTCATTGGGAAAAGCCCTTGCATGAGCTGGCAATGATGTACCAGCGCCGGTTTTTGGCGGTGCGCGACACATATTTCGCATGCGGTCGGAACCTGGTGGGTGCGTTCGGGCAATTCCAAAAGTTGGGCCGGCTCGAGATCATCACGAGTGCGGCGACGCATGCGTTACTGCCCTTGCTGGCGGATCATCGGCCGTCGATGCGGGCGCAGATATTGGTGGCGCGGGATCATTACAGGAGTTGTTTTGGGCGTGATCCTTCGGGCATTTGGCTGCCCGAGTGCGCTTACGTCGAAGGCGTGGACGCCATTTTGCAGGAGGCGAACCTGCGTTGGTTTGTGACTGAAACGCACGGAATTCTTCACGCGCAGCCGCGTCCTCGGTATGGGATTTTTGCGCCCGTGTTTACACCCAATGGCATTGCCGCGTTTGGGCGGGACTTGGAATCGGCCAAGCAAGTCTGGAGCAAATACGAGGGCTACCCGGGAGATGCGCACTACCGCGATTTTTACCGCGATGTCGGATTTGATTTGGATTTTGAGTATGTCCAGCCGCACTTGCCGGCGTCGGATCGCCGCGGGTTTACTGGAATAAAGTATTACCGTATCACAGGTGGTTCGCCTGAGAAGAAGGTCTACGATCGGGGCGCCGCCCTTGGCATGGCCGCCGAACATGCGCGGCATTTCCTGGGCGAACGGGTGAAGCAGGTGGAGCGACTGGCGGGGATATTGGATCGGCCG
>CAYPYJ010000213.1:0-1775 GCA_964414945.1 uncultured Occallatibacter sp.
GGCGCCGATGCCCATGGCGATGGCCATGTCCTCGAACCAGGTGCCGATCAGCGTGTCGATCAGCGGGACCCCGTCGACCAGGATCTTGGGGCGGGCCGGCCACATGGTGTCGTCCCGGGCGCCGAGGGCGTCGCGCATCTCCAGGATCAGGACGGTGAGGTAGCCGCCGAGGCGGGGCAGCTGCACCATCTGCGAGGCGTTCGCGGGCACGGTCGGGTTGGTGGGCTGGTAGATGTACTGGCAGGTGGTGCCGAGTCCCGGCGGGTCGGACGGGGCGGACGGCAGCCAGTAGAAGTCCGAGTCAACCGTCTCGGTCGCGGTCAGGCCCGCGGTCGGCGTGTTGGTCGGCCACAGCGCGGTCGTCGGCGCGGTGTTCAGCTGCAGCACCGGGAGCAAAGCGGCGTTTGCACCCGAAATCACCCCATAAGCCTTGGCGAACTCGAAGCTCAGGTAGCGCGAGAAGGTGACGGTGGCCGAGGCCGAGCCGGTCGTGTTGTACACCGTCTGCTGCGGGCTGTTCTGCGGGTCGCGCATCAGGTCGGTGCCGAACTGGCCCGAGTACAGGTTGACCTCGCGCATGATCACGTAGCCCGGCCCGGTGAGGAGCTGGGTGCCGAACGCGTCCTTCATCTGGACGAGCTGGTAGAACGCGTCGGGGAAGTCGGGGGTGATCGTCGGCGCCGACGCCAGGTTGGTGGCGGTGATCGTGGTGGCGATCTTGTAGCCCTTGGCGTAGCCGGGCATCGACACGGTCGGGTTGCTGATGAGCCCGTTGAAGCCCACGGTCGCGACGTACTGGGCACGCCGGCCGTCCGGGGCGTGGCGGATGAACGGGCCGCCCGCCGTCTCCGCGGTGGTGTTCGGCTGCGGCCGTCCCGCGACGGTTCCGCCGGGGGCCACTGTCGCTGTCGCCTGGCTCACAGGATCGTCACAACCACTTCACCAGCTCCGTGTAGGACCGTTCCGGGGGGCTTCGCCAGCAGCTGCCGCTTCCCCCAGGCGCGGACGGTGGCACGCGCGGGGAACATCAGGGTGACCGTGATCACGATCAGGAGGAAGCCACGGCGGTTCGGCATGAGCGCAGGATAACACCAGAGAAGTCACAATGTGACCATGGTGCAGCGTGATCCCGTGTCGGCATGGTTCGACCCCGCCGCCCGCCGGCTCCTGGAGCGCGCGTACGCCGCGCAGGGGGAGTGGGCGGGGCAGTACCTCGCCCCCCCGTCGCCGCGTGCGCTGGCTCACCTTGCGCTGATCGGCGTGAACCCGTACGGGCGGGACCGGTGGGGCGAGGTCCGCTGGGTGAGAGCGTACAAGCGGGCCGTCTACTACCAGCTGAAGCTGTACGGGACGCGCGACGGGATGAACTACGCGCAGCAGCGGGTGAGCAAGTGGCCGGCGCGGTCGCTCGAGTGGCAGACCGGCGCCCGGGTGCTCCGGGCCGGGTGGCCGCAACGGCGGTGGGCGATCCGGATCAGGATTCACCCCACCGGGGCCGCGGCCACCAGGGCGGCCCGCTCGATCCCGGCCTCGAGGCGGTGGATGGTGAACGGCCGGCCGACCGCGCGGCAGTCGACCCCGGCCGACCGGGACTACTAGACTGGCCCCTGGAATCAGCCCCACTCGGTCACTGGCGTGACTGCGAGCGAAGCCCGGCAGCCTATCGGACGGTAGGTGGGCCGGGCTTCGTGCTGTCCGGGCACGAACAAGTCCACCGCCCCGGGGGGGCTTGAGCGGGGGACCGAACCCCCGGCCATGGGGGATTTAGTTACCGG
>CAYPYJ010000213.1:1785-2017 GCA_964414945.1 uncultured Occallatibacter sp.
CCGGACCCCTGCCGGGCATCGTGCTGTCCGGGCATGACAGAACCCCCGCCCGTGCGGGGTGGGCGGGGGTTCGGCCGGGGGGTTCCCCCGGGGGGTGGGGGGTTTATTTAGTTACCGGGCCTCATCGATCTCGCTTGCCACTCCAGCACGAATGGCTTGCGGAGACTCCCCCGGCCACGGTAGAAAGGGGATGCCCAACGCATTGGCAATGCTATCAAAAAGGTGAAGTCCC
>CAYPYJ010000214.1:0-1997 GCA_964414945.1 uncultured Occallatibacter sp.
ATAAGCACGGATCTTGTTGGTAAAGCCAATGCCACGGCCTTCCTGGCGCAGGTAAAGCACGATGCCTCTTTCCATCTGGCCGATCTCGCGCAGCGCGTATTCCAGCTGGTCGCGACAATCGCAGCGCAGCGAGCCAAAGGCGTCGCCGGTCAGGCATTCCGAGTGCAGGCGGACGGTTACATCTTCCGCATCGGTCACGTCGCCCTTTACAAGTGCGGCATGTTCCTTGCCGTCTCTGTTATTCCAGAAGGCCACGATATGGAAGTTGCCAAAACGGGTCGGCAGTTCGGCAATCGAGGCGATCTTGACGCATATGTGGTCTTTTCCAACCCCCTCGCATTCGTGTTCGCAGTTTTCTTCCAGCAGTTCCTTGATGGGGAGATGTGTTAGCGTCATGGTATTCTCCAATCTCTTTTATTTTGAGAAGGCGTAACGGAGCAGCACCCCGCCGTCTCCATCCAAAATTCGGGTTTCGACCAGCTTCAAAGGCAGCGCGCTGGCGCGAGTCAACCCGTTACCGGCTGCCAGGGTGGGAGCATTGGCCCCACCAAATATCAAGGGCGCAATATAGGCAGTCAATTCATCGACAAGTCCCAGCCGCAGCAACTCGAAATTGAGCGTTCCGCCACCTTCGACCATCAGGCGTTTTACTCCCAACCCATCGATTATTTCAAGCGTCTGAACCAGATCCACGCGGTTTTCGCCGCAGACAAATACTTCACTTCCGGCGGATTTGAGGCGCTTGATCTGCGGCGGCAGCGTCTGTGTAGTGGTGAAGATCAGCACGCGCGCGGGCCCGGCGGTGAGAAAGCTGGAGTCGGAGCTGAACTCCGCGCGCGTGACAACGGCCACCTTGATAGGATTTTCACTTGTGCCCCGGGCCACCCGTTCCGCGCGCAATTGCCGGGATTTCACGGACAGCTTGGGATCTTCATCGAGTGCAGTGTGCCCACCGATCATGATGGCATCGGCGCCTGCGCGTAACTGATCGACCCGGGCCTTATCGGCTGCCGATGAAATGGTTGCGCCGTGGCGTTCGAAAGTGTCGATCTTCCCGTCGGCACTCATGGCGACATTGATGAAAACGAAGGGGCGACTCATGGTTAGGCAGTGGCATGCGGCCAGTGGTTCCCTTAATCGTGATACTTTTTCTCGCCGGCTTCAATACGCACTTTGAGCCGATTTTCGCGGGGGGGCAGCGGACAAGACCAGCGTTCGTTGTAGGCGCAATAGGGGTTGTAGGCCAGATTGAAATCCACCTGGAGCAGCCCGCCGCCCAGCTCGTAGGGCTCAAGATAACGGCCGGCCCCGTAAGTTTCAGTGGGGGCGCTGGCATCCACAAACGGCAGGAAATATCCCGCGTCGTCGGCGTATACCTGCAGGACCGGCTCCTGATCGCCGACATGGAAATGAATTTGGCCGGCGTGCAAATATTCGCGGGCTTCCCCGGTGGATGTCTGCAAAATCACCGCTTCGGAAGTGCCGATCTTTTCCAGCTCGAGCTCGAAGCGCAGGCTCTCGTTTTCCGGGTAATAATTCAGCCCGTGGAAATCACGCCGTTGGTCTGGGCTCAATGGGGATTGGTGGTCATTTTTGAAGAAATCATCTTTGTCTTTGCGGAATTGTTCGAGTATGTTCATGGGTTCATCCTGCGCGCGCGACGACATCCTGCAAAATGTCGGCTACTGTGAAGCCGTCCAGTTCCGTTTGCATGGAATCCTCGGCCCTGCCAAAGACCGCCGTGAGCGGTGCCTGGATGTTGCCGCCGACCAGGCAATCCGGGTTGGGATGGTTGTGCATGGAAAGCACGTCCTCGTGACTGACGACGCGGTAAATTTCTCCCAGGCTGATCTGGGCGGCAGGTCGAACCAGCCGCCAGCCTCCGCTGGTGCCAGGGCGTGAATCAACCAGACCGTGTCGGCGCAGGTGAGACATCGTGCGCCGGATGACCACGGGATTGGTATTGACACTTGTGGCGATCGCATCCGAAGTTAGCA
>CAYPYJ010000215.1:0-1990 GCA_964414945.1 uncultured Occallatibacter sp.
GCCTCAACAATTGCGGGCGATAAGATAAGGCCCAACGCAATCAGAGCAGCAAGGATTCCACGAAACATTTTTTGTCCTTTCATTGTGTTGATGGGCGTCATCTGTTTCAGAAGAGTCGCTTACTCAACTGTCTCTGATGGTTTATCTGCTCGGATATTTGTCCGTAAATCTTCGATAGAGACCTTATGTCTTAATGCCCAATCTTTGAGATTGGGTAGTCTATAATTTTTATTCTGGCGCCAGCGATTGAAAACGGAAACATCAATAGTTTCGTTAATTATGATCGCCTGATTATGCACACCAACCACGATAGGATCGCCATCTATCGACCGATAGTATCTCGGAGGAAATGGAATAACTTTATTTCTGCACCGCCATCGCCCCGCCCTCACCAAATCAGTCTCGCCAGCCATGCCGGCATTTCAACCCACGGCCACCCCGGTGCGAGCCGGCACTCTCGCCCCTGCTCCTCACCTACAATCACAACACCATCCTCGGTCATAAGGCATTGGCCACCTTCAGTCGCGATGCAGGGCGTCACCTGCTTTCGGCATTCCGGAGAGATCTCACTAACAATGGTAAAAACAAGAACTCCCAGAAACAGAACGATGCAAAGAAGATCCACCACCTGTCGAAGAGAGGAAGTGAGTGGATACGTATTGTGGATCATGGCCGCCTCTTTTTCTTGAAGTGTAGTTTCATCCTATTAAAATCGCTATTTTCTTTTTTATCGAAACGGCCTTGTGCTGCAGCTAAGCGAGGGGCATGAAGGGAAACCCAGGGCGACGTCAACGAAGAAGAAAACCGCGCGGATGCATATGGATACGCAACCCTTTAGTCCATCGAGCTCTGTGCTCTCTAAATAGCCATGGATGAAAATTTTCTGCCATTGACTTTAGCTCAGACCATGCAGAAACTACTCATGATCGCTATGGCAAGCCAAAATCCGGAGGACAGATGACGATTCTTGTTCGCTCTCTTTGGCTCGCTTCTCTTGCGCTAGCTCTATCAAGTTTGGGATATGCACCCGCCTATGCCGCGACCTGCGGCGGGACGGGGCAATTGCCATGCGATCAATGCGATATCAGCGGCGCTTTGCAATTACCGGCATGCAATCCGACCAACGATCTGAATCTGGCGATCACCACATCCGGCGGATATGACGCCGTGCGCAGCGATCCCGGTAATGCGACCGCGCCGATCGACGCTTGGGCCACTAATTCTAATCCTCCGCCTCAGCCCATCGAGTATTGCCGCTATGTGAACAATTCCGGCACGCAATCGATTTTCGTGCCGTTCAAGAGTGCGCCCGAATGGGCGGCATTTCTGAACCATCTCCCTCAGCTCGTCAGCGTCCAACACTGCTCGCGCAAGCATACATTTACGATTTCCGCAGGCCCCGCTTGCACCAATCCAAGTCCAGCGACCCAGAATGTGACTTTCCCTTATCAGCCTTACGATCAGGTCAATCATCAGGGTGCAAGCTACACGATTACTCCGAATCCAGAATTCACGTGCAATCCCGGACCCAATCAATGGACTGAAACAGTAGTCGTAAAATCGACTGGCCTTGATGCCGATAGCAATGATCCAAGCTGGAATCCACCAACATCCACTTACTACGACGGCAACGGGGGCAATTTATGTAACCGGCCTCCTGCGGGTAGATATGAAGTCTGCTGGGGTGGTTGCGGACAATGGTACGACCCGCCTGCGTTGTGCGTGAATGGAGCGACGGCATCGGCACTAAATTGCGACAATGACGGCACCAATACCGACCAATGTGATTGGACGTGTACGCGGGGTGCAAACGTCTCGCAATGCCATCACTGGACCGAAACCACTTGCGGCAATAACAGATGCTAGCAACCCAGCCCACCTAACCTGCGTTTCGCGAAAGCTTTGCCAACTATTATGCCGCCTTTGCGGTAGCCACCTTGAATAAGGCCGAGCCGTTGGCTTCGAGATAATCTGTATAGGGTTTGGCGTA
>CAYPYJ010000216.1:0-1986 GCA_964414945.1 uncultured Occallatibacter sp.
ACCCACAGATTCTGCTAACGAGGCATTTACACCGTTCCTGATAGGGTTGGACGGGGAACCGTGGGATTGTTGAACCGTTGAATCGCGTTCGTTGTCCGGGCTTTAGCCCGCCAGGTTGGGCCACAAGGTTCGCAACCCGTTCGGACAGGCTAAAGCCTGGACAACGAACTTTCCCGCTATCAACCATCAACTCTTCCTCTATCAACTGTTTTTTCGGCTGGGTGGCACAATTTGTGGGCGTTTTATAGCAGATGCCGATGTTAGTATGAGAAATTGAAGGCGTGGGCTGCGATTTGTAGTTGATGGCGCAAGTCTGGTCGGACAGTGAGTTTTCCGCTTTGGCCGTGGTTTGCAGAGGCATCCGGAAAGAGACGAAGAAGCCGGTCCGAGATTTGGCCCGGACCGGCTGGATGCAATCACTGCAATCCACGGACGGTTCGGTGCTCAGGTTGCACTCCTGCAGAGCCTTATCCCCCGAATCGCAGGACGAAAGTAACTTGGGAGCCTGGCATGGGGAAGTCCAAAGGCGATGGAAAAAAAGCTGGTCTTCGGTTATTCGATCGGTGTTGAGAACGATTGAACAAATTAAACCCAAAGACCAGCCATGCAGTTGGAAGTTAAGACTCTTTTGAACCGGATTCAACACTTTGTCGGCTTCGTTTATCAGGACATCCGGCTGCGTAGCTCCAAGGACAAGTTGTGCATGGAGATTAGCCTTGAGCCGCATCAGGGTATCGGCGGCAAATGCTCGCAGTGCCGCCAGCCCGCGCCGGGTTATGACCGGCTGCCGGAACGGTGGTGGCTCTTTGTACCGCTGTGGGGCATTGTGACTTGGTTTCGTTATGCCCCGCGGCGGGTGGAATGTGCCGAGCACGGGGTGGTGGTGGAGCATATCCCCTGGAGTGAAGGCAAGCGTCCGGTCACCACGGCGATGATGGGTTTCTTGGCTCGCTGGGCGAGGCATCTGTCTTGGCGACAGACCGCCCGGGCCTTTCAGACCAGTTGGGAAGCGGTTTATCGCTCGGTCGAATGGTTCGTGCAATGGGGTCTGGCGCACCGCCAACTCGAAGGAGTCCAGTCCATCGGCATCGACGAGATTCATTGGGGCAAAGGCAAGCGGACGGACAATTTCCTGACGCTGATCTATCAGATCGACAATCACTGTCGGCGACTGTTGTGGGTGGGACGCCGCCGGACACAGGCTACGCTGCGCAGGGGGCTGGTGGCGCTGGGGCCGGTCGTGGTCAACGGGCTGCGTTTTGTGTGCAGTGATATGTGGCGAGCCTACCTGAAGGTGATTGCAGCCAGGATCCCGCACGCCTTGCATGTGCTGGACCGCTTTCACATCACGATGCATTTGAACCAGGCAGTGGACCAGGTGCGCCGAGAAGAAAGCGGGCGGCTGCGAGGCCGTCCGATGGCGCAACGACTCAAGCACATGCGCTGGCCATTGTTGCGCCGGGGCAGTCGGGTACGTGGAAAGGCCAAACGCAGACTTTATCAACTGCTCTGTACGAAGATGGCTACTGGCAGAGCTTGGATGCTCAAAGAAACCTTTCAAGACTTCTGGCGCTATCGCTCTCTGACTTGGGCCAGCGCCTTCCTGGACGTCTGGTGTGCTCGGGCCTTGCGCAGCCGTATCGAGCCGATGAGGAAGGTAGCGCGGATGTTGCGCACGCATCAGCATCTGCTCTTCAATTGGTTCAGAGCCCAGGGCGAGATCTCCAGTGGTGCGGTCGAGGGCCTGAACAATAAAATTCGAGTGGTGACCAGACGATCTTACGGCTTTCGCACCTACGACGCTATGGAAATAGCGCTCTATCATACGTTAGGCCGGCTTCCCGAACCGGAATCCACCCACAGATTCTGCTAACGAGGCATAATAAATAACGAATTGCGCATCGAATCGAGAAGTGGCGGAAAGGAGTAAATTTACTATTTAAGCGCTCACCCCAAAGGTTTCCGCCTGCCTGCCGGCTCCAGTTC
>CAYPYJ010000217.1:0-1931 GCA_964414945.1 uncultured Occallatibacter sp.
CCCCGAAGGGGCCCTCGCGAATTCTCTCGCAACTTAATCCCGACCAGGTCACGAGCGTGCAGGTCCTGCCCAAAGGACAACTGGAAATTCGGGCCGATCTGGCCAACGACGTCTGGCGTCTGAGCCGGCCGTTGGCCTATGCGGCGCAGTCGGAGTACATCCAGGCCTTATTAGTGGCGCTGCAGACCCTGACGCCGGCGACATCGATCAGCGCGCAAGAGCTCAAGGCGGTGCGGCAGTCGGACCAGAAGTTTGGATTTGATCCTCCGCAAAAGACGCTAGTGATCCAGCAAGGGATGGAGCAGACGTCCATTCACATTGGGAACAAGACGGCGCCGGGGGACGAAGTATTTTTGCAGGTGGTGGGAGTGGGTGATGTGTACGTGGTGGATGCGGCGTTGTTGAATTTGATACCGGAGCATGCGGACCAGTGGCGGGACACGAGGCTACTGGATTTGCGGCGGCTTGCGTTTGACCGGGTGTTGGTGACCAACGCGGGCAAGGCCTTCGAGCTGCAGCGCAATCCGAGCAATCATTTGTGGCGGATGCTGCTGCCGGGCTGGGAGCCGCGGGCTGACAGCGACAAGGTGATGGACGCGTTGCGGCACCTGCAGGCGGTGCGGGTGGACCGGTTTATTTCCGACGATCCCAAGGCGGACCTGGAACCATTTGGTCTGCAGGCGCCGGAATTGACGCTGGCGCTGGCGAAGGGCACCAATGCCGTGCTGTTGCTGGAGTTTGGCAAGAGCCCGACCAACAATGCGCGGCTGCAGTTCGCGCGGCGGGCGGACCAGAACACGGTGGTGACGGTGCCCAGGGAGTCGGTGGGCAAATGGGCGTATGAATTATTTCGCGACCGCCACATGGTGAGCCTGGGCAATTCGCTTCAGAGCATCGAGGTGCGAGGGATGGATCGTTTCAAACTGGATCGGCAGCCTGGCGGAGAATGGCGGGTATTGCCGGAGGGGCGCGCGCCCTTCGCGGCTGATTCGGCGTTGGTGGGTCAATTCATCACCAACCTCGTGGAATTGCAGGTGGTGGAATTTCCCAAAGACGTGGTCACGGCGCCCGATTTGCCAGCGTGGGGTTTGGCTCCGCCGAAGCTGCAGATCGTGCTGAACAGCGCCTCGGCCAACCCCACCGAGGGCGGCAGCAACGACGTGCTCATCGCGCAATTGGAATTTGGGACCAACACCGAGGACAAGGTTTTTGCGCGGCGCACCGATGAGAGCTCTCTTTACACGGTTCGACAAGCCGACCTGGACCGTTTTCCGACTGCGAGCTGGCAACTGCGCGAGCGGCGGATTTGGAATTTCACCGAAGCGGACGTCGCGCGCATTACGGTGCAGGATGGCGGGCGGACCCGCGAGATGGTGCGCAAAGGGACCAACAGTTGGAGTGTGGCGGCGGGCAACGGGGACATCAACGATTTGGCGATGGACGAAACGGCGCACCGGTTGGGCGAGCTGACGGCGGCTTACTGGACGGCGTGCGGTGGCGACAAGCAACTGAGCTATGGCTTTGGTTCGAGTCCTCACCAGGTATGTGTTGAGCTGAAAAACGGGACGAAGCTCACGGTTGAATTTGGCAACATGGCTCCTTCGGGCTTTCCTTATGCGAGAGTTGTTTTGGAGGATCAGCCGTGGGTTTTTGAGTTCCCCTGGGGGATCTATTATCAATTCGTCCAGCCGTATTTGACAATTCCGCGATACATTCACTGACCCATGGCTTCGGACAAAAGAAGTTTTTTGAGTCGTTGCCGAACCGCTTTTCGTCGATTCCGGATTTTCTCGTGGGTGTTGATCCTGATATTTCTCGGGGCGCTGCTTTACCTTAACCAGATCGGGCTGCCCGGATTCATCAAGGGTCCGCTCCTGCAGAAGCTGCGGGCGCGGGGTGTGGATTTGCAATTCTCGCGCCTGCGCTGGAGG
>CAYPYJ010000218.1:0-1928 GCA_964414945.1 uncultured Occallatibacter sp.
ATTCACGGTCAAGGTTGATTGCGTCGTTTAAAAATCATAGCTAATGTCGAGATGGCAAGTACGAGCCCCGCAAGCACCAGCGCCGACCCGAACGCGTAGGGAACGGCGCCTATATCGCTGGTTACAAAATATAGATGCGTGGGCAAAGCCATGACAGGTTTGAACAGGCTGACCGGTTCCTTGGTAAATACTATCGCGGCAGTAAACAGCAGCGGTGCGGCTGACCCGAGCGCATGAATCGCGGAAAGCACAATTGAGGTCAGGATTGCGGGCCATGCGACAGGCCAGATGACGCGGAAGAGCATATAACTGTGCGATACACCCAAGGCATGGGCGGTTTCTCGCAATACCGGATCGACAGCGCGCAATGCCTCGTGAGTGCCAATCAGAATCTGTGGCAACATGACAAAACCCAAGGTGACGGCCCCGGCGATCAGGGAAGTTTTCAGTTTCAATGCCACCACCAGAAGTACGTAGCCGAATAGGCTATAGACCAGTCCGGGCACGGCGGATAGGGATTCAATACAAAAGCGTGAAATATTTTCAAGGCTGCGCGAACGGTTGAACTCGGCAAGGTAAATGCCGCCGCCTACCCCCAGAATCAACGCGGGCAAAAGACCGTATCCAACCAGCGCAAGACTCCCTGCTATTGCAGGCCAGATTCCGCCTTCGCCATTCAATGATCCGCCACTCGGGGGGGAAAACAGGAATTCCGCAGTGATAACACCGATGCCGTTCCATAGCAAATACGCGAATATGGAAATCGGGATAAGTACGCCAATGATGCCGGCACTCCAAGCTATCGAGCAATAAATCAGATCGCTAATTGCCGTGCGATCCGCCGTCCAGGCTGGTACCTGCCTGACGGAATCAGTTTTAGTGACGCTCGGCATGGCGCATGAACCCTTTCTTGAGCCAAATTACTGCAAGATTAATCGTGATTACCATGATCATCAGAAGCAGCCCGGCTGAAAACAGTGCGTGGTAGCGATCTGAATCGATTGCGGCCTCGCCAAGGTCCGTCGCAATCAAGGCGGTAATGGGTTGGCCACGACTGAAGAATCCGTCAGGAACTGAAGGTGAATTTCCCGCAAGCATCAACACCGCTAACGCTTCGCCCATTCCCCGGCCAACACCGAGGATAACTCCGGCCAATACGCCCGGCGCTGCTTTGCGCAAGGTAATATGGGTAAATGTATACCAGCGGCTGACCCCCAGAGCGAGGCTGCCGAGACGCAATTCACTGGCGACCAGAGAAATGGATTCCGCTGCCGTTGCTGCGATGAAAGGTAGCACCATCAACGCCAGCACTACGGATGCGCAGAACAGAGTCTCGCCGGTGGGCAGCCACTGCTCCATAAATGGAACGAGCGTGGCGTAGCCGACAAAACCGTAAACGACGGCTGGAATCCCGGCTAAAAGTTGCAGCATAGGTTCGACAACGGTTCTGATGGCAGGTGGCGCGATCTCCGCGAGGAATATCCCAATGACCAAACCTAAAGGCGTTGCCATGGCTACGGCTAGCCCAACTACCATGATGGTGGCGACCCAGGCATGCCTAATTCCAAGCAAAGGAGGATTTCCGGTCGGGTCCCAACGATCAAGAAACAGAAAATCCGCCATAGACATATCCGGACTTGGCGGGATGCGAGATTCCATGACAATAAAGCCGATCACCAAGACAAGCAGGGCAATACTCCCCGCCAAAGCGAGGAGCGAACCATAGCGCAGAAGCTTGTCAGCGATCGTGCCGGTACTCATTACTTGACAGGATTTACCGGAACAAAGCCCAGCTCATCAACCGTCGCTTGGCATTCGCCATGCACCACATAGTCGATAAACAATTGACTCCTGCGTGACGGATTGGCTTTGGCAACGATCAGCAAGGGTCTGCTCAACAGGTACTTGTTGCTGATGATGTTTTCCTG
>CAYPYJ010000219.1:0-1910 GCA_964414945.1 uncultured Occallatibacter sp.
CCTGGGCAACGCTTTCTTTTTTCATTGTGCGCACGGTCACGGTAATGGCAGGCAGTTGCATACCATTTCCCTGCATTGCGTCGATGCCATTTTGCAACAGATTTAACAACACCTTTTGTACATGAATACGGTTGGCCCGGACCAAAGGGAGGCCTTCCTCCAAGCGGAGAACGGGGACGAATTGCAATTCGTATTCCAATCTTGCAGTGTCCAGAGAACTCAGAATTTCATTGTTAAGGTCAAACACCTCGGCAGAAAATTCCGCCTCGCCCAAACTGTCAAACAATTTGCGCAGTGACTGTCCGGCACGCATGGCTTGTTGCTCGCTTCCCTCAATGGCTTTGCAGACTTTATCGAGGTTGGGATTTTCAGCATTCAGCAGAATGAGCGCAGCCTCGCTATAGGAGGCGATGGCCACAAGCGGCTGGTTTATTTCGTGGGCGATAGCCGCCGCGGTCTGGGCGGCGACATGCTTCTTTTGCAGAGAGTCCATTTCTTTGCGACGATCCAGAATTTCCTTTTCCAGCTTTTTTCGTTCGGAGATATCGCGAACGATATTTGATACACCGATCACTTTGCCTTGCGTGTCAAAGATAGGGGATATCGTGGAGGAAATGTTCACCAGGCTGCCATCTTTGCGGCGACGCACTGTTTCGAAGTGCTTGACCCGCTCACCCTGCACAATTCGCGACAATATTTCAGATTCTTCATTTTGAAGATTCGAAGGAATCAACATCAGTATCGGTTTGCCGATCACTTCTGCTTCCGTATAACCAAAAATCCTTTCCGCACTGCTATTCCAGCTTTGAATTTTTCCATCCAGCGTCTTGCTGATGATTGCATCATCTGTGGAATTAACGATGGACAAGAGCTTTTGCATCTCCAGCTCTTTTTGTTTGCGCCCGGTGATGTCGGTGATGACAAGGCGCAGCAGGGTTGACGTGTTGGGTATCTTGTTCAGAAATAGCGGATCGTCAAGGTTGTGCGAACTCAGCGAATCGTTTGCTCTCAGCGAAGCTATCTGGGCATGAAAATTGGTGCCGTCGCGGCGCCTGAACTGCAGTTCGCAACTCTGCCGCCCGTCGCGATTCAACACACTCAGAAAATGATGATCCCACTGATCCCTGTCCCCGGGGGCGATGAAGCGGGAGAAGCGGTGATTTAACAGTTCCTTGCGCTCGGCTCCCAATAGCGTTAAGCCGGTGTGATTTACGTCGGAGATCATGCCGTGGCGGTTTAGCGTGATGTAACCGACGGGAGCGAATTCATAGAGATCCACGTAGCGGTCGCGCATTGCTTCCAGGACGTTCTGTGCCTGCTGCAACTCTTCAATCTGCATTTCCAGTTCGATCTGGTACACCTGGAGTTCGTGCTGGTATTCCTCGGAAGGGCGCCGCTCCGGCATGAGTGCGAGCCGCGCCTCTGCGGCCAGGCGCAGAGAACCTTTCGGGATTGACTTTGCGTTTCCCGAATTTTCTATCGCATCATGATCTGACTGTGTAGACATGCCCGTCACTCCCTGCATTACGCCTTACGCTCTCGGGGAAAATCCTCGGGTTGCGCAACACTACGCCTACTGTATGGTTATGGGTATATCTATTTGTTATGGATACCAATCGCCAACGTTATGCACCGTGCTACTTGCTGAAAAGCGCATAATGTATGTACGGTATCGCACATTGGCGTTCTGCATACCGTGCTATAAGGATATCCACCACGTCGCCCTTACCGGCCAACGTTGCTGTTTTCCATTGCTTGATCAATGATTCTCTTTCTGCTGCACCTACCGAAGACAGGAAAATGGTTGCCACGATGTCCGCACTGCATGCACCCAGTCAGAATCACCTTCTCTCCAGCATACCGGAAGAAGTATTCGACCGTCTCTCCCACCATCTGGAACTGGTCGCGAT
>CAYPYJ010000220.1:0-1901 GCA_964414945.1 uncultured Occallatibacter sp.
CATAGCCATCGGGATACGGCACGCCCAATTTGCGCAAGGCTTTGAGGCGGGAGGGCAGAGAGGTCCGCTCCAGCTTTTGAGAAAGCAACCACGGGTAATTGGGCATGACCGAGCCGGGTGAGGTCGATCGCGGATCGGACAGGTGCGTGTAATGCCAGGCATCGGGATATTTACCGCCTTCGCGATGCAAATCCGGGCCGGTGCGCTTGGAGCCCCAGAGAAACGGATGGTCGTAAACGAATTCCCCGGCCTTGGAGTACTCCCCGTAACGCTCGGTTTCCGATCGGAACGGACGGATCATTTGAGAATGGCAGCCGACGCAGCCCTCGCGGATGTAAATGTCCCGCCCGAGCAGTTCCAAGGGCGAGTACGGTTTCACCGAAGCGATCGTAGGCACATTTTCCTTGATGAGATACATCGGGATGATTTCGACCATGCCGCCGATGAGAATGGCAACAACGGCCAGCACGGTGAACGTCAGCGGCCGCGCTTCCAGCCAGCGATGCATCCGGTGAGGTCCTTCCTCGCGGGGACTCTCGGATCTCAGGGCGGGGGCTTTGGCTTCGGTGTCGGGCACAAAGCGTCCACTCTTGGCCGTTCGGTACAGGTTGATGGCCATGAGGACAGCTCCGAAGATATAAAGAGTGCCGCCCAGGGCGCGCAGGCGATACATGGGAAGGACCTGGACGACGGTCAACAGGAAGTTGGGATATCGGAGGAAGCCGTCCGGGGTGAATTGTTTCCACATCAAACCCTCGGTGACGCCGGCGACGTACATTGGGATGACGTAAAACATCATGCCGAGCAGCGCGATCCAGAAGTGGTAATTGGCGAGTTTGGTGGACCACAGTTTGGTGTTGTAGAGCCGGGGGAAAAGCCAATAAAGCATGCTGAAGGTCAGAAAACCATTCCAGCCCAGCGCGCCTGTGTGCACGTGCGCAATAGTCCAATCGGTGTAGTGCGAGAGGGCATTGACGCTTTTGATCGCCAGGGTCGGCCCTTCAAGAGTCGCCATGCCGTAAGCGGTGACGGCGACGACCATGAATTTAAGCATTGGATCCTGCCGCACTTTGTCCCAGGCGCCGCGAAGCGTGAGCAGCCCGTTCAACATGCCGCCCCAGGATGGCGCGATGAGAATTATTGAGAAGACCATGCCCAGCGATTGCGCCCAATCGGGCAGCGCGGTGTAAAGCAGGTGATGCGGCCCGGCCCAGATGTAGACGAAAATCAGCGCCCAAAAATGGATGATCGACAGGCGGTAGGAAAAGACCGGGCGATTGGCCGCCTTGGGCAAAAAATAGTACATCAGGCCCAGGTAAGGCGTCGTGAGGAAGAAAGCGACGGCGTTATGTCCATACCACCATTGCACCAGCGCATCCTGCACGCCGGCATACATGGAATAGCTCTTGAACCAGCCGGCGGGAATTTCCATCGAGTTGACCACGTGCAACACCGCGACCGTGAGCGCGGTGGCGATGTAAAACCAAATCGCCACATACATGTGCCGTTCCCGCCGTTTCAGAATCGTGCCGAGCAGGTTGATGGTGAAGACGATCCACACGACGGCGATGGCGATATCGATGGGCCATTCCAGTTCCGCGTATTCCTTGCTTGTCGTGAGGCCCAGCGGCAGGGTGATTGCGGCGCTGACAATGATGGCCTGCCAGCCCCAGAAGTTGAACCAGCTCAAGGTGTCGCTGAACATGCGCGCCTTGCACAGCCGCTGCAGCGAGTAGTAAATGCCGGTGAACATGCCATTGCCCACGAAGGCAAAAATGACGGCGTTGGTGTGCAAAGGCCGGAGCCGGCCGAACGTGATGAATTGAAAATTCAGGTTGGCTGCGGGGAAAAACAACTGCACCGCCGCAAGTAATCCCGCGGACATTCCCACCAACCCCCAT
>CAYPYJ010000221.1:0-1886 GCA_964414945.1 uncultured Occallatibacter sp.
GGCTCGGGAGATGGAGACTTTGCCGAAGCAGGAGCTGAGCAGTTTTGGATGGACGCTGGTGTCGGCCTAGCTGTGGTCGATGTGCCGGAATTCACTCAGCAGGTGGTTGCTTTAGAGACGCGCCAAAATTCTCTAATTTCGACATGATCGTTCCTGCCATCGCGAGCGTACGTCAAGTTCTTCAGTCAAGATATAGGAGCGTGCGATCCCCCAATCATCAGCCCCGAAATGTGCTACTGACGGATTCGCACCTTTTCCGTATCAGCGTAGCAACTGCTTCGGCGGCAGGATTGGCAATCCCAACCTCAGCGAGAGTGGCGATGAGCGTTTCGGCCAGCTCAGGCACGCGGCGCTTCACAATCGGCTTGGCCAAGCCTGCCTCAACTGCCAGTCGCTCGAAGTTGACGGGGAACACATTTTCGGAAGAGTATTCGCCGCCAATCTTCATCGCCATGTCACGGCTGAGTTCTGGGTAATAGATCGTGCTGACAATGTCGTAGAGTGGCGCGAGCCTGATCTGCAGGGTGTCGGTTCCGATGCCGTGATACAGCAGCGAGAAGTTCTTTCCGTGAGCGTCATTGTTGCCGACCAGGTAGTTGTAGATCACTGCATCCAGCAGACGCGCCAGATCGACAACGGGCGAGCTTGAGACTTCGCGTAGCAATCCGAAGCATTGTTTGAGAGAGGGGCCTCCCTCTTTCTGATACTTCATTTCGGAAACGATACCCAGCGCCTGGCAGAAATCTTCCTGGTGAATCCGTTCGAGGATAGGCGCTCCCTCGGCCATCTGGTGGTGAGTTCGGTCGTAGCGTTCCACCAACAGGTAGGCCATTCCATCGACGGTTCTGGTCTCTACCGATGCGGCTTGCAGCCCGGCAGCTGCAGCCAGCTTCATGCTCAGAGCTTCGTTGAAGACCACGTCCTCGAAGCGATCGACTGCGGGTTTCAGGATATGCGTGCTTGGCGCGCCGCCCAGTGGCAGGCAGATGTCGCCGCCTTCGATGCGTACGGGGAGTTTATCCTGCGCGCCAGCAAGCGAGAGGCGTATCCCTTCCTCGCCCGCCAGAAGCGGACGCCTCGGCAGTTCTCTCAGCAGTGCCGCGAGTTCGCGCGAAGAAAGGGTGCGGTAGCCGTAATTGCGCTCGGGCAGCGCTTCGCCGGTCGGAATGAACGTGACAGCTCCGGCGCATTCGCCGCCGATCCGTTCCAGCATGGCGTAATCGTTGCGCGCGCTGATGCCCAGATTGCGAGCGATGATCTCGCGCTTGCTCTCTTCGGGCAGAATGCCGGCGAAGAAGCCCCGGCACTCCTTGCGTGTGAAGCGTTTCTTTCGGAGGGGCAATGACTGCGACAGCGGCGCGGCACTTGGCGCGTTCAGCCAGCTCTCGACATATTCAAAGACCATCTGGCCGCCGGCATCCTGGATGAGGTTGCCGACGAGTGCGTTATGCAGATAGACATCGAGCGTTCTTGCCATACGCTACTCTCCTTTCGTCGGCGGGGGCGTCAGAGCCAGCTTGATTCCCAGGGTATGCAAGACCGTTAGCGCTTTCCCGATCTCGCAGGTTTCTTTCCCTTTTTCGAGGTCAATGATGAACCGCAGACCAGTCCCAGAGGTCAGCGCCAAATCTCTCTGGGTAACGCCAAGGCTTTTGCGCGTCGTCCTGATCAGCATTCCGATTTGTTTGGGTGTGACTTTCATTGTGCGCATCTTTCACTGAAATTACTGTACGGGAATATAATAGCCTTTTTTGGGCCAAAAGCAATAATAAAATACCGTACAGGAATATTAACAGTAAAATTGGCTTAGAAATTCAGTAATGTTCCCTTCCGGTAACACATCCGTTGAGCCGGTCGGAGAGTACGGATTTTGCAGATACTGTCGC
>CAYPYJ010000222.1:0-1859 GCA_964414945.1 uncultured Occallatibacter sp.
GGGGGATCGTGGTTCATCCAGAACGGCATCATGAGCCGCACGACCACGCTGCGATTCGCGTACGGACTCGCGGTTGCGGCGCTTGCCGCGGGCTTGTCGCTCGCGTACCTGCGCGGTCCGGGCGTCGTGCTGCTCGGCGTCCTCGGGCTCGCCCTGGGCTACTTCTATTCGAAGCCCGGCGTGCAGCTCTCCGGCCGCGGATCCGGCGAACTCGCCTGCGCGATCGGCCTCGGGGCCCTGCCGGTCGCCGGGACGGTCTGGCTGCAGGCGGACCGCGTGGATCCAGGCGCCTGGATGCTGGCGCTCATCGTCAGCGTCTGGGTCGGCCTCATCCTGTTGATCAACGAGGTGCCCGACTCCGCGGCCGACGAGCACGCCGGCAAGCGGACCCTCGCGGTGCGGCTCGGGACCGGCGGCACGCGCCTCCTGTACCAGTTCCTGACGCTGGTCGCGCTCGGCGCCGGAGTCGCGTTGATCGTGCGTCACGACCTGCCGCGCTGGTCGATCGTCGCCTCGCTGCTGCTCGCGGCGGCGGGTCTGCAGGCGTCGCGGGGCATCTCGCTCGACGCGGCGCGGCGCGAGGGACTGAAGAAGAGCATCGAGCTGACGCTCGCGATCCACGCGCTCGGCTGCATCGCGCTCGTCGGCGCATCGCTGCTGCACTGAGAGACGCGCAGCCGCACCCGCGGCAGCGAGCCTCGGGCGTCGACCGCTCAACCGGTGACGGTCGCGCCCGCGTGGCCGAGCCGTTCGGTCCGGAGCCCGACGAGGCGTAGCGGAGCGCCGCCGAGCTGCAGCCATTCCACCTCGGTTGCGGACCGCGTCACGACCGATGCGCGGTAGCCGTCCTGCACCTCGCTGCCCCAGCAGAAGCGCGCGCTGCCCGAGTTCGGGTCGAGACAGGAGTCGCCGCCGCGCGCGGTCGGCTGCAGGCCCGCCTTGAAGGCGGCCTCGCGCAGCGTCCAGAGGAGATAGAACCGCGCCCTGCGCTCGTTCGGCGTGCCCGCCTCGAGCCAGGCGACCTCCGCCGCGCTGCAGGCGTGGCGTGCGAGGCTGAGACCGTCGCGACCGTCGTCGCAGCGCTCGATGTCGATGCCGAGCGGACCGTCGCCGACGGCGACCGCGATCCGCTCGCGGCTGTGGGCGATGCTGACGCACAGGCCGGGAAACCCCGCGATCCGCGGTCCGGTATCGTCCGCAGTCTCCTCGAGGCCTGCGGCGGCGACCTCGCGCCCGACCAGCCGTGCGGCGACGAGCGCTGCGAGCCGGCGCGCCAGCGCGCTCTGGGCGCGCCGCTGCGGCGCATGGATCCGGTCGATCCGCGCCTGGCTCGCGGGCGACAGCGGACCTAAGCGAGCCGCGACCCCGTCCGCGGCGCCGAGGTCGGCGACCAGCGCCAGCACCCGGGTCACTTCTTGAGCTTGACGACCTTGCCCTTCAGGGCGACGCCCGCGATCACGCCGCCGGCGTGGCACTCGTACTCGGTGTCGCTCGCGAACTCGACGCGCTTGTAGTAGCTCGTGATGTTGACGACCGCGTTCGCGCTCTCCTTGCGGGCGCGCTCGACGAGTTCGAGCAGCGCCGACAGCATCGCCCACTGGCACGACTTGTCGTCGGACTTCCCGAAGGCGTTGGTCTTCTTGTTGGTGAAGTACTCACCCACGCTCTGTCCCGCCGCACCCTGCGAGCCGAAGTACAGCGCGACGTCGCTGCCGAGCCGGCCCTTGTATTCGGGGTTCTCCAGAACGTCCTTGATCGGCAGGTGCAGGACGTTGTCGCGCGCCTGCGACGCCGGCGCGAGCGCCGCGCCCAGTACCCACAGGGCCAGCAGGAAAACGAGTCGTTTGCTCATGGCAACT
>CAYPYJ010000223.1:0-1844 GCA_964414945.1 uncultured Occallatibacter sp.
CTGCCCGGCCTCCACCGCCCGGCGAGCGTGGTCCGGTCCTGCGTAAGCCGGGATGAACAAAGCCGTTACCTCATCCCCCACGAGTTTGTCTACCAGGGCATCGGCTTGCACCAGAACCTCAATCGTAGCTTCGTAGAAGCGGTTCATCAAACGGCTGAACTCGGTGGCATTCATATTTTCAGCCAGGGAGGTTGAGCCGCGCACATCCACGAACAACATGCTCAATTCGATCTCCGCGCCACCTTGATGCCTCGCCGCAAACGTCTCGCAGCTTGCACAAAAGCGCGGATTTTTGCTGGACGGGCGTTTGCCCATCAGGCGCATCAACGGTGCCCCAGGACCCTCGAAGGGCGCGTTGCAAATCTTGCAGCGCGGATTGGTAGGGATCAGGCCAAAAAGATGATGCACGTGGCCGAGCATCGGTTCTCTTCCAGTCAGGATCTCATACCAAATCTCGTCAGTGGTCTTGACCGCCATCGATTTTTGATTGGGGTCGTTCGGTCTGCTAATCTGCGGCATGCTTTCTTCTTCCTGCGGAATAGTTTGATACAACTTCTGGTCGCGATGTGACTGACTACAATCCTTATACCTTTACTCCAAATTATATAAGAAATCTGCTTTGCTGTGTCAGGCAACCCGGAAATTGAATACTAGTGGACTGTCAACGGTGAAACTCTATTTTCGAAGGAACCTTCCCCTCCTGTGTCATTGCGAGGAGCCGCTCTTCCCTGGCACCGACCGCCAGGACGGTGTGGCGACGAAGCAACATCGTGCCCACACTTGGGCATCTCCTCGTGGCGGTCGCGAAGCCTCAATATCTGCGAGAGCGGACACTAAGCCTTTGCGAGTGACAGTCCACCAGTTTGAATCTTGTATTATCATTTCCCAATCATATCCAAACTCATGTTCTGTTTGTAATGTACTCCGTTTTCAGAGAAGGTAAAAGTAACATTGTTTTCATCAGTGTTTTGCGCGTATTTCCAATTTAAACATAAAGATTAACAGGCGTATGAATAATCATGCGTTCCTGTGTTCGCACATTCTTCTGGGTTTAAATTTAGTTGAGCGCATTCGGGTGGCAATGTTTCATTTGATTGTGAAGCCGCTGTTTGAAGGACTATTTGATTTTGAGTTACCATACTATCGAATTCCTCTGACAACTTTGAACCAATATCAATTACAGCAGAGGCACAGTCTGCCACGGAAATTGGATCCATTTTTGCGCCAGATCGAGAAGTCCATCATAATCGGCAGGAACAAAACTTGCCAGGTTTCTTGAAAAGATGACTCGTTGAGCGCCATCAATGCTGAAGCAGGAATCTCCCGGATTCAAAGTAAGTACAGGGAGTGGAGCAGGAGTGGCGGTTGGAAGTGGATTGGTGGTTGGTGTTAGCGGGAATGTAGAAGGGGAAATCACGGTGGATGAGGTCGAGTTTGTCTGTGAGTTCGTGTAACCTGATATTGCCAGACAAAAAATAATCGGAATAACAAAACTCCGCTAATATATGATTTTCATTTTTCTCTACCATTTGGTCTTAAATCAAAGATTCCATTCCGGCTACGGCGTAGGCTGGGCGGTCGCCGCAGGCGCATCTGGCAGCGTTACCGGTGGGACATCGGCCTTTTGGGTATCCAGGCTGATCCTGAGCTGCCCATGCGGGGACGTATCCATCACATCATATAGCGCCGCGGGAACGGTCAAATCCGCTTTGATCAGCGCGAAGGCCTGCCGGCCCGGCGCCAGCCCGAGATTCTCCGCGCTCTCGCGCGTGACGATGGCGACGATCGCCTCGCCGCCCGCGATCTCGAGCTCGACCTCGTCGTTGACGGCGCCGCGCGCCACC
>CAYPYJ010000224.1:0-1827 GCA_964414945.1 uncultured Occallatibacter sp.
GGCTGAATTGGATAAATCCGTGGTGGAAAAACTGGGTGATCCGCTCATGCACCTGGTACGCAATGCGCTGGATCACGGCATAGAGTCGCCGGAAGTGCGCATCGCCAAAGGCAAACCAGCCAAGGGCACGCTCAAGCTCAACGCCTATCACGAATCCGGCAGCATTGTGATCGAAATCATCGACGACGGTGCCGGAATGAACCGGGAAAAGATACTCAACAAGGCACGCGAACGCGGACTGATCGGAGCCAATCAGACCCTGAGCGACACGGAAATTTTCAACCTGATATTCGAACCGGGATTCAGTACGGCAGACAAAGTCACCAATATCTCCGGACGCGGCGTGGGTCTCGATGTGGTCAAGCGCGGCATTACCGCCTTGCGCGGCAGCGTCGAAGTGGATAGCAGGGAAGGACAGGGTTCCACCTTCCGAATCCGCCTGCCGCTGACGCTGGCCATCATCGACGGCTTCCTGGTCGGGGTCGGAAAAGCATCCTATGTCATTCCTTTGAATACGGTGGTGGAATGCATCGAACTATCCGAAGCAGAACGCGCCAGCACACTAACGCACCAGTACATCAACCTGCGCGGCGAGGTGCTGCCATTTGTGCGGCTGCGCGAACAGTTCGAGATTGCAGACACGGGCAGCAAGCGAGAGAACATCGTCGTGGTGCGCTTCGGCAACCAGAAAGTGGGACTGGTGGTAGACGAACTGATGGGCGAGTTCCAGACCGTCATCAAGCCGCTCGGCAGCATCTTCAAATACATCAAGGGTATCGGCGGCTCCACCATCCTGGGTTCGGGCGAGGTCGCACTGATCCTGGATGTGCAGTCGCTGGTGACGTTGGCTACCGCGCAACAGAACCGGATACATACCGCAGAAACGGTTGGCGCATAAAGCCGTACAGAAAGCCGTACAGAACTGGAGACACAATGTTCTATCACCTGACAACAGAAGCAAAGCCTGGAGCAAATTGGAATGGAATGCTAAAGAGATTGCAACTTTTCGCTGCTGCTTGCATCAGCTTGACTGAATGCTACCCCAGGCTTTGCCAGACACTAATTACTAATACCACGAAGTGTATCTTAGAAGGAGCATGAAATGAATCTCACGATCAAACAGAAAATGATTTTACTTGCCGTTACCGCCATGCTGGGCATCGCGTTACTGGCCAGTCTCGCCCAGTATCAGATGAACAAGGTGTACGAGTCGGCCAATTACGCCAACGTCAATATCGTGCCGTCGCTGGTCATACTGGACGACTTGCGCAAGAACTACCTGCGCACGCGGATGCAGCTCAACCGCCATCTCTTGGCCGCCGAGGCAAAGAAGACGGAAATTGAGGGCATCATGAAGGGCAACCGCGACGGCGTGCACAAGGCATTGAAGGACTACGAGGCCACCTTGATCGACGCCAAGGACAAGGAACTTTGGGACCTGGAGACGAAAGAGTGGAATGAGTACGAGGCACTGATTGATCCCATTCTGGCCGAGTCGCGTGCAAACCGCAGAGAGAAAGCGCTCGAATTGGCAGACAGAGCCGTCCCGATTGCCGAGAAGGTCGGGGCTACCATCAACGAGCATTTCATCTACAACGTCACCTTGGGCAAGAAGGCAGACGACGAAGCCGTCGCTACCAAGAGTAGAGCGTTGACTCTGGCTCTCATTATCGCCGCCTTGACGCTGGCGGCAGTTGGCATCATCAGCTATGCCGTCGCCCGCACCCTCCTGCGACAGCTGGGCGGTGAACCCGCATATGCGGCAGAACTGGTCAGGAATATTGCTTTGGGCGATTTGAGCGCCAAGGTTGAACTCAAGTCTGGCGA
>CAYPYJ010000225.1:0-1821 GCA_964414945.1 uncultured Occallatibacter sp.
GCGACGGTAGTCAGCGGCATTATCGACCACCGTTTGCCCTGGAACCTGGTTTTGATTGGCGTATTTATCGTCATCGGCGTTGAACTGTTGGGGATTCGCTCCCTTAGCTTTGCTGTTGGCTTCTATCTTTCAATTGCTACAACGCTGGCGATTTTCACCGGTGGCATTGTTCGGTGGCTGGTAGATCGCGCTGCGGCCAAGGCTGGTGAACAGAAAGACGATAGCGATGTAAGCCCGGGTTCGCTCTTCGCTTCCGGACTGATTGCTGCAGGCGGCGTCGTTGGGCTACTGGGAATCTTCATCAAATTGCTGGAAAACGCTCCTGCCTCAAAGTGGTACCACATGAAAGAAGGCGTTCTGCTGCTTGGCACGCGCTTCCCGGCAATTGGAAACAGCAATCTGGTTGCAGTGCTCATGTTTGTATTGCTGGCCGGTTCGCTCTTCTACTTTGCGCGCAAGCCGATCGCAAAAGAATAGTATCCACCACAAAGAACGTTAAGGCCGCAATGATCTACCATTGCGGCCTTTGTGCTTACAGAACTATTGCCCAGCGGGCGACATAAAACAAATCCATTGCAAAAGCTAACCTTCCTTATTACTGTACGTCTCTCGCCTATGCTCAATAAGCCCATTTTAAGGACGCTTACCGCCAGGTGGTGCCTCGCGTTGATCTGCTGCGGGACAGTGACCCATGCACAAGCCAGCAAGACCGCTCCTGCCGCAACTCCCACGCCCTGGCCGCAGCCGGAGAGCACCAAGCGCGTGCAGGACGTAAAATTTTTCAGCAAGACGCTGCAAAAGGAAATGCCTTACCGGGTCATTCTGCCCAAAGATTACTTCAACACCGAGATTCGTTATCCGGTCCTATATCTTCTGCATGGATACACCGGCCACTACCGCAGTTTTGAGGCGCACTCCAACCTCACGCGCTATCTTGATCGCTACCAGTTGATTGTTGTCTCCATTGAAGGTGAAAATTCCTGGTACATCAATTCAGCCACCAATCCAAAGGAAAAATGGGAAGACTATTTCCTGCATGACGTGATCAGTGACGCGCAGGAGCGCTTTCGCATCAATGGCGGCGACGCGCGCGCCATCGCCGGTATCTCCATGGGCGGATACGCGGCCATTAACATCGCGCTCAAGAATCCTGGCCTCTTCTTTTTTGCGGGAAGCCTGAGCGGGCCGATGGACGCGACGCGCAATCCTGAGTTTGATAAGTTCCCCGGTTTCGCGGATATCTTTGGCCCGGCCGGCAGCAAGGCGCATACAGACAACGATCCGTTCCTGCTGGCGGAAAAAGCCGAACCCCAGCACACCAGCTTTATTTTTATGACCTGCGGCACCGAAGACGACGATATCGACAGCATGCACAAATTCTCTGACCTGTTGCGCAAGCGCCATCTTGCCTATGAAATGGTCGAAGCACCCGGTGAGCATGAATGGACCTACTGGGAGTTCGCCCTCCCGCAGATGCTGCGCTCACTGGCGCGCCGCATGCCCGATGTGGTGGGCGTGGACCTGCGGTAAGAAAACAAAACCCTTACCACTGATGACACTGATAACACGGATTTACACTGATCGGAATTAAATCTATACAAAATATTGGTCTGGTAAGCACAATGCATCATATAGATCATAGGGAAAGCAGATTTTTCTGATCAGTGTTTTCAGCGTTTATCAGTGGTAAGCCTTTGTTTTCTCCGTGCCTCCGTGTCTCCGTGGTAGATTTTTGTTATGTCGATCGCCGAAAACATTGCCGCGATTCGTGAGCGCATCAGCCGCGCTGCAGCGAAAGTTGGCTGCAATCCGGATTCAATC
>CAYPYJ010000226.1:0-1814 GCA_964414945.1 uncultured Occallatibacter sp.
TCGTGCCGGCGTATGCGAGCAGGACCAGTGCCGTCACGTCTATCCCGACCCGGGCCAGGGTGTCGCGAGTGCTGGCCGCGTCCATCGGGCTGGCGAAGGCGGCGGCGGTGTAGGCGACCACCGACTCCACGGTGAGGATGAAGGTGATCCGCGGAGCGGCGATCAGCGCCACCCCGCCAACGAGGATCGGGAACAGAAAGAAGAACGGGCTCGCCGAATATCCCGTCAACATCACGATCACCGCCAGGAACACGATCGTCGCGCTGCCTTCCACGACCACGCGGAACGACTTGAACCGGTCGTGCGGGAGTAGTTCCTGGACGAGCAGCACGAACACGCCCGCCAACATAAGAGTGGCCAGAATCTGTGGCTGCACCGGCTGCCAGAGCTGGCTCACGACGACGATCACCAGGGCCATCAGGATCGACGACCAGGCCAGGATTCGCACGGCCCGGTTGTACGTCTCCGCGGCGAAGGTGCCGTTCAGGACGGCGTCCAGCCGCTCTTCGTCGGGCCGCAACGCCAGCCTGGCGGCAACGTCAGGGCGGGCCCAGGGCCGGATGCGCCCGGCCAGCAAGCCCTCGACCGGATGGGCCGGCCGCCCGGACTCCGCGGCACGGTCGCGCTCGCTGCGGCCGAGGCGCCGCATGCGATCGAAGTTCAGGAGGCGCCTATACAGCGGCCCGCGACCAATCAGCGCGGCAGCCAGCAGCGCGGCCATGACCACCACGGCGATAGTGGCCGCAATCAGGACGGCCAGGAGAGGTTCGAAGGCGACCATTTCCCCGGTTCACGCTCGATCCCGCGTCAGCGCTTCGACGTCAGCATCTTAGTGCGTCGTGGAAGCTCATTTGCGACGCATGCCCGCGACGCTGTCGCAATTCCCCGCTTTTCGGGCAACGCTCACGGTAGCATCTGCCGGTGGTACAAACGCAACGAGACCGCGCTCGAATCGAGACGCTTTCGGCTGCGCTGGACGCTGCGTTCGGGCCGGCGACCGGCGTCGCGGTAGAGATCGCTCGCGCTCCCGGACGGGTGAACCTGATCGGCGACCACATGGATTACAACGAAGGCTTCACTCTGCCGGCCGCGATCGAGCTGGATACGTGGCTGGCGTACCGGCGCCGCGAGGATGACCTGGTCAGAGTTGTATCGCGCCACTCGCGAGAGGGCAGCTCGTTCTCGATCGACACGGTGGCGCCGAGCGCGGCGAGCTCGCCGGGGTCGGGCACGGCTATTGCCGCCGCATCGGGTTTCGGGTCGGGCACGGCTATTGGCGCCGCGCTCGGTTCCGCACCTGGTCCACGGCGCTGGAGCGACTACGTCGCGGGCACGGCCTGGTCGTTGCGCGAGGCCGACATCCCGACCTACGGGTTCGACGGCGTGGTCGACACGACCCTCCCGATCGGGGCCGGCCTGGGCTCGTCCGCGGCGCTGGAACTCGTTTCGGCGCTGGCCCTGATTGGGCCGAGCCGGGTGCTTGCCCCGCCGTCGCTTGCCGCTCTGGCACAGCGCGCCGAACGCGATTACATGGGCATCGATGCGGGCATCGTCGATCAGCTTGCCGTTGCCGCCGGCCGGGTGGATCGGGCGCTCCTGCTCGACTGCCGCTCCCTCGACTTCCGCTACGTGACCATGCCCTTCGGGGTCCGGGTGGTCGTCTGCGACACGGGCGAGAAACGCGACTCGCGCCCCTCGGCCAACGTCACGCGGCGAGCCGAATGTGCGCGGGCGGTGGCGCTGCTGGCCGAGCAGATCCCCGGCTTGTGCTCGTTACGTGACCTCGATGCGTCCTCGTTGCGGCGCTATCGCGG
>CAYPYJ010000227.1:0-1776 GCA_964414945.1 uncultured Occallatibacter sp.
GACCCGATCCATTTTCAACCGCCCGGATTGCATCCCATCCTGACCGCCGCTCACAGCTTTCTCAGATTCGTCTGTTTTCGAGCGTTCTTCACCTATTCCTTGTTGGTCCAACGACCGCTTCCCGGCACTTACTTGCCAAACATCTTCGCAATGACGAAAATGACGAAGGCTCCGAAAAGGCCTCCGCCTCCGAGGAGATAAACCAGGGAGTAACCCGCGGCCGCAAACATGATGTGTGGAATCATTAGCGCTAACATAATAAATGGAAGGGTAAGGGGTTGGCTGGCCTCGCGCCCGTCCCGGCGGTCGCATGGGCGCTGTTGTAATTGGGTGCTTTCATATCCTTATCGTTTCTAGTAATAAATTCCCGCTGCGTTTTGCTTTTCTTTCCTGGAGAACATTCTCCAGTCTCAGCTTCTACTTTCGGCGGGAAGTTTAACGGGCGCTATGGGGTGTTACCCTACACGAACGCCAACCCCGAAGAGGCGGCCGTTTAACCCGAACTCCGAAATAGAAAAAGGGTCGCTTTGATAAAAGGGCTGTGGGCTGACAGCGGCGAGCTGAAAACGGGGTGAAAACGCCGGTTTGAAATTGTTGTTTTCTTCCGGTTCCGTTTTCTTCCCCACGTTCAGTCCAAATCTCTTCTTCTCTTCTTTTTCCGTCTTCTTCGGGCGGTGGTTTTTCTTCCCGCTTGCGGTCGTCCCGTCGGGCTTTTAGCGAGGGGGATTTTCGACTGGATGAAAGCACACTCTCCCCACTGCAAATGTTTGCACTGCAAGATGATTTTTGTTCCTGATTACCGGAATCGGGGGCGGCAAAAATATTGTTCCAGCGCGGAGTGCCAAGCCGCCAGCAAGCGGGCCAGTCAACAGGAATGGTTGAGCAAACCGGACAACCGCGATTACTTCCGCGGCCCGGAAAATGTCCGGCGGGTGCAGGAGTGGCGGGCGGAGCATCCCGGCTATTGGAAGCGGTCGCCCCGGAAGCCTGCCGGTACGTTACAAGAGACCTGCTCGCCACAAGTGGCTGCAAAAGAAGAAGTTCCTGAAAAACAGACCCCACAGGTCTCTCGGCCTGCGTTACAAGATCTCTGCGAGGTCAAAACTCCTCTGTTGGTGGGCCTGATCGCGCAGTTTACCGACACTGCGTTACAAGAGGACATCGTCACTTTCACCCGCCGTTTGATAGCCAGAGGACAGGACATTCTGGATCAACCCTCCAGAAGACTTACGAAAGGAAACATTGTTTATGACGCAAAAGACAATCCTGCGCCCGGAACGCCTGCGGCAGGTGCCGGCGCAGTTCAGTTGGATTGATCAACGGCTGGTGCGGGAGAACTTCCTGCGCCACGGCGAGCCGGCCACCTGGGCACTTTACTTGGTGCTGGTCACCGTGGCCGATGCACAGGGACTCAGTTACTACTCCGAGACCACTTTGAGTCGGTTGCTCAAATTGGACCTGGTGCAGTTAGCGCAGGCCCGCCAGCAGTTGGTCGGCGCTGATTTGCTGGCTTACCAGAAGCCGCTCTATCAGGTGTTGGCCTTGCCGCCGGCCCCGGCAGCGCCCTCCAGCCAGCGCGCCGGCCAGATCTTGAGCGCGGGCGATATTTTGCGGCGCGCTCTGACAGGAGGTGCGGCATGATCGACTACCAAACATTCCACCAAATCCGGCAGCTACGCGATGAAGAACACTTCTCTGCGGCGCAAATTGCGCGGTCTTTGTCCCTGGATGAACGCACGGTCAGCAAATGGATCGACGTGGAAAAATATCAGCCGC
>CAYPYJ010000228.1:0-1757 GCA_964414945.1 uncultured Occallatibacter sp.
TGCCCAGGTGTTCTTTGCGCTGAACAAATTCCACGACCAATGCCTGGCGCGTCGGCATGTCCAGCGCGTTGATGACTCCTTGCACCAGGCTCAGGACCAGCACATGGCCGACGGTAATTGTATGGGTCAGGGCGAAGGCGGCGAGCAAAAGGGATTGGATCATCGAACATACTTGTGTTGCGATCAGCAGCCGGTGCCGATTCAGCCGGTCTATCCATACGCCAGCCAGCGGGGCCAAAAAGAATATAGGCGCCTGGCTAGCAAAACCCACCAACCCCAGCAGGAACGCCGAGGAACTCAAGTGATACACCAGCCACAGCGACGCGGTCTGTGTCATCCACGTTCCAATAAGCGAAATCACCTGCCCGGTGAAAAACAACCGGTAATTCCTGGACTCCAACGCGGTAAACAACTGGCCAAATCGCATACCCGGAAAATAGCTGAGAACCCCTCCGCACGCACGCCGTGTCGCAAAGCGGCAGCTTCGCCCCTCCCACGCCGGTAGGGCCGGCGCTGCCGCGCCGCCCCAGATCCACCCCAACGAGCGAAGCGATGTTGGGACCTTGCCAATGAGGGTAATTACGACTGTTCAGAACGCCCCCGGTCAACACGCGGGGAAAGGGATGCTCAATGAATTCGTCTCCGGGCCTGGGCGGGTCGCACTGGACACACGTGGATCGTATCTTAAAGCTGCGCTTGCGCGATGCTCCTGCATCGCAGGTGGCCGGCAATGCAAGCCGGGGAAACCGTTGGAAACGGTTACCCCAGGTCTTCGGAGCCGCGATCACCCCCATGAATGGGGGTGTTAATGAGAGCGGCAATTGGACTATACAAATTCTGAGATGCGCCCGTGAGCCCTCCCAGGGCCCGAAAGTTCCTTGCGTTCCACATTCAACCTCGGGAAAATCGGCACATGCCCTTTTCGCATTCGGACCTGGGCCGTGCATTGAGTCGAATGGAAAACCGTGCTAGCATTTCAGTTGATCCATTTTTGCCATATTGAACGAGCCCGACAAAATTGATCCGCGCGAAATCACGCCTCCGGCCGTTTACTTCAACCGCCGCTCTTTCATCCAGGCGGGTGTCCTCGCCGCGAGCGCCGTCGCCTCGGGCCTGGTCTACCGGCGGCTTAACCCCGTCCCCGCCGACAAAATCCATACGGCCGCCATCCAGGGACTCAGCACCTCCCAAGGCGAGGGCTTCCACACCACCGAACCCCAAACATCCCTCCAGGACATCACCCACTATAATAACTTCTACGAGTTCTCCACCGACAAGGAAGGCGTCGCACCCGCTGCGGCCGGTTTTGACACCAAAGGCTGGAAGATCGCTGTCGATGGTTTGGTGAACAAACCCCGGGTCTTCGAGTTGGATGACCTCTTGAAAATCTGTCCGCCCGAGGAGCGGGTTTATCGGATGCGTTGCGTCGAGGCCTGGTCAATGGTGATTCCCTGGGCTGGTTTTTCCTTGTCCAAACTGCTCGAAGCGGTGGAGCCGCTGGAACAGGCAAAGTACGTCGCCTTTGAAACATTGCTCGATCCCAAGCGCATGCCCGGTCAAAGCAGCGCCGTTCTCGACTGGCCCTACGTCGAGGGATTGCGGATGGATGAGGCGATGCATCCGTTGACCCTGTTGGCCAGCGGCATATATGGACGCGCATTGCCGCCCCAGGACGGCGCCCCCATTCGGCTGGTCGTGCCCTGGAAATACGGTTTCAAGGGGATCAAATCGATCGTCCGGATCAACCTGGTGTCTAC
>CAYPYJ010000229.1:0-1756 GCA_964414945.1 uncultured Occallatibacter sp.
CCATCGACATTATCGTGGACTATTTGTGGGGGTACACGGCGGAATTGCTGCTCCTGGCCATCAAGGGGGAAGGGGCCTTTACGCATCGCACACGTTTTGTATCGATCGGCTCCGTGACCGGAGACACCCTGCAACTATCGGCCGAAGCCCTGCGCAGCGTAGACCTGCAGTTGTCGGGTTCCGGTCTGGGCAGCTGGACCAGAGAGCAGGTGCGGGCACTGTTCGCCGATATTCTCCCCGGGATGTTCCAGCTGGCGGCCGATAAAAAACTGGCCGTGGATACGCTCAGCGTCAGCCTGAAGGACATCGAAAGCCTGTGGCAGTTGGATGTGCCGGATGGCAAAAGGTTGGTGGTTACCATCTGAAAAACCCCTCGTGGCCGACCCGGCAGAGCCCGGTTCTTTCGACCGCAGCCAGGTCAAATTCCCGGATACACGCCGGTTTGACTTTTTGACATTCGTCCCTATAATGGAGAATAGTGTAGTGCGGGAGGCTGAGACCGCCTGCAGCCTGAACAGCAAGAAAATAACAATTGCAAGCCATAAGCGGTCGGACGCCTGCTTCAGCGAATTACCAGGTCGGAACAATAGATGCGCTATGCAAATCATTAGGATCATAGTATTTGGAACCATCGGTTTCTTCCTTGGGATTGGCATCTTGTATCTCCACGAGGCGGGTTTCTTTGAAGCGTGGCAAAAAGAGGCTGCGCCACCCAATGACATGCAGGCGTATTTTTCTGGAGCCAGGAATCAAGATAATTCAGCTGGGGGCACGATTACGAACCATTGCGATTATTCACTGCCCGAGTTCTCCTTTATTTCAAACCATCCTGCAAAGATAGTAGCCTGCGCTCAAGTTACGCAACTATACCCGGAGGCTATCGGACGGCATACGTTCGTTCGGGATGGCAACGGAGATATTTGGGATTGGTCTTATATGAGTTATATGAGCCTGGGCGAGGTAGTTTCCTGGCCAAGTGTCGGTATAATTTTTGGCATCATTGTTGCGCTTTCAAGTAGCGAACCCGAGCCGGCCGGCCCTCTGGCACCTGACGAACCGACTTCTTAATTCGGGACCCTCGCTTCCACATCCATACGTCCCAACACCGCCTCCTCCAAAGAACGGGGCAGGAGATCGGGGGCGGACGCAACCCGTGGAGGAGAAGAACATGAGCGCGATAGACAATAAGCAACGTATGCAGGAGATCTTCTCTGCGATGTCCGCTGGCACGCTTGAACCGCTATTTGACGCCATGGCTGAGGATATGAGCTGGAGTTGGATGGGGACAGACCAGTGGTCTCACACCTTCGAGGGCAAGCAGGCGGTCGTTAACGAGTTGTTTGGTGCGGTCAAGGAAACGTTGATCCCAGCCTCCCAGGTTGTTGCGCACCGCTTCATTGCAGAAGGCGACTACGTGGTCGTGGAACACAGCGGCCATAACACGACACCGGATGGCAGGCGCTATGATAACAACTACTGCTGGATATGCCGTTTTTCCGAGGGCAAGCTGCGTGAGCTCCACGAGTACATGGATACAAGACTAGTCACGGAAACGTTTGGCAAGGACACTAAATCATGAGCGCGCTGCACGCCGTTCAGACACTGCCAGACACTGTCTGCAACGGGCGCAAACCGTTAGGCGGCTAATCCATCAGGAAAGTTTGCAATGGCACATAAAAACGAAAATGTGAAAGTTGCATCAACCGCCGTTGGCACATCCATAAACCCCAAGGCGCTCTTCTTGAGTGTGGCAACC
>CAYPYJ010000230.1:0-1754 GCA_964414945.1 uncultured Occallatibacter sp.
AAAGAGGTTCGGTGGCGTAGATCGTGGGTCAAAGGGAACGGGTCGCGAAGCGACGCTGGAAAGTTTCTGTGGCCAATCACTGTCATCCGGTTGAGCGAGGTGGCAATCGGCAAAAGGAATTGAGAATAAAGGAGATTGTGCATTTTGGTGGTGTGAGCGATATGGATTCAATTTGGCGTTTTCGGCCAGCAAGCGAGGTGCCAAACTGGCGAAATGCGTGCCGGAAAGACGATTTTTTCTCAAGTCATGGAATGGGTTCACCCCGAGCAATTTCGCCGTTGCGTTCAACGCTACCGCGGCAACCGGCGGATTCGTAACTTCCCGTGCTGGGATCAGTTTCTGGCGATGTCGTTTGCTCAGGTCACTTATCGAGATAGTTTGGCGGACATAGAAGTCTGTTTGCGGTCGCGGCCGGACCAACTGTATCACATGGGCTTTCGTTCGACCGTCGCCCATAGCACTTTGGCCGACGCCAACCGTTCGCGCGATTGGCGGATTTACCACGACCTGGCGCAAGGGTTGATCGCCCGCGCCCGACGTCTCTATGCCGACGAACCCTTCGGCGTGGAACTGGCGCAGACGGTTTATGCGCTGGATTCCACGACGATTGATCTGTGCCTCAGTCTGTTTCCCTGGGCCCGCTTTCGTTCCACCAAGGCCGCCATCAAGCTGCATACGTTGTTGGATTTGCGCGGACCGATTCCGACGATGATTGCGATTTCCGACGGAAAACAGGCCGATGTGGGCGTGCTGGATGAATTGATCATCGAACCGGGGGCGTTCTATGCGATGGATCGCGGCTATGTCGATTTTGCGCGGCTCTACCGGTTTACCCTGGCGGGCGCGTTCTTCGTCACGCGCGCCAAAGCGGGTCTGCAAATCAACCGACTGGAATCGCGCCCGGTGGACGAAAGCACCGGCGTACGCAGTGACCAAATCGTCAGGTTGAAACTTCCCAAGAGCATCGAACGTTACCCCGATCGGCTCCGGCGGATTAGTTATCGAGACCCGGACACCGGCAAGGCCCTGGTTTTCCTGACCAATAACTTCGAGTTGCCCGCACTGACAATTGCCCAACTCTATAAATGCCGCTGGCGGGTGGAGTTGTTCTTCAAATGGATCAAGCAGAACTTGCGCATCAAACACTTTTTCGGGACGACGGCCAATGCGGTCAAGACGCAGGTGTGGATTGCCATCTGCGTTTACGTGCTGGTGGCGATCCTGCGCAAAGAACTTAGGCTGGAACTTAGTTTGTCCCAAATTTTACAGGTTTTGAGTGTGAACGTTTTTGAACAAACGCCTCTCGCTGAACTGGTTGCGCAAACAGCGTCCCAAAACGAAACTAACAGTTCTCATAACCAATTGATTTTGAACGGGTTTTAACCGGATGACAGTGGTATCCACTATAAACATAGAGGAGCCCGAAATTTGGCAATCAAGGCTGGCGCAACCGGTAAAATCGGTTCGTCGGCGTGACGATGGAGTTGGTCACGTTGAAATTCAGGGCCGACACAATCGGTTCGTTGGTCACAGATCCCCAGTTCGTCTGCGCGAGGGACGGCGTGGCCTCAAGCAGGTAACCGCCCGCCCACGTGGGCCAATAGAGGCGTGCCTTATTGGTCGTCACCGTCTGGATGTTCAAGGTTGGCGGCGGACACGGCAGGCCGCTTAATTGAAGGGTATAATTGGTGCTGCCGCCGCCGTTTGCGATTTCATTTACCTCCACCAGGAATTTAGCACCAGCGGGAATTTCG
>CAYPYJ010000231.1:0-1725 GCA_964414945.1 uncultured Occallatibacter sp.
CTATCTGGGTGTCAGCTTCTGTCTGCTGGCTTTTTTGCTTGCACGGCTGGTCATTCACTAGGCTAAATCTAACATTGCTCTTATGCAAAACTTGCATTTTGTCTACCCGCATTTTGTTATAATCATCCCAATACTATGATCTAAAAGGATTCCGCTTATGATGCGATTTGATCGCTTTACTGAAAGAGCACAGGAGGCCGCCCAGCGCGCCGCCGAAATTATCCAGCGTTACGGCCACAACCAGATCGACACCGAACATATCCTGCTGGCGTTGATCGAACAGCCTGGCGGGGTGATCCCCCAGATCCTGGAGATGTTAAATATCAACGCCCAGGCTCTCACCGACCGTCTCGACCAGACCTTAAAAATGACTCCCAAAGCTAATATCTTCGGCGGCGGAGCCGGTCAGATTTTCATCACCCCGCGCGTAAAGCGCATTATTGACCTGGCCAACGAGGAAGCCAACCGGCTGAAAGATGAATATATCTCCACCGAGCATATCTTCCTGGCAATTATGAGCGAGCGCAACACCTCTGCAGCCCGCGTGCTGGAAAGTGCCGGTCTCACCCGTGAACGCGTGCTGGATGCAATCATGCAATTGCGCGGCGGGCAGCGGGTTACCGATCCGCAGGCCGAAACGCGCTACCGTACTCTGGAAAAATATTCGCGTGACCTGACCCAACTGGCCCGCGAAGGCAAGCTAGACCCGGTTATTGGCCGAGATAATGAGATTATGCGTGTCATCCAGATCCTCTCCCGCCGCACCAAGAACAACCCGGTGCTGATCGGCGAAGCCGGCGTGGGCAAGACCGCCATTGTCGAAGGGCTGGCGCAGAAGATCGCCGCCAACGATGTGCCCGAAATTCTCTCTGGCAAACGTGTGGTCTCCCTCGATTTGGGCGCCATGATCGCCGGCAGCCGTTTCCGGGGTGAGTTCGAGGAACGCCTCAAATCCGCCATCGAGGAAGTCCAGCGTTCCGCCGGGGAAGTCATCCTGATGATCGACGAACTGCATACCGTGGTCGGCGCGGGGGCGGCCCAGGGTGCCATGGACGCCTCCAATATGCTCAAGCCGGCCCTGGCGCGTGGTGAGCTGCAATGCATTGGCGCCACCACCCTGGACGAGTTTCACAAGTTCATCGAGAAAGACGCCGCCCTCGAGCGTCGTTTTGCTCCGGTCTACGTGGAAGAGCCCAGCGTGGAAGATACTATTAAAATGCTGCATGGCCTGCGTGATCGCTATGAAGCCCACCATAAGGTTCGTTTCTCCGACGAAGCCCTTGATGCCGCCGCACGCTTTTCAGAACGGTATGTCACCGATCGCCATCTGCCGGACAAAGCCATCGACCTGATGGATGAATCGGCCGCCAAATTGCGTGTGGCGTTATATTCCCTGCCCCAGGAATTGAAGGAAAAGAAGAACGAGATCGACAAGCTGCGGGCCGAAGAGGAACAGGCAGGCGTGGAACGTGACTATGAACGCGCTGCCCAGAAGAAGGCCGAACGCCTGCGCCTGGAACAGGATTTCACTACGAAAAGAGATAAGTGGGAATCTGAACACCACCTGGACGAGGTGGTGGATGTGAATGACATTGCCGAGGTTGTGCATCAGTGGACCGGCATCCCGCTCAGCCAGATGATGGAGAGCGAATCCGATAAACTGCTGCACATGGAAGAGCGCCTGCATGAGCGCATTATTGGTCAGGATGAAGCTATCCACGCCAT
>CAYPYJ010000232.1:0-1708 GCA_964414945.1 uncultured Occallatibacter sp.
CGTTAATTGCGGCTGCCCAGGATTGAGCCGCAACAACGCTGATGAGGCTGTGAGCATGTCGGACAGACCAAGGGTCATTCTTCTGGCCTTCGATGGCTTCCCCTTGCGCGCCTTCGGCAAGTCGTTGACCCCAAATCTCTGGCAACTCGGGCTGGAAGGCGGGTTCTCGCCCGACGGGGGCACTACCAGCCTGCCTTCGACGACCTACCCATCGTTTGCGTCACTGCTGACCGGTGGAGGCCAGAGCCGGACCGGCGTTCGGACTACGGCACAACAGTTGGGCGCCGTGCCCGGGTGGGCTGGTGGAAATCGGTCGCGCGTGCCGACGATCGTCCATGCCGCGCTCGAGGCGGGGTTGAATGCGGCGGTAGCAATGGGCGATCAGAAGCTGCAACAGGTTCTGCTGCTCGACACCATCGGGCGTGCCTGGCCTCCGGCCGCACTCTTGCCCGACGCCACCGAAGTGGACAGCCACGGCTACCGGACGAATGCGGCGGTACGACCACATGCCCTGCAGGCCGCCGCCGACAGCGACCTTGATCTGCTGTTCATACACTTCAACGAAACGGACACGCTGGGTCACGACCTCGGCCCGAGCTCGGACGCCACGCTGGCGTGCGTCCGCGCCGCGGACCAGATCGTCGGAGAGTTGATTGCGGCTGTCGGTCCCGACTGGGACAGAACGGTGATCGCGGTCGTATCCGACCACGACATGGTTCGCCGGCTCCCGTACCCGGCCATAGACCCGATGGCCTCCCACGCCTGTGCCGGGTTGGTCGACGAATGGATCGCCGACGGCTGCGCGGCATGGCTGCATCTGACGGACGGCGTCGACGCCCATATGGCCATCAGCCGCCTGGCGGCGCTCGACGGCGTGGAGAGCTGGCGCTGGAGAGAGCCGAACGTGCTGCTTCTACTGGCCGCGCCGGGTCGCACCTTCGCCGCGCCGTGGATCCCCGTCTCCGGCATTCACGGTTCGACTGCCACGGCTCGCACACTGGCGATCGTAGGCGGCGGACACCCTGCGGTCGCCGAGATCGCCGGCGCCATTTCGGCACGGCCGCCACGACTTCGGGATTGGGCTCCCACCCTGGCGGGCGTGCTGAACATAGATCTGCCCGACGCCGAGGGGATCGATCTCGTGAGAGCCGACGCCGTGAACGCTTAGCTGCCGAGCACTCCGGCTACACGCCCGGCTACGGCAACGTAGCCCTCGTCGAGCGGCCTCCACACGGGCGTGGACATCGTGTCGAGATGGGCCAGCGCGTGAACGGCCCCGCCGTGGCGCCGGACCTCTTCCTTGAGCGCCGTCAGGCGTTCGGCCAGAGTGGCAACGTCACGTATCTGGCCCGGAAGCGCGACGAGCGTCGAAACCGCCAGATTCGGGTGGCCGACGCCGTCGGGGAGCGGGCCTAGCGGCGCCATGCCGACCACCAATTCGACCGCGATCTCGATCGACCCGACCACCGCCTCGTCCTCGTCGTTCCAGGCCACGATGAAGTCGTCGCCGCCCAGGTGGCCGATGAACCGAACGCCGCGCTTGCTGCCAACGCCGGCAACGGCATGCCCCAGGGCCTGGATCGTGCGATCGCCCGTCGAGAACCCGGACCGTTCGTTGAACGTCTTGAAGTCGGCGATGTCGACGCGGCTGACCACGAGAGACTCGCCCGTGTCGATGATCTCCGACAGGGCCTGCTCCGTCCGGGCG
>CAYPYJ010000233.1:0-1696 GCA_964414945.1 uncultured Occallatibacter sp.
GAATCCGGCACGCCCCAGTTACCGGTCTGGGATTGAGTACTCGTGATCCCACAATCGCCCATCTTCTCGCGGAAACCCTTGGCGCGGTCGATCGCGGCCGAAGCGCCGACGGCGCCCGAAATCTCGACAACATTTTTCTTGGTGCTGTCTTTGAGCAGATCGCACATCGCCGCGACGCTCTCGTGACCTTCATTGATGAAATCAGAACCAATATAGGTGTAATAATTGGTCGGGGCGGCATCAATACGGCGGTCTTCCAAAATGACGATCTTGCCATTTGCCTTGGCTTCGGCCAACACGTCATCGTAGCCGGTCACATCCAGGGCAGCCAGGACGATCACATTCACAGAGGGATCCTGGTTGAACTGGTGGAAGGCAGAGACCTGGTTTTCGATCTTGTTCTGGGCATCGTAGAATTTGAGTGTGATGCCTTCCTGGGTCGCAGTCTCTTTGAAGGAGGATGTATTGGCGGCGCGCCAGCCACTCTCGGAACCGGTCTGAATGAAGCCAATCGTCATGTCAGAGTTCTTGCAGTTGGGCGCACACTTGGCAACCGGGATCACATAACCGCCGGAGGTCATCAATGCAGCAGGGGCGGCTGCGCTGACGGGAGCAGCACTAACGGGAGCAGCACTGACGGGAGCAGAAGTCGCAGGTGCTACGGCCGGCGTGGGCGTTGCAGCGGGAGCACAACCAGCCAAGAGAAACGCAAGCACGATTGTAGCCCTGATTAAATTGGTGAGTTTCATTTTCATTCTCCTTTTTTGCTTCTGTTTGGGTAAAGAGTTTGCTGAAGCGCCGACCCGGGAAGCGCCTCAACGAGGGAAACATGCACGTGTAGGATCCTGGGATCATGTCCGGAAACACCCTGCATGGACCTGCCTGATCGCGGTTTATGAGTCACTGCCCGAAGGCCTCTACCGAAACCTTTCTTCAGGTTTGCTTACAAAGTCCGGAAACGTTCCTGATAACGTTCCCGTTATCGTTCACGAAGAAGTAACATTATCTTAGCAAAAATAAAGTAGCATGTCAAGAGGTTTGCCGGAAATCACCCTCTGATCCAGCAGGTAACGCGCGTTTCCTCCCCCTCAACAAAAAGCAGAGCATCGATCTCGATTACAACTCGAGATCGGTGCTCTGCTTGCATGCCCGATCGTGGTGGTCCCGCGCCACAACTACATTGGCGACGGTGTACTCTGTCGGACAACCAGTTCACTTTGCAGCGTGATGGCCTTGGCTACAGGCTGCAAATCTGCCCCATCGATCTGGGCCAGGAGAGTCTTGACCGCCAGAATGCCAAGTTCGCGCAGGGGGTGAGTCATGGTTGTCAGGGCCGGGGTAAAGTAGGGCGATTCGGTCAGATTATCGAAACCAATCACAGCCAGGTCTTCCGGTATACGGATCCCATGCTCGTGTGCGTAATGCAAAACTCCCAGGGCCATCTGATCGTTGCTTGCAAATACGGCATCCATGCCGGGATATTTTTGAATGAGCTCGGCAAATGCCGCCTCCCCGCTGGATGATGACCAGTTTCCCTGAGACCACTTCGATTCAGGTACCGGCCCACCCACATTTTTCAGCGCGTCCTCCCAACCTTTTCTGCGCTGACGGGCTTCCAGCCATTCCAGTGGCCCCGTGATCAATCCGATCTTGCGCCTACCCAGCGAAAGCAAGTATTCCACGGCCTGGCGCGCAC
>CAYPYJ010000234.1:0-1694 GCA_964414945.1 uncultured Occallatibacter sp.
GCCCGAAGTTCGATCAAGGTGGGCCTGATTTTTATGCTGTTTGTGACCAAGTGAGGTCCTTTGTCTCCGCATAATGCTTGCGACTTGGGCATGCATGCGGAGGGGCGTATCTTGTTTTCTCTGGCAAATAAACTATTCGTCGGGCGGTTTCAAGTCTGAAGCGCAACACAAGATTCAATGAATGGAGTCTGAAGGTTTATGGGCACTGGCCAGTGCCTGCCTGAAGACTTCGAGTGGAGTTTGCCAATTATGGATTTTGCGTGGTCTACCATTGAGCTGGTCGCTGATGGCATCGAGGTCTTTTTGGGAGAACCCAGACAAATCGGTGCCCTTGGGCAGGTACTGGCGTAACAGGCCGTTGGTGTTCTCGCAGGTTCCACGCTGCCAGGGGCTGTGGGGATCGCAGAAATAGACCCGCACGCCGGTGTTGGCGGCCAGTTCGGCGTGCCGGGCCATCTCCTTGCCTTGATCGTAGGTCAGGCTCTTGCGCAGCGGCTCGGCGATGGATCTGAGCTTGACGGTGAAGCCGGCCAGCGCCGCGCTGGCGGTGGCGCTCTCCATGCGCGCCAATAGGACCAGACGGCTGCTGCGCTCGACCAGTACGCCGACCGAGGACTGATTGCCCGCGCCCTTGATGAAATCACCCTCCCAGTGTCCCGGCATCAGCCGATCTTCAATCTCGGGCGGACGCAGATGGATACTGACCATTTCAGGAATCTGGCCTCGACGATCAACACCGCGGCTGCGTGGCAGGCGCGTGCTGTGGCCGTGGCGCAGGCAAGCGATCAATTGTCGACGCAACTCGCCCCGCGGTTGAGCGTAGATCGCCGTGTAGACGGTCTCGTGCGACACGTGACGTTCCGGTTGCGTGGGAAACATGCGCTTGAGCCTAGCGGCGATTTGCTGCGGTGACCATGCCCAGCTCAACGCCGTCACCACGATTGCCCAGTTGAGACTGCCCTGTTCAAGCTTCGCCTCAGGCTTGCCGGCACGGCGCCGTGTGGCACACATCGCTTCAGCTGACCGGCTCGTGTAAAACACACCGGCCATTCCTGCACCGCTGCCGTTGCGTGCCAGCTCCCGACTGATCGTCGAAGGCCAGCGTCCCAACGCTCGGGCTATCGTTCGCACTCCCGATCCTTCCAGTGTCATGCTCGCAATCACCATCCGTTCTTCAGCTTGCAATTGCACGTAACACTTCTGTTCTTCCATCGCAGCACCTTACTCGTTGTGAGGTGTTGCAGTTCAGATTTGAGGCCGCCCGGACTATTCGACTATTCATGTGAGCAACATCCCTTTCCTCAAGCACCAGAACCTTGGGCAAAGGATTTTCGAAAACACCGTAAAGGCCAAGCCGTTGAGTTAGAGGAAAGTAAACTCCGGTCTGAGGCGTTCCGTAGCCGAGGGGGCCACGATGGCCCACTTGCTTGCTTTCTAGGGTCACGGGGTGATCACCGCAAATCAGATGCGGACAGCCATCCGGAACAACAAGCAGCGTCCAGGAACGTTTACCCAAGATGGGGAGCAGTGAATCAAATACCGCGAATTCCGCCTTAGGATTCCCACCTGGCGCAAATTCGATTGTGAATTTACGGTCTAGAACAAAGTCGCGCATGCGCTCAAATGACACATCGACATTTGGAATCTCGCCTGCCAAACACGCACTCTCTTGGCTTCGCTCCCATAGTCGACGG
>CAYPYJ010000235.1:0-1692 GCA_964414945.1 uncultured Occallatibacter sp.
CCGAATGTTGCAACTCCAGGAGTTCTTGAAGGTTGAGGCACAGATGAAAGTGCTTCTCTGATCGCAGCAGGAGAGGAAGAAGTTGCTTGAGATGTAATAAATCCTGCATCTAATTTTGTTCCTCCGACATAAGAAGGAGAATTAGAACCTAATAAATCAGAGGGAGGAAGTTTTGTATCTGTTGTTGTGGAAGGAGAATTATCATAAATAGTAAAACCATTTCCTTTTTTAATAGGCAGAGGAGAGAAGGGTTTTCCTGCTTTTGTGATTTTAGTTCCTTCGTCTGCTAATGCGTTTCTATCAAAGAAAACATTACCCTCTCCTTTTCCTGTATAAAATTTATCAGCACTTAATCCTACAATATCACTAACTCCACTTTGAATACGAGTTGCTCCTGCAAAACTTCCTGTCTTAATTCTTGTTTCCATTAAGTTAGTTTGTGAAACGGGCTCTCCTTTTATTGCGGGTGTATTAAGCAAATCCCTTAATGCTACTATCTGTTCTGGATTAACATATTTTGCCTTGAATGGCTCTGCCTTTCCTAATATGGAATCTTTGGAAATAGTATTAACAACAGAAACGGAATCAGCAGGAATTAATAATCTGCTTCCTGTTCCCACATCTATTGAAAGAGTTTGAGGAACTTTAACCTCTGTTCCTGTTATACTGCTTCTTGTAGCAATAGCAGATAAAGGATTAGGCTGTCTATTATCTCCTATAAGCGAAATTGTATTAAGGTTTAATGCTCCTTCATCATTAAAAGCTCCCTGTGATGTTCCCTGAATGTTCTGAATGAAAGGTTTAGCCCTTCCTTCTATTCCTAATTTAATCTGCGAGAGCTGATAAGAATTAACCACATTTCCAAACCTATCTGTAAAGACAAGAGAAGTTATATCCTGCTTTGGAACATTTTTAGTTAATGCAGCAAAATCTCCTTCTTGGCTTTGAGGAGAAGGAACTAATTTATATTTAACAATAGAAGCAGAAGTTCCTAAATAAAATTGCTTGTTTAAGAATTGCTGCTGTCCTGTGTCTATGTTTGCTTTATCCAAATAAGCATTAAGAGTTTTTGCACTATTGATTTTTGAAATTGTATCTATCTTCAAATCTGCTCTTGAGATAATATCTGATATTTGAGGAGTTGCAGAACTTAAACCTGCTTTTGCTCCCGCTCCAAAAGATAATAGATTTATTCCAAATGTTCCTAATTTCTCTGCTCCAATAATTCCGCTTGATGCAGAGCTAACCTCTTGTGCTGTATTGTATGCTTGTTTCCCTAATATAACAGAACCTCCGATATTCGCAGCAGTTTTAACAGCAACAGGCAGAGCTTCTAAAATTGATGCAGTTCCAAATCCTCCTGCAAACATTAAAGGAGCTGTGATAACTGCTCTTTGCAATCCAATATCTGCTCCTGCTTTTTCTAAATTTTGATTTATTGCTGTGTTCTGCTGTGAAACAAAAGAAGATAATTGAGAGTTGTAATCATTTAATTTAGAGTTTAAAATATCCTGTGCCTGACTTTGCGTTATGCTTCCGCTATCTACTTGATTTTGAAGTGATGTCTGGAGATTTCCTAATTGATATTGAGCTGTTAATTGCTTTTGTGATATTTGGTTCTGAACATTCTTAACTGAATTTTGAGATATTTTTGTTAATGCCTGATTTGGAGTTATTTCTCCTGTTGCTCCC
>CAYPYJ010000236.1:0-1684 GCA_964414945.1 uncultured Occallatibacter sp.
ACCGGACTACAACATCCCGGTGTTCGACGAGAAGGGCCGGCACCGCACCGACTACGTCGAGGGCCAGGACATCATGGCCTGGGTGACGCAGGGCAGGATCACCGACCGCACCGTCGAGCACCTCGGCCGGTCGGACATCGGCGTGACGATGCTCCGGAAGATGTACAAGCAGCAGATGGCCGCGGTGGCCGCGGGCGACGACCCGCTCGGTGTCATCCGCGACGTGCACGACCGCATCGACCTGCCGTGCGAGAAGAACAAGTTCCACGCCGGCGCCTCGTTCGCGCTCGACTTCATCGAGATGGCCTCGTCGCGGTTCAGCCCGCAGAAGGACGCGCTGAAGAAGCTGCACATCGAGGCGGCCGAGATCCGAGAGGCCGGGGTCACGGCGTGACCGCAGGTCCCTCGGGGACCAACGGCTCAGGGGGCGGGCCCGACGCCGGCCGGGGCTGGTTCCCGCTGGACGCCGCGCGGCACCGGCGTGACGCGCCGAAGTTCTGCCCGGCCTGCGCGAGCCCGCTGGCGATCGCTGACGGCGGCGCCGGCCTTGCCACGGAGTACTGGGTCGCGGCCGACCGGGTGTTCGTGTGCTTCTGCGGCGCCTGCGGCTGGAGCGGCGACATCGTCCTGGCAGCCCGCGTCGTCGGGCACGAGTCGGAGCACTGACGGACGCGGCGGGGGAGTGGGCGGACTGCGTCTCTGCCAACGGAACCCTCGACGTGGCGCAGGTCGCGCGGCGCCTCGTCGCGGCTCGTACGGAGGGGCGGACGATCTCGGCGACGCTCGTCGAGTCCGTCGGCCTCGGCCTCGGTGACGCCTACCTGGTCCAGGACGAGGTCACTGCGCTGCGGCTGGCGCGCGGCGAGCGCATCGTCGGCTGGAAGCTCGGCTACACCTCGCTCGCGATGCGGGAGCAGATGGGGATCGGCGAGCCCAACCTCGGCCCGCTGACCGACGCCATGCTGCTGTCGTCGGGGGCCGTCGTGCCGTCGACGGCGCTGCAGCCAAGGGTGGAGCCGGAGGTCGGGATGCGGCTGGCCCGTGACCTCGTGGGCCCCTGCTCCGCCGAGGCCGCGCTCGCCTCGTGCGCCGAGGCGGTCGCCTGCCTGGAGGTCGTCGACTCCGTGTGGACCGGGTACCGGTTCGCCCTCGAGGACAACACCGCCGACGGGTCGTCGGCCGCATGGGTGGTGGTGGGCGACGCGTTGCCGATGGACGATCTCGCCGCCCTCCAGGTCGAGCTCGCGGTGGACGGTTCCGCTGTGGCCACGGCGACGGGCGCCGCCGCCGGAGGGCACCCGGCCGCGGGACTTGCCTGGCTGGCCGGCCAGCTCGCGCTGCGTGGCTCTCGCGTGCGCGCCGGCGATCTCGTCATCACCGGCGGTCTGACCGCTGCCTACCCGCTGCCGCCCTCGGGCGAGATCACGGCCCGGTTCCGCTGGTCCGTACCGGGCTCGGCTGGCCGCTATACCGGCCAACCGGCGTCCGTCTCGGCCAAGGGGACCGGTCAAGCCGGGTGGGGTCCCCGCCGATGACCGGTGGGAGCGCCCGCGGGGGTGCTCCCACGTCACGGAGGAACCACGCATGTATCGGACACCTACGTTGCGCCCGCTCGCGGGCACGGTCGCCACGGCCTCGACGGCGCTGCTGCTCGCCGCCGCCCTGGCCGCATGCTCGTCGTCCA
>CAYPYJ010000237.1:0-1661 GCA_964414945.1 uncultured Occallatibacter sp.
CCGGCCGGCGAGTCGCGATCAGTCCGACTCGATCCCAGATCCCAACGTGCTCGACGGGCTGATGGGTAACGTTGCTGGGCCAGAAGATCGCGCGGCCGAAGATTGCCAGAAGTGCCGGCAGTAGCGTCAACCCTGCCAGGAGCATGATGGCGATGCCGATGGCGAGGGACGGACCCATGCTCTGGTACAACCCGAACTCGGCCAGCGCCACGCTGGAAAGCGCCGCGATGACCGTAAACGCCGAGAACGTGATCGACTCGCCCACCCGGGTGACCGCGCGAATGACCGCATCAGGACCGGACAGGCCGCGGCGCAATTCCTCGCGGACACGGAAGACGAGGAAGACGCCGTAGTCGGTGCCGGCCCCCAGGACCAGCACGATCAACATGAACTGCGTGATCGACGAAACCTGGATGCCCGCGCTGGCGGCCTGGGCAATCACCGGACCCGCGAGAGTCAGCACGAGAACGGCAGGAATGAGGGTCACGAACGGCGCGAGAAGCGCACGGTAGGCAAGCACCAGCAGCACGAGGATGAACAGCAGCGAGTACGTCTGCGTTCGATCCTGCGACGACCCGGAGGCATTGGCGTTGTCCACCAGGTCGGGGATTTCGCCGGTCAGGTGGACCTGCAGCCCGGCGGGAGCGGCCGCGGTGGCGGCGTTGCGAATTGCCGTGACCAGCGTCTCGGCGCTGCTGACGTCGGTGAACGACACGACCTGAGCCTCGACCAATATCTGGCGCGCTGCGGCGTCGCCGGAGATGCCCAGATCGACCACGATCTTGACCGTGTCGATCTTCTTGATCTGGGTCTCGAGGCCGTCGACGGCCGTGTTGTCGGCCGCCGTGAGTCCGCCGGCGCGGGCGACGACGAGCGTTGCCGTCCCGAGGTTGACGTCGATGAATGGCGACGCCATGTTCGAGGCCTGGATGCTGGGCACGTTGGACGGCAAGAAGCCGCTCGTCGTGCTCTTGGCGACACTGCCCAGAGTTGGCAGGGTCCGCACGGCGAGGATCGTGACCGCCACCCAGGCGATGACGATCAGGAATCGGAAGCGGACGCTCGCGACACCGATCAGGGCAAATAGCCGGTTCATCGAAACCTCTCAGGCGCTGGGTTGGCCGTCGTCAGGCGTGGAGGGTCACACAGAATCGCCATTCCCCACGACGCTCGACCGGCCGATTGCACCATGCGAGCCGCGGATGCACGAATGGCTGCGACGCGGCGAGCCCAGTCAGCCCGTGACGCGCAGGATGGCGAAGCCGTCGTGGCCTTTGGGGCCGACAGTCTGGATGGCGGTCGAATCGAGCCGTGGTTCGGCGGCGGCCAACTCGAGCATTCGGCGGACGCCTCGGATGTCGGGGTCGGCGGTCGCGGCGTCGATGACCTTGCCGTGGCGCACGACGTTGTCCACGACGATCACGGTCCCGGGCCGGGACAGCAGCAGAGCCCCGGCCAGGTACTCCGGGTTGTGCTCCTTGTCGGCGTCGATGAAGACGAAGTCGAACGGTTCGCCGTCCTCTTCCGCCAGCGCGGCCAGCGAATCCACCGCCGCGCCGACTCGAACCATGGCGATCGAATCCAGGCCCGCTCGCCGAAGATTCGCTCTCGCGATCTCCGCGTTGTACGGGCTCACTTCGAGGCTGATCAGCCGGCCGTCG
>CAYPYJ010000238.1:0-1609 GCA_964414945.1 uncultured Occallatibacter sp.
TCGAGGGTCTGGTCGGCGTGGTCATAAAGGGAGCGGTTCTGCACCAGTTGCCCCAGCGATCCTTTTCCTTCGTCCAAGCCTTTTAGAATACTGTCCAGGCGGCTGACAGTGTCGCTCAGCTTGTCCGCAAAAGCCTGATCTTTGGCCAAGACGCCGAGGGCGCCTTTGCCTGAGTTGATCTGAGCAACCATTTGATTGGCGTTGGCGGCGGCGGCGTTCAGGTTGTTATAGAGCGCGTCGTCTTTGAGCAGCTTGCCGGCGCTTCCCTTGCCCTCGTCCAGGGCGATGGTGATTTTGTCGAGCCGGTCGATGGCCGAATTGGCGCGGTTGTAGAGCGTGTCGTCGTTGACCAGCTTGCCCAGCGATCCTTTGCCTCCGGCAACGGCTCCGGTGATGGCTTCTAGATCGTTCGCGATGAGGGAGATCTTGCGGGCCAGTTCAGGGTCGTTGAGCAAAGTTCCCACAGTGCCGCGCCGTGAGTTGACCGTATCAACCGTGGTATCCAGCTTGTGCAGCAGACTGGTAATCTCCAGGATGGATTCATTGCTGTTGCGGACCACGTCTGAAATGCTGGGTGAGCCGGAGGCTTTCAGTTCGGCGTTGTTGGCCGGAGCTGGGCCCACGGCGCGGGTCGAGTCGATATCAATGTAGCTGTCGCCGAGCACTCCCGCCTGGGCGATGGAGGCGGTGGAATCCACGTGCAGATCACGGAGATACTCGTGGCCAACGCGCATGGTGACTTCGACCGGCCTAGGATTTCGATTGGGAACGATGCGGACATGAATCACGTTGCCGATGGTGACGCCTTCAAGCGTAACCGGCGCGCCAGCTTTGAGGCCGGATGCATTTTCAAAGTAGCTGCGAAGCGCCAGTTTGCGCGCGAAGAGCCCACCGCTTTGCCCGGACATAAGAAGAATCAGCCCGACCAGAACGGCCATGGCCGCCAGGACCAAGGCTCCCACTCTCAGTTGTGACCACTGAATCTCTTTACGGCTTGGCACGGCAATCCCCTGGTTCAAAATGAGGAGGTTAACGCCTAGAGGATAGCAGAACTGGCGGCGCTAAATGGGGTTTTGATTTTTAAGGTCCGTCTTCCAGCAGCACGCTGGCCATGGACAGGTCGCTTGTGTGGGTGATGGAAAGCGCTGTGTGACGAACGCCCAGGCGGGCTGCAAACTGGGCGGCGCGCCCATGAAAAACGAGGGTGGGTCTGCCGCTGGGTTCGCGCACAACCTCAATCTCCAGCCAATTTACACCATGGCTGATGCCAGTTCCCAAGGCCTTGGCTCCGGCTTCTTTGGCGGCAAAGCGGGCGGCAAAGCTCTCTGCGGACTTGCGCTTGCGAGCGCAATAGGCTTGTTCGGCGGCAGTGTACACGCGGTCGAGAAAGCGTGGCCCAAAGCGATCCATGGATTGCTGGATGCGCGCAATCTCAACAAGGTCAATTCCGGAGCCAACAATCATTCTGTTTATGAAGCTACAACATTTTCCAATTTGCTGTTTTTGCAAAGGCGGACGCTCTGCACTTTCGCGGCCGCGACGCCGGCTCGGCAGTGGAAAAATTCGATCTCAATTACCAGCGCAAGGCACTTTCGCCTCACTAAAGCCG
>CAYPYJ010000239.1:0-1584 GCA_964414945.1 uncultured Occallatibacter sp.
GTGCCACTACCAATATCCTCCATCTTCCCTAGAAGAGTTTTGCGTCACGGGTTTTGGTTTCTCGCCACGCTCATCGATTGTGTGGGGGGTTATGCCAATGGCACTCACTTCTGGAGTGACATTTTGCGTCTGGGTCTTTACTCGGGTAGTCACCGACATAGTTAAATACTTGAAACAATCCCGTAATTGCTTGGCATTCTCAGCATAAAAAAGAGGGTTTTGGGTGCCTGTAATAAAATTTCTAAGTACCGCTTCGTCTGCATCTGCACCGATGGCCATCGCCATGCGATCACATTTTGCGGAGCGACCATCGGTGATGAAATGATTCAGCGGACTCTCCCAGCCGCTGTTTGGCTGGCCATCTGAGACCAACACTACCACCGGACGATAGGCACGCGACGGTACAACATCCTTGTCCTCGATCATCGCCTTAGCCATCTGAAGCGCAATGCCGAGCGGCGTCCCTCCTGTCGCAGAAAGGGCATGCCACTGGACGGCTCCGGCGCTAGCTAAAGCTTGGTGCAGCGTTACCTCTGCACCGAAAGTGATAACAGCGACATGGATTTCGGTTTCGCCGTTTTCTGTGTCACGAAAGTCCTCCAGCATATCTCGAACAGCATCATTCAGATTGCGGATTTTTTCTCCGCTCATGCTGCCGCTGACATCAAGTAAGAGAATAACCGGTAGCGGCTTGGCTTTCTGTGCAGTGAATTTGGATGGATCGAATGGGATGTTGCTCATAGCGGGGACTCCTCGGTAACACACTGAATGGGTATTGTGTAGAGCACCAGAAGACTCTCGCCTTCAGGAAAATGGTTTGTTGGTGTGACAAACGGAATTTTGAAGAAACTAGTTCTACTTTGTCAGATTGCCGTTCAAATTGAGGCGCCAATGGTTTCGGCCTGTTTTTTGTAAGCGGATTGCCCGAGTTGGCCTCCCACGGAAACTGAGACTGCGAAATCGTCTTCCAGCCACCACTCATCGCCGACCTCCGATTACGTTGGAGGTCTGAGCAAGGCGATCTGGACGTGCCTTGTCGAGCCTTCCTTTGTTGTTTGGTAGACGAGTCATATCAGTCGCAATCTTGCTCAGGCTCGACGGGTTCCGGGCTTTCGTAGCCGGGAGCCAGTACGGCGCTTCGGACGCCATACAGCGCCAAGTGATTTCTGAGCCAAAGCCTGTGCTCAGGGGCGTTCAATTTGTGGGTCGGGGAGCAGTCAACGCTCCACTTACGCAGGATGTAGCCGGCCATCGCAGCACGCAGCTTCATCTTCAAAACGCCGCGCTCCATGCTGTAGTCCATCTCGGAAATCTCTGGATGTGGCTGATCTGGATGCGGGACAAGATCCAATTCCAGTATCCGAGTCCACTGGATGTCCTGTTCGCTGGCCTCGTGGGGCGCGACCGGCATCCCCTTGAGCACCACTGGCCACCTGATTCGGGTGATGACGAAGTCTCGGAACTCTTGAGACTTGCGGTCGAAGGCGCGGACATGCCAGCGCAGGCCGTTGTTGATCAGCGCGAACGGGACGACCTCGCGTTCTGAGTGACCGCTGGAGATCGAGTGGTACTCGATGGGCATCG
>CAYPYJ010000240.1:0-1556 GCA_964414945.1 uncultured Occallatibacter sp.
GCAAAAGGCGACAATTTTGGAGCGATCTAAACTAGAACAATTGGAGAATAGAGCGATCCGACTTGGCGGCGATGCCGATGGCGGCCACAGAGAGGGCTTGCCGGGTGGAACCGGAAACGGCGGCAGCGGCCTGTTCGGTGAGGTCCGAGTTCACCAGCTTGGCAGCACCCGCACTGAGCGTGTTGGCGAGCCCCTGGACGAACTGCTGCTGGATGTCGTTGCTGGCCGCGTCCGCACCGGTAGTGGCCGCGGTCGCCTGCACCTGCTGCGCGGCGGCATCGACCGAGGCGACTCTGTTGATCGAGAACCCGAGGCTGGCCGAGTTCACACCGCTCACCCCCGAATCCTTGGCGAAGGAGTCGAGCTGTTGCGACAGGCTGTCGAACTGGTTCTGCAGATCCGCCTGCTGCTGCTGCGAAGCCGTCTGGCTCGCGGTCGCGACCGCCTTGATCTGGTCGAGCGTGTCGCTGATGGCGTTCAGGCCGTTGAGCTGGATCTGCGTCGTGGTCTGCGTTTGGTCGATCGATTGCTTCTGCAGCAGCAAGTCGCTGGCGCCTGCCTGTAGGCTGCTCGCGATCGAATCGGAGACCGGATTGGCGCCCTTGGTCTTCTTGCCGGTCGAAAGCTGCTTCTGATTGTCCGCAAGCTGCTGCGCGATGCGCTGGGTCGAACCCAGCGTCGTCTGCAGCGATTGAGAGATGGAGATACCGGCCATAACGACCCTAGTCTGCCCCAGGCGGAGGCCTGCCGCCAGTGATCCGGCTCACATCGTTTATTAGAGATTGCAAATCTTTCCGGCCGTCGAGGACGTGCCAATCAAGCGCACCTAGATCGTAATCTTCCTGGGCTTTGGTCACATCCGCGGTGGCATCCGAGGCATCTTTGGTCCGCCCGCCGATTCGTTTTGTCCGTATCTCCAGCGCCACATCGAGCCAAAAGCCATCGAATGGAACGCCGGCTTCGGCTGCCAGGTGCTTGGCCGCATCGCGCTCTTCGGGCTTCGCGTGAACCGCGTCCAGGATCACGGACTGGCCGGCGGCAAGCGCGGTGCGCGCGTCTTCGATCAGCCGCGCATAGACCCTGGCCGACATTTCCGGGGTATAGGCCTCTGACGGCAGCTTGTCGTAGAGGCTGGCGCCGGCCAGCCGCTTGCGGGTTGCATCGCTGCGGATGACCAGCGCGCCCGGTGCGCGGCCCAAAAGGGGGGCTGCAAGCTGCGCGACGCTCGACTTGCCGCTGCCCGACAGGCCACCGACCGCAAACAGGTGCGGTTTCGCCTCTTCCAGAAAACCGAGCGCGAGATCGAGATATGTGGCTGCTTCCTCGAACTTCTCCTGCGTCGCGTCGACGTGGGCGCGCACGGCGGCCCGCATCGACAGGAAGAGCGGCAGGCAGGCGAGTCCTTCGGCATCACCCTCGACGTCGAAGGTGCGGTTGAGCACCACATTTGCGAGACCCTGCAGACCGCGGTGTTCGAGATCCATCAGCAGGAACGCGAGATCGTAGAGCACGTCGATGACGGCGAAATCCTCGTTGAACTCGATGCAGTCGAACGG
>CAYPYJ010000241.1:0-1545 GCA_964414945.1 uncultured Occallatibacter sp.
TGCTGGCGCTGACATTCCATCATTCTACTCCCGCGAGCTTGCCACAACAGCGGTAAGTTAGGCAAGTTAGGCATTTACGATTGCGGCCATTTGCGAGGGGCAAAAAGGGGTTCGTATCCCAAAAGTGTGATTAGTTAGCGTTCGGGAGGCAGCGGCAATTTCGCGCAGCAGTGATAGATCGCCGCGATGAAGTTCTCAGCAGTCCGGAACCCGAAGGAGCGATGGCTGATGGATTTGATCTTGTTGTTCATTCCCTCCACGGCGCCGTTGGAGACGCGGTGTTTGGTCCACGACAGGATTCCTTCGAGATGCCCGCGCAACATGCGCACGAATTTCTTGAAGGGCTCCAGGCGGGAGCGCATGGCCGAGCGCATCCATTTCTCCAAATGATCGCTGGCCCGCTTGGGCTGCTGGTAGTCCCAGAACAACTGAAAGGCTTCTTTAAGGTAATAGGCGCGGACGATTGGTGCGTTCCACCGCACCAGCGTAGACAGGCGCTCTTTCTGGTCGTCGCTGAGATTCCAGGGATTCTTCAGCAGCAACCAGCGGCTGCGCTTGAAGGGCACCTTCTCTTTCGCGCTCAGGCGGCGCATTTCACTGCGCCTGACTTCTTCGACGGCATCATTGAGATGCTTGACGATGTGGAACCGGTCGAACAGGATCTGGGCCTGGGGCGCGTGCTCCTTCACCAGATTGGCGTAGGCCGCCCACATGTCCATACAGATGACCTGTAGGGTATGGCAGCGCCGTGCGCCCATTTCTTTGGTGAAGAACGGTTTCACGGCTTCCTCGGTGCGGTCGTCGCCTACCCACAGTAGAACCCGCCGCTCCAGATCGTAAACCACCGTCAGATAGACTTGGCCCTTGCGTCGGCTCACCTCATCTATGCCGATGACATGCACCGGCGGACGCGTGCGATGTTCCAACCCGTACTGCACCGCCCGTTTCACGATCGTTGCCACACTCTTCCAATTCAAGCCGTACTGACGGGCCGTTCCCTGCCAGCTCAATTCTCGGGCGAGCTTTGCTACCCCATTGGATAGAGCCGTGGTCACTCGCGCCCACGGCTCCGCCCAGGGAAAGTCCTCCACCCGCACACCGCACCGGGGACACTCCACTCGCCGGGGCCGGTAGCGTAATTGAAGTGGCAACTTCCGCATCGACAGATCACGCCACACCCGCGGCTTTTGCATGCTGTGCACCTTGCGGCATCGCTGCCGGCAGAGTCCACAACGCAAGAGTCGAGTCCCCAGTCGGTCAATGTGGACGACCATGAATCTCTCGGTCTCCTCCACCTTCGTCACGGTATGGGCCCTCAATCCCAACTGCTTCCTCAGAAACGTTTCGATCAGCACCTCGATCCTCTCCTCTTGGGGCGTAGACCACAGCCCTCAAAGGATTAGATGAATCGGGGATTCACGCCAGCCCCTTCGCGCGCAAGTTGCTGCATGAACGATACTTCAACTTCAATCACACTTTTGGGACAGGAGCCAGATTTTCCAAGGCTTGGTCGCCCAGTTTGACGATCATGGCTCCAAGGAGAAA
>CAYPYJ010000242.1:0-1545 GCA_964414945.1 uncultured Occallatibacter sp.
CCTGACCGAAGCGGAAGAGTTCGACAAGATCTATAAGCTGCCTGTCCTTCCCATCCCGACCAACCTGGAATACCAGGCGTTTGGGGATAATGCGGCTCTGGTCGAAGTAAAAGCCAAAGATGATGACGGCTTTGATTACTCGTTTTTTACGCGTGCGGACGATCCCCAAAAGCAGGTTTACCTGTGGCGCCGCAAGGATTATCCGGACGTCATTTATCGGACGGCCGAAGCTAAACTGCGCGCCATTGTGCGGGAGATCGTCTTTAACCACGTCCAGGGGCGGCCCATGCTGGTCGGCACCACCTCAGTGGAAGGATCGGAACGCCTGTCCAACCGGCTGCGGGCCGAACCCATCCGCCGTTTATTGCAGGTATTGCTCATCCGGGCCGTCTGGTTGGAAAAGAACGACCGCTTTGAAGACGGGCGAAAAATACCCGAACTCCAGCCGCTTAATAAACCGATTGACCAACTGCGCCCGGAAGACCTGCGCCCGCTGGCCAAGGATTTGGGCCTCTCGCTTAACCCTGAAGATGCGGACAACCTGGCCCGCTTGCTGGAATTTTTGAATCTGGGTGGTTCGGACGAAGCCCGGCTGAAGACGGTATTGCAGGCAGGCGTTCCGCATCAGGTGTTGAATGCCCGCAAACATACCGAAGAGTCCATGATAATTGCCGGGGCCGGCGCTTTTGGCGCCGTGACCATTGCCACCAATATGGCTGGCCGTGGTGTTGATATCAAGCTGGGCGGCGACCTGGCCGAAGAGATCCTGGGCGGTGTCAACCGGGTCCTGCGAAAAGCCGGTTACAAAGATCCCTATGATATGCCTTTGCAGGAACGCAGGGAAGCACTGCAAAAAGTGGATCCGGCGCTTTACGGCATCTACGAGACCGAAGCCAAATACTTCCTGAACTTTTTCGAGGAAATGGAGCGCGTGCGCGAACTCGGCGGTCTGCATATTATCGGTTCCGAGCGTCATGAAGCCCGCCGCATCGATAACCAGTTGCGCGGCCGGGCAGCCCGTCAGGGCGACCCGGGTTCATCCCGCTTTTTCCTGTCCCTTGAAGATGACCTGATGCGTATGTTCGGCGGCGACCAGGTCAAGAACGTGATGGAACGGTTCAGCATTGACGAAGATTATCCGCTCCAGGCCCGCCTGGTCAGCAACATGATCGAACAGTCGCAGACCCGCGTGGAAGGCTCCAATTTTGACATCCGCAAACACACGTTGGAATACGATGATGTGCTGAATGCCCAGCGCCAGCGCATTTACTCCCAGCGCGACCGCGTCTTCGAGAAGGAAGACCTGGTCGAAGACGTGAACGAATTGCTGGCGCAGGAAGTCACACGCCGGGTCACGGAAGCGCACGAGAGCGGTGAGTACTGGCGTTTATTAGCCTGGCTGGAACAGATCCAACCGGCCTTTAATTCTCCGGACGGCATCTTCCCTCCTTTCACCTATAAACTCTTGCTGGATGAACTCAATTCGACTGCGGGTGGAGCCTCGGCGGAATCGCGGCAAACATTGTCGAAGGCGCTGCTTGATCT
>CAYPYJ010000243.1:0-1520 GCA_964414945.1 uncultured Occallatibacter sp.
TTGCTCTGCATCAAGGCGAAGCTCGAAAGCGTAGACAGCAAGATCGAGACTTTCGAGGAAGCGTTCCTCGCCCACGTCGTCATGCCGGACGGAATTACGGTCGGCCAGCACACCAAATCTATGATCGGGCAGGCATACAAAGAGGGCAAGATGGTGCCCCTGCTTCCCGCTCCAACCAAGAACACATAAAAGGCCCGTCATGGAAGCTGAGCTGATGGAACTGGAACAAAAGCTGCGCGGGTTGCTCAAGGGTGAGTTCTCGTCGATCCATATCGGCTTCAACGACCACCACGCCTGCAACTATTGCGACGCGCAGCGATACGCCGACGAATACGGTCAATACGAGGAAGGCGACGACTGGATCAGTCCAGAAGACCGAAAGCTGGCGCTGGACACAAATTCTGTATGGTCGATCCAGTGGTATCCCGATACTCCGGTCGGTTTTTACAGCAAGTTTGCCTCGTCGCTTCCCAAGCTGTTGGAAGCCGTGTTTTCCGAATTTCCCGCTAACGCAGAATAGGCCGGACATGAAACAGGAAACCGATATTGTCGAACTACTACGCAACGATAGCCGCCTCTGGGGCGACACGCTCGTGGAAAGAGCAATGGATGACATTCGATCTAAGCGCGCAGCTCTCGCTCAGTGCGCCGTCGAGTTGAAGGAGGCGGCCAATCTTTTGAGGCCGCACTATCGGTCCACGGCCATGCTGTACGAGTTGGCCGCTGGCGTCGCTGATGAAAAGTCAAAATAAGGCCCGTCATGGAAATCCACATCCGTTTGTAAGAAAGACGCCAGAATGATGAAAGCCTGTCCGTTTTGTGGGGCGCTAATCCCAAGCAAATGCCGCAATAAGGCGCAGGCAGATAATTGCGCATTTGTGGCTATGGTGCTTGCAGCAGCCGCTGCGCCACGGATTGAGGTCAAGGGCGATCTGATGGAATATCTCGAACCCCCCAAAACCAAATATAAAGGCCGGTCATGGACATAATCGACAAGCTGTCTGATCTGCACAAGCAGGCGACTACCGAGAAGTCACATTTTTACGTAGCATCGGTGGTCAAGGAAGCGGCGCTTGAGATTATGACCTTGCGCGAAAAGCTACACGAAGAATACGTGAACCGAAAAACGGAAGATTGAGGCCAGGAACATGCCAACAGGATACACAGCCGCCGACCAGGAGGCCGACACTCAAGTTACCGACGCGATGGCTAATGCCGGGGTGGCGGTACTTTGGTCGTCTGGAATAGTGGATGGGCGGGTGGAGGCGGATAAACTAGTGGTTGCTGAAATATTTCGCGTCATGTCTCAAGCTCAGGCGGAAAAACCTATTTCTTTTTCGGAGCTTCTAGAGCCTTTACCCGTGCTTCAATCGATTGTACCGCCCCGGAAACCTCGCTAAGCGCCCGCAACATGAGCCAGGATTAGCCGGCCTACTTCTGCCGTCTCCGCCACTTCTGAAACTGCCCGTACAGATCCAGCCACGCCGCTCTCGCCACGAGATCGGTGTTCAGCTGGCTTC
>CAYPYJ010000244.1:0-1514 GCA_964414945.1 uncultured Occallatibacter sp.
GCACGTGGCAGTACTTCAACAATCCCTACAAGGAAAAATACCGGAAACCGAAGAATCTTGAGCAATGTCTCCTGTCGGTCTTCGGCAAGGGGATCTGCGACGCCTACCTTTTCCCGTACAACCGCAAGGTTTGGAATTTGCCCGTCGAACGCCTTTCCATGCTTTGGGCCGATCGGATTCCGCGCCCGCCGCCTGAAACGATCCTGCGCTCGGCGCTGGGCCAAAAGACCGAGGGCTATTTGCACCAGCTCTTCTATCATTATCCCCGCAACGGGGGATACCAGGCCATCTCCGAGGGATTCGCCCGCGGAACCAAGCCGGTGCATTTTCACTATGAGGTCGAGTCGGTGCGGAAGCTGCCGGGCGGAAAGTGGGAGATCACCGACGGCAAGTCCCCCATGGTCTTCGACGAGCTTGTGTCCACGATGCCGGTCCATCAGCTCGTCAAGCTTGCGAAGTTCCCGATTCCGGCCCGGGTGCGCGAGGCCGTGCGCCAGCTGATCGTCAACCCGATGTACATCGTTTCCCTCGGCGTCCGCGGCGAGGACCGGGAAAAGATGACCGCGATCTATTTCCCGGAGGAGGAATTCCTTGTGAACCGCGTCAGCTACCCGGCGACCTTCTCCGCGGAAAACGCGCCGGCCGGACACCACAGCATCCAGGCGGAGATCACGTGCCGGGCGAACAGTGCGGAGTGGCGGATGAGCGACTCGGACATCCTCGAGCACACCATCGGCGGCCTCGAGAAACGAGGCCTGCTCAAGCGTGAGGACGTGGTCCTGACGGACGTCAGGCGGTCGAGGTACTCCTACGTGGTGTATGACTCCGCCTACGAGAAGAACGTCCGGATCATCCGCGACTGGTTTCCGCGGCAGGGCATCCACCTCGTGGGGCGATTCTCGTTCTTCGAGTACATCAACGTCGACGGCGCCGTGGCCCGGGCCATGGAGATTGCGGGTCGCATCAACGGCCGGCCGGTCAAACTATGATTCACCTGCACGAGAAGCGGTACGAGTACCTCGAGGAAATCAACGAGGGCGTGGTGCGGCAGATTCCCGCGAATCGGGCGGCGGTGCGTCCTACGGTGCTCGATGTCGGCTGCGGCTCAGGGGCGATGGCCGAGGCGGTCAGGCAAAAGGGTTATGAGGTCTGGGGCCTCGAGGAAAACGAGGAGGCGGCGGGCCGGGCGGCACGCCGCCTCGACTGCGTGTTGCGGCTCAACCTGCACGACTATCCCGCCGTGCGGACGGCGCTCGGCGAGCGAAAGTTCGACTACCTGATTTTTTCGGACGTGCTCGAGCATGTCTACGATCCCTTCTCGGTGCTGCGCGAATACCTTGGATTCGTGAGGAGCGGCGGCCGGGTGGTGATCTCGGTGCCCAACGCGCTGGTCTGGACGAACCGGGCAAGTTTTTTGTTCGGGCGGTTCGAGTATGCGGACACGGGTGTGATGGACCGGACGCATATCCGGTGGTTTACCTTCCGTTCGGCCAAGCGCCTAGTGCGTGCCGCAG